>CAJTTT010000115.1 GCA_910579285.1 uncultured Lachnospiraceae bacterium | reverse complement strand
ACTAAATAATTTGGTATCCGGTTATTTTGATCTGGCAGAAATTAATGCGATTGAACATCGTCCGATGTACATGAATGATTATGTTGAACAGCTTGATTCGGTATTATCGTCAGGAAATAGAAAAGTACTCAGTGATGGTGGCAGAATAAGCCATGCTCAGGCAATGAAAAAAGCAAAAGAAGAATATCAAAAGTATCAGGCGGCCACAATTTCTTCGGTTGAGGACGCTTACCTAAAAACAGTAAAAATGGCAGCTAAAGCAGCAAAACAGGCTGGTAGAAAAAACAAATACTGACGGATGATAATGATGTTAAAGAGTAAGATTTTTTAAACTTCATGTCATTAACTTGACACAAACTGGAATGAAAGCGATGAAGGAATTGGCAAAGCCAGCAGGAGGAAAGAGAAGCGGGAGCGTGTTGCCAGCAATGAGATGTGCACGTTTTTGATTTTGAATATTTCTTCTCTGCAGTTGATACCAGTGAATATGATCGCGTACAGGCAGCAGTAC
>CAJTTT010000114.1 GCA_910579285.1 uncultured Lachnospiraceae bacterium | reverse complement strand
AGATCGTGGGAATACGGATGGCAAGCTGCTGTCCCTCGTTCGCGCCAGTCTGGGTATCCATTGCACCGATGCCGGTGGCGTCGATGATCAGCGTTTCCTTGGGCACGTCAATTGTTTCGCCACCTATAAGAATAATGTCAGTCTTATCTGGTCTTGGACACTCTAACTCCAATCGAAACCCGCTGTCATTTCCAATGACTATCGTATCTTTTGTATTATCGTTTGGATTACGGAAAGCGTCGATGACCGTTGCATCTGCAGGAATCTGTTGATCCTTTGGAACAGTATCCCAGTAACGATTAATCGACAGCCAAGATTCAAAATCTGTTGCCAAACCAGCCACATCGCGTAATATAGCCTCCCCCGTCCCATCTGGAGCTACACCATAGGCATAACTCACACCAAATTCTGGAACCTGAAGCTGCTTTTTGCCAGTTACATCCACTTCCCCGGGAAGTGTTTCCGGCGGCTCCACCTGAATCGTCATCTCAAAATCCGCGGGGCCCTTTAACGTAATTTTATCCTTTGTTGTCTCGG
>CAJTTT010000113.1 GCA_910579285.1 uncultured Lachnospiraceae bacterium | reverse complement strand
AGCTCTCCCTCCATGTCGGCTACCTTTTGCGCCGCCGATGCTTCCGCAGCCTGAATCCTATACTGCGCATCACTCCGCACCCTCCGCAGCGTTTCCTCTGCTTCATGCTTTATGCTCCGGGTCTCCTGCTCCGCATCAGCAATCCGTTGGAGCTGCCTCTCGTACTCTTCCAGGGTAAGAATCACATGGGAACACTCTGGATCAGAATGTCCTCCCGGCACCTCCTTATAGCCTACCAACGTTTTCTTTACAAATTCGCCCATCCACTTTCTCCTTACAGCCCTCGAATATAGTTGTCAGCCACAACGCTTATACGATTATGACCGAGGGCCTTGCTGCACACCAGCATCGCCTCCTTGTCCAGTCTCTTCCCGGCTTCGTCCTTCCGGCAGACATATACCTCGCTCTGATACCGCCGCCCCGTCCCCCGGTTTACCCGGTCATAGGGGATCTCTTTTATCGCCCTGGCATGAGCCTTATAGATGGCCGTGGCGTACTCGGCCCGGTATCCGTGAATGTCGGCGCTTTTATGGACGTGCTGCCACACCT
>CAJTTT010000112.1:265-562 GCA_910579285.1 uncultured Lachnospiraceae bacterium | reverse complement strand
GAACACCTGCGTTGTATATTGGAAGCCCCTGTCGCTATGGAACAGCGGGTGTGCGTCCGGATTGTCAGTCATGGCTTTGTCGAGGGTCTCGTATACCAGAGCGCAGTCATTTGCATCCCGAATGACTGCCGCAACGATTCTACGGTCATACAGGTCCAGGATAGCACTGAGATAGACCTTATGTACCACTGGACCAATATAATACTTGAACTCGGTCACATCCGTCAGCCATTTCTCATTGGGCCTGTCTGCATGGAATTGGCGGTTCAGAATGTTTTCCGCCGTATGCTTTGGGTC
>CAJTTT010000112.1:0-251 GCA_910579285.1 uncultured Lachnospiraceae bacterium | reverse complement strand
TGACAGATGCGGCGGACCCGCTTGTCATTTACCGATGTATCGTAATAACGTGCCAGATCGTCTCGGATGCGTCGGTAGCCCTTGTCTGGACTTGACCCGTGGATTTCCTCTACTTGCTCTGCAATGCGTTTGTTTTCCGCCGCACGGGGGCTGAGCTTTCCCGCATGCCACTGGTAATAACCGGCTCTGGAAACATGGAGGATTTGGCACAACGTTTCTATCGGATACCCCCGTTCCTCGGAACACTGGCG
>CAJTTT010000111.1 GCA_910579285.1 uncultured Lachnospiraceae bacterium | reverse complement strand
TCATAGATATGCTTAATACAGGTGTCAATGATGCCCTTCTCGTCATTTTCCAGACCGTCCTTCCCCCCGGCAATCAGATCGCACAGGGTAATCAGGAAATCGCTCTTTAATTTCAGTGCTTCCTTATCCCCCTTATGGGAGAGCTGAATGTCCATCGGGTTCAGGTAATCCTTTGAGTTAGTGGCAAGCCTTACCACCTGCCCATGAAGTGCCTGCACTAACGGAAAATACTCGCCCTCTGGATCGCAGACGATAATATCGTCCTTTGTGATAAGGAAACAGGATAAAATCTCCCTCTTTGCGGAAAAAGACTTGCCGCTTCCCGGCGTTCCCAAAATCACCCCATTTGGTGTACGCAGCCTTTTCCGGTCTGCCATAATCATGTTGTTGCTAAGTGCGTTCAGACCGTAATAAATGGCGGGTGCGGGCATGAAAAGCTCCTGTGTGCAGAAAGGCACAAGGACAGCGGCGCTCTTTGTGGTGAGGTTTCTTTCAATCCCCACATCGTTACACCCAATCGGCGCACTCGCCATTAACCCCTGTTCCTGTAAATACTGCAAACATCTGAGGTTACAGTTCGC
>CAJTTT010000110.1 GCA_910579285.1 uncultured Lachnospiraceae bacterium | reverse complement strand
GCTCACCGAAGGAAATGCCCCAATCCAGGAAAAGCCTCAGCCTCGTCTGCATGGGGTGGGTCCCTGTCTTCATGACCACGAACTGGCCCTTGGGGATGGACTTCAGCTCATCCGGCGTCATGAGAGGCCGCTCCATCATCTGGAGGGAGCGGCTGGCGCTGTCTTTCCCGCCGCCCTTGCTCACCGAACCGCTCATGACGGTGCGGCTACCCAGGGCCTTGGACAGCACCTCGGCGGTCTGGGAGTTGGGGGCGAAGCCGCCGAAGATCGTATCCTGCGTATTGTCTACTATGATCTCCGCGCCCTCCTTGCCGTAGTTCTTCTCCAACTGGGCCAGCGACTGGATGATAGGCACCAGGGTCAGCTTGCGGGAGCGGCCGGCGCTGAACAGGGGCAGGATATCGAAGGCGGGCATGGTGCCCAGCTCATCGCAGAACAGCACCACCCGGTTGGGCAGCTTGCCGCCGTTCTCGTCCGCCACGGAGAACAGCTCACGGGACAGCGTCTGGATCATCAGGCCGGCCATGAAGTTCTTGCTGGGGTCTTCCTCCGGCAGAACGAGGAAGATGGCGGACTTCTGGGAGGCAAAGGCTTCCGCGTCAATGGCGCTGTCGAAGCACAGCACCTGCTCCAGCTCGGAGTCCAGGAAGGCGTTCAGCCTGG
>CAJTTT010000109.1:409-769 GCA_910579285.1 uncultured Lachnospiraceae bacterium | reverse complement strand
TATATTTGTTCATACCTTTATGGTCATAGTATAAACTCTGCTCTTAATTGAAAATGTATAAAGATCACCATTTTAGGAATAAAGTAAAATCCTACTTCTTATCATTTCAATTTGTTTCAATTACACCTTACCCTTTTACTCCTTCTCATCAAAAAAACAAATCATAATCCCACCAACCATAAAAATCGCAGCCGTAAAAACAACATATCTCACCAACAACCCCATTACAAAACCCATATCTCTACCTCTCCATTCCATCATTTCTCTGCCTGTGCCAACAATAAAACACCCGTCCCCGACGGGCATTTTATTCTTACCACAGACCGGCAGGAACAACATCTTTTATTCTGTTGTCATCCC
>CAJTTT010000109.1:0-328 GCA_910579285.1 uncultured Lachnospiraceae bacterium | reverse complement strand
GCCTCCACCTGTTCTTCTTTCAGGGCATTGATCTCCTCCGCGATCCTGCGGTAGCGTTCATCAAACTCCTGCATATAGGCGCCTGTCTTTGCGTTTTCCGCTATCAGCGCAACCATCTCTTCCTGTTTGGCTTTTATCCTGTTGAGCGACAAATTCTCATCTCCACCAACAGCACATTATCCCCGTCACCCAAATAAGAAACAACGACAGGATCGTATCTTAACTCCACGTTCCTGCCGTCATTTTCTGCACTTTCCTGTCTCTATGTCAGTGACTGGTTATTCGCCGCCGCAAGGATCACCTCCGTATCGATCACCATCTTTCCCTG
>CAJTTT010000108.1 GCA_910579285.1 uncultured Lachnospiraceae bacterium | reverse complement strand
ACTGACAAAAATCTTTTACATATCTAATTCTTAGTAAACGGTAGATAGTGCGTACCTCGACTGTAAAGGATAAATATGTGACAATAGACTATATTTCTATCATGAGTATCAAAAGTTAAGCCTCAACTTTTGACACCGATATCAGGAGGTAAGTCTATGAGTTCAGAAACAACCATAGTGGCTGAGCAGTGCCGTCTCCAGGAATGGGCTGCTCAGATCCGGGACTGCCAGAGCCGTCCAGCCGGCATGAGCGTTGTCACCTGGTGTGCCCATCATGGCATCACAAAAGCGAATTATTATTACCGGCTGCGCCGCGTAAGGGAGGCCTGCCTGAAAACCATCCAGGGGAAAATGCCCGCACAGCAGGTGGTTCCTGTAGAGCCGGAACTTTTACAGTGCCGGGAACAGGAAAGCAGAACCCCACAGTCCGGGCTGGATATTTCCATAAAAGGGTTCTCCATCCATGTAACAGAATCCACATCCATGCCCCTTCTGGCAGAAGTTCTAAAGGCGGTGCGGCATGCTGAATGACGCCACATGTTTCAAGGCCGTTTATATCGTCTGCGGATACACGGACCTGCGGTCGGGAATGGACCGGCTCGCGGCACTGGTGGAAGCACAGACTGGGAACAGGCCTTATGTCCCGGATACCCTTTATCTGTTCTGCGGCAGGCGTACAGACCGCATTAAGGGGCTTGTATGGGAAGGGGACGGATGGCTCCTGTTATATAAGAGACTTTCCGAAAGCCGTTTTCAGTGGCCGCGCAATCCAGAGGAAGTGCGTCAGCTGACGCAGAAGCAGTTTCGCTGGCTGATGGAAGGG
>CAJTTT010000107.1 GCA_910579285.1 uncultured Lachnospiraceae bacterium | reverse complement strand
GCTCAAAGGTGTGCTTCACATAATCGGGTTCATCTGTTATTGTCGTTGTCACAGGCTGTCCGGTTTCATCCAGACCGGCAATCTGGTTATCGACAACCTGCAGGATCAGCGCTTTCAGGCGAGGGTTATATTCCTCCCCCGGCGCTCGTTTCCGTTTTCCCATAAGCCGCTCCCATTCCTTTCTGTTCCATTTTGGGTTCTTTCTCTGGTAATGCCTACGTAGAGCATATTCCGTTGCAGCATCACATTGTGAGCTATCAGCACAGGCATGGTAGCAATGGGCTATTCCGGTCCCTACGCCTTATGGCTGGTGGTGGCGCAGGCCAGAGTCAACTCATCTAGTTTTGCCGCGTCATACTCCACCATGCGGTCAACGAATTGAGCAAAGAGAGCGTTCGGCTCTCAAGATCAATCAGCTAAATCATACTGACGTCCCCGTTGAACACTTCCTTGGCGGATGGTGGTCTATCAAAATATACCATATTCCGTCTGAATTGTATAGCAAAAAAACAAGGAGTATGGCTGCGGTAAGCGCAGTCATACTCCCTGTTGTGCTTCTTATGTGTAGACCAGTTCACGGAGGACGATTTCCTCTGCCCGGTTACGGATATTATTCATACGTCCTACCCATTCCATCTGATTGGATGCTTTTGAGGATTCGGTCACGCCCTCCTGTTTCGCCATGACCGATATAAGAAAATCTATGCGCTCATGGCAGGCGGCATCAATTTCAGCGAGATGTTTCCACAGTTCACCAAACAGAACCATCCGATTGTAAACGCCAGGGTGATGCTCTTTTAGGAACTTCTCACGCATCCGGCCATATACGCCGATTTTGTACTCAGTGTCATCGTCAAGGGCAAGGTCAGGGATGTAGTAGTCTCCTACTTTCGTATAGGTCAATTCCATAATCA
>CAJTTT010000106.1 GCA_910579285.1 uncultured Lachnospiraceae bacterium | reverse complement strand
TCTCTGTACCGGTATTTTTGAAAACGGCACAGAACTATTACAGAAAATGCGAGTAAGCACTCCATATGCCGTGTTTTTAGATGTCCATCTTCCGAATGAGGACGGCATAGAGGTCTTACAACGGATCAAAGAGGCTTATCCGCATGTAAAAGTCATTATGGTTACGGCCGATAATTCTGCTGATATCCGCCATATGGCAATGGAGCATGGGGCAGACGCTTTTGTTACAAAACCGTTCCAGCCGGAACAGATCACCGTCACTTTAAATAGCATAATCTATCAGAATGCCGATTAGGTTTGGCGTATCAAGCGTCTGGGGGCGTGGCACTGTTTGTGCCCGCCCCGTTTTTTTGTATGGCAATTAAAAAAACCACCTGCTATGCAGGTGTGACAACAGCCGCTTTAGCTTACAGTAAAAAACCTCCAGTGTTATATTTAGTATAGGTTCGCCAACCGTACTAAAACAAAGGAGGTATCCAAAATGGATGTAAATAGTTTATCACACACAAAGTGGAATTGTAAGTACCATATAGTGTTTGCGCCAAAATTCAGGAGAAAAATAGTGTATGGACAGTTAAAACAGGATGTAGCAAATATCTTAAGTGCACTATGTAAAAGAAAAGGCGTGAAAATAGTAGAGGCAGAAATATGCCCAGACCATGTGCATATGCTGGTGGAGATACCACCAAACATAGCAGTATCGAGTTTTGTAGGGTATCTAAAAGGAAAAAGTACGCTAATGATATTTGAGAGGCATGCAAATCTGAAATACAAGTATGGGAACCGGCATTTTTGGTGTAGAGGCTATTATGTAGATACTGTAGGAAAAAATGCAAAGAAAATACAGGAGTATATTCAGAATCAGCTAAAAGAGGATCTGGAATACGACCAAATGACACTCAAAGAGTATATAGACCCGTTCACGGGTGAGCCGGTAAAACAAAGCAAATAAGAAAAGCCCTTTAGGGCTTAGCGGGTAAATGAAGTTGCGGCTGGCGAACCATTCGATGAGTCTTTAGACTCCAGTGCCGGTAACAGGCCCTTATAGGGCCAGAAC
>CAJTTT010000105.1 GCA_910579285.1 uncultured Lachnospiraceae bacterium | reverse complement strand
AGACTGCCATACGCTTAAAGTCCCAGCGGAAGCGTGGCAGAAAAATAACCGTCGCAGTCTACAAATATCTTGCAGACTGCGGCGGCAAATGGGGCGCACTCAGCTATAATTTCAAAGATGATACAACGGAAATCCTTCTGCTGGCGGAATGGGATACCATACTCAGCCATAGATTTGCGATGCGGGCGGTTGAGCATTTCAGAATACACCACAATGATAAACTGCCGGATAAAATTGTGCTGACATTTATCGGACCTGAACAAAGGAGCCGTCGCTATGACAATAAATTTGAAGCAGGTAATTGACGCCGTTGAGAGTGCCAATGAGGTGTGCACAGATCTTTATGACGGCATATCGCTATCTGCCGCAGCATCGCTTATATTTTTTTCCGCTTCCACACGGGCATGGGTCATTGCGCCCCGGTTTCTTCTGCTCTACCCGCTGTAATGTCTTCCAAGGAACCGGAATATCCGCGTCAAAAATTCCCTGACGCAGTTTACCAGCGTCCAATTTCCCTGCTTGAAGCGCCCGACTGATATTGGGGCCAAATTCAAGGGAGCCGGGCCGTTCTCCGCCCATGCGCTCCTGAATCTCATTGGGTGTGAAGCCCCGATTCGAGGGGACTCGCGTACTGTTGTACATAGCAAAATAATATTGGAAAAACTCGTTAAGCTGTTCCAGGGAGTGAAAGCAGCCTCTGCCGGCCAGACGCTCTACATCGCTGATGATCATCTGCGGTTCGCTGTTCCCGCAGCGAGCCCCGAGTTGAAGGTCGGAAAGCACATCATCAGCCCGCTTCAGCTTCAGCACGTTTCTCAGATATGCTCCAAGGTCCAGAAACTCTTTTGTCTCTTCCGAGTAAAAATCATCCTGGTATTTAAGTAATTCGTCCTTTTCCGGGATGTAATAGGGCTTGTCCGCCTGTTCTTCCTTTAACTCCAAATAACTCTCGAAGCCGTCCAGCGCATACAGATATTCGGCAACGATCTCCCGCTTCATCGGCGGGGTCGGTTCCTTCACGTCATCGTAGATATCCTCCGCACCGGCGATAGTGTAAAGCCGTTCCTCCTGATCA
>CAJTTT010000104.1 GCA_910579285.1 uncultured Lachnospiraceae bacterium | reverse complement strand
CTCTCTGTATAGCATTGGGGGCGGCCTGCCTGCTGCTTGATCTGGCGGGTCTGCTGTCTGGAAAAGTGGTGTTTCTTTATCCGGAGGACAGAAAACAGCTGGCGTTCGCAAAGGAGCGGGAGCAGGAGAACACGCCGGTACTCTATCTGTATGAGCCGGGGGCGGAATGGTGTATCTGGGATGTGGCGAATGAACTGTTCGTCTATCCGGAGGTTTATTTTGCCGCTGCGGACAGCGTGGAGAAAATAACGGAGGAGCGGATCGAAGAGGCGAAAGCGCTGGTGGTCTATGTTGCGGACGTAGCAGACGCGGAGGCGCAGATCGGCAGGGTGAGCGGCAGCAGTGCAGAGAAGTATGCCGGGGTAGAGCCTGTCTTTGAGGAGAAGTACTGCAGGGTTTACTATCTGCGGTAAAATTTAACTGATTCAGATATTTTAGGGAAAGGTATTTCCTATACTGTAAACCCTGCCTTAAATGCTCTTGACGCAAAGGCCTTTTCAAAGTCCATCAGATCATACAGCTCGATGGGCGGCAGCTTCACCTTTCCCTCCAAAAGCAGTTTGAGCGCCGGTTCGAAGGGGCCGCATCTGCTTCCCACAATAGTGATTTCGTTCACGGCCACCATGCTCATATCCAGACTGAGTTTTCCGGCATAGGTACTCTTTAAGATGACAGTTCCCTTTTTCCGTACCAGTTCCAGGGCGCTGGGAAGTCCGGTCTCGGAACCCGTACACTCGGCCACATACTCGTAGCCTTCCCGCTCCCCCTGGGTGACCACTTTTGCAAAAGGCTTAAACAGTTCCAGTTTTTCCGGGTGTTTTCCTATCACTGTAAGGTCAATCCCGGTAAGCGCCAGTACCTGGGCTGTCAGAAGGGCCAGTCGTCCGTCTCCCAGAACCGCCGCATTTTTGTCAGGAGAAATATGAATCTGCGTGAGAATCTCGAGAGCCGCCGCAAGAGGCTCTGTAAAAACCGCAATCTCATCCGCAAGGCCGTCCGGAACCACGTGGAGAAGTCCCGTGTCAATGGTCATATATTCCGCAAACGCTCCGTCCTTGTTCGACATGCCAAGAACCCTGCGGCTGTTACAG
>CAJTTT010000103.1 GCA_910579285.1 uncultured Lachnospiraceae bacterium | reverse complement strand
GTCATATACTCCGCAAACGCACCGTCTTTATCTGACATGCCAAGAACTCTGCGGCTGTCACAGTGGGTGGGGCGTCCTGTCTTACAGTAGATGCATTTCCCGCAGGCGGCATTGAGTTCTCCCACCACTCTCTTTTTGAGCAGGTCTTTTACAGGAGAGTCCAGCACTTCGCCCACAAATTCATGTCCCATCACACCCCGGAAGTCGGGGCGGTAGCCTTTTCGGACCTCCTTGTCCGTATTGCAGACAGCACACATACGGATCTTCACAAGGCTTTCTCCTGCTTTTTGTACGGGCATGGGGATATCCTCACGGTAAAGTGCATCTTTTCCATCATAGTAGATACCTTTCATAGTTTTCTCCATTTCTGCGATGCTTTTGTCTCAACTATGTTGAGACGTCTTAATTTTTATCAGAAATAATCCGAAAAATACGCTTTCTCAACCGGAATCAGGCGTTCCAGCCATGTCAGCATGTAATACTCGGTCTTGATCTTTTCGTGTTCGTAGAGGTAGGAAGGCCTCTTATAGCCCATCAGCATAGTGGTAAGGGTGTTGACGGACAGCTCCACAACATTGATGGACTGGTTGTTGTCAACCTGTTCACAGATGGTTTTGCCCTCATGCCAGGAAACCATGTAATCTCCTTCGTTCCAGGGAGCCATTTCATCATGTACGAGAAAGTGCAGTTTGAGGTCTTCGGGCTGGATCTGGAAGGGATATTCGGCAAGGAATTCCCGGACGTCTATGATCCGCGCCATGATGTAGGGCGAGATTGTCTCCGTGATCTCGCTGTCTTCGAACAGATAGGCCATAGGCTCACCGGAATAATTGTCGCCCTGCACCTGTGTAATCATGGAAAAATGGGCGCTGATATAGTTCCAGAGGCCGTAGTTGGCCTCGATATTCAGATAGACCATTTCCTTAATATGAAAAATCTCATTGGCGATATAATAGACCACATAACCAAGCGGTTTATGTTCCTTACTGTAATAGACTGCGGCGATCATGTCGTCATTGTCCCAGCGCCAGTATTCCTCCCAGGAAAGCGTGTCACGAATGAGGGCGCCGTGCCGCTGCAGGGCAAAGTAAGAGTGTACATTGTGATAATCCTCGGAGTCAAGGCCCACGCGTTCCACCATGCCGTCTACCGGACGCATTTTGGG
>CAJTTT010000102.1 GCA_910579285.1 uncultured Lachnospiraceae bacterium | reverse complement strand
TTGTGGGGATCGGGCAGGAATGGCAGAACCTCTCCGAATCCGAACAGGGCGGGCTCCTGGATGCCCTGGCCGGTTCCCAGGGAGACGCCCTCGGCTCTGTGCTGGACAATGTCTCCCGGATTGAAGACGCCTACCAGTCAATGGGGAAATCTTCCGAAGCCGCACTAAAAGCACAGGAAAAATATGAACAGGGCATCCAGTATTCCCTTGACCGTCTGGAAGCATCTTTCCAGCAGTTCGCGGACACGCTTGCGGGCGACGGCCTGTTAAAGGGAGTTTTGAATTTCGGGAACGGCGCGGTGAGCTTGCTGGACTTCATTACCGACAAGCTTGGTGTTTTAGGGACGCTTGGTGCCGTCGGAGGCACAATCGGCGGCGCTGTCGCCGGCGCCAAGGGAGCAGGGTTAACGTAACGTTACATGTCATAGTTTACAGGCCCTTCTACATAAGGCCATATCATCATGCCATATGGCTGAAGAGAGATGTTCTTCGATTTGATGCTGCTCATCGGGAAGACTGCTCCCCGGATTTTTATCCGGAACATGTCGAATATCGGGGGAAGCCGTAAGCCTGGAAAGGTATCATCATGGCAAATCCATGATGCACTAAACACAGCCTGCCTGTGTGAAAATGGTAATCCCGACACGGTATATGTAACAGGGAAAGTGTGATTTCCAGATATGCCGTGCGAGAGGCTGACAAGACACGGCAGCCCACAGGCTTAATTATGGGATGCCGCAAGATACATGATCCGTAACCTGGGCGAAAGGCCCTGAGAAGCGAATAGGGATGCAGACAGTAGTTCCTACTGCCCTACTTAGTACATATCACACAGATCCGTTGATGGCTTGGAATAACATGACGGATGAAACTGAAATATAAGGAGAAATGATACATAGAACTGGTTTAAGGGATTCCCTCAAAAAGGACAATGACATGAAGCATTATTTTATAAGTTCAAAATCAGACGGCCGGATGATACAGCCTCTGAATAAATGGATGGCATGGAAATGCCTTACATAAGCTGAGAACCGCCTGCCCGGAAGATCACCTCGCGTCGGGCTCCGCCATATGGATTTTCTAAATATTCCGGCATTGGCTGGGAAGCGCGGACGAAACCGCCCTCTATTCGCCATCCGGGCTCATTTCGGGCTTTCCGGGACATCCGTGTCCCGGAATTTCTGGATATGGGACGGAATATAAGAAAATCTCATATGCCTGCGCAGAACGGCTTCGGCAATCTTCCAGGCAGGCGGCGTATACACG
>CAJTTT010000101.1:799-1272 GCA_910579285.1 uncultured Lachnospiraceae bacterium | reverse complement strand
TTTCAAAATTCTGCTCTGTTGCAGCAAGCATTCGTCAGACGCTCCTATGCAAAAGAATACGGCGGAGAGGATAACGAGGTATTAGAATTTATCGGCGACAAGGTACTAGATCTCATTGTGGTAAAACTTCTGGCAGAAAAATACGGATGCTTTATCAGAGATTACAAAGAATTTGACGAATTTTCATGTGATAAAAATGAAGCCGAATTAACAGAACTGAAGAAAAAACTGGTTCAAAAGAAAACCCTTGCAGACAGAATTACCAACTTAGATCTTGCTGATTATCTCATTATGGGAAATGGTGATATACAAAAAAATATCAATCAGGAAATGTCTGTTAAAGAAGATCTATTTGAAGCAATTATCGGCGCAGTGGCATTGGATTCCAACTGGAATATGGAATCGCTTCAAGATGTTATTGAAATTATGCTTAATTCCGACAGTTATTGAAATGAAAGTTTCCGCTGCATAAC
>CAJTTT010000101.1:555-776 GCA_910579285.1 uncultured Lachnospiraceae bacterium | reverse complement strand
AAATTATGCTTAATCCCGACAGTTATTTTGATGAGGATTCGGAGGCTAATTATGTCGGACTTATACAGGAATGGACTTTGAAAAGATATGGGACGATTCCACAGTATTATTTTGAAAACTATTTCCCAACAGGGCTTACTACCCTTGCTCATGTAATGTCCTCAAAGAATGATAAGTCAGAAACAAAATTTACTTGCCAACTAAAATTAGATGAACTTAAT
>CAJTTT010000101.1:255-526 GCA_910579285.1 uncultured Lachnospiraceae bacterium | reverse complement strand
CATAAGCCAACTGGAGATACTGGCGAGAAGAGGCTATTTTTCTATACCTTTTTACGATTTTGCACAAAAATATGATAATAATGACAACCCTGTCTGGCAATGCACTTGCCACATAAAAGAGATATCCAAACACTTTTTTGCAGAAGCATCTTCTAAAAAATATGCAAAAAAACATGCCGCCTATCAGATGCTTAAGTATACCTTATCATCATAAGCCGGCACTACACAAGGAAATCCCATCAGACCACTTTTTGTATCAAGTGGTCTGAAT
>CAJTTT010000101.1:0-245 GCA_910579285.1 uncultured Lachnospiraceae bacterium | reverse complement strand
CCCAAACGTAAGCTCCAGCAATTCCGCAGCAATCTCATTACTGCACACGCGCATCAGATTGTCTTCACTGTCTTCCTTTCCCAGAAAATTCATGCTCCCATACCAGACCACTTCCCGATCTACGATGCAATAATGCTGGCAGTAATCCTCAACAAGATTCATTTCAAACCCATTGGCGCGCATCCTTTCCTGCAGCTCCATCCAGTATGCGCTGTCACCAAATCCATAACTGTCCGGTTTCCACG
>CAJTTT010000100.1:1103-1411 GCA_910579285.1 uncultured Lachnospiraceae bacterium | reverse complement strand
GTTCAGATTGACCGCGTTCCAGATGATGTGGTTATGGATATGGGATTTGTCGATATGGGTGCAGACCACAAAGGCGTGGTTTCCCTTGGTGAACCGTTTGGCAAACTCCACGCCCAGCCGGTTGGCTTCTTCCGGGGTAATCTCGCCGGGGACAAAGGACTGCCGGACATGGTAGGCCAGCACATCGTCCGCGCCCCGTACCCGTCCGGTGGTGGAAATGTACTCCCGTTTTGCCAGCAGAAACTCGGCGTCGGCTACCCGGCTGTCACACGCAAAGCCGGTGACGAGCCTGCCGTTATCTGTCTTTT
>CAJTTT010000100.1:470-994 GCA_910579285.1 uncultured Lachnospiraceae bacterium | reverse complement strand
GTCACTGACCGCCTGGCTTTCGGTGCGGCCCTTGCCGATGTGCAGCGGCATGATGCGTGTGGTTGCCATGATGGAATCCTCCCTCCATAACAAAACGGTCTGCATACGCAGACCGCTTGTTTCTTTTTATTCAACATTTTTATATCGGATTATCCTGTTTCATGCCAAAAGTAAATCGCCAAAGCTATCTGGCGTTTCCTTTTTCCCACTTCTCCAAACGGGATTGGCACAGTGCGGTAATTTCGTTTTTATCTTCCTCCGTCACATCTCTGCGTCCTTTTGTCCGCTGGATTTCCAGATAGCTTTCATAATCGGAAAGCAGAAGGTCAAAAAGCTCCTTTGGGGTACGGCAGACCATGCCGCTGCAATAGCCGGGTAATTCCCCTGTCCCATGAAACTCCACCCGGATATACCCATACCGGCTTTTGCAGACTTCCATTTCTGTATCCAATGCCAGATAGTCCCCAAAAATGTCTATCACCTGTTCAAATGACATCATAGCAGTCCACTCCTTTCGTAAAACC
>CAJTTT010000100.1:0-460 GCA_910579285.1 uncultured Lachnospiraceae bacterium | reverse complement strand
GTTTTATGGTGTAGACCAAAATCCCGTCCGCTTTCAATCTGGTCGTGCTGTATCCCCGTCTGACGGTAATGGAATAGGGGGAAGGCTCCCGGTCGGTCAGATCATGGAAAAACAGCGCCGTTTCATGGGAAAAAATCCCCTGGCTGCATCGTAAATGGAGCAGGTACATCCCATCGACCCAGGCATCCGGCGATACATAAACCCCATGTGCCGCCTGTTCCAATTCTTTTTCCTTCACATAGTTGTAAAAAACGGATTTTGGAATTCCCCGTTTCACCACCTCTGATGTTTGGAGCATACCGTGTTGTCCCTCTAAAATCGTGTCCAGCTGTTCAAACTGTGTCATGCCCTCACTTCCTTTCGTGCTACTATTATACATGATTGTAGCACGAAAGTAAATAGCGTCAAAAAGAAAAAGCGGAGGAAGGCGCGGCGAAGAACGCCGTTCCTCCCTCCGCAG
>CAJTTT010000099.1 GCA_910579285.1 uncultured Lachnospiraceae bacterium | reverse complement strand
ATGGCATACGGCAGAGCATGAACAGTGCAGGCGGCAGATGCCATGATAACGCCCGCTGCGAGAGCATGTGGGCCAGAATGAAATCTGAACTGCTCTATGACCGTTACGATACAGAGAAGATGAGCACGGATGAACTGAAAACCCTCATCTGGAGATATTTCATCAGCTATTGGAATAACCGGAGGATCTGTTCCTCTAATGGAGGTCTTCCTCCCATGATAAAACGGCAGCGATACTATGATTCCCTGAAAGAAGCAGCATAGGATACAAAATCCTTGAGGAAAATGTGTCAACTAATCTGAGTCTGTGAAAGTTTTTCTGTAAATAGGTATTAGACAACAGGTCTTCTATGATAAAATCTAAATCATAGGAGGCCTGTTATTATGGCAAGAGAAAAGAAACCCGTTCACAAAGTACAAATGACCGAAGGAAAGAGAAACATCATTCATCAGCTTTTGGAAGAATACGATATCCAGACGGCTGAAGATATCCAGGATGCCCTGAAAGACCTGTTGGGCGGCACTATCAAAGAAATGATGGAAGCAGAAATGGATGATCACCTTGGTTATGAAAAATCGGAGCGCTCTGACAGTGACGATTACCGCAACGGTTACAAACCAAAACGTGTTAACAGCAGCTATGGGACAATGGAAATCGAAGTGCCACAGGACCGTAAATCTACTTTTGATCGCAAGATAGTACAAAAACGCCAGAAAGATATCTCTGACATTGACCAGAAAATCATCTCTATGTACGCGAAAGGCATGACCACCCGTCAGATTTCGGAAACAATTGAGGATATTTATGGTTTTGAAACATCAGAGGGGTTCATATCTGATGTGACAGATAAACTTCTGCCCCAGATTGAGGATTGGCAGAACCGGCCGCTTTATGAGATTTATCCCATCCTTTACATTGACGCAATCCATTACTCTGTCCGTGACAATGGTGTGATCCGGAAACTGGCCACATATGTGATCCTGGGAATCAATACAGAGGGCAGAAAGGAAGTACTCTCCATCAGTGTTGGAGATAATGAGAGTGCCAAGTACTGGCTTTCCGTATTAAACGAATTAAAGAACCGCGGGGTAAAAGATATCCTTATCATCTGCGCAGATGGCCTTACAGGAATCAAGGAGGCAATCCCTACAGCATTTCCTAAAACTGAATATCAGCGGTGCATTGTCCATCAGGTAAGAAATACGTTAAAATACGTTCCTGACAAGGATCGGAAGGCTTTTGCGGCAGATCTTAAAACAATCTATCATGCACCTGACGAGGCAAAAGCCCGGGAAGCACTGGACAGGGCCAATGAAAAATGGACTCCCAGATACCCCAATTCGATGAAACGCTGGTATGATAACTGGGATGCTGTTTCCCCTATTTTTAAGTTTTCAGCAGCCGTCAGGAAGGTCATATATACGACAAATTCCATAGAATCACTGAATGCCACTTACCGTAAGCTGAACCGCCAGAGGAGCGTATTCCCGAGTGATACATCACTGCTAAAGGCACTGTATCTTTCCACGTTTGAGGCCACGAAAAAATGGACCACAACCATCCGCAACTGGGCTCAGGTTTATGGAGAATTGAGTATCATGTATGAGGGACGGCTTCCTGAATAGGGAACGATCTGATAAAAGCCACAGGCAGACCATAGCCTGTGCTCTTGACATACAATCTTTTCACTGTTATATATAAAGCAAGGCGGAAAGCATCAAAATGAGCCTTCCGCCTATTCATTATCATAGAAGATTTAATTATTTACAGAGTTTTCTTCACACACTCAAGCCAGCGTTTTGGCGGAATCTCCTACATTATCGGAGGTGTTGTTATCG
>CAJTTT010000098.1:234-1920 GCA_910579285.1 uncultured Lachnospiraceae bacterium | reverse complement strand
GCGGACAATGGTAAGGGTGGTGTGAGTGGGACGGATACCACCAATACCACCCGATACCATGGCTAAATATAGATATAATATAAATTAAAAAAACGGCATATGTTATAAAACAGAATAAACGCATGAATGAATATAACGGCATATCAGCCACAAAAATTGTGCAGATTTACAAACACACTTTTTTCAAAATCCTTCTCACTGGCTGACAGAAATAGTGTATACTATGTCTGGAATTATCACATTTACATGGGGAAGGAGCCACAGGACAGATATGCCAAAGACAGACACCAAGCTTCAGAAATTATCAGAAACCATCCATATTACGGTAGAAGAACTCAGAGGGCTCGGGGTGGAAGGGCTGGACAGGTTGTTCATGGAAGAATACCTGTCCCAGGCAGGCCAGCTTACCGACAGCAGGCAGCAGGTTAAAGTAAGGCATTCTCTGAAAGACATTATAGGAATTGTTTTCTTCGCCGTCCTTGCCGGAAATGATGAATGGACGGAAATTGCCGATTTTGCAGTGGATGAAAGGCAGACACTGGAAAAATACCTGGAGCTGGCGAACGGGATCCCTTCCCATGATACCATACAGAGGGTCTTTTTCATCCTCCGCCCTGAGGAAGTGCAGGACATGCTGGTAAACATACTGGCACAGATGGTCACTGCGGCAGGGAAAAGGCTGGATGAGTATCTATACAAAAATGAGGAACTGGACTGTTATATCCGGGATGTGATAGCGGCAGACGGGAAGGAAACCCACAATACCGGCAAAAAGAAGAGTGAAGATGCCGCAGAAAGGCGCAACCTCCAGGAGTTTAACGTAATGTCCACCGAATGGGGGATCAGCCTTTCCTCCACCCGGATTGATGAGAAGAGCAATGAAATCCCCAAAATGCAGAAAGTGATGAAGCAGATCGACTGCAGGGGCTGTATCGTGACTGCGGATGCCATGAATGCGCAGAAAGCGACAGCGGAAGCGATCATAAAGCAGGCCCGGGGTGATTACTGCCTTGCCCTGAAGGGAAACCATGGGACCGTATGGCGGGAGGTGAAAGAATACTTTGCCTGTGAAGAACTGCTGGAAAAAATCAAGAAAAAAGAGGGGCAGTATTTCAGGGAAGAGGAAACGAGAACCTATGAAACGGTCACAAGGGAATACTTCATCACAGACGGCCTGGAATGGTTTGAAGACAGGAAAGAGTGGGAAAAACTGCAGTCCATAGGATATGAAAGGAAGAGCATAAGCAGAAAAGAGACGGGAGAAACCACAGTAGAAGAACGATACTATCTGTGCAGCATCAAACCGATAGCGGAGCTGTTTGGGATAGCGGTGCGCAGGCACTGGCATATCGAGAACGGCCTGCACTGGGTGCTGGACATCGTATTCAGGGAGGACAGGCTGCGTTCGAAAGAGAAGAATGGGATCCATAACCTTGGGCTGATCAGGAGGTTTGTGATGTTCATTATGAAGTTGTTAAAAGTGTACTATAACAGGAGCATGAAACGGATCCGAGCAAAAATAGGACGGAACCTGGAAAGGGAAATGCCTGTTATCTTATCTGTCTTGAAAGTATTATACGATAACGATATGCTGGATGCAATTGACGAACTGGTAAAATAAATGGGGGATATGTTCCTTTATTCCGTTCATGCGTTTATTCTGCCTCCCCACGAAAAGGGGCTTTT
>CAJTTT010000098.1:0-224 GCA_910579285.1 uncultured Lachnospiraceae bacterium | reverse complement strand
AGCACTCACGGAAACTCAATAGAGAATAAGCAGGAAAGGGTTGACTTTCAGAAATGAGAGGGATAAGGGATGGATGATTGTGGGGCTTGAGCAGTCCAGAGAGCATAAAGAATAAAAATGTGCATGACTTTAAAGCCTGTCGGAAAACAGGCCTGAAAGAATCCAGAAACAGGAAACCTGGTTTATGCGGCTGCCTGCACCTGCTGTTTATAGCGGGCATCCAG
>CAJTTT010000097.1 GCA_910579285.1 uncultured Lachnospiraceae bacterium | reverse complement strand
CGTCCAGCTTCGCATAGAAATAATATTCCCCCTGCTCTGTTACCAGCGTGACTATACGTTTATCGGAACAGAAACAGAGGATATCCTGCAGCAAAAACCGCCACGTTCCGTCCGCATTTTTGAAAGAAAAAGCCTTATCTTCCTCCTGCTCCAATCGCGTCCGCACCCGGCAAAGCACTTCCATCAGCTTCTGCGCCGTGACCGGTTTGAGCATGTAATCCAGCGCACCCACACTGTAGCCCTCAAATACAAACTCGCTGTAGCCCGTCAGAAAAACAATCATGATCTGCTCATCAAATGTCCTGATCTGCTTTGCCGTCTCCATGCCGTTTAAACCCTTCATCTCAATATCCAGAAAAAGTAAATCCACCTCTCCCGGATGCTTTCCAAGCCACGATACGGCATTACTTCCGGCGGAAAACTCATATACGATCTCTTCCGACTTCTCCATAAGTGCCTTTTCCAGCTGAAAACGCAGCGCGTCTCTCGCATCCGCCTCATCGTCACATATCGCGATCCGTAACATGCAATTCTCCTCCCTCTTCCATGAAGATCCGGTCAGTCATATCGTTCTGTAACAATCCGGGATTTGCCACGTCCAGGCAAGTCCCTGTTCCCGTCACGTCATATAGCATCACCCGGGGAACCATTTCCCGTGTCTACATCTTACCATAACCCAATCCCCAAAGTACACGTCCACTCTTTTCCTCTGCTCCAAACTTTACAGAGAATACCACCAAACTTTACAAAACCTGCTTCCGCTCTCCAAAAATGACAATCAGGCCCGCCGTTTTTGACACCCTGCAGACCGGACCGGTATGCCGCGTGCTATTCTTTTAGCAGAGTAAAAGAAAGCGAGGTATCTATATGTTATATGTCAAAAATCTCTACAAATCCTATCAGACGGGAAAGAACAAATATCAGGTATTAAACGGTGTCGATTTCTGTGTGGAAAAGGGGGAATTCGTGGCTGTCATGGGACCTTCCGGCTCGGGAAAGACCACTCTTCTCAACTGTATTTCCTGCTATATCCCCTTCGATAAGGGAGAGATCACCATTGGCGGCACTAATCTGGCGGGCCTTGACGATGCCGGACTGGCGCACTTTCGGAATACGCAGCTCGGTTTTGTCTTTCAGGATTTCATGCTCTTAGACGGTCTGACCATCCGTGAAAATATTCTGGTGCCGCGGATCGTACAGGGCGAAGTGTCCGGGGACGCGGAGGAGCTTACCGACAGGCTGACGGCTCTTTTCGGCATCCAGCATATCGCAGCCAAATACCCGGCCGAGATCTCCGGCGGCGAGAAACAACGGGCGGCCGTGGCGCGCAGCCTGATCAACAATCCCCTGATCATCCTTGCAGACGAACCTACCGGCAATCTGGATTCCAAGTCCAGCCGCGCCGTGATCGAAAGCTTCGGGGAGGTAAAGAAACGCATGGACGCTACGATCTTTATGGTAACCCACGACAGCTTTGCCGCTTCCTTCTGCGACCGCGTGATCCTTTTAAAAGACGGTTCCATCTACCGCCAGCTGGAGCGGCAGGGTGAGCGCGGACAGTTTCAGGACCAGCTGCTTATTGCGATCAAAGAGATGACTGAATAATTCGGAGGTATTGATATGTCACAGACTTTAACCATGAAAAAAATGGAGCAGAGGCTGCAGCGGGCGGACCGGAAGCACGCGCATCTGTATCTGTTCTGTAATTTTACCGCATTGA
This sequence comes from uncultured Lachnospiraceae bacterium, assembly GCA_910579285.1. GTDB lineage: Bacteria > Bacillota > Clostridia > Lachnospirales > Lachnospiraceae > UBA3282. The sequence goes on along the minus strand of CAJTTT010000097.1, from coordinate 235 downwards.
TGATCATTTCCGCCTACTCGGGCATGATGCTGTCGCCGACGGTACAGACCACTTTTCCGCCGGGCGGGGACAGCCGCAAGCAGATGAACGCTATCTTTATACTGACATTGATCGGCTGCGTTGTGTTTACCATCTATGCCGCCGGCCTCTTTTTCCGGCATAAATCAAGACAGCTGGGCATCCTGATGGCGCTGGGCGCTTCCAGGAAGAGACTGATGCCGGGCTTATTCCGGGA
>CAJTTT010000096.1 GCA_910579285.1 uncultured Lachnospiraceae bacterium | reverse complement strand
ATTGAAACAAATTGAAATGATAAGAAGTAGGATTTTACTTTATTCCTAAAATGGTAATCTTTATATATTTTCAATTAAGAGCAGAGTTTATACTATGACCATAAAGGTATGAACAAATATATTGGTATTCTATGGTAAAAGATGCTGTCTTATGATATTCTTTTAGATATATTTAAAGATGAATGTTAAAGAGGTAACAAAATGAAATATTGTTTCTTTTATGATGAAACAGAACACAATCGAAAGATAAATTATAATACGATAACGGCTAATAATTATTATGATAATTTTACCACAGCTATTGTGGGATGGAATGAAGAAAACGAGGTTAAGATTTGTAAAAGATATCATGATTTTGAAACAAAATATGAGGAAAGAAAAGTAAATGGGGAGTTAAAAAGTACAACCATGAAGCAGAAAAGTTTACAGTATGGATTTGCTTCGATAAATAAACATACAATAGAGTTTTATGAAGATTTACTTTCAATATATAGCAATGAAATTATAGTTTATTTTTCTGTGTTTAGTAAAATTGAGTATGTTATCAATCAGTTATTCATGGACTATCATAATTCTTGGTTGGTTGATGTTGATTTAATGAAATATTCAATTATTAAGGCACTTATTGTATATCGTCCAGTTAAAGTAATACAAGCGATATATAATAACCCGTATGATTTTGTGAAGGAATTACATATATTTTTTGAACAAAGAATTGAAAAAAATAAGATGAATGTCACACTTAAAGAACGAGAAAATAATGTTTTTGAACAGATTATACTTTTATTAGATGATGTGCAACCCATTAGTAGTTTAGATTGGAGATATTTTGCACCATTTGATGGTTTTAATAAGTTGTGCAACGAAATGAATTTAAAGGAGTTTTCTCTTGTGATTGATAAAGAGGGAAATACAGGTAACACATTAAATGCTGCTAGAGATATTGGAATAAAGGATGTGAAAGAGGGGAACTCAGCTGACTATATTGGAATAAGAATGGCGGACATGTTTGTTGGACTTATTTCAAGATTGATGAAATCGCTCCATATAGCATTAATTAATGATAGTGCAAATGAAAAAGTTCAGAAAACGTTATTAGGCACTGAATGGTTTGTACTCAACAATAGACAACTTAATTTATATAAAAAATTGTACAAGATAATATGTATTGATAATAAGCATTGGTATAGCACATATGCAGGTATATATTCAGATGATTTAGTTTCATTTATAGCATTACTACAGTATATGAGTCATTTTGAAAACGCAGATAAAATAAGGAACGATAATTATGACATGCAGCCAGAGAACTTTAATTTGTTTGTGTGTGAATAGCTTCAAAGTCATTTTGATCGTATAAGCAATAAATTGCCAGTAGAGCCTATTGATAATGACTCTGCTGAGTTTTTTTTTAATCAAAAAGGAGCTAAGGTATATAAGGACATTTCCAGACAACCGAAATTGAGAATCCGAGAAGGGCACAATCAGTATATGGTTTTATCGGTTGGAATAGATAAAAGCGGGGCTCCTTTGGTTACAATAGAGGAGAATAAGAAAGCAAATTGTTACAAGATTCCAGACCAATATACAGATTGGGCAATAACATTGGTTGGAATGGCTAATTCCGGAATCAAAATTTTACCGAAAGAAGTGGTGTTTTCATTGGTTAATGGAAAGTATTATGTGGATATTTTATAGCAAATGCTGAACAGGAAAATTGGGCGTTAATTTATAGAATATAACGAGGTGGTTGAAATGATAGAAAAAATACAGGAAAGTCATTTATAATATAGTCAAAAAAGAAACAGCAAATTCCTAAGGAGTAGCTTATAAATTGAAAGCTTAATAAAATGTGTTAGCTTGAGGTGCATTATGGATGAATTTGAATTATTGGGAACATTAAGTGAGAGGATTAATCAGTATGTGGAAATGGGAATGGATAAATATTTCCGATCACACAATATAAATTATTATCTTTTTTATCCATTAATTGCTATTGAGCTAGGAGTTTTACAAAAAGCACCAGAGGATATTGATAATTTATTTAGACGTTGTATAGCGGGTTTTTTATATTCTAAAACAGTGGATAGGGGGATAAAGA
>CAJTTT010000095.1 GCA_910579285.1 uncultured Lachnospiraceae bacterium | reverse complement strand
AGCGTATTTATGCTGAGTGTGAGGTTTTTACCATTTTTCAACTGTCAAAGATGGGAATTTATGTCAATAGTACAATTATTTCAATAATATTAATCTTTTACGTTTAGTCCAATCTCATCCATAGCCACATCATGCGCCTTCTGTATTTTTAAATTCAAATCAAAAGGCTCCGACTCGGTAGTTTGACAGTTGAATAAAAGAAAAATTCTTACAGGTCCGATAAAGCCTGTATTTTTTTGTCAAATTTTCTTTACTCTTATGTAGCTATTTGTGCGTATTTATGTTATAATAGAGATATGGAGGATATGTCTTATGAAACTAACTTGTGCCGGAACTAAAAAATCGCCTGCTTATTATGTTCAGAAATCTATCCGTATTGGAAACAAAACAACTACCAAAACTGTTGAACGTCTTGGCAGCATTGAAGAAATCAAAGCCAGATGTGGTGATATGGACCCCATTGAATGGGCAAAAGATTATACAAAAAAACTGACTTTGGCAGAAAAAGAATCTAAACAGGGAATCCTTCTCAAATATTCCGCTTCCACGCTCATTGACAAGTATGCCCGCCGTTCCTGCAGCGTTGGTTATCTGTTTCTAAAGGACATCTACTACTCTCTTGGAACCGATAAGATTTGTAATGCAATCTCTGATAAATATAAATTTGATTACGACCTGAATGATATTCTTTCCATGCTTGTTTATTCCAGAATCATTGCACCCGGCTCGAAGTTATCTTCCCTTGAAAGTGCACAAAACTTTCTGGAACAGCCAAAGTGTAACCTTCATCAGGTTTACAGGGCGCTCGGAGTGATTGCTAAAGAAAATGATTTCTTTCAGGCAGAACTCTACAAAAACTCCCAGTCTGTCGTTGCACGCAAGAAAGAAGTCCTCTACTATGACTGTACTAATTACTACTTCGAAATCGAAGAGGAAGATGATTTCAGAAAATATGGTGTTTCAAAAGAGCATCGGCCCAATCCCATCGTACAGATGGGACTGTTCATGGATGCGGATGGCATCCCTCTTTCCTTCTCTGTTTTTGATGGAAACCAGAATGAACAGCCTTCCATGACTCCGTTAGAGAAAAAAATCCTAAAAGACTTTGGTACATCAGAGTTTATTGTCTGCACCGATTCCGGACTTTCCTCTACAGCAAACAGAAAGTTCAACAGCATTCAGGGACGTGGTTTTGTAACAACGCAGCCGGTCAAAAAACTCAAGGGATTTTTACGGGATTTTTGTCTGGATGATGACGGATGGTATATCCCCGGTGAAAAGAAAAAGTATAAACTCAGTGAACTGGACGAAGAAAAGGATCACGACAAAGTCTTTTATAAAGACAGATGGATGAATGAAAATGGTCTTGAGCAGCATCTTATTGTAACCTATTCCATCAGATACCGTAATTATCAGCACATGGTAAGGGAAAGACAGCTCGAAAGGGCGAGAAGGTTCGTCGAAAATCCTTCTTCCCTTTCAAAGAAAAAGCCAAGTGACCCAAGGCGTTTTATTGAACTGGAGCACTGTACTGCTGATGGAGAAGCCGCAGGCAAAACCATTGCTTCACTGAATCAAGAACAGATAGATAATGAAGCGAAATATGATGGCTTCTATGCTGTATGTACAAATCTGGATTATGATGTTGCAAAAATCATCAAGCTCAATCAGAAGAGATGGGAAATCGAAGAATGCTTTCGGATTATGAAAACAGAATTCAAAGCAAGACCCGTGTATCTTTCCAGAAGGGACCGGATTACAGCCCACTTTACGACATGCTTTACTGCTCTCGTAATCTACAGAATACTCGAAAAGAAACTGAAAGAACAATACAGCTGCGAAGAAATCATTGGAACCCTGAGAACTATGGATATGATGATTGCTCCCGGAGAGGGATATATCCCCGCTTACACAAGGACCGATTTAACAGATGCACTGCATGATGCTTTTGGTTTCAGAACAGACTATCAGATTACTTCTCAAAAAAATATGAGAAAAATTTTAAACCAGACCCGGAAGAAACAAAAATAGCTACATACTTTTCAATTAAGAAAACCCCACAAACAGCGTATTTATGCTGAGTGTGAGGTTTTTACCATTTTTCAACTGTCAAAGATGGGGAAAAGCCACCCCGATTTTATTAAGATTCCTATAAGAAAGCAAAAGGAGAACCA
>CAJTTT010000094.1 GCA_910579285.1 uncultured Lachnospiraceae bacterium | reverse complement strand
GCCTGGGCGAAAACAATCCCCATGCCGGAGGATGGCGGTGATCCCCGCCACAGCTATGTCCTGGTGGTGGATAAGGTCAACCCCGGCCTGACCGATCTGTTTTTGAAGCAGGCGCGGAAAGTCCTTCAAGCCCCGGAGAAAGGCTCCGTCCTGGAAAAACTCAAACAGGAGCCGCCGGAACGCAGACCCGCCGCCCCTAAGAAACGGGAACCGGAACGATGAGCGCGGCAAAGCGGAAACGGGAGGTACAGGTGAATTTCCGGGTTTCCCCGGAGGAGCTGGCCCTGATTGAGCAGAAAATGTCCCAGCTTGGAACCGTCAACCGGGAAGCCTATCTGCGGAAAATGGCGCTGGACGGGTATGTGGTAAAGCTGGATTTGCCGGAGCTGAAGGAGCTGGTGTCCCTGATGCGCTATTCCAGCAACAACTTAAACCAGCTGACCCGTAAAGTGCATGAAACCGGGCGGGTTTATGACGCTGATTTGGAGGATATATCCCAGCGGCAGGAACAGCTTTGGGAGGGTGTGCAGAAGATACTGGCCCAGCTTTCCAAGCTCTCCTGACCGGATAGTTTGCTCCATCTGCGGAGGGAGGAACGGCGTTCTTCGCCGCGCCTTCCTCCGCTTTTTCTTTTTGCCGGAATATCGGCTGATTCCAGCCACAACCCGGATTGGCCTATTGCTCTTTTGCTGTAATATATTTTTGGCTCCGGCTCTTAGGCTTATCAGGAATGGTCATTTTAAGTTTCCCAGATGCCAACAGCGGTTTCAAATAAGCCTTACTAAAATGAGAACGGTTTGTAATCCCGACAAATGACTGCATCTCATCCCTGCTTCTGGCCTCGGTGCAGAAGTCCAATAAAAGAGCCTGTTTTTGTGTCAAAGCAAGGTCATGTATGGTATCATGTGTGGTTTCATGTGTGGAACTACCACTCATGATGTAGTTCACATTTTTCAAAATCACCTTGAAATCCGATGGTGTTGAGAAAAACTCCGGTTTTAGATATTCTTCATACCCTGGCAGTTTTTCTGTTTCACTTACGATCTTACGCAGACCGCTTCCCCGCCGTTCCATATATTTCATACGGTGAAACAAGTCTGCAATGACTGGATTCCGGCGTACAGAGCGAATGGTATTGATGTCACATTCCTGAACAGGCGCACCCTCGAACATTCCACCTGGCGATACAATCTCTACCCGGTCATCGTACATATCAATATGAATCTCGCTGCCCAAAACGATATAATCCCGATGGATCAGGGCATTGACCACAGCCTCGGTTACTGCCCGCTCTGCGTAATCAGGTTTATCCACACGATACTGCGCTTCTTTTGCGAAACGGACTTTGGAGTTGTTTCGGATAAATTCACAGCCGCTTTGCAGGAGATAAATCAGACTGCCCTCATACTCCTTGTCATCCAGCGCATCATCAAAGATAGAGCCTTTCTCCAAACCATTCCAGCGGGTGCAGAATATCCGGGAGTTAAAAACAGTGCGCTGATCCGTCAGCAGCCTTCCGGCATTTGTGAGCATCCCATTTTTATCCGCAAGGCCAAAAGAACAGTAGTCCGGCAGTTCCATCCGCAGTCCTGTACGCTCCAGGTAGGTTGCTTCCAACAGTGTAAAGCTATAATCTTTCCTGGGGGCATCTGTCACCAGCGCGTCAAAGGACCGGTGTGTTCCTTTCAAAATCAGTTCGTTGACGATGTAATCAGGCGCAGCCACGCTTTCATTCCCAACCCGGATGTAGGCTTCCATAATACCGTCTGCCTTATAGTAATAGGGTGTAGAGGTCCCAGCTGGAATTTTTAAGGCAAGCATATCCTTTCCATCTTCCTGAAACGGGGTCAGCACAAATTGAGGGATGGGTGTAATCCGCTCCTTAATAAAGCGGCTGATGGCCTCGGCATCACCTTGAATGTCGGGCAGGCCGACCGTATTCTGATTATCGTCAATGCCAAAGAACAGCGTCCCTCCAATACCGTTAGAAAAGGCACTGACGCTTTTCAGCCAGCTTTTTGGTTTTTTAATTTCAACGGCAACTTTGAAATCACATTCCGTTGCCTCTGCTATCCATTTTTCTATCATAAAAGGCACTCCTTTGAGGTGCAGAAAAATTTTTATTTTATTATACCCGCCAAAAGGATTTATTGCAATAAAAGAAACGAGTTCAGAGA
>CAJTTT010000093.1:459-2212 GCA_910579285.1 uncultured Lachnospiraceae bacterium | reverse complement strand
TGCCTGCACCTGTTGTTTATAGCGGGCATCCAGATGGATGCAGATCCCGATCATGGTTGTCATGAAAGAATAATGCTCCTTTGTGTGTATGAACATACGGTGCAGGCCGTAGCCATTGAGGATGCGGTTGTTGATGCGTTCCGTGGCGGTGCGCTGGTTATAGATCTTCTTATAAGCATCTGTGCCGCGGGGGACATCGGTGTAAAGCCGGATGTCCCAGTCGGGCCTGGTCTTGACGACCCTCCCATATTTGGAATCTGTGCAGGAGTTTTTACATTTGGAACAGTGTTCTTTCCCATAGGGGCAGCGCCACATGAGGTAGCCGCTGGATTTGTCATAACCGTTAGGCTTCATGCGCAGTTTTTCCTGACATAGAGGAGTTCCATCTTTGTCAATGGTGATGACATCAGGAATTGTTTTTGGCCGGCCGCATTTGTCATTGAGGTCGATGAATGCCCGTATCTCCCTTTTTTTGAGGAGCCTGTAAGTGGGGTAATTGTCCATTGCGGAATCCAGGCACATATTTTCAATGGGAACTGCGGGCATATGTTTTTCCAGTTCGTGGAAAGCGACAAGGAAATTGACTGAATCATGCCGCCTTGCGCTGGTAAAGCGCAGGAGAAGGGGAATGTCTGTCCTGAGTTCACTGTTATAGCATGATAACTGGAACAAAGTGTAGCCGAAGTAAAATTTATCCAGGTCACTGTCCCAGCCCCAGGAAGCGTCAGGGTCGGGGAAATGCCGAAGGTTATCGGGTGCGCCGACCCTGTGGTGTCCGCGTGGGCAGGCATGGGTATGTACAGCGGTGCCGTCCCCGGAAACGGTAAGGTGTTCCATTGGGATCAGGCCGCATTCCATGGAAGGCAGGACAGCCACAAGATAGAAGAAGCGCTGCAGCCGCCCCTCAAAGTTAAAAGGGATATCCTTCCCGTCCATGAGGCGTTTTTCGATTGCTTCAGTAATTTTGGGCTTTGTTTCCTGTGCTTTCTGTTTTTTGCCATTGGGCTTATCGGGCTTTTTGCTGTTCCAGGAAGCGGGGAGGAGTTTGTCCCGTGCATATAAGTCCGTTGGCGGTGCAGTCCAGAGCCTGTCCATGAAGTCAAAATAAGAACCGAGGGGCGGCAGGGAATCCGGGGTACAGCCGATGAGTGCGGCGAGAACGCGGTCATGTTTGAGTCTGTCCACCCAAAGGGTAAGGGAGAGCTTGGTCAGACCATCTGAAAATAGAAGAAAGAAGAGGATAAAAGACCTTAATATTTGCGGCTGGTTCATAGCAGGCCTGCCGGTGTTGGAGTAAAAGGGCAGAAGGAACTCCATGGCCTTATCGGTATCGAAAAGGCGGAGTTTCTGCCAGGGTTCCCAAAGCTCCGTATGGAGCCGGTTCCTTTCAGAGGAATCGAAATGGGATTTGGATTCGGTGAGAAAGTACTTGTAATCCTGCATAGACTGCCAGTACTTGATCATAAAGAGCACCTCCTTGTAGTTTAGTGCTGTGCGTGTGGCACAGATGCTTCTTAACTACAAGGGGCGCGTTTGGTGACTGGCGTATATGGTCACCAAACGCGCCGCACATTTTGGCTTATATGTCAATACTTTTTTTGAAAATATAACAAAAATGTTTTCCGGGATATGGAGGAAAGCAAAAAAGAAGAACATGAAAAAAGAGCGGAAATTCGGGCTTAAAGAGTTTCCGAGACCGCTCGGTAAAATAAATGGAGGATATGTTCCTTTATTCCGTTCATGCGTTTATTCT
>CAJTTT010000093.1:0-451 GCA_910579285.1 uncultured Lachnospiraceae bacterium | reverse complement strand
GAGTTATCCAACTTGAATGATCCATCCGGCCTGGATATGGAAAAGGATTTCGAGGATTGCCTGAAGATTTTTGAAAAATGGTACGGACAGAGGACAAATGCGTATATGGCGAACGAGACCGGCGTATCGAGAGAAAATAAACCCTATCATTTTGATATTTATGGGAAGGATGAGGGAGGATATGCAGGGGTGGCCCTGGGGTATATCCGGGCGCAGGTTGAGAAAAAGGCATCGGAAATGATACTGTGTGTGCCTAACCAGGGAGCCATTCCGGGACTTTTGGATGACGATGTGGTGGAGATTACCTGCACAATAGAAAAAGGCGCATGTACGCCCCACAGGATAGAACATCCGGGAGAGCTGCAAATGGAGTTGATCCGCAGAGTCAAAATGTATGAGCGGCTGGCGTCGGAGGCGCTGCGGGAGAAATCCACAGCAAAAGCGGTTGAAT
>CAJTTT010000092.1 GCA_910579285.1 uncultured Lachnospiraceae bacterium | reverse complement strand
CTCACCCCCCTTTTCCCCTCCGACTTTCTCCCTTTCCGAGAGAGAAAAAGAGTAACGTTTTGTAGGCTTAGGGGGGCGTTTATTATCAATATATTTTTTCCCTATTTTTTGCTATAATTATAGCCCGTCCTGCCCGGCATTTCAAGTCCCTTGGACAGGCTATTTTTACAAGTCTTTTAAGGCCCTCAGAAACCTCACAAGCAGGCCCGGGGGAGAGGGGCCACCCCCTCTCGCTAAATGCCCGTCAAGGCCCTCAGAACGCCGATTGAAGGCCATAGATCACCGCGCCCGCATAGCCGGTGGGACGATGCCCAGGGCCTTCGTGTGCATAAACACCAGCTCCCAATAGCCAGAGCGAAAATTGGCCCTCAACCTTTGCTGCCCCGCCAGCAGTATATTCCGTTTCATAAAATCTTCCTTGACCGAAACATCCTCAATCATACCCTCATACCTTCCTCTGTATCTGGCTGATATTCCTATCTCCGCAATTAACCAAGCCCCGTCTTGGGGGAGCAAGTCTCTCTCAATTTGGGTCCTGGCCTCTTCTTCCGTAAAATCGACCGAATAATAGCTTTGCAGCACAGTTTCCCACAGTTTTACTTTCTTCCACTTCTTCCCGTCCCTATAGCGGTATTCTTTTTCTTCTGAAGCAACGACAACATACCCGGTATGCTCCTTCTTTGGCTTCAGCTTCCGGTCAGCGTTCGCCCGTTCTCTGGCGATCCGCAGCAGGTTCTTATTCAAGCCACGCTGATAGGCGCTTTCCCGCCGCTCTTCCTCCAGCTCTCCCTCCATGTCGGCTACCTTTTGCGCCGCCGATGCTTCCGCAGCCTGAACTTTATACCGCGCGTCATTTTCAAGCCTTTGCATCCTCTTCTCGGCCTCATATTTTGTATTTCGGCTCTCCTGCTCCGTAGCAGCAATTCGCCGGTGCAGCTCGTTGTACTCCTTCAGCGGCAGAATCACATGGGAACACTCCGGATCGGACAAACCGCCAGGAACCTCCTTGTAGCCGCCGAAGGTCCCTTCCTTCACATATTTCGCCACAGCGTCCACCTCCCTTACAGGCCCCGAATATAATTGTCGGCAACCACGCTGATACGATTGTGGCCGAGGGCCTTGCTGCACACCAGCATCGCCGCCTTGTCCAGTCTCTTCCCGGCTTCGTCCTTCCGGCAGACATATACCTCGCTCTGATACCGCCGCCCCGTCCCCCGGTTTACCCGGTCATAGGGGATCTCTTTTATCGCCCTGGCATGGGCCTTATAGATGGCCGTAGCGTACTCCGCCCGGTATCCATGAATGTCGGCGCTTTTATGGACATGCTGCCACACCTTTTCCTCTGGCGGCGTGCTGCTGATCCGCTCCACGATCTGCTCTGTATTCTTGCCGATAATGGGACTCAGGCGCATCCTGCCGCCCTTCCCATTCCGCACGAAGGTAAAATACTCCCCCTGGAACAGCCGGGTGTCCTGGAGCATGGAAAGCCGTTTCCCGTCCGCTGGCGTTCGCCGGTCCTCCGGGATAGTCTCCAGGCGGGAAATCTCCACCTCGATCTGCGCCCTGGTCACTAAGTCTTTACCCCGCAGCTCCTCCAGCTCACTCCGGCGAAGCCCCGTTCCCCGGCAGAACTTAATCAACTCGTCATTATTGGTTTTGGAGAAATGCCGGTCGCGCACCCGATCCCCGCGGCTCCGCTTAATGTCCTCCCGATTCCGTTTGGGGGGCTTGAAATAATTCTCGTCATCCGGCTGGATGCCGTAGAGCTTGCCGAGGGCCTTCGCCTCAAGCTGGACAGTCCAGGCCGACAGGCCACGGTCAACCTGCGCCTGAAGCCATTCATTGGCGTACTTCTTTGCGCTTTTCAGCGTGGTACACTTCGGATAGTTCTCCCTGATGTACTTGATAAAATATTTTGTGTGCTTCCAATATGCCTTGTAGGTGCTGACAGAGAAAATCTTATCCCTGTCCGTCCCATTGGCTACAGCCGCCTTTTTGCTCTCCCCAAAGGCTTGCATTCCTGTCAGGCGTTCATACGCCTGTTGATGTAGATCCTTCGAGTATGACTTATTTCTCCGGCCCATTTCATCCCCTTTCTGGACTATCCCTTATACGCACCTTTTGTAGCTCTCAGAAGGATAGTTCTGGTATAATTTATTTAATATCAATAATATACACCTCTTGAATATTAGAAACATATTATATAACTTATATAT
>CAJTTT010000091.1 GCA_910579285.1 uncultured Lachnospiraceae bacterium | reverse complement strand
GCAGATGACCGCCCCATTTTAAGAGCGGCGATTGAAGCAAAGGCTGATATTCTGCTTACTGGTGATAAAGATTTTTTGGAATCAGGCTTGAAGAATCCGATAGTCATAACACCCGCTGAATTTCTCAACATGGAATAAAATAGCTTTGTACGGCAGGGCCGGAATCTGTTACAGTTTCCGGCCTTGTCCTTTTTTCTGAGCATATGCTTATGAATGAAAAATATTCGGTAAAAAGTCTTTCTATGGAATTGGGGATTTCAGAGAGAGGTACAGAGACTTCTAAGAAAATTAAAAGATTGCGGAGCGATTAGCTGGGAAGGTGCGAACCGTAAAAGGTTCTTCTTTGCCTATGCGTTTAGTCGATGCATGAAAAGTCCAGCTAAGAAATGTCAATAGGTAAAATGAAAAATGCTCAAGAAATTTTTTTCAAGCAGTTGATGTAAAAAAGGGTAACTTTAATAAACCCATTGCCATGGGATTTTTAAGATTTGATTCAAAACCTCATCAGGCAACGATGCTTACAGATTCCGGGTGTTCTGCGGCATAACGTTCACAGTGTTCTTCCGGTGTAATGAGTTCAAAAGGTTTATTATCCCGGAGCATAGCGAAAATAATGTTGCAGATTTTGTGCATGACGGCCCCGACAGCAACAATCTTTTTCTTGCTGGCACATTTACGGATGTAATAATCGTAAATGACTGGGTTCACAGGCGCTTTTGCTGCTTTATCCACTTTCAGATTGTTTATGGCGATCATATGCAGGATACGCCGCGCAAGGCTGGAGCCCCGCTTGGACATGTGGACCCTGTCGCCATGGAACTTGCCGGAATCATTCACGCCTGGATCCAGCCCAAAGTAGGCATAGAGCTTCTTTGGGGAAGAAAACAGGTCAAAGGAACCCATTTCGGCGATCAGGACAACTGCGCTTAAGAAGCCGACACCCTGTAGGGACTGGAGAAGACAGATACGGTCATAGACCGGATCACCCTGCAGGTTATCCACGGTTTTATGCAGCTCTTCCAGTATACTGTCCAGATGCGCCTGATATTCCCGGTAGGTTTTTATGTACAGCCGGATCCGGAGGGCGTTGCTTGGAAGGGCACGCCCAAAAATAGCAGCATCCTTTGCGGCAGCGCATATGGCATCATATTTGGAAATGGCATATTTTTCACCAAAACGTGCTGTCTGCCGGATGCTTTCCACAAGCTCGTCCCTTGGGGCGGCAAGCATGTCCGCCGCAAGGGGATAAGCTTCCAGAAGCTTTAAGGATGTCTGTGTCGTGACCTTGCTGAACACATTCAGGTATGCGGGGAATGATACTTTGAGTTCCGCGTTAAGCTTCAGCACGATGGCGGACTGCAGATCCTTGAAATAATAGTAGTCACGCACGAGGTTGCGCAGGTCGATGACTGCGTCATCCGGGACAATGGAAGTCTTAAGGGAGGCATCCTGTCCGACTTTGGCAGCTTTTTTTGAATCAAATTTATCATTATGCAGTTTCCTTACGTTCATATTTGTGCTATTCTTAGTAATGATAGGATTAATGACCGAGCAGTCAAGACCCTTATCGCGAAGGAAGCACAGGAGCGGGATATGGTAGATCCCGGTGGACTCAAGGAAGCAGCGGCTTTCAAGAGAATACGCCTCTTGTGCTTCCTTTATTTTTGTGACGGCAAGCTCCCGGGACTGTGGATCGGAATGGACGATCTTAAAAGGTTTCCCGGCAAGGGTGCCATTGGGGAGCATGATGGACATCCATGTGAAGTCTGCCCCGACATCAAGCCCGACTGAGAGATAGGGTATGCATTCGAGCATCTTAAGTACTTTTTGGTATTGCATGGTTTTATCCTTTCTGGCAGGCATCCATTTCCAAAAGGCGGATACACAACCTAGCGGCTTATACAGGTATAGCCTGGGGCTTCCCAACCAGCCAAAACATAAATCACCACCGAATGGACTGACAGACTTTCCAGGAGGTTTCGCCAGCAGAGGCTCTGCTGGTTCCCAAGGAGGGAACGTCAATGATCCTGCCTCGGTGATTATACCTCTATATTTTGTCTGGTGCATTAAGGAAACCTCAGACATGATAAATATTTTTAATAACTTCTGATGGAGAGGGAATTCTCCTTCTGTTATTCATCAGATATGACTTTGTAACTTATTAACTATATAGCTCTTGTGGCTATATCATTATTATACTAGGAGGTAATAAACATGAGAACAACATTTGCAAAATGGATTAAGAAATGTGTTGGGG
>CAJTTT010000090.1 GCA_910579285.1 uncultured Lachnospiraceae bacterium | reverse complement strand
CTGAGATATAATCCGTAGTTCCCGCTATATAATTCCTTCTACAATGAAAACAGTATACGAAGCCCCATAAACACTGATTGTGAACTTCCTGAAAAAAGTGACGCTCAATGCCGCCATGATAGGATGAAGAATCGCCGAAAACCTTGAAAAATAGGCATTTTAAGCACCATTCGGTCTTGCCAAAACCTTGCAGAAATGGTATAATATTGAGTGTAAAGTTACGCTTAATATTAACGCAAGGAGAAGGCCATGTACTTAAATTACGAAGTGAGGATACCGGACGTCCCTGGCAAGATAAACCAGGTTAAAAAAGGAAAGGCAATTTATGTAAGATATGTGGTCGGACGCACGTACCATCCGGAGAAAAAATACAATGTGCCGGACCAGAGGATCATTGGGAAGCGGTCTGAAAACGATCCGGAAAAGATGGTCCCTAATGAGAATTATGTGAAATATTTCGGGGGTCTGGAACAGCCTGAAGAAAGGTCAGAAACCTGCAGGAGCAGCTGTGTCAGGATAGGGGCATTTCTTGTGATCCGGAAAATTTTAGAGGATTACCGGCTTCCGGCAGTGATAGAAAAGTATTTCGGAACGAGAGACGGCGGGCTTGTTGCAGACCTTGTATCTTATTCCATCATCAGTGAAAATAACGCGGCACAGTATTATCCTGCCTATGCCTATAACCACCCGCTTTTCACGGAAAAGATGCACATATACAGTGATACAAAGGTATCAGATTTCCTTGTGTCTGTAACAGATGACCAGAGGATAGGGCTTGTGAACGAATGGAATGAAGCGAGGGACCACAGGGAAAAAATATATATTTCGTATGATTCAACGAATAAGAACTGCCAGGCAGGCGACATCGAATTTGTGGAGTATGGCCATCCAAAGGATGATAAGGGGCTTCCAGTTTTTAACTATTCCATTGCATATGACACAGCGAACAAGGAGCCGCTTTTTTATGAACAGTACCCGGGAAGCATAGTGGACATATCCCAGCTCCAGTTCATGCTGGAGAAGGCAAAAGGCTACGGATATAAGAAGGTGGGGTTCATCCTGGACAGGGGATATTTTGGCAAAGAGAACATACAGTATATGGACCAGTGCGGGTATGATTTCGTGATCATGATCAAAGGTATGGGAGCTTTTGTAAAGGGGCTGATCCTTGGGAAGAGGGGGAGTTTTGAAAACATAAGGGAGTACAGTATCAGGAAATATAAGGTTTCTGGGACCACAGTGAAAAGAAGCCTCTATGCGGGGGATGGGAAGGAGAGATATTTCCATATCTACTATTCGGACCAGAAGGCAAGCGCTGAGCATGAGCAGATAGAAGCAAAGATAGACAGGATGGCGAAATATCTTGATAAGGTGAAAGGGAAAAAAGTCACAATAGGAGACGGGTTTAAGCAGTATTTCTATCTGGAAACCTATGAAAAGGACGGGACATTCTTATACGCCAGGGAGAAAACGGATGCGGTCCAGCAGGAGATAAACCTGTGCGGTTATTATGTGATCATAACATCAAAAAAGATGACAGCGGGGGAAGCGTTGGAACTGTACAAGAGCCGGGATGCATCGGAGAAGCTGTTCAGGGGAGATAAATCGTATCTTGGGAATAAGAGCCTGAGGGTACAGTCAGACGAGGCGGCAGGAGCAAAAATACTGATAGAATTCATAGCATTGATAGTGAGGTGCCGGATCTACACACTGTTAAAGGACGAGATGGATAGGCTGAAAAAAAGCCCGAATTATATGACGGTTCCGGCAGCGATCCGGGAGCTGGAAAAGATAGAGATGGTGCGCCAGACAGATGGGGTATACAGGATGGATCATGCGGTAACGGCAACGCAGAAAGCAATACTAAGGGCGTTTGACATAGATGCAGAATATGTCCGAAGGGAAGCGGGAAAACTGAGTAAAATCCTTGCAGAACATGAGGGAAAAGAGAAAAGAGAGGGGTAGCATATGGCAAGACCAAGGAAAGATATTTCGATAGAAGAGCAGATAACGAAGCAGGAGGAAGCAGTAGCGAAAGCAAAAGAAAAGTATGATTCTGAGGTTGCAAAACTGAAAGATTTGCATATGAAAAGAGACGAGGCAAAGAAAAAAGAACTGATAAAAGCTATTGAAAACAGTAAGAAATCTTACGATGAAATTATGGCTTTTATAACGTCTGGTGATGAATAAAACGGCTGTAATGATAAAAAAGGTCAATTTGAGTGAGAAAATTTCAGGAAGTTAAGATAATCCGTAGACACCTGGAAGAAATTTGCCAAGGTAATCATGTTGTCCTTCGTCATCCGTCCATCGTCATTCTCTAT
>CAJTTT010000089.1 GCA_910579285.1 uncultured Lachnospiraceae bacterium | reverse complement strand
TTGTATTAGCATGAATGCCAGAAAGTATTTGGAACAGATATTAAGTCTGTAAGACTTGATAATGAAGCATAATAAAGAGAATAAACATTCATGCGTTTGTCCTGGGGCCAAATCCAGCAATGAGGAATAAAAACTTTTCGCAACAAAAAGACTTGAAAATAATACAAATTGTCTCCATTGCGGTAAAATATAAGAAAAACTTTTCACAATGGAGGAGAGATTGATGAGAAAAGCGGAGAAACGAAAACAAAAACAGCAAGATAAGGGAATTGTTGATTTTATAATGATACAGAGGCATTTTTGGAAAGATTTAAGGATCTGGATCAATGAAATGGATGATCCACGCAACGAAAGCTATATCACTTATACCCAGGCAGACCTTGTGTTTATGGGGATCCTTAAGAATGTATGCAGTCAGGAAAGTATGCGGGAAATGGAAGAAAATTTTAATGAAGAAACCTGCATTAATACGCTGTCGCAGATGTCGGGCAACCAGGAACTGGAAGAAATGCCACATTATGATACATTAAACTATTATCTGGAAAGGCTGTCGCCACAATGCCTTGCCGATTTACGCAAAAAATTGGTGAATGCCCTGATCCGTGGCAAACAGTTTTACCGAAACCGTCTGCTGGGAAAGTACTGGAGAGTTGTTTTGGACGGGACACAGCTGTATTGTTTTAAGGAAAGGCATTGTGAAAACTGCCTGGGCACCACATATACAACAGAGGACGGGAAAAAGGAGGCCTATTATTACCACAGGGTACTGGAGGCAAAACTGATCCTGGGGGAAAAGGTGGTGCTGAGCCTGGATACCGAATTTATAGAAAACGAAAGAGAAGATGCCCCGAAACAGGATTGTGAGATAAATGCAGCAAAGCGGCTGCTGGGAAGATTAAAAAAAGAATATCCGAGGCTTGCACTGTGCATTCAGGGGGACTGCCTGTATGCGGCGGAAACCATTATGGAGATCTGCCGGGAAAATGGCTGGAGATATATTTTAACCCATAAAGCAACACGCCAGAAAAACGTGGCAGAAAGTTATGCGTGGATAGAAGGAGGAGGTGGAAAAACAGAAGTGAAAGGAACCTGCGGGGAAAAAGGGACGGGGGCATATATCAACCATGTAGAAGAAGTAGCCGGGAAAGCAGAGGCCATGAATCTGTATGAGTATGAATACACAAAAAAAGATGGGAAAACAAAAGTGAAATTCCAGTGGATTAGCGATATAGAGCTGACAAAGCGGAACCTAGAGGAAATGATAACAGCAGCGAGGGGACGTTGGAAAATAGAAAATGAGGGGTTTAACAACCAGAAGACCGGAATATACCGGATAGGGCATATCAACAGCAGAAATAGTAATGCGATGAAAAACCATTATCTGCTGACCCAGATAGCGGAGTGCGACAAGAAGTCGCATAATAAATTGCTGGTCGTCAGCTACCCTATCCATTTGGGGTAATCCTACCACAATCTGCGTGAATGGTAACGTTCAGGTGGGAAGCTTGTGGGACAATATGGGAAACCTGACAGCCTAAGTCGGGCGTACTGTTAGGATAAGAGTGCTATGACGAATGTAATGTGAACCATTGTAAGAGTCGTTACAGGGAATAAGTGAAATAAGGCTGATACACTTACACCAAAAGGTGCGGAGGTGGTTGCGGTGACTTTCTCAACACCGTAACAAATGGACGTGATTCCTCCCGGCTCAAAGATGGCGTCTAAGGCATTCACAATTATTTATTATGCGGAACTTGGTAAGCCCTATGTGTTCCTTATATTTAAGGTATCGAAGCCGTAAGGCAGAGAAATGGCACAGAGGGTAGAGGAACGGGATAAAAAGCGAACGGCTCTGCTGTAATGGCGGGGCATAGGGGTTCAAGATTTGCCCTGACCCGAAAGGGTGCAGACTTATCCCACGGTATTTCATGGCAAAGAATGGAGGTAAACCTATGAACGGTAATAATTCAACGACGGAAACGCCAGTTTCTGAGAGATTATCGGACAGCAAGCGGCTTTCCATGCAGTGGAAAACTATCGACTGGAAGAAAGCGGAGCAGGAAGTTAATAGGCTGCAAGTCAGGATTGTCAAGGCAACTCAGGAAAAGAAATGGAACACAGTGAAGCGGCTTCAGTATCTACTGGCGCACTCGTTCTATGCAAAAGCACTCGCCGTAAGGCGTGTGACCACAAACAAAGGAAAGAAAACCGCAGGGGTGGACGGAGAAATCTGGTCAACACCTGCAATGAAGATGAGGGCTGTCATGTCATTGACAGACAAAGGCTACAAAGCAAAACCGTTAAGACGTGTCTATATTGAGAAGAAAGATAAGAAAAAGAAACGTCCGTTAGGGATTCCAACTATGTATGACAGGGCAATGCAGGCGTTGTACGCTCTTGCATTAGAGCCAGTGG
>CAJTTT010000088.1 GCA_910579285.1 uncultured Lachnospiraceae bacterium | reverse complement strand
AGGCAAAGCTGGCTTTCGTGGGTGATGGTATCAACGACGCTCCTGTGCTGTCCAGAGCCGACATTGGCGTGGCTATGGGAGCGATGGGTTCGGACGCGGCTATTGAAGCGGCAGATATTGTTTTGATGGACGACGATCCCATAAAGATTGCAAAGGCCATCAAGATTTCCCGGAAGTGTCTGCGGATCGTCTATCAGAACATCACCATGGCCTTGGGCGTCAAGTTTGCCTGCCTGATTTTGGGCGCTGTGGGCATTGCCAATATGTATCTGGCTATCTTCGCGGACGTGGGTGTAATGATCCTTGCCGTGTTGAACGCCATCCGCTGCTTGTTTGTCAAGAAGCTGTAAAAAGCATCTTTACACTAAACAAGACACCTGTAACGGATGGAGAGGATAACATGACACAGGTTGCAACGGTTAAGAGGATCATCAATCGCACCTATGCGGAGGTTTCTATACTTAGAGAATCCGCATGTGGCCATGACTGTGAAAAATGCGGTGGTTGCGGTACAGAGAGTGTTACAATTATAGTGCAGGCCGAAAATCCCCTTGATGCACAGCCAGGAGATAGAGTAATTGTGGAAAGCAATACGGCGGAAGTGATGTACATTGTAATATTGGTATATTTGCTGCCTATGGTGGCATTGGTGCTGGGCGGAGTGATTGCATCGCTGTTTACAAGTGCAACTGGAATACAGATTGCTACCACAGCAGTATGTATGGCGCTTGCGCTAATTCCAGCAAAACGATATGATCGACTGCTTGAGGAACGTGGAAAAACATCTTTTATCATTACTAAGCTTCTTACATGATGATGATAAGGAGTACCAAGGAGGGGCGGGTTTCTAATGCCGAGTGAAAAAGCACGCTCTTTTGAAAAGTTGAAAGAAAATGATTTGTATTTTTTAACGGAATTTTTCAAGGCGTTAGGAACTCCCACCCGTGTGCGTATTCTGCTGGTTCTTATGGAGCAGGACGCCTGTGTCAGCGACTTGGCGGACCGGCTGGGCCTGACACAATCTGCGGTGTCTCACCAGTTGAGCCTCTTGAAAGCCAATAAACTGGTGAGGCAGCGCAGGGACGGGAAAATGATCTTCTACACCCTGGTGGACGACCACGTTCGGATGGTCATAGAAAAAGGGACGGAACACGTTCTGTTGCGATAAACGAGGTATTGCACGATGACGATGGATCAGTTGAAGCCTGGACAGAGCGCCTATATATTGTCCATAGGTGGAAGCGGTGCGCTCCGCCATCACCTGCTGGATATGGGGCTGACGCCCCAAACAGAAGTTACCCTTCAAAAAATCGCGCCCATGGGCGACCCGGTACAAATCAAACTGCGCGGCTATGAACTGACCCTGCGGCTTGACGAGGCGCAGAAAATCACCGTGGAGCAAGTCCACGAAAAAAAGGCTCTGCCACACAGCGAACAGCGGCGAACGGCTGTGGCTCATCCGGGAATGGGTGAGCTTGGCAGGGTCAGAAGCTACCACTTCCACGATTCTGCGAACGAAATTCCAAAAGGAGCAAATATCAGGTTTGCTCTGGCCGGAAATCAAAATTGCGGAAAAACTACGCTGTTTAACCAACTCACCGGCGCAAATCAGCATGTTGGGAACTTCCCTGGTGTGACCGTTGACCGAAAGGACGGTGTGATACGCAATCACCCAGAGGCCGTTGTAACTGACCTGCCAGGAATTTACTCCCTGTCTCCCTATTCCAGTGAGGAAATTGTCACAAGGGATTTTCTGATGGATACCCGCCCGGATGGGATCATCAATATTGTGGACGCCACTAACATAGAGCGAAATCTGTACCTCACCATGCAGATCATGGAATTAGGTATCCCTGTGGTGCTGGCCCTCAATATGATGGACGAGGTTCGGGCAAACGGCGGCTCCATACGAGTCAATGAGTTAGAGGAAATTCTCGGCATCCCGGTTGTTCCGATCTCAGCAGCGAAGAATGAGGGCATCGAGGAATTGATCGACCACGCGCTCCATGTGGCGAGGCACCGGGAGGTTCCTGGGCGGGTGGATTTCTGTCCAGCCAGTGCCGATGAGCATGATCCGGTAGGCGCGGTACATCGGTGTATCCACGCCGCAGTACATATGCTGGAGCCGGAAGCGAAGGGAAAAGGATTGCCTGTCCGCTTTACTGCCACAAAATTAGTGGAAAATGACCACTTGATTGCGGAGAAGCTATCGCTTTCCAATGAAAAGCAGACAACTTTTGAACACATGGTTTCTGTGATGGAAAAAGAAACAGGACTTGACCGTGAAGCGGCCCTTGCGAATATGCGGTTTTCCTTCATTGAATCCCTATGCGACAAAACGGTAGTGCGGCCCCATGAGAGCAGGGAACACCGGCGCAGCATGGCAATCGACCGAATTTTGACTGGCAAATACACAGCCATTCCCTGCTTCGCTGGGATCATGGCCC
>CAJTTT010000087.1 GCA_910579285.1 uncultured Lachnospiraceae bacterium | reverse complement strand
CCTGGATGTTGTGGCAGACAAAGGTATGCCTGACATCATGCACGCGGGGTCCAAGGCTGGTTCCCCGGTACGGAATGCCGACATCCCAGAGGAAACCGCGGAACGCTTTTTCTATGGAAGACTTTGCGTAGCGCTTTTTCTCTTTTGTATAGAAAAAAGGCATATCTTCCGGGGTATCCTGGTGGACATCCCGGATGTACCGGAGGCACCGGCCGGTGAGCGAGTCGGACATAGGCACGATGCGCTCCCTGTCATTCTTGCCATGCAGGATATGAAGGACGCCGCTGGCTGTGTCAACATCCTGCAGGCGCAGCGACAGTGCTTCGGAAATGCGCAGCCCGCAGCCATACAGCATCCGGAACAGCAGTGGATACACGAGGTGCCGGTGCGGGGAGACATTGGTCGGCTCAAGTTTATCGAGACGGTCAAAGATGGATGCCATTTCCTCCCTGGTAAAAATATACGGCACATGTTTCTCCCTGGATTTCGGGATGGCAGGCAGCAGGTATGACGGATGCCCCTGCCTGCAGAGGAACACCGCAAAGCGCTGCATTTCCGCAACCCTGTTGTGCCTTGTTATCTCTTTTTCATTCGGACGCTTTGCGCACCATGAGGTGGCGATCTCCTTCGTGATTGTATAATCATGGACCTCGTACCCTTTGCAGAAATTGTCGAACATCTTAAGGAGCATTGCCTGTTGTTCGTATACAAGGCCGGAGGCCCTTTTCTGGGCGACAAAAGTTTCGCACATCGGGGCAAATGGGCCTGTGAAGTAGGATGTTTTCATAGATCCACCTCCAATGCGCACTGACGGAGCAGCTCCGTATCCGTACTGATATATGTCTGGGTGCTTTCCGGCGTTGTGTGGCCCAGCGTCTGGGCGATCTCCGTCAGCTTCGCGCCATTGGAGAGCATGGCCGTGGCTATGCTGTGGCGGAAGGAATGCATCCCTACCGGCTTATCCGCAGGGACTTTTACCCCGGCTTTCTGGACAGCTTTCACCACGGTTTCGCGGAAGCTGTTTTTCAGGGCATCAAACGGGGCTGTGTGCCGCACGAAAATGTACCCGCAGTCCGTTTCCGGGCGTCCATGCTTAAGATAGTCGATAATGGCCCACCCTGCATCGTCGGGGAGCGGAAGCTCCAGCGGCACGCCTGTCTTTTTCTGGGTAATGGATATCCGCCTGTTCTGCCAGTCGATGGAATCAAAGCGGAGGAGGCGGACATCGCTGATACGCAGGCCCAGGCGGGCAACGAGCAGGAATACCGCGTAGTTGCGCTTCCCCTGGGCATTGTCGCGGTCAACGGATGCCAGTATCCGCTCCACTTCCTCCGGGGTAAACACTGTCGGCAGCCTGTAGCTGTGTGTGCGGCGCACATCCGGCAGGGAGCCGGAAAAGCTCCTGCTGTGCCAGCCGTTTGCGAGGGCATAATCTGACAGCCTTCCAAGGAGCTTGATTGTCCCGCCGACTGTCCCGGAAGAAAAACCGGCCAGCGTTTCGATATAGGCGTTCAGGTGGTGCAGCTCGATCTGGCTGAACCGGTCTATCCCGCTGTTTGCCAGGAAATACTCGAAGCGGAACAGCCGGCTGCGCCATGTCCTGACAGAGCCCTCTGCAAAGCCGTCTTTGCGCAGTTTTTCAAGAAAGCCTTCAAACAGCGGGCTGAATGCATCTGAAAAGGACTTCAGGGTCATGTGGGACTGCTTAAAGATCATGCCGAACTGTTGGAAGTCCAGCAGTATGTGGACGGCCCTGTTGACGTTCTGTGATGTATCCTTTTCGCCCAGGACAGCGCCGTACAGGTCCCAGACAAAGCACCGTGCCGATTCCGCTGTCAGCAGGCCGTCATTATGTTCCTCGCAGTAGGATGCCAGATTCTTCCACACCGCGTCCATGCGGTCAATGGTGTACTGGCTGTAGCCAAGCCCGGACATCTGTGCCTTAACCGCTGTGACCAGTTCGCGGATATCTGCGGCTGGCGTACTTTTTGTTTCTTTCATCGCGTAAAAACCTCCATATTTTATTGTGATGGGATGATCCATCCAATAAAAGTGTAAAGAATTATGTTGAGTTTAGCGATGAATTTTTCAGCATTTCTGGCATTTGAAGGAGGTGACTTTACATTATTTTTCACTTTACATTAGCCTGCCTGTGGGGCGTCCCCCAACGTAGGAAACGCATCTACCTTGTCGCAGATTTTACAGCCGGGAGTGCCGGAAAGATATTATTTGAGTCCGAGGGCGTGTCAGGGTATACTCCGCAGGGCTTCCGTGCGTGGCAAGGAGCTGCCGGAGGTGCTGCGGAAGGCTTTGGAGCGGCAGGCGGCATCTGTTTAAACGACCAGGGCGGAAGCCGCATGGACGTGACCGATGACGTGACGTGTACCTTAAGGGCGGAGGCGCACCATCCCCCGTGTGTGCTGGAGCAGGCCGTATTTGAAAACCATTCGCAGGACACGAGATACACGGGGCCTTTGGAGAC
>CAJTTT010000086.1 GCA_910579285.1 uncultured Lachnospiraceae bacterium | reverse complement strand
CCACAAGCATCACCCGCCCGCCCGGGGCTGTCATCCGCACCGCCTGCTCCACCGTCTCATTTCTTCCAACACATTCAAAAAATACGTCAGCTCCCCTGCCTCCCGTCTGCTCCTCCAGCCATTTTTCCACATCCTGCGTCCGGCTGTCGCAATATGCCTGCGCAGGCAGACCAAGTTTCTGCGCCATCTGCTTCTGGAAATCCTTATTACCGATGACAAATATATGTTTATGGCCGGCTTCCAGCAGAAACATCAGCAGGAAAAGACCGATAGTTCCCATTCCGCAGACCGCAATGCACTCTCCCGCGGCAGGCGCGGTCTTTCTCATGGCATGAACCGCCACCGCCATCGGCTCCAGCATCGCCGCCTCCTCAAATCCTGCGTTCTCCGGCAGGCTGATCAAATTCTTTTCCGGCACCGCCGCATACTCCGCAAATCCGCCGTTACAGCGGGAGCCAAGATAATTGTAATGCCGGCACATCTCGTACTGCCTTTTTTGACACGGCTGGCACTCGCCGCACGGAATCAGCGGGAACACACCGACCCGTCTGCCCTGCCATTTTGCATCCACCGCCGCACCCACAGCCGCCACCTGTCCGGCGAACTCATGCCCTGGAATGAGCGGGTAAGAATAGGTTCCCGTGTGAAATACCCGCGGAATATCCGAACCGCAGATGCCCGCAGCCTTCACCGCGAGCAAAACTTCATTCTCTCCTATAATAGGAGTGTTTATATCCTCTAATCTCAGATCATTTATGCCGTGCAGCACCCATGCTTTCATGCCGATTCCCTTTCCTCCCAATCTATCACAAATATACTGACTCTCTCATGCCTTTGCGGCGGAAGCGGAAACGATCTCACGAAACCGCTCTAAATCGGCTCTCGTCGTAATCTTAAAGTTTCCTTCCTCTCCCGGTATCACGGCAATATCCATCCCTGCCATAACAGCAGGTTCCGTGGATCCGTTGATATCAAGAATCCGCTCCGGCAAAAGCGCCCGGTTCGCCTCATAATATCTGCCCAAAACAAAAATTTCCGGCGCCTGTCCCGCAAAGATCCGGCTGCGCTCTAAAAGGGAAGTGATCCTTTCCCTATCCTCACTGAAATACAACGTATCCTTCATCGGCAGCACAGGAATCGCCCCGTCATGCCCCATCACAGCATCCAGGCAGGCTGTAATCAGCTCATCTGACAACAAAGGTCTCGCCGCGTCGTGAATCAACACATAATCCGAACTGTCCGCATATTTCCGAATATCTTCCAGTCCGTTCAGGATCGAGAGCTGCCTGTTTCCTCCCGGTGCAGAAAAGCCGCGGAATTTATTCATCCCACGGTCTTTTCCTTCCGATGCAGAGCTTTCATGCCCCTTGTTTTGCATACCTTCCATACATTCGAGGACAGTCTCCTGCCACATCTCATCCGCCACGATCTGCACCGCATCAATTCCCTCATGGGAGAGAAGTGTCTGCAGACCATAGGCAATGACCGGCTTTCCGTTTACCTCTATGTACTGCTTCGGCGTTTCCACGCCCATCCTTGTCCCAGTTCCGCCGGACAAAAGCAATGCTGTCACCATATCTTCACCTGCCTTTTCTCAAAACTGCAGTTTACGGATATGCTGCAGCGTCTCCCCGTAAGACGCCTCCTTGCCAAAAAGGAGGGTAGTTCCGAGCACAAAGCCTTTGATTCCCCTCGGCCCGTACTGCACAATCTTGTCCGCACCGCAGGCGCCGTCCCAGTAAATCTCAAAATTCATCTCATCCTTGATCGCCAGCAGCTTTGTAATCTTCTTGCCGACATATGGCATATACATCTGTCCCGCATTGCCCGGATTCACCGCCATCACAAGCACCTTCTTCACGATCACAAGCATCTCCATGACCGTCTCAATACTGGTGCCCGGGTTGATTGCTATTCCCGGTATCATCCCCGCGTTGATGATTTTCTGCAGGGTGGTAGACGGATGGTACTCCGCCTCCGGGTGGATGTATACCGTATCTCCCTTTCTCAGGTTTTCCAGGAAAATATGTATGTTGTTGTTAGGGTGTTCTATCATAAGATGGACGTCCAGCGGTTTTGTCGTCGCCGATGCAATATACTTCATATCATTTAGCGACATGGCAAAATTCGGCACATACCGGCCGTCCATAATATCAATGTGAAAAGAGTCGATGCCGCCCTCCTCCAGTTCTCTTACCTCTTTTTCGAGGCTGCCGTAGTTGGCGCACATCATAGATGCCGTCAGTTCAAAGTCCATATTCGTCCCCACCTTCTTCTGTTCTATGAAAAGGATAACACAGAGAATGGGGATATTCAAATAGAATTTCGTTCCAGCTTTCCTCACACCCTCAGCCTGCAGGCCTGGTGCACGATGTGCAGCCTGTCTGCATTCTTCATAAAATAGAGCGTCTCAAGCGTCTCACCCATATACCCCAGATACCTGTCGCTTCTCGCACTCCCCTTCGGCACACTCAGCTCCTCTGTCCTCATAAGGATCGGGAACAGCCACCCGCAATAGTCCCGCAGCACTTCCTTCTTGGCCAGCAGCACATTATAGTTGTACAGGTAACGCTGTCCCACAGCCGCAGCAGGACGCTGTCTATACTTTATATCAAGTCTGAAACCCCTGTCA
>CAJTTT010000085.1:265-2646 GCA_910579285.1 uncultured Lachnospiraceae bacterium | reverse complement strand
TGTCCATGACGGGACCTGCTGCGAGGAGACGATTCAGCCCAGAAAGCCGGGGTATTGGTGTCCGCGTTGTGGAGAACCTGCGCTCTACCACCAAGTTGGAGTTGGTGAGCAAGATAGGCCTATATATACTTGGGAATGCCCCAAGTGTGGGACATTCACAGAGTAATGACTCGACAGGATTCCTGTAAGAATATACTCTTTTTACTCTTATCTGCTACTTTCCTACTTATCCTGGCCGCCTGCTCTGCAGGCGGCCAGGACTCCGTGCCGGAGCCCGGAGTCACCACCCTGATTTACGCCAAAGTCAGCAACGACGGTGTGGACTGGGAGGCGGTAAAGAAATTCAACCGAACCCATGAGGACGTGCAGATCGAAGTCAGAAATTACTCCCTCCTCTCCGAAAACGGCAAACACGGGATCGACCTGCTGATGGCGGAAATTGCCGCCGGGCAGGTTCCGGATATCATTGAGCTGGGTTCTTCCGAGAGTATTTCGCAGATTCCTGTTGCGTATATGCGAAAAACAGCGTATCACGATCAGACCTGTCAGCTTCCTTATCGCCAGATGGCGGAAAACGGGTATCTGGAGGACCTGTGGCCCTATATTGAGAACGACCCGGATATAGGCAGAGAGGGGGTCGTAGAGGCTCCGTTAAGAGCTGCGGAGGTCAACGGAGGGCTTTATACTGTTTTTGACTCTGTCTGGCTCCATACGCTGTTTGGTGCGGAATCGGTGGTAGGGAAGCGCACCAGCTGGACCCTGAAGGAGTTGCAGGAGGCCTTTTCCACCATGTCTGAGGAGGCCGTAGTCCTGGATAACATTATGAATACTCCCTCTATGAAATATCATATGCTATCCTCTTACATTTACGGTTTTTTTGATCTGTTTGTGGACTGGGAATCAGGTCAATGCCGCTTTGACAGCCAGCAATTCCGGAATGTTCTGGAGTTTTCCAACAGCATGCCTGGCCCCGGTGAGGAGGGATGGCGGCAAGAGTATCCTTTAGGACGGGCAGACGATCCGGATATGTTCACTGACCGAATTTTAAGGGGGCAGGTTATGCTGAGCGATCAAGGATACTATAAGATATACCATCAGAGAGATTATAACTTCAAATTTAGAGGGCACGCAATGCCTGTCGGATACCCTATAGAGGACGGCAGTGTTGGCAGCTATTTTGAGCCTCTTGGGATCAAGCTAGCTATGTCCTCTACCTGCCGGGATAAAGAATCTGCCTGGGAATACATCCGGCAGATTCTTCTGCCAAAGGAGGAAAAGGATATCGCTTTCGCATACAACGGGGTCCCTGCCGTCGCAAAAGGCTACAGGGAGAATATGCTGCTCGCAAAAAGAGAACGGAGATATGGAGCGTATTTTAATGGAGATTTTTTTCCTGTGGATGTTCTGTCACCCAAAGAATGTCAGGAATGGGAGGAATATTTCAACAGCATCACCCGCTGTAGTCTCTTTTCAGATAGAAATATCCTCGCCCTGGTAGAAGAGGAGGCGGGAGCCTACTTTGCAGGAGACCGGACGCTGGACGATACCGTGGAGCGTATCCAGCGCCGGGCAGAGCTGTACGTCCATGAAAACATGTAGCCAGCGGGACCGCCCAGGCGGTCCCGCCCGCTGCGGAGACATGCCGCAGTTCGTTCTTGCGAGCAGCTGGAAAGTGTGGTAAATCCGTCTGCATTTACGAAGCACAGACTTTTTCAGAATTCTGTTGACAATTTCCAAAGCATGACGTATAATGATGGCACGCAAAGCAATCCCACAATTGAATACCTTATCAAGAGTGGCGGAGGGAACGGCCCGATGAAGCCACGGCAACCTGCGAACGCAAGGTGCCAATTCCGGCGGTCAGCGAAAGATGAGGAGTGATATACAACCCTTCCGAAGCACGCCGCCAGGCGTGCTTTTTCTTTTGCACGCCAACAATACCACACAAATCGAAAGAGAGGAACTTACTATGGCAAACCGCATTTTCACCTCCGAGTCCGTCACCGAAGGACATCCCGACAAGGTCTGTGACCAGATCTCCGACGCCGTTCTGGACGCCATTCTGGCCCAGGACCCCAATGGACGGGTAGCCTGTGAGACCATCACCACCACCGGGATGGTGACCGTAATGGGCGAAATTTCCACAAAATGCTACGTGGACATCCCCCACATCGTCCGCCGCACCGTGGACAAGATCGGCTACAGCGATCCCGCCTACGGCTTTGACGCCCGGTCCTGCGCGGTGCTGACCACCATCGACGAGCAGAGCGGCGACATCGCCATGGGCGTGGACGGCGACAGCGACGAGACCATCGGCGCCGGCGACCAGGGCATGATGTTCGGCTATGCGACTAATGAGACTCCGTCGATGATGCCGCTCA
>CAJTTT010000085.1:0-255 GCA_910579285.1 uncultured Lachnospiraceae bacterium | reverse complement strand
TGAGACCCCCGAGCTGATGCCCGCCCCCATCTCCCTGGCCCACCAGCTCTGCCGCCGTCTGGCCGCAGTGCGCAAGAGTGGTGAACTGAGCTGGCTGCGCCCCGATGGCAAGAGCCAGGTCACTGTAGAGTACGATGGAGACGGCAAGGTTCTGCGCTGCCCCGCCATCGTTGTCTCCACCCAGCACAGCCCCGACATCGGCATCAAGGACCTCCGGGAGGCCATCGTGGAGACGGTGGTGAAGCCCGTCATCCC
>CAJTTT010000084.1 GCA_910579285.1 uncultured Lachnospiraceae bacterium | reverse complement strand
CCACCAGGGGGCGGATACTCAGCTGGCGGCGGTTGTGCCTCTCCGGTGAGGGAAGTTCCTTCAACTGTTTCTCTTCCCGGTAGATTGCCTGGATCATGGTCAGTGCAAGGTATGCGCGGCTGTCCTTTTGCTTTGCCTTCGGCAGCGCTTTTACCGCTTCGTCAAACCTGCGCCTTGCATGAGACCAGCATCCGGCAATCTTTAAGTCTTCCCGCTCGTCTTCGAGCGTGTGGTAAACCTGATATCCGTCCGTGACGCATATCCCGCTGAAATTCTTCAGGAATTCCCGCGGATGGCTGGCGTTTCGTGTCCGCTGGTATTCATACAGGACGATCTGCCGGTCTGCATATATCCGCCCAGTGCGGTAAACCCACATATAGCTTTTGCTTCCGGCGGGCCGTCCGTCCTTGTTTACCAGTACCGGTGTTTCATCTGCCTGCAGCACATGGTAACCGTACATTTTTTCATGCAGGTAATCATAAAGGACCGCAAGGTAACGGTCTGCGCACTGGATCGTCCAGTTCGCCATGTTCTGCCTGGAAATATGCAGGCCATACCGTTCAAACTCCTGTTCCTGGCGGTAGAGGGGTACCGCATTGACATATTTAGCGTTCATCACGGCTGCTTCCAGCGAGGGGGACACGAGGCTTCCCCTTAACAGGCACTCCGGATGCGGTGCCTTTACGATCTCATCCGTATTCTTCCCGGCATATACTTTTACATGGTGTTCCTCCACTTCGACCTTTGCCGGAGTAAAACCATATCTGCGGTATACTTCGTCAGGAAGCTGTTTAAAACCCCCTTCCCCAAACAGCGCCGCCAGTTCCTCCAGAGATATGGAATGTTCGATCACAACTACCGGCAGTCCATCCAGATCCTCTTCCCGCTTTCCCTGTTTCTTTTTCGGTCTCCGGCGGGGAACAGCCTCCGCGCCGTTGTCGCATTCTTCTGCAGCAACGGCTTCTGATTCGTTAAAAAATACGATCTTCCCATCCACTTCCATAAAGGAAATCTGTTCATCCGGCTCATGTCTCTCCGATGACCTGCCGAAGCGGTGTCTTTTTAAGTCCGCCATCTGTTCCAATACCAGCTGGAGGTTATGGTCGATATTTTCCAGCTGCTCCTGCTGGGACAGGAAGAGCTGGATGAGGGTCTCCTTGTCAAAGCTGTTCAGTTTTTCTTCTGTATACTTCAAAGTCATCCTTCCGCCTCCTGGTATCCAAGTGGTTCTATTATACCAGAATCCCGCAGGATTTGCGCACGGGAACGTTCCTGGCATTCGTCATAATGCCCATGTTGTAACGCGGCGCTGGGCTGGCTTTTGCAGGACGTTTTTTTATGATGGTTTTTTAAGGGGCCGATCCATGTGACATACACTGAAACCATCTTTCAAGCCTGCAGAACCGGCGCGATACTGCCGAAATGCACAAGTCCTGAAAGTGCCAGAACCGCCTGGAAAATTCTCCGTTTTGCACAAAATCATCCCATATATTCCGGCGGCTCCACTGGCCTGACGGATTTTTTCGGTGTGATCGTCAGCCCTTCCATCAGCCATCGGAACTGCTGCGGCGTTAATTCACGTACATCCTCCGGGGTGCGCGGCCACTGGAACCGGCTTTCTGAGAGCCGCTTGTATAACAGGAGCCATCCGTCCCCTTCCCATACAAGCCCCTTGATGCGGTCTGTGCGTCTCCCACAGAAAAGATAAAGGGTGTCCTTTATATACGGCCGGTTCCCGGTCTGTGTTTCCACGAGTGCCGCCAGCCGGTCCATCCCGGCGCGCAGATCGGTGTAGCCGCAGACAATGTAGACGGCTTTAAAGCAGGTGGCGTCATTGAGCATCCCGCACCACCTTAAGGACTGCCGCAAGCAGCGGCATTGGTGTGGATTCCGTTACATGGATGGAAAAACCATTTACAGAAACGGAAAGCCCCTGCTGTATACCGCTGCCGCTTTGTGTTTCATGCTGCAGAAAGCCTGGGGTTACCGGGACAATCTGCTGCACCGGAGCCTCTGGCGCAAGGGATTCCAGACACGCTTCCCTTACGCGGCGCAGTCTGTAATAATAGTTTGCTTCCGTAATGCCGTGGCCGGCACACCAATCGATGACACTCATGCCTGCGGGACGGTTCTGGCATTCCCTGATCTGTGCAGCCCATTCTTGTAAACGACACTGTACAGCTACTACCGTTGTTTCTGAACTCATAGACTTACCTCCGTATAGCGGTATCAAAAGTTGAGACTTAACTTTTAATACCTGTGATAGAAATATAGTCTATTGTCACATATTTTTCCCTCACAGTCGAGGTACGCACTATCTACCGTTTACATATCTGATACGACTTGAGATATATAAGCTAATAAAGCATCTGATAGGCGAAAAGGAATATGAAGGGTTTAAAATATGGTGGTAAGATATGTATGTTGTGTTAGTATATGATATCAGCCAGAATAATAATGGACAGACGGCTATCAGGTTTATCATACGGTCGAAGAGGAACGGGAAGATCTGAAGATTGCCGGGTGCTGGTCCCATGCAAGGCGCAGGTTTGATGAAGCAGTAAAAGCGCTGCCGAAAGCAAAGCAGAAGGACAGCCGCGCATATCTTGCGCTGACCATGATACAGGCCATCTACCGGGAGGAAAAACTGCTTAAGGATCTTCCGGCAAAAGAACGTATGATCCGCCGCCAGCTGAGCGTAAGGCCCCTGGTGGAGGC
>CAJTTT010000083.1 GCA_910579285.1 uncultured Lachnospiraceae bacterium | reverse complement strand
CTCATACAGAGAGGCGGCGGTTATAACCAGCATTATTTTAGCATTACCTCCAGGTCACTCTTCGGTGTTGTGATCGGCGCAATGTGATAATGCTCTACCAGATACTGTAACACATTGGACGACAGGAACGCCGGAAGTGTAGGCCCCAAGCGGATATTTTGGATTCCCAGGTGTAAAAGCGTCAGCAGGATGCACACAGCCTTCTGCTCATACCAGGAGAGAACCATTGACAGCGGCAGATCATTTACACCACATGAA
Source organism: uncultured Lachnospiraceae bacterium (assembly GCA_910579285.1). Taxonomy (GTDB): domain Bacteria; phylum Bacillota; class Clostridia; order Lachnospirales; family Lachnospiraceae; genus UBA3282. Next base: position 2,482 of record CAJTTT010000083.1, on the reverse strand, counting down.
AAAGTCTCTGCCAGGGCCACAGCCACTTGGATGGCACTGTATGCGTCATTGCATTGTCCCATATCCATCAGGCGGGGAAGTCCGGAAACGGTGCCAAGGTCCAGGTCATTGAACCGGTACTTGCCACAGGCAAGAGTAAGTACGATACTGTCAGGAGGTGTCTGCTTTACAAACTCAGTATAGTAGCTGCGCCCTGGCTTTGCTCCATCGCAGCCGCCAACCAGGAAGAAATGTCTGACCGCTCCGCGCTTGACTGCTTCGACCACTTTGTCCGCATTGGACAAGACCGCGTGGCGTCCAAAGCCGGTTGTGACGGTTCTTCCGCCATTGATACCAGTAAACTGCATGGCTGTGGGGTAGCCGCCCAGTTCCAAGGCTTTTTGGATTACCGGCGAGAAGTCCTTTTCCGGCCCAATGTGAACCAGCCCCGGATATGAGACGGCTTCCGTCGTAAACACCCGGTCCGCGTAGCTTGTTTTCGGCGGCATGAGACAGTTTGTTGTAAAAAGGACCGGAGCGGGGATAGAAGCAAATTCCTTTTGCTGATTCTGCCAAGCAGTGCCGAAATTTCCTTTGAGATGGGGGTGCTTTTTCAGCTCGGGATAACCGTGAGCCGGGAGCATTTCACCGTGGGTATAAATATTGATGCCCTTGTCCTTGGTCTGCTCCAAGAGTTGTTTCAAATCAAAGAGATCATGTCCGGAAATGACAATAAACGGCCCTTTCTCTACAGTCAAACTCACTTCTGTTGGAACGGGATTACCATAGGTTTCCGTATTAGCCTTATCCAGCAGCTCCATGCATTTCAGATTAACCGCTCCGACTTCCAGGACGATAGGGAGAAGTTCATCCATCCCCCAGTCCTCCATACCGACAGCAAAGAGGGCCTTATAAAAGAAGTGGTCTATTTCCGGGTCCGTATAGCCCAGGACAGCGGCGTGATACGCATAGGCGGCCATACCCCGGATGCCAAACAGAATCAGCGACTTCAGAGAGCGAATATCCTCCTCGGCAGTCCACAGATGCTCCATGCTATAATCATCGTTTTTCCCGCAGGCTGAGGTACACTTATAGCAGAGAGGAACAATCTGCCGCTTTACCTCATCCACACGCCGGAGCAGAGCAGAAAGGGCCTCCTTGTCAAAATTCACATTCGTAATTGTCGCAAACAACCCTTCCCGCACAACCTGATTGGCGGCATGGCTAATCAGATGCTCATTTCCGTCTATAGTCCTTGCGAGGCCAATCAATTTCCCAGTAAGCTGATCCTGCATTTCAGCAATACCGGCCTGCTTACCACATACGCCAGAATTTCCAGTACAGCCTTTGCATCCCGCTGTCTGTTCACACTGGAAGCAAAACATTTTCTGTTCCATCACAGTTTCCACCTTGTAATTATTCTAAAATTTTTCCGTCCGTAGAAATAGTCACCACATTCCACGGAATAAACTTCCCGCTCTCCTGCAAGGCCTGTTTGACCGCGTTTTCGATTCCGCCGCAACAGGGAACTTCCATTCGTACTATGGTTACGCTCTTGATGTCATTTCCAGAAATGATTTGCGTCAGCTTTTCAGCATAGTCCCCCTCGTCCAGCTTGGGGCAGCCGATGAGCGTCACATGGCCGCGGATGAACATATCGTGGAAATTGCCATAGGCATAGGCGGTACAGTCTGCGGCAATGAGCAGCTTCGCACCGCTAAAGTATGGGGCGTTCACTGGCACCAGCTTAATCTGTACCGGCCATTGGATCAGCTGGCTGGCGGCAGGTGTCTGTGCGGCAGGGGCAACGTAAGAATCTCGGTGAATCGTCTTTGCGTTTGTTCCGGGACAACCGCAAGGCAGAGGCGCGCTCTTTTGTTTAGCGGCCATCACAGCCGCATGGTCATAGGCGGGCGCTTCTCGTATCTCAAAGCTGATCGCCTCCGTGGGGCAGGCGGGCAGGCAGTCACCCAGACCATCGCAGTAGTCCTCACGAGTGAGCCTCGCCTTACCGTCTACCATCTCAATAGCTCCCTCATGACAGGCGGCGGCACAGGCTCCGCATCCGTTACACTTTTCTTCATCAATATGAATTATTTTGCGAACCATAAAATTGTCCTTTCCGGTCAACTATATTTTTGAATCCCTGTTGACATCTTGGGATCAGTATAGTATGATTCACTTGTTTTGTATGTTGAAATTTCAACAGAGGGGACAAATCTGTGGAAAAATATTTTGAAGTATTGTGCATGTGTCCGCTGTTTCGGGATATTGCGCATTGGGAACTGACCAAGGCTCTACGTTGCCTCAACGCCAGGGTATTTTCCTTTGAAAAGGGAGAAGCCGTGATGAATGAAAGTGAACCAGCAAAATATGTGGGAATTGTCCTAACGGGCAGTTTCCAAATTGTTCGGACGGATTTCTTTGGTAATCGAAGCATGATTGCCAACCTTATTCCTGGTGAATTATTTGGGGAATCCTTCGCTTGTGCAGGGGTAGAGGT
>CAJTTT010000082.1 GCA_910579285.1 uncultured Lachnospiraceae bacterium | reverse complement strand
TCGCATTTCCCTGAAAAGAGGGAGGTTTTTTTGTAAAATTTTCCACCTGTGCGGTTGGGATATGAAAAATAACATTATTCGTGACGGAAGTAAAGATGGATTTCAAGTGATGATCCTGAAGATGAAAAACATCATAGAAAAAGCGAACGCAAACAAGACTGCTATCTGTTTTTACTCCGCAGTCTGTGTTGGAAATGCTATACGATTTGCAGGCTTGGGTTATGCTGCTTTTTTTGTGTTTTCAAGTAAAGGTGAGAACAGATACAGCTCTTTTCTGTGAAACCATAGATCAGGCTGGTTGTTCAGGTAGATCATCTGCAAAGCGGCAAGTGCTCCGCTTCCCTCTGGAGACCAGGCCATTCCATTGTGCTTTTGCCGTCCGGCTACGACCAGATCGTTTGCTTTTTCGACAGGATTGCTGGAATTCCTGAGTCCGAGTTTCGCCCTTAACGCATAACAGGTGATGGCGTCGCCTTTTTTCTGGAAGTATCCGAGGAGATTATCAAGCCATTTCCTGTTCTTGATGTCTGCAGGATCCAGGGATGAAAGGTATTCTGAAGCACCCGCCACATCACCTGCCCAAAGGTAGCGCAGCGCTTTTTCAAGAATGGCGTTGCGCCTGTCCTTTCCGCGGATTGCCATACTGAGCCATTCCTGGCATCTTTTCTTGAGATGGAACCAGTCAAGGATGACCATATAGGGATGGAATTGAAAGACTGACTGGATATGGCTCCTGATATCTTGTGCGCCATCGGTCAGAAATACGAGTTCCCGTGAGAGGAGATTGTTCACCAGCAGAAATGCAAGGACAGATTTGAAGACATTCCTCATGCCTATTCCTGTCAGTATGTATGACTCATCACCATACTGGATATGAGCGACTGTATTTTCTACATACTTATAGTCCCTTACGGAGCCTTCTTTGCGGGAATCCTTTTGGTGCTTGACGCCAATGTCATCAATGGAAACATAGACGCATTCCTCCGGAACCGATTCGATTTTTATTTCTGCTGCTGAAAACGGAATCTTCTCCTCGCGGGAATCATTCACCGCAGCAATGGCCTCATTGATCCAAGGCTTATCTGGTCCTGCATCCTGAGAGGCCGAGACAGTCGTTATGTTGTCAGAGAGCACCACACCCTCTAATGGAAGGGCGCTTTCAGCGTCAAAACCGTACATGGACAGAATGTGTGCGGTAACATCGGAAAGTTCTTCGGAAATCTCAGCACCGATGCGGCCTATGCTGTCCGATAATGTGCGGAGTTTAATTGAATTTATGTCTGTCCTTCCAAGAAATCGGTTCAGGATATCGGCAGCATCCCGATAGCTTGTTTTAGTACATGCACATGAAGCGGCTTCCAGAAAGGAAAGAGAAAGGACGCGTTCTTTTGGCTGAAGAGAATCAGCAAGCGAGCCATATACACGAATGGATATCCGTCCGGACTCTGCTTCCAATGAAGTGGATGCTACTTTTGTTTTCGTTTTTTTTTAGACGAGGCGTCCAGATATTCACGGGACAGTTCCCCATTAAGCTTTCTGCTGGTTTCGAGGACAGTTTTTTCTAAAAGGTCAAAGTCACGGAGAAGGCCATCCCGGGTAGAAAGGTCAAACTCCTCAAGGGAAGGGAAATCCCCCTCTGTAGAAACAGTCTTTTCAATCACCTCGCCGTTAGGAAGCGTGATCTTTGCAGTATATTCAACAACAGGTTTCTTATCATCTGGATGCTTTTCCATAGTTATACAGGCTCCTTCCTCTTTTCTTGACTACGTTTTTCGCGTTGAAGGATGGCTTCGGGGTCACCACGGTTAAATGCAGCCTTCAGATAAGGGAGCCGCTCTGTGGCAATAAAGCCAAAGGAAAGCACGGTTTCGTGCCTGGGAATGCCATTAACACGGCGGGATTCCACTAAAGAGCAGTAGTATCCGTCTTTCTTTCCACGGTTATCTGGTACTGCATGGATGAACACATTAAAAGCCTCCTTTCTTAACTACATGATATGAATTATAAAGTAATTATACGGATTGTGCAAGTATTTTGTTGACTACAAATCATCCTGTCAAAGGGCATAATAATACCCTTGTCAAAAGAGACAAGGGCTATTAGCTGAAAAATCCAACCGCACAGGTGGAAATTTTTTATGCTATTATAATGTATAGATAGTCTAAGAGAAAGGAGATTATGGTATTTTGCTTTTATAAAATACCCCAAAAGTAAGATGCTTGTGAGTTGAAAGTTTGTAGCACTAAGAAGCCATGGAATCCCACTGCTCCCCCGGCTCTTCCTGCAGTTCCTGAATTATCTGCGTTATGCGTAATCCGGGCTCCTGCCCTAAAAGGCGGAAAAAATGTTTCCGGAAATAATGCATGAGGGTCGCTTCCGAAACCCTTCCCTTAGATGGTGTCCTCTGGTAACGAATCTGACTGGAGCCAATCTTTCCGATATAGCGGATGGAAAGGCTCTGCAGGATCCCCATCGAGATGCACGAAAGGGCCATATGCATCTCGATGGCGCGGACAGCTTCCAGCACTTTCCTACGGGGCTTCTCGCCTTCCACACGTTCCAGGGGTTCAGGCTCCCCTTTCTTCTGGTAATAGCTCAGCTTCGGCATATGCTTTGACCAGAAATGGTAGCAGAATGCCCCGATCTGCTGCTTCAGCTCCCGGAACATGCATTCGATCCGGAAACGGTAGCTGTAGAGCCGTATGATGGACAGCGGGTCCAGTGCCAGGCAGGTGCTTACCAGAATGCTCTGAATCCCATTCATTTCAAC
>CAJTTT010000081.1 GCA_910579285.1 uncultured Lachnospiraceae bacterium | reverse complement strand
CCATTTCCCTGGCATACGGCGGCATGAAGACTTACGGAGAAGCGGGCCGGGAGATACAAAAAGGACTGAATGCCTCCGCGGCGCTTCACTTTGAAAACCGCATCATAAATTGTATGGGCATGGCCAGTGAAGATATGTGGAACCGCCCTTCCAGCGCTGTCTCCAGAAGCAGCGATGATTTTGTGCCCAATGAAAAGAACGGCTTTAGAGAGCATGTGATCCAGAATGGCTATAACAGTCTGCTGCAGGGGCAGTTCTACTGGGGAGACTGGGATATGTTTTATACAGACCACAGAGAAAACCGCTGTAATTCCATGCTTCGGGCAGTCAGCGGAGGCCCTGTGTATGTGAGCGATAAAGTCGGGGAAACAGATCCCGCTTATATATGGCCTCTGATCAGAAAAGACGGCAGCATAATCCGCTGCGACGGCGTGGGAATGCCAACGATGGATTGTCTGCTGGCAGATCCCGTAACCAGCGGGAAACCGTTAAAGATATGGAACCGTTTTGCAGAGTGCTGTGTTGTTGCAGCTTTTTCAATCCACAGGGAGGAAGAGCGGTGCGAAGGCGTCCTGCGTGTACAGGATATCCCGGAGCTTTCAGATCATAAATGGCTGGTCTATCACTGGACGGCACGGAAGATATCACCTTTGGAGGAAAGCTGCGAGGTGCCTGTAAGCCTTGCTTTTGGGGAAGCGGAGCTGTATTTGATTCTGCCGGACAGGCAGGTACAGCCTATCGGTATACTGGAAAAATACATCGGACCCGGCGTCATCCGCAGGCTTTGGGAAGAAAAGGATGCTGTGGGTGTCCTCGTGACGGAGCCGGGAACGTTCGGTTTTGCAGCAAAAAGAAAACCCGGACAAGTACTTCTTAACGGCAGGGAATGTGCGTATGAGCCGATGGGAGGAAACCTGTACGGGGTGCATATTTCAAAAGAAAACAGCGTGGTGGAACTGCGCTTTTAGGAAAGGGGCAGGCGGTATGTTTTTCGTTGGACTCGATATCGGCACTACTTCGATCTGCGGTGTGTTATATGACGCCCTGCATGATAAGGTGGTGCGGGAACTTCATGGGGAGAATCGCTTTCTGGAGGGAGCAGGCTTCAGACAGGACCCGGAGGAGATTGTTGCTGCTGCCCGGAGAATACTGGAAGGCCTTCTTGCGGACGTCTGCCTGCAGGGAGCAGAGAGTCGTCCGGGCGGCGGGGAACAAAGCGTGAGACGGATCGGTGGAATCGGCATTTCTGCGCAGATGCACGGTATTTTGTATGTGAATCAGGAAGGAAATGCGGTAAGTCCCTATTACACCTGGAAAAATGAGTGGGGCGGCGAGCGTTACCAGACAGGAAAGAGCTATGCGGAATATCTTTCCGAACAGACCGGGATGCACTTATATGCCGGCTATGGCAGTGTGACCCATTTCTATCTGCAAAAGAACGGACAGATTCCAGCGGAAGCGGTGTCCTTTGTAAACATCGGAGATTATCTGGCAATGAAACTGACAGGTGAAAAAGAGGCGCTGGCGGATGTGACCATAGCTGCCAGTTTTGGCGGTTTTGATTTGAGGAGGCGGCAGTTTGCCCTTTCGGTCATGGAAAAGGCGGGCGTTGATATCTCCTATTATCCTGAGGTGACGGAAGGAAAAGTGATGGGAACCTGTCAGGAGATCCCAGTGTTTGGCGCGGTGGGGGACAATCAGGCAAGTTTCCTCGGTGCAGTCAGAGACAAAGAGAAAAGTGTCAGCGTGAACGTGGGAACAGGTTCTCAGGTTTCGGTATTTTCCGAAAAGCTGTATGAAACGGGAAAAGGAGAAGTGCGGCCCTTTCCGGGCGGCGGCTGGCTGTATGTGGGGGCCTCGGTAAACGGGGGCAAGGTATACGAGCGGCTGGCGGTATTTTTCAAGGAGATGTTAGCGTTTTTCGGAGCGCCCGTGGAACTGGCGGCAGTGTATGAGGGCATGGAACGCCTTGGAAGAGAAAAGAAAGTGACGAATCTGCGTGTTTTGCCCGCTCTGTATGGGGAAAGAGAGACCGTGCGGGGAGAAGAAAGCGCAGAATCAGGCATTTGGGGACTGAGAGAAGAGAATTTCCACGGAGCCGATCTGGTGAGGGGGTTCGTGTCGGGAATGGCCGAGGAGCTGTATGACCTGTATCAGGGATTTCCCGAAGAACTGCGAAACGGGAGGACCGGGATCACGGCGTCTGGAAACGGTATTCGGAAGAATCCTCTTTTGCGGGAAGAGATAGAAAAGAATTGGAAACTGCCTGTGGCGTTCACCGACAGGGAAGAGGAGGCCGCCACAGGAGCGGCGGTTATGGCAGGCATTTTAGTGGGAAAGGAAATGGATACACATGAAAAATAAAATTATGCTGATCACTTACGCGGACAGTTTTGGGAAGAATTTAAAAGAATTAAAGGAAATGGTGGACACCTATTTCAGGAGAGAGATCGGTTCCATTCACATACTGCCCTTCTTTCCCTCCTCTGGAGATCGGGGCTTTGCGCCTGTGGATTACACGAAAGTGGACGCAAAATTTGGAGACTGGGACGATATTTTGGCGCTTTCTAAGGATTATGAACTGATGTTTGATTTTATGATTAACCATCTGTCCAGAAGAAGCCCGGAGTTTCTTGACTTCATCGAGAAGCACGACGATTCGGCCTATGCAGACATGTTTTTGCGGTTCAAAAACTTCTGGCCGGACGGGGAACCGACCAAAGAGCAGGTGGATCTTTTGAATAAGAGAAAGCCCTGCGCGCCCTGCGAGGAGATCACCTTTGCAG
>CAJTTT010000080.1 GCA_910579285.1 uncultured Lachnospiraceae bacterium | reverse complement strand
CGGGACGCCCTTGTGATTATGCTGGCACCGGAAGATGTCTTGGTCCAGGAGGAAGAACATGCGAGGCTCTACCGGGCTATTTCCCTGTTGCCTGAAAAGCAGCGAAACCGGATATGCTCGCACTATCTGTTGGGAATGAGCCTTTCCGAAATTGCCAAAAGCGAACACTCGGCGGTAAGCTCCGTGCATGAAGGAATCCAGCGCGGGCTCCGACGCCTGAAAAAAATTCTGGAAGAAATTTAATCCTGCCCCCGAAAATAACCCTCAAAAATGAAATGAATAATAGAGGGACATATTTATCCGGCGGGACAAGCCTGGCGGGTGTGGCCGTACAGCATATGCTCCGGCCCGCCCCAACTGAAAAACTGTCATAACTGCCACGCCCCTCGCTTGCTCCTTGACAACCGAATACACGCTGTTACAGGTACTTCATTCTGTGTTCCGAGCGGCAGATGGGGCGGCGCGGTGACAGGCGGCCTAAGGAGGTGATGAATCCAGGCTGTCCGAGCGGTAAACGCAACCCACGAAACCGGCTGTGGCAGGCCGGACGCGACAACGGCACAGATCATAATGGTACTTCCTCACGGCTCCCTAAAGACTTGGGGAGAGTTCCTGCGGCGTGCGCCTGCTCTGGCAAAGCGGCGGCGTATGCGGGGCTATGATGCGGTGACGCTATCCGCAGCCTGTAACAGCCCTGCCCTGTTCGTTCAGGGCCTGCCGGGGGGCGTGGCAAATACGGCAGCTGATCGAAATCAGATACAATGGGCCGGGTCTGTGAGTGTATGAGCGCAGGCCCGACTTATTCATGTGGTTTCGATAGCCAGAAATTTTCAGGAAGGAGTTGGTATTATGGAAAATACGGTTGTTGCCGACAGAACCGGCGCACTGGTGGACATCCGGGAGGTTGCCGTTGATAAGGAGCTTTCCCGTGAGGAACGGATCGCCGAATTTGTACGGCAGATCAAAGACCCTTACCGCTTCAAATGCGGGCGGTTCACCGTACAGGCCAGCTTTGCCGCAGGCGGCGCCACCCTGGAGGAATGTATCAAGGGAATCTTACGGTGAGCCGGATTATTTTAGGAAAAGGGCTGACTTTCCCGCAGGGTCGTGGTACAATAGAAATTGGAAAAGGAATTGAATACGGCACAGCCACACTTCTTGGATTGCGGGGATTTTTCTGCGCAATGAAAGGAGTGTTTTTTTATGCAGGTTTACAAAGCCATTAAGTACATCCGTCTTTCTTATACCGATGATAAGACGGTGGAAAGCGACAGCGTCGCCAACCAGCGGCGGCTGATCGATGATTACATTGCCCGGCACCCGGAGATTGAAGTCGTGGCAGAAAAGATTGACGACGGTTACAGCGGGGTTCTCTTTGACCGCCCGGCATTCCAGGAAATGATGCGGATGATCGAGCAGGGCGAGGCCAACTGTGTGATCGTCAAGGACCTCTCCCGCCTGGGGCGTGAGTACATAGAGACCGGACGCTATATGCGCCGGGTATTTCCAGCCTACGGCGTCCGCTTTATCGCCATCAATGATAACGTGGACACGGAGAATGACGCTGCCGACGATCTCACGGTTTCGGTAAAAAACATTATGAACGAGGCATACAGCCGGGACATTTCCGTTAAGACCCGGAGCGCCCTGGATGTGAAACGGCGCAGCGGTGATTTTGTGGGTGCGTTTCCCATCTACGGATATATAAAAGCCGGTGATAAGCACAAGAGCCTGGAAATTGACGAATACGCCGCTAACGTGGTGCGGGATATTTTCAGAAAGCGGCTGGAGGGGTTCAGCGCTTCCCATATTGCGGACGAACTGAACCGCATGGGCATTCTCTCACCGCTGGCTTATAAGCGCAACAATGGGATGCCCCACGCCAAAGGCGGCTATACGGACCGTAAAGATTGTAAATGGTCTGCCACAACGATCATCCGCATTTTGCAGGATGAAACCTATACCGGAACGCTGGTGCAGGGAAAACAGACCACGCCCCACTTCAAGCTGAAAGAACGTGAGGACAGACCTTCCTCTGAATGGGTCCGTGTAGAGGGTACCCATGAGGCGATCATCCAGAAACATGATTTTGACCTAGTGCAGCGCCTCCGCAGGATTGATACCCGGACATCTCCAAAATCGGATAAAGTCTACCTGTTCTCCGGCATTTTGATCTGCGGCTGCTGCGGCTGCCGTATGACGCGCAAGACCAACCGCTATAAGGATAAGGAATACCATTACTATTATTGTCCTACCGGCAAAAAGAACGGGTGTAAATCTTCCGTCATGCTGAAAGAGTCCGACCTGATCGAGTGCGTGCAGGGCAGCCTGAAAGGCCATATTGAAAATGTCGCTTCCCTGGATGCGCTGCTGTCCAGTATCAGCCAGGAGCGGATCAACCGGGAACTGGCCCAGGAATACGCCGGGCAGATCAAAGCAAATGAGAAACGTATGGCGCAGGCTGAGGGCTTCAAGGCAAAGCTCTATGAAAACCTGGTGAGCGGGATTCTCACCAAAGAAGAATTCCTCTCCTATAAGCGGAAATACAATGCAGATATTGAACTGCTGCAGAAAGCGGTTGCCGAGTGGAACGAAAAGCTGACGGACGTACTGGAGAACCGCAGCGAGCGGAACCGCTGGATCAACCACTTTATGCAATTCTCCACGATGGAGGAAATTGACCGGAGGGCGGTCATGCAGCTTATCCGCAGCATACGGGTAATGGGGAAAGACGAGCTGCACATTGAATTTAATTACCAGGATGAATACCAGAAAGCGGTCTCCCTGGCGGAACAGATTGCCGTACAGGGCAAAGAAAGGAAGGTGGGCTAAATGGCAAGAA
>CAJTTT010000079.1 GCA_910579285.1 uncultured Lachnospiraceae bacterium | reverse complement strand
TCTCACTACAGCTTTTATGTTACTTGATGCATCCTTATTATACCGCCTTTCTTTCAGTCTATCAATGTCGTTGCGTGGTGCAAGAACATTTTCTGGGATTCTACTAAATGGTTATACCGAAAGTCAGATTATCCCGAATACATCAAAGAAAGCCAGTAATAGCGGCATTTCTTAGAGAAATATTCGGGATAACTTTTTGTGTCTGTCTAAGCTGTCAAATAGAATCCATATATGAAAAGCCGAAAAATTCGGGATAATTTTATGGTGTCCATAGAGGCATTTGCTGATAATGGTGTCAGCAGGGATTTCCCTGACTATACCAAAGGAGGCATCTGCCATGAATGAAAAGAAAGTAACCATCAACGAAATGATTGCCCGGATGGTCGCGGAAGCCAGGAGGCTCGGCTACAGTGAATCCAGCATATGGACAAACATCCAGCCGGGGCTGCGGGCCTTTGCAATCTACTACGGCAAAAAGGGCATCTCCCTCTACGATCCCGAAATCACAAGTGAATATGTAGGGTTCCAGAAGGAACGGCTGTCCAGAAATGAAATCTCAGACTATTACTACAGGAATATCCGCTCTGCCGCGAACCGGCTGAATGAGTTTTATCTGACAGGGACGATCCACCTCAAAATGCCGAAACACGGAACAAAATATCTGCTCAAAGCTGAAAACGAGCGGCTGATCGACCGTTTCCTGGATTATAAGGAGTATGGTCCGAATACCCGTGACGATGTGGTCTGGGTGATCCGCAGATACCTTTATCACTTTGAAGCCCTCGGCCATGAATCGTTAGAACTTGTCTCTGTCGATGATGTGAGGGAGTTTATATTAAAAACTGCGGAAGAGGTCAGGACATCCAGCCTGCACAACATCCTTCTCTATCTTAAATATTTCCATATCTTCCTGAAAGAGACAGGGGTTCCGGCTCCGGACTGTGCCGGCCTGTTCTCCTATAAGGTCTACCGTGACATGCCGATACAGGGCTATGTGACGGATGAAGAGCTGGACCGCATCCTTGCGGTGATCGATACAGAAAGCGACATGGGAAAAAGGGACCGCGCCATCATCCTGACGGCTGCGACAACCGGCCTGCGCGCCTGCGACCTTATCCGTCTGAAACTGTCCGACATCGACTGGAGGAAGGGAGAGATCCGGCTGTGCCAGAAAAAGACCGGCAGGACGGTCTATGTCCCTCTGGTAAAACAGACCGGAGCTGCCCTACAGGATTATATCCTGAATGCACGCCCTGCTTCTGACTGCCCGGAAGTGTTCCTGAGGGCCGTGGCTCCCAAAACAGCCATCGCCAATGCGGTCTGCATCGGAAGTATGTTCCAGCAGTACCAGAAGAAAGCCGGTATTGCCAGGCATGCATTTGACGGGAAAGGATTCCACGGCCTCCGCAGGCGTCTTGCCAAGAAGCTGCTCGTTACAGGCACGCCCCTCACAACGATTGCCCAGATCCTCGGACATGACGACCTGAAATCTTCACGCCAGTACCTTTCGCTTGACACCGGGAACCTGAAAGAGTGTGCACTTGATTTCAGAGGAATCCCGTTGGAAAGGAGGGAGCTGCTATGAGCCGGGGATTTACCAGCATATTTGCAGACGACCTGGACAACCTGATCAGCCTGAAAGTATCGCTCGGCTATTCAGAGAGCACTTATCTTGGGAGGGCACGCCAGTTTGACAGGTACTGTTCTATGAAATACGAAAAAGCAGACGAGCTGACAGAAGGCATCGTCCTGAACTGGCTGAAACCTGAGCCGGGAGAAGCCGGAAGCGTGATCCATGGCAGGGCCGCTTTCATTAGGGGATTCGGCACTTATCTGAAATCCGTTGGAAAGAACGCCTTCATCCTGCCGGATAAGTTTACTGCTGGAGGAACAGTTTTTGTTCCGTACCTGTTTGGGGACGATGAACTGGCGGCGCTTTTCCGGGAGATTGATACATACAGATATCCCAAAGAGCCATTCCGTCCGCTCCTGCTCAGCGCTTACTTCCGCATGACTTATACCTGCGGGCTGCGTCCGAATGAGGGCAGGAACCTTAAGAGAAATGAAGTGGACCTGAATACCGGGGAGCTGCGTATCATTGAAACGAAGAAGCATAAAAGCCGCAACATCGTCATGTCAGATGAAATGAATTTTCTGGCAAAATCCTATGCGGCTGTCCGTGATGCGGCGTTTCCTGAAAGCGAATTTTTCTTCCCCTCGCCATCCGGCGGCCCCTACTCCGCCGGATGGATGCAGGGAAAGTTTAAGAGATTTTTTGCCTTATCGAAACCGGATGTTCCAAAAGACCTTCTTCCCTCAGTAAGAGTATACGATCTCAGGCACCGATTTGCCACTGCTGTTTTGAACCGGTGGCTTGACGAAAAGAAAGACCTCGGTTCCCGTTTGCCTTACTTACAGACATACATGGGACACAGGGATCCGGAAGCGACGGCTTATTACATCCATCTTCTCCCGGAAAATCTGATAAAATCGGCAGGGATTGACTGGGAAGGCATGAACCATCTGATTCCACGGGTGGAACTATGGGAAAAGTAAAAGACGAGCAGTTATTCACACTTTTGCGTGATTTCCTGTTGGTCTACCTGCCGAACCAACGGAAAGCGAGCAGTAATACCGTAAAGGCTTACAGGACAACCCTGAACCAGTTCCTTAAATATACAGCCGAGCAAAAAAATATCTCTGTACTGTCCGTCACCTCCGGGATGGTCACATATGAAATGGTGAACTCGTATCTTGACTGGCTTTCAGCAGAGAAGAACGCCGCTCCGGCTACGCGCAACAACAGGCTGGCGGCCATCCGGGCATTTATTTCCTATGCCGCAGCCTGCCGCCCGGAATATATCAGCATTGCAA
>CAJTTT010000078.1:2692-2986 GCA_910579285.1 uncultured Lachnospiraceae bacterium | reverse complement strand
TATATCATCAACTCCTTTTCTTAAAAGTGGAAGTCTACTATATCACAAGAAAATTCAAATGTCACTAAGGCTCTCTAAAGTGTGGCAAGTTATTTTTCGGCATAGTGAGAATGATTAATTTTCGGGATATATTTTGACAGAGATACCTCTAACGCCTTTTTTGACAATTTTACTGTCATCAAGAATAATCTGCTTAACAGCGTCCAAATCCTTTGAGAGTGCTTCAATCGCCCGTTGGTGTTCTTCTTCTGACGAGAAGCGTTCCGTATCGTTCAAAAGGTTCTCCTGTAATTC
>CAJTTT010000078.1:0-2682 GCA_910579285.1 uncultured Lachnospiraceae bacterium | reverse complement strand
TCCCTTGCTTTCATATATACGCCCAACTTATGATTGAGCAGGGAGTTCTTAAAGGATATTTTGATTGTAGAGGGATTGAAACTTCCGTCCTCGTACCTCTCTGCTTCAAAGTTCATATCTAATTGTTCGTCCATTTTCAAAATCAAAGACAATACATCTGATACCGTTTCTATATCAAAATCCATGAAAATGATATTGTCAATATTAGTTGACACATTTTTCTCAAGGGTATCACTGCCTATGCCGCCAGTTCCAAATTCTCATAATACTGCCTGCGTTTTATCATAGGAGGAAGTCCGCCATTTGCAGAGCAGATCCTTCGGTTATTCCAGTAGCTGAGGAAGTATCTCCAAGTGAGTACCTTTAATTCCTCTACAGTCATTTGTTTTGTGTCATAGCGGTCGTACAGAAGTTCCGTCTTCATTCTGGCCCACATACTTTCACAGCGTGCATTATCATGGCAGCGTCCTCCGGCACTGTTCATGCTTTGATGGATATGGTGTTCCAGGATGGTCTTCCGGTAGGGCTCACTGGTATACTGTGTTCCCCGGTCACTATGGATCATAGCGCCTTCCAGTGCAGGATAAGCTGTCAGGGCATTCCTCAATGTTTGGATACACAAATCTGCTTTCATATTTGTTCCCATTGCAAGACCGAGAACGCTAAGATCAAAGCAGTCAAAAATCGCAGATACATACAGTTTCCCACTGGGCGCCGGAATCTCCGTGATATCTGTGACGCATTTTTCCAATGGAGCATCCGAACGGAAATCTCTCCTTAAAAGATCGTCTGATTTCATCGCTTCCCGATCCGCTTTTGTAATTCCGTTCGTTTTGCGCTTTGGAGGATGGCTCAGGCCAATCCGGTCCATGACTCTGTACACAGCCCTCTCACTGGGGATATGTACTCCCTTCGGCGGCTTCAGCAGCAACGCCTGATACATGCGGATCCGTCCATAAGTATCGTTACATTCATCCTTGCTGATGATTTCTTTCATGGCATCCGCCAGATCCTGGTACTTCCAGGGACGGTCTTTGTTCGCGAGATATTTATAGAAGCCTTGCCGGCTGACACCAAGCATCCGGCAATAAAATGAAATTTTCCCGGTAATCCTGCCGTCCTCTGTTTTCAAAGCCAGAAATATCATTCTCTGGTTTTTGCTGACTTCCGACGGCTGGCGGCGAAAAAAGCGCTGGCTTCCTCCAGAAATTCGTTTTCTTCTTTCAGACGTCGGATTTCTTTATCCTGCTCCTTAACCCGCTTACGCAGCATGGTAATCTCTTCTGACAGGCTCATTGCACTGGAAGGGGTATGGGAACCTTCCCCAATGCCTAGCTTACCGGCTCTTAGGGATTTCAGCCATGTATGGATGGTTCCTTCAGGGATTCCTAATTCTTTAGCAGCCTTAGCGCCGCCG
The DNA here is from genome assembly GCA_910579285.1 of uncultured Lachnospiraceae bacterium. GTDB lineage: Bacteria > Bacillota > Clostridia > Lachnospirales > Lachnospiraceae > UBA3282. Next base: position 1,265 of record CAJTTT010000078.1, on the reverse strand, counting down.
ATTTCTTTGGCAAGTTTTACTGCCTGTACTTTGTATTCATGGTCATATTTACGTGCCACTTTGAATACCTCCTTATTCTCTTGGTTTTATTATGAAATCCTTGAGAATAAGCTGTCAACTTTTTTTATACCACATCTCTCATGGTTTGCCATTTTGGGCTTCCAGTGCGTAGTAATGATAGAGGGAAGAATAGCAAGCATAGGGATTGAGTACCCAATCCCGTAAAATCCCCATTCCCCGCCCTGCGGGACTTGTGGGAATTTTGCTTGTTGGGAAGTGTCCCAAACCCTCTGCATTTTGAGGGTTTTACCCTCTGAAAAAACGGAAAGGAAACGGAGCTATGGCAGAGAGAAAACGGGCTATCCAGTTAAAATTTTATGTGACGGAACAGGAGCGCACATTGATTGAGGAAAAAATGAAGCTGCTGCAAACGGACAACTTGGGGGCGTACCTGCGAAAAATGGCGATTGACGGCTATATTATCTAGTTGGACTATACGGCGGTCAAAGAGCAGACGGCAGAGATACAGAAAGTCGGCGTAAACGTCAATCAGATAGCAAGGCGGGTCAACTCCACCGGGAACGCCTACAAAGAGGACTTAGAGGAAATAAAGGGGGCATTGGAAAAGATATGGCAGTTACAAAGATACACCCTATCAAAACTACGCTGAATAAGGCGATTGATTATATCTGCAATCCCGACAAGACGGACAATCAGATTTTGATTTCCTCCTATGGCTGCTCGTACCAGACGGCAGATATGAATATGTGTTGACTACCCACATAGACAAGGGGCATATCCATAACCACATCATATTTTGTGCGGTTGATTTTGCGACACACCGCAAGTATGTTTCCAACAAGAAAAGCTATTATCAGATACGGAATGAGAGCGACAGGCTGTGTAAAGAACACGGATTGTCAGTCGTTACGCCGGGGCAGGAACGCTTCACACGCTCTAAGACGCTTGGGGAAGCCTATACCGTGGAAGCCATAACGGAGAGGATTGCCGGGACGTACCGGGCGAAGCCGAAAGCGTTAAGGCAAGAAAAAGCGGGCGTTTCCATGCTGATAGACATTCAGAACAGTATCAAGGCAGCGGAAAGCAAAGGCTACGAACAGTGGGCGAAGATACACAACTTGAAGCAGGCGGCAAAGACCTTGAATTTCCTCACGGAGCATGACATTTCAGAGTATGAACAGTTGCAGGCGGTTCTTGATGAAGTGCATACGGAAAGCGAAAATACCGCCGCTACGCTTAAAGAC
>CAJTTT010000077.1 GCA_910579285.1 uncultured Lachnospiraceae bacterium | reverse complement strand
CTGTCGAAGCACAGCACCTGCTCCAGCTCGGAGTCCAGGAAGGCGTTCAGCCTGGACAGCACCGTGGACATGACCGAGGCCATGGCCTGTTCCGCCGAGTTGAGAGCGGCTCCGGCGAACCACCGGGCCTTGTGCGTGTCGGGGAGTGTGTCCATCATGACCTGAAAGCCGTTCTTGCCCTTGGCGGTCTTGCTGGGCGCCAGCAGATCCTGCACCAGCTTGAACACGCTGACGATGTGCCGCCGCTCCTGGGGAGCCTCCTCTGTAGGCGGCAGATACTCCGCCAGCAGGAGAACGACTGCTGTAAGCAGTCCCTCAGCAGAATCGTAAAAGAACTGGTTCTGCCCATAATTACCGGCATCACCTTCTGGGTTTATGATGGTTTTCGCTAATATTTTTGCGTACTTCTCCGCCTTGGCTCTCGCCGCCAGATTGGACGGCTGCTCCCGGCAGATGTCCATGTAGCGGTTGATGAGCGTGAGGAGGTTGTACCCGTCTGACCTGGTAGGATTGCGCAGGTCGATCACCGCCACCTTGTAGCCATAGTGCTGCAAGGCCACGGCTCCATAGTTCCGGGCGAGATCTCCTTTTGTGTCTAAGGCCAGGAAACTCATCCCACTGGCGCAGGCGTACTCCATATTTGGATACAGAAAGAACGCTGTCTTGCCCACGCCGGACGCGCCGATCATCAGATAGCGATAGGTAATCCGCCGCTTTTACTGCCCTCATGAGAGAACAGCAGTCAGAGCGGATTTTCCCCCGCTTCGCACCGTGCATGCGACTTTCACCGCACACGGCGCTCCATCAATGCAGATTGATTGTTGCGTGTATGTGAAATAACCAGTTTTTCCCTATAACCGATGATTTTATTTTGAGCTTTTACATCAAATTGGTTAATATCATAGTTGGGGTCATTTACCGCCATAAAGCATTTCTTATGGAGCGAAACCAGATTGTTGACCCTGTTTACCTTGTTCAATGGGAGATTAGGGTTAATGCGATGGGCATATGGAGTACCAGAAATGAGCCACCCTCCGCAGACACGGCATTTAAGCTTGTCGCGGTTGAGGGCATAAGCCCTGTTCATGATAAACTCAAAATTATTGAGCTTGTTCCATTTCCCGTGGAGAATGATTTGAGCTGTTTTCCCCGAATACATTTCGTCAAGCCGAGCCTGGATTTTCTTTTTCTTCGTTCGTTCAAAGTGTATCTGTCTGCCTTCTTCAGTATAAGGTGTTTCGGCTTGATTTTTACCTGGAGTGCGTTCCCATCTGCAAAAGGTAAGCGCGGTGAAGCCTACATAAATATCGCGGTATTTGATTGAGGGAATCTTTTGCTTATATTTCTGGTGGACACGGGGAAGATTTTGTACTTCATTTGCCGGAATCCATTCCCCTTTATACTGCCTCAGTCGACGCATTGCTGTGAGTTGCAGCCGCCTGCTGTGTTTCTGCATGGATATATTTACCCATGTGCAACACTGGTAGTATTGGATAATCCCTCTAATCTGGCTGTTGATGCGGTTCATTGCGCCAATCATCTGTTCCCGGCTGTAATTGCGCGGGATTTTCTTGATGTCCTCCGCGATTTTATCAGCTTTCCGCTTTAGTCGGTCCCGGTCCGGAATCGTCCGTGGAATGTAACCCCGGCGGGACTTCCCCCGAACCATTTTGAACTCATAACCTAAAAATTTGATGTGTTTCTTTCGGATATCTGTTATCAGCGTTTTTTCTTGGGATAATGTCAGTTTCATTTTGTTTTGGAGAAAAGTTTGTAACCGTATCTTCCAATTCTCGGCGTGGGCGCGGGTATCAGTGATGATAACAAAGTCGTCTGCGTATCTGACAAGACAGCCTGGTATCAGATGCGTTCTCTTCCGCATAGCGGCGTATCGGCTTTGTACCTGTGCGTATTGATATTGGGTGTGTTTTAATTCCCATTGTTTGGTAATCCATTCATCCATGATATCCAAATAGACATTTGCCAACAATGGGCTAATCAATCCGCCCTGAGGTGTTCCTTCCGCATTTACCTCGCATTCGTCCATGACCCCGGCTTTCAGCATAGCTTTGATGATTTGCAGTACCCGCCTGTCCTTCACGCCCATGTGGTATAGGCGTTTTAGCAGAATAGAGTGATCTATGCGGTCAAAGCATTTGCTGATGTCTCCCTCGACAATCCAGTAATAGCCTGTGTTGAATACAAGTTCTTTTGTTCGTTCTAATGCCATAGGTGCGTCCCGCATGGGCCGAAAACCGTAGGAATGGGCAAAGAACTGTGCTTCAAAAATAGGTTCCAGCACGATTCTCATGCATTCCTGTACGATTCTATCCCGTATAGTGGGAATACCCAGCGGACGCTTTTCGGATTTTCCTGGTTTGTCGATGTACACCCGGCGTATTTTCTGTGGTTCATAGTGTCTGAATGCGCTCTGAATATCGTTAACTACCCAGGAAAAAGGATTATGCAGATAATCATTGCGCATAGTTTTGGAGTCCACACCGGGAGTTTCACTGCCGTGGTTGCTTTTAATGTTGTGGATTGCTGTGATAATGGTTACTTCTGCTGACATGATTTCCAGAAGCCCCTTAAACGCTGGGCGGTCACCTGCGTCACGAGCCTCCTTGCTGTGCTGATACAGCTTATCCTGGATTTCGCGTAGTTGGGTTTCGGTTTTCGGGTAGTCGAATTGTTGTGCCATACGCACCGCCTCCTTTCCGGAATTGGTGTTTCTGGTTTTAGTCAGGTATGCCTACGGCTTCCTCGACTTTCTGTTCACATACAATCTACACTGACTATGCCCCTTCGCTCCGTCCGCCTTATTATTGCGGACATCATCGCTACTACGGGCTGCTGCCCCATGGATTAGCAGGCCATTTCCTGCCTGCGCGGCAAAGGTGCCACTTTACTTACTTCAACAGAATGAAGTGCCGTCCATGGTTCCTTCGTTCCCTATGCTTTAGCTTTTCATATCGGTTTTAGCCCGTCCCTTTAGCC
>CAJTTT010000076.1 GCA_910579285.1 uncultured Lachnospiraceae bacterium | reverse complement strand
GAACAAGGACAAGCGGCGTTTTAACGAACTGGACACCATTATCAAGAAGCTGTATGAATCCTATGCGGTGGGCCGCATTGGAGAAGAACGCTTTGACACCCTTCTCGCCGGATACGAACAGGAGCAGGCAACACTCCAGCAGTCCATCACGGAAGGTGAATCTGCGTTAGGCAGCTTTGAGCAGGACACCGCCAATGTGGGGCATTTTCTCGACCTTGCGAGGAAGTACACCAATTTCTCAGAGCTGACTACGCCGATGATTAACGAGTTTGTTGAGAAGATTGTTGTTCATGCCCCGGACAAGTCCACGGGCGACCGGGTGCAGGAGGTGGACATTTATCTGAAGTTCATCGGCAAGTTTGATGCCCCTATGCCGGAACCTACTCCGGAAGAGATCGCGGAGCAGGAGCGATTGCAGAAGGAGCGTATCCGCAGTCGGGAGAGATACCGCCGTTTGAAGGCCGGAGAGAATCTCAGCCCTCCTTTTGAGCGGACCTGCGCGACCTGTGCCAAAACCTTCTCCGCTCTGCGGCCAAACGCGAAATACTGCTGTCCTGCTTGCAGGCAGAAGGATTACCGCCGCATGGCGAGAGAAGCGAAGTCAAAAGTATCATGAATTTGTATCGGAGCGGTCCGCAATGCTGTGGACCGCTCTTTTCCATCACGAAGGAGGTTGAAAGTCCATGTGGAACTGCGATTGGGAGTACCAGCACCAGGATGTTTTGAAGAATTGCTACGAGCGCAAGATGGCTGGCAGACCCTATGGGAAAAGCGACCCCGTCCGTAAGATTATTTGCGAGGGATGCGGGTGTGTTTTCTATACGCGAATCTGGTCCAAAAAATATTGCTATTACAAGAAATGCGGCAATACCGGCTATAAAAAGCAGTTGATACAGCGGCGTTTGGCGCAGCCGCCCCGTACTCAGGTCTGCAAAGTGTGCGGGAACACATTCACGCCCAAGCGGTCAGACGCGCTCTATTGCAGCAATGCCTGCCGCCAGCGGGCGTATCGTCAGAGTGTTACGGATAAAACAAGTGGTCATGATGACCACTTGCTCGAATCGTAACGGAACACGATTTAAGGTGTTACGGTTGGACATAGTGGAAATAAATTCCCCTACGATTATTCGTAACGCAGATGCAGCCGCGTTACAGATAAATCAAGTGGTAACTTTGATATGCTCCCAATAAAAGAGACAGGGAAATAAAAGAAGAAGGGAGCAGCGAGAAGGAAATGGCAGATATGTCACTAGAGGAAAAGGTAAAATTACTGGAAGAATGTATAAATGGACGAATAAGACAGCGAGAGGCGGCGCGTAGAGCGGGAGTAACCATCGGAAGTATACAGAGATGGCTAAGTCATTACAGGACTGGCGGAAAAGCGGCGCTGGAACACAGTGGGCGAAGGCGCGTTTATAGCAAAGAAACGAAAAGAAGCGCGGTGGATGAGTATTTGTGCGGAAGGGGCAGCCTGCTGTCCATTAGTGAGAAATATCAAATCAGTACCCCGTCATTGCTTTTGGAATGGGTCCAGGTGTATCATCGACATAACAACACTCAAACAGAGGAAGGAGAAATCGTTATGGCGGGCAGAAGGACCTATACATTAGAGGAACGCGTTCAAATTGTAAAGGAACACTTGGAGGATGGGAAGACAATCAGCGAACTGGCAGTGGAGCATGGTCTGGGGTATCGCCTGGTCTATGATTGGGTGAAGAAGTACCAGACAAAAGGACTGGCCGGCCTGGAGGACCGGCGCGGCCAACGGACTGCGTCCCAAGAGCCGAGGACGCCGGAGGAAGAATTGCGTGTACGCATCGCACAACTGGAGCGTGAGAATGATCTGTTAAGATTGGAGTGTGACCTGTTAAAAAAAGTGAAGGAATTGGAGAGGGGGGAGGACTGAGGCAGTTTCGACAGGAGCGGCAATATGAGGCTGTTCGCCGAACCGTGGAGGAAAGCGGCGGTTCCGTGGCGGATGCGTGTCAGGTCTTGAGCTTATCCAGGGCAGGGTATTACCGCTGGCGTTCGGGTATCGTCAGTCCCCGCGTGGCGGAGAACCAACGCATTGCAGAGATGGTAAAGGAAATCCACGCTGAGAGTCCGGATAAGGGCTACCGGCGCATCCGGGACGATCTGGAGCGTTATTATGACATCCCGGTGAACGACAAGCGGGTCCGCCGTATCTGCCAAAGTCTGGAGATCAAATCCACCATCAAGTATGCCAGCCATAGCTGCACGAAATCCACCTCCGACCCGCAGCATACGGCAGAGAACATCCTGAACCGCCAGTTTCACGCCAACAGGCCCAACGAGAAATGGCTGACGGATGTGACCGAGTTCAAGTATTACGTGGGTCCGGCGGTACACAAAGTCTATCTCAGCGCTATCCTTGATTTGTGCGACCGCAGGATTGTTGCGGTCGCCATCCGGGATACCAACGACAACGCTCTGGTCTATGAGATGTTTGACCGGGCCGTGGCGGAGAATCCAGACGCACATCCTCTGTTTCACAGCGACAGAGGTTTCCAATATACGACCCAGGTTTTTCACGATAAGCTGTCTGCGGCTGGCATGACCCAAAGCATGTCCAGGGTGGGCAAGTGTATTGATAACGGTCCTATGGAGGGGTTCTGGGGCATCCTCAAGAGGGAACGCTATTATGGGCGGCGTTTCACCAGTCGGGAGGATCTGATCTGGATGATTGAGGACTACATCGCTTATTACAATTCCAGGCGGCTCCAACGCGGCCTTGGCGTACTCACACCTTTTGAGAAGCATGAACTGGCTATGGTGGCATAACCAGACCTTGCAAAATCTGTTTGGATGCCATCGGCTGACAAACAGATTTTGCAAGGTGCCACAGTGCCTCTGCACTGTGAATTTTCTATGAATTATTTCACTGTCTACTTGACGGGGTGCAGTTCACTTTGACCACTTGATTTATCTGTAACAAATTAACTCCGCATAGCGTTGCGGATATCTAAAATAGGAACTTTTCCCACTTTACATATCCGTAACGGAAATGGTTACAAGAAGAAAT
>CAJTTT010000075.1 GCA_910579285.1 uncultured Lachnospiraceae bacterium | reverse complement strand
AGGACAGCAGCGCTCTTTGTGGTGAGGTTTCTTTCAATCCCCACATCGTTGCACCCAATCGGCGCACTCGCCATCAACCCCTGTTCCTGTAAATACTGCAAACATCTGAGGTTACAGTTCGCCTGCTGGATAATGCCGGACACCCTCTGCGTCAGGTTCTCCAGTTCCCGCTTCGTCCGCCCGTAACAGGTAATGAGGAAGGTCATCTTGATAAGTTTCTGGTTGCTTGTGTTCAGATCGTCAAGCAGTTCCAGCGTGTCCTTCTCATAAGTCACGATGTCCGTAGGCAATAGCGATAGGTAAGCCTTTGAAATTATCTCCAGCTTTTCCCCCGCTTCACACCGGACATGCGACTTTCACCGCATCCGGCGTTCCATCAATCAAACAGTTTTCTTAGTCTCCTTAGTCATACCATTATGAGAATTATTTGTAAGATGCAGGTTCTCCAAGTTAATAGGTTTCCGATTTGCCAGTATTCGCAGTTTATTTAGCTTCGCAAGTTGTGAAGCGTCCAATTTAAGAGCGGAGAGATAAGAAGAAATAGTGTCCTCACCAACTGCGTGTATTAGTTCATGTACTGGCGCAAGCACCAATACAAGATTCTCATACTTATCACTGCCGCCAATGCTTTTTGGCTTTTTGTGATGACAGTGAATTTCTGATATACACTGAAATTCCTTTCCGGTTACTGCACACTTTCCCCATTGTGCGGAGAAAAGTGAGATACGGTTGTCCGCATATTCCGTACTGCGGCTGTATGTAGGCGCCCGCATTAGCTGTAACAGTAAGAAAGTGTTTATCCGTAAATTATCATGGATTTCACTTCTGCCTGCCGCTGTATAAGCGCATACTTTCCGCCGCTGGCTCATTGGATTTTTACATTGAACATAGCTTATCGGATAAATCGGCTCTTTGGATTGTGCGATATATTTTAGCTGTTCCGATTTCCCATATCTTTGGATTTCCATTTTTGTAAGGTCCCGGCCTTTTTCTTTTAGTCGGTGTGTTTTTCCAGATTTCAGCCTGTTTTTAAGGACAGTATTAACAGCCCTGCCAATATCACCGCAATCAATGCTGATGTCAGTAGCTAACTGGTAATAATTCTGGATTCCCATGACCATTGAGTTGAACAGCCGGACTTCTCCGGCTTCCCCTCGGCCTTTTCTTGGAAATTTAATATTCCCGACCTGCTTTGTCAGATTGGCCTTGACCTTTTTGTATGCTTTGTCACACATATGTGATTGAACGACGTACTTTTTCCCCTTTTTGCGTAACCTGATTTTGAAACCGAGAAATTCGGAATAGCTTCGTCTGGTATCAACAACTCTCGTTTTCTCTGGCGAAACATCAAGACGTAAGCGTTCTTTCAGCCAATGCGTTACTGCAATCAGCGTCCGGTCTGCCTGCTCTTTTGTCCTGCAAAGAATCCGAAAATCATCTGCATACCTGACGATATACATTTCTTTCAGACCCGTGTTCCGCATTGCCCGATACGCATGGCTTTGTATCGGACAGCCCGCCGCATTTTCTCTGTGAGAATAGTTTTCCGTTACCGGATTGCACTGCCACTGGCTTTCTATCCAATGGTCAAGTTCATTCAGAACCACATTTGCCAGCAGAGGGGAAATAATGCCGCCCTGCGGCGTTCCCTTGGTTGGGTGTTCTGTGTGGCCGTCCGGCATGAGGATTGGTGCTTTGAGAATCCTGCGGATTACATAGAGCAGTTCTTTATCCCGGATATTCAGCGACCATAACTGTTTTATCAGCTTTGAGTGGTCTACATTGTCAAAGAAGCCTTTAATGTCAAACTCTACAACATAGTAAAGTCCTGACCTCTGCATAAGCCTGTAGATTGCGGCTATCGCATTTTCAACCGACCGGTTCGGGCGGAATCCATAGCTGTTATTGCTGAATCTGGCTTCGCAGACAGGCTCCATGACCTGCTTGATACACTGCTGAATCAGTCTATCCCAGATACAAGGGATTCCCAGTGGTCTGGTACTCCCATTGGGCTTTGGGATTTCTTTGCGTCTCACGCTTCTTGGGGTGTAGCCGTTTTTACCTCCCTTTACGATTTTACATACCCTCGCTGTCACTTCATCAGCGGTAAGTTTACCAACATCAGAAATTTTCAGCTTGTCCGTTCCTGGCGTAAAACTCCCGGTATTAGATTTGATATTCCGATAGGCCAGCAGGATATTTTCTCTCGAAAGTATCACTTCCATCAGACCGTCAAAGATTTCTCCGGCCTGACTTCTGGCATACAGTTCATCAAAGGTAGTCTGCATATCGTAGTATTCGGCGTGGCGGAGATATTCCACGCATTTGGTTTTTGCTTTCTTCTCATTTGGCATCAGGCATCACTCTCCTTTATGGCGGGTGACTTCTTTTTGTCATACTCGCAATCCTAATTGCGACTAAGCGCTAAGTTGCCTGTCTGACTGACTTGAGGCCATCCCTCCGTTTTCCTCTTTTTCGCAGAAAACATCATCGGTTCGACCTCTGCTTTTCAGCAGTAGTGCAGCAGCTTATATGATTCGCCTGCTTACTTCCCAATGATAGAAGCCTACTGCCTTTCCTCGTTCCAACAATCCTATCTTTACATATACCTTTAGGTCTCCGCTTTAAGCCTGTCAGCTTGAACACGCCTGTAACGTGCTATGGTGTTTCATAACATCAATTTTTACTCCACCACACTGACTAGCGATTAACGCTACCGGCACATTTCTATGCCGTCATGGTATAGACCCTTACATTCGCGGTTTTCGTCAGTCATATTTCAAACATTCTGACCTTGGGTATTTTGTAGACCTCCGGCCTATAGGCAGCACCGTCCACCTCTGGACAGCTTTCGTGGGGCTGGTAATTATCCAGCAATCCATACGGCTGCTCTCAGCCGACTTCACCGAGCTTCTGACAGGTCAGTTTTCATTTTCACCCGCCAGTCGGAGTATTAAGGGGGCGTTTCAGGGCGTTACCCCGTCATTCCACCTCTCGGATTGTTAGTTCTCCTAACATTTGAAATTTTCGTTCTTTTGTTAGTGCCTGATTTTGTCCTTCAACTACGAAGGCTTTGTTCAGGAACGAGTCGCACGAATATCCATATCGTAACCGCTTCTTACTGCCTTTTTCTGCTCCTCAATTTTCATTTTCTGAATGTCGGTGAGCGCACGTTTTATCATCTTGATTGCTTCCACCGGATCAATGGTCTGCATATGCATGGTAAGGGTGAGGTTGTCATCAATATCCAGCAGCTTTTTAACCATCTCGTCCGTAAACTTCGGCGCAATCATATCAAGGTAAGACACGCTCCCATAGATGCTGCCGGACTT
>CAJTTT010000074.1 GCA_910579285.1 uncultured Lachnospiraceae bacterium | reverse complement strand
TATTGTATGGGCTTATAACAAGGACTTGACGCAAAAAATGAGCCAATAAAAAACACCTCTCTACTGAGTGCATAGAGGAGATGATAACGATGCCCTATCAAAAAGGCAGATCAGGAATAATCCTGATCTGCCTGCTGGCTTCTTTCCTTCGTTGTTATAATTATTTCTTGCGCCCAAAGTTCTTGAGCCATTCAAGCGTGTTTTTGTTTTGCTGCCATGAAGCCAGTTCGGGTACAGGGGAATCTGAAATCTTCTCCATAGCAAGTTTCTTTTTTGCGAGACTGGATCTGGCGTAGATGCTCGTGGTTTTAATGTCTGAATGGCCGAGAAAATCACGTACATCGACCAGATCATCAACAGCTTCATACAAATGCATCGCTTTTGTATGCCTCATACGGTGCGGGTTCAGGCTTTCCGGGATTGATCCATCAACCTCGTGAGCCATCCTGACATACTTGTTCAAAATATACCTGATGCCTGAACGGGTAAATGCTTCACCATCCCGGTTCAGGAAAAGCGGCATATGATAGCATTCCGGCTTAAGCCGGTGCGTTTCAATGAGGTAGCTTTTCAGGTTCTTTGCAGTCTCAGGCAGAATCGGGACTGTGCGGACCTTCATGCCTTTTCCGGTTATGCGTATATGCGGCGGGTTCTCGAACCGGACATCTTCTATACGGAGGCCGCAAAGCTCCGAGACACGGGCAGCGGTATCGTACAGCACGCATAAAACAGTGGCGTCCCTCCTGCCCTTCAGCGTGGAAGTGTCCGGCTGGCGGAGAAGGATTCCCACAGATTCCTTTGAAAGGGGCTGTACAGTTTTTTGGGGTGCCTTCTTCGTTGGAATCGCCAGTATCTGCTGAAAATTCAGTAAGAATTTCGGTTCCCTGGGCTGCAGGTACCTGACGAAAGAATGGATCGTGGCCAGACGGTTATTGCGGGTTGATATGCTGTTCCTCTGGTTTGTTTCCATCCACTGCAGGTATCTCTCGACAAGCCCTGCATCAAGGTCGCTGACCGACATTTTTTCTATTTTTACGGATTCAACGTCCTGACAGTAAGTCAAAAAATAACAGAAAGTATCGCTGTAAGTTGCCAGGGTATTTTCACTGGCGTTTTTTAACTCAGGCAGATAGTGTTCCAGATATTCTGTTAAATATTTAGAAAAATTTGCTGGTTTCATTTTTGGGCCTCCCATGTGGGTATGGTATCGCCAAGGTAGTCCTTCTGCTTTTCAACAATCTCCGGAAACGCATCGGCTACAAGATGTAAATACTGCTGCGTTTTGTTCATGTTGTAGTGTCCTAAATAAACAGAGAGGTAAGGAAGCGCGATAAGGCTGCTTCCCTTATCCTTTCGGATTTTCTGCATGGAACGGACTGCAAAAGTATGCCGGAGGTCATGGACTCTGGGGCCGTGGCCGCGCCCTCTGTACGGGATTCCGCAGTTCCACAGCGCTTCTTTGAATCTGCCCTCAATCACATTCGTGTGGTGGCAGTTGCCGCGGGCGTTTGGGAAAAAATAGTTCTCGCCATCGCTGTCTGCATGGAGCTTCCCATAGTATTCAGCGTATTTGAGACGCATAGTCCCGGAAACAGGGATGCGGCGGGTTTTCCCATGCTTTGCATTTCTGATTGTGAGGATGCCGTTTTCAATATCCACGTCCTTTACCTTAAGCGCGGCAGCCTCTCCAGACCGCAGCCCGCAGCAGATGAGCGTGAGGAACAGCATAGGTATGACGGTATGCCCATCGGGATACTGCCTGCTTGGCTCCATGCTGTTGAAATAGGCAATGAGGTCAGCGATTTCCTTATTAGTAAAAATATACGGCACAAAGCACTTGTCATCACTGGAAGAGATTTTGTAGTCCGGGAAATACGCTTCGTATTGGTGGAGCAGAAGGTATGACACAAACCGCTTGGTAAAGTTTAACCGCCAGCGCTGGTTTTTCCGCTTCTCGTTCGGACGTTTCCCTACCCATTTTTCAACTACATCCTGGGCAAGGACAGGCGTGACCACTCCCTGCTCCACAAGGAACCTGTCCATTTCATAGAATACTTTTGCCTCTTTTTCATATTTGCAGCCAAGGGCGCGCTTCTCATCGATGAAGGACTGTATCTGCGGGGACAGTACGCTGGCATATTTATAAGCCCTTGTCATACAAACTCACCATCCTCAAAAGAGAGCGCGCAGTTCCTAAGATGCCCAATGTCCATGCGGATGTAGTTATGAAGGGACTCCCTGTCTGAATGCCCCAAGAAAGAAGCAATGTCGTCAGGAGATACCCCTTCTTCCAAAAGCCTTGTAGCTACTGTAGCCCGGAGGGAATGGAGGTTATGATGAGCATTGGCCGGAACGGTGACCCCGGCACGGTTCACATATTTGTCAAACGATGAATTAAGTGACTTCATTTTACCATACGGAGGATTCATGCTCACAAATAGATATTCGCAGTCGGTATCAGGTCTTACCCTTAGATAGTCAATGATTGCCCGGCCGGTTTTCTCGTTGAGCGGGAGCGGGTTAGCCTTTCCTGTTTTGCTCTGGGTAAATGACACGGAGCAGGCTTCCCAGTCAAAATCCGACAGCTTCAGGTCGGCGATGTCCTTGCTGCGCATCCCCAGCTCCGAGGCGATAGTGATATAGGCTGCATCCCGTAACCCCTTGGGATTTGAACGGTCCACGACTTCAAGGACTTTGCCTATTTCAGTCGATTTCCAAATCTTTACCTTGCTCTGGGACTGGCCAAGGCTATACGTCGGGACATAGGCAGAAAGATCTTCCTGTGTGTATTCCAGCAGATACGCATTATGCAAGACTTGCCTGATCCGGCTAAGTTCACCACGCATGGTGCTTTTTGCGTGTCCCTTTAGGGTGATTGCATAAGCAGAAACGCTGTCACAGGTTATATCTGGGAACCCTTTGATTCCGTTCTCCTGAAAAAAGTTCAATATAGAATTCGTCTGCTTACGGATGCTTTTACAGGAGAACTCCGAATAATGGCGTTTTTTCAGGAATCCCTCCTGTGCGGTGATGAAGCCTGAGAATTCTGCCGAAAGATCAGGTTTGGGCTCCAATGCACCCTTTTCCCAGGTTCCGTTTCTGAAATACAGGTCAAGCATTTTCAGATTGCCTTCCTTGCGCCTGATAGTTCCCGGTTTAAAGGGCGGTGTGCATGTAGAGAGACTCTGGATGAAGCTTTCCCTGCACTCGGGCAGATACGACTCAAAGCCTTTGGATTCACAGTGTTCCCTGAACTGGCGCCATGTCCCGCTGATATAGTTTACTATACGCTCACAGTAATCCCCACGGGATCGAAGAAAGGCGGTAGCTTCTTCTACGAGGGATGATATTGAAACCATGGCTGGATTGTCAGCAGCATCAGTGGCAGATATGCCGTCTGTTTCTTTATTCATTAGACCTTGCCTCCAAAGTTGTGATTTGTGTACCTCTGGTACATGGACTATTCTACACAACAGCTATGGAAAAGTAAGGTCTTACTTTTGTAAATATTCTTGCTACCATGAAAGGTTTAGGGCAGGGGATTTTATCGGCTCAAAAATCAGCAGAAATCCATATCTGCCGCCCATTTGATG
>CAJTTT010000073.1 GCA_910579285.1 uncultured Lachnospiraceae bacterium | reverse complement strand
GCCAAGCCTTGTGGTCTGTTTCCTTATAAAAACGAGAATCGGACACCTACTGGCTACAAAAACAAAAGCCGACTACAATTCCGTCATGGAATTGTAGTCGGCTTTTATCCTTCCCGCCACTGTTACATCTGCTTAGTTTGTCCCACATTCTTTGTTGGTAATGGTAATAGCTTTCCCGATGCCTTTCAGCTATACTTGGCCGACCAACGGAAGGAGGAACAATCATGGCAGAAACAAAAAATTTATGCGCACAAATACCCATCGCCCTCCACACCCAGGTCTGCGAGGCCAGAGAGCAGTCTGGCCTGACCACAGCGGAGTACATCACCAACCTGCTCATCGAATACTTCGAAATGAAAGGAAATGGAGGTAAGACGATCATGGCAAACAACACTCGGACGATGGCCTTCCAGATCCCGGAGGACAAATCGGAATGTTATCATTTTTCTTCTTATCAGCACCTTCTGTGAATCAGTACCTTTTGCTATATACATGACAGTTCAAGAGTTTGACATGCAAAAGGTGCTGATTATATTTTGCTACTTTTTCAGTCTGCGCAAATTGCATATGGCCGGCGGTGACTGCATATTTTTTCAGCATTTTCCTTATGGCTGCCTGAGACATCTTCCCGTTAGGACCAATGTTGCGCGAATAGAAAACATATGCGTCAGTATCAGGGTTCCTACCATGGAATATACAGATATACTGCTTTAAATGGGCAGCTGCCCTTGGGGGCAGATATAGGGTACGGACTTTATCTCCTTTCCCAACAACGTTGGCATAAGGCTTTGCGAAATCAAGTCGAAGGCTGCCAATCTTCATGGAAAGGACCTCATCTATCCGTGCTGCAGTTCCATATAGGACAGTTAGGAACGTTAAGTCGCGGACGCCTGTTTTCGTACGCTGATCAGGCTCTGTCAGAATGGCCGCTACGGCATTTCGCGTAAGGCCGTTCACTTTTTTCTTCGTAGTTTTTCGAAGCGGAACATTGTCCGCTTCTGATTTCAGGTAAAGGTATTTTGCTTCTCTGGATGCAAGATACTTTATGAATGTCCGGAGTGATGAAAGTCTGTTATTACAGGTCTCCGGACTACATCCACGCTCCAAGGACAGCCATTCCAGCCAATCTTCGATCATTGCCTGTTCGAAACACCTTTTGGAAAAACCGGATGTGCCGATACCACGGGAGTCCTCAAGATATCCAATGTATAGCGTCAGAGCAACCTCATAGCTGTGTATGGTGTTTTCACTGTTCGTCAACTGTAAGGGCGCATAGTCACACAGGAAAGAGGAAATATACTTGGCGATGGCTACTGCTTCCTGATTTGATTTACTCATATGGGAGCACCTCCGGGACGATCATATCAAAACCCGCACCGCTTTCTTTATCAAGAATATCCGCCATAGCTGGCACAAGGGCATAATAGTATTTTGTACTCTCTAAGGACGTGTGGCCCATGCTTTTACTCAGGTAGATGAGTTTATCATGGAATTCAAATCCTTTGCCGATCCATGCATTGATGTTCATAATTGCGTAATTATGCCGGAAATCATAAGGGACAGCTTTAGCTGTACTGATGCTGTCCCACACTTTATGGAATTCATACTCCAGCATAGACGCCGACAAAGGCTCCCCTCCTTTACCAGGAAAGAAAATATTCCGATTTGGACATATGCGCTGAGCTGCCTGGTTATATAAGGAGAGCATCTTTACGACGTCCTGGTGCAGCGCCACATAATGTTGCATATCGCCCTTCGTTTCACAGATATTTATGACTGCATTTTCCAGATCTACATCCGATGTGCGAAGCAGGCGTGCCTCAGTAGTTCGCATCCCGCTGCTGTAAAGGAGCCGGAACAGCACTGCGGCCGTGAGCGCTCTGAAAGCCTTCGCCTTGTCAGGCGCAGCTTGTATGCGCTTGTCGCATTCATGAAAAAATGCGGACAACTCATCTTCACTGAATGCGTGCAGGACGTGGCTTTTCTTTGGACTTGGCGGCATCTCTGGAACCCGCAGTGAATGATCTCCGCGTTCTATGAGGTATTTCACCAGTTGTATTACTGGGTAACACCTGTTGATCTGGGAAAGCTTGCTCTCTGTCTCCCTCTGCCTGCACCATCCGTCTATCATGTGCTGGCTGATCCCTGGTATGTCCGGGAATTTTCTGGAACAGTATCTGTCAAAATAAATCAGATTTTTCGCAGGTACAGAACTCCACCGATTGGAGGCGATGCGGTATTGCACAAATGCTTCGAGCATATCCGACCGTTCACTGCTATACTCAGACACAGGAGAACACCTCCTCGGCCATAGGATATTTTTCAAGCCCGAGGGCACATTCCCGAATATGCTTCATATCTGCGTACAAGTAAGTATCTAGGGACTTTGGGCTGGTGTGTCCAACTATGGCGCTGATTACTGGGGAGGGAATATTTTTCCCGGCCATCCGTGACACGGCACGGTGTCGAAAGATATGGCCGCCTTTGCGGTCTCCTTCGCCCTGACGGATACCGGCTGCTTCCATGATCTTGGTAACGGTCCATTGGACGCCCCCTTTTATGAGTCTGCGGTGGGGTGCACGGTCTGTGACAAAGAGGTAGATTGAGTCTGTTGCCGGACGTTCATGGACACAATAGTCGACAAGAGCATTTCCCACAACTGCGGAAAGAGGTATTTCGACCGGATTTCCTGTTTTTTGCTGTGTGAACCGAATGATAGACCGCTGAAGATCAACTGAATCAAGTGTGAGACAGCATATGTCAGAACACCTCATACCTGTGTAGTACAAGAGCGTGCCAATTGCGCGGTATTTATAGGAAAGTCCGTTCTGCACATCTTCCAATGTTGTGCAGAACGCATCACTCTCTGCGTCCGTCAGGTATTGAATGTTATTGCGGCTCTTCCTGATCTTTGGAACGAAAGAAAGTACCCGGCCACATTCATCCGGTGCATATTCCATGGCATCCTTTAAGAAAATGGCAATACTGGAGGCTGTCGAATACCCGTACAGATACTTGCCGTCTTTGTAAAAAAATGAGACTACACCACATTCCGTGATTTTGGAAAGTGAATCTTCTCCGGCAATTTGCAGTGAATATAAAAGCAAACTTATTTCTGACCGATTTTTGTGGACGGTTGACTGTTTTAAGCCCCGTTTTTCTTCCACCTGACAGCCAAAATCAACCAGCGATCTGAACTCATAGTTTAAGTTCGAATAAGCGCTTGGGCGGAGGCACAGAGGATTCTGTACTTCTCCATTGTTAGGAAACAGACTGTAAATATGGAAGTTCGCCAGCAGTCCTAAAATTCTGCGGACATCACGGAGATAACCATCTTGGTGGTTGTTGCTCTGGTACCACTTCCAAACATTCTCATAGGAGTCCCATGCAATTGTTCTTGAAAGAACGATGATACGCGAAGCAATGAATTTAGTCTTTCTGATGTAAATATTTTGTGAGAACCGGCAAAACCTTGTGAAACAGCGCATTACGCCGCATTTCCTGACAACAGACCACCCCAATTACTACGAATTTACTACCAAGGGATGAGCTTTGATACGACGAAACACCGGGAAATGCGGACATACGGTACAGCGCCGCCCTTTGAACAGCCCCCCTAAAATCACATATCGCCCGACTGGATAAGCCGTCTTTTCTGCATGGGAAAGCCGGCTTTTTCCATGCCCATACATAGCCGCCTGTTTCGCCGCAGGCGGCTAAATTCATGAAAGGAGGAAACCCCAAAATGGCGAAACCGAAAGTGATAAGCGTAGCAAATCAAAAGGGCGGAGTTGGCAAAAGCACCACTGTCTACAACCTGGGGGCCGGTCTTGCGCTGGACGGAAAGAAAGTCCTCATGCTGGATACTGACCCCCAGGGGGATTTGACCAAGATGCTGGGCCAGCGCAAACCCCATGACCTGCCCCTGACCCTTGCCAATGTCATGAGCGATGTGG
>CAJTTT010000072.1 GCA_910579285.1 uncultured Lachnospiraceae bacterium | reverse complement strand
CTGTCTGACGATCTGGATGCCATGAATGAATATATGAACCAGATTGCCGGCAACATGTTCAGTTATTTTGACACGGGTAAGCGCGCTTTTACAGATAGAAGAGAAAAAGTATGCGCAGACACTTATCGCGAAGGGGATTTCGGAGGAGAGGATTCGGAAGTACGGATTTGCATTTGAGGGGGAGGAAGTGCTGGCCGGGTAACGGAATGGCGGCAGAGCCAGCATGTTTACAGGAATTGTCCACAATGTTATACTAAAATACAAGTATTGTGTCGCGCTTTAGCAGAAAGGGGGAATTTTACATGGCAGAACCATTACGCAGATCAACCAATGCATTGCTGGAAGCGATCGCTAAGGCATCGCAGAATGCGGAACCGGCGAAATTCGGACAGACGGCAGCTTCCGTGCTCAGTCTGATGGACGGGACTTTTCGGATAGAGGCATTCCGTGGAATTGTCAATGCTGCAGGCGCCGCAGACGAATTATCTGAAAAGGCTGTTCAGGAGCAGAAAGGTCTGATCATCTCGAAGGATGATTTGAAATGTATACTCAGATATGTGGATATGGCGAAGGCGCTGCCGCTCACCAAGGAGACGGCGGAGGCTTATCTCGGCTATAAGAGCGACGATCCGTTTTTTCAGGAGGAAAAGCATAAATTTCTGATGCCGGAACAACAGGCCGCCTTTGATAAGCCAATCTATGATCATGCGGTCCAGTGGGATCCGCTGGCGGTGGAAATCCAGAATGTTGGAAAGACATTGACGAACTATGCGGATCTTTTTACGTCCAGAGCGGGCAGTATGGTCGTGATGCTGGAGGACCTGAATAAGTATTTAAAAGTGCATGGATTTATCGCGGATGATACCGGCAAGGAAATTGTAAAGTGCGGAACAGAGACGCTCAGGCTCTGGAAGGAAGATACCGGGCGGCATAAGGAAACTGTACAGAAAACTTACGGGAAACTTGGCGTATTCAGAGACGGGATGAACGACAAGATCAGCAAGAGTGTCAAGGATCGTTCCAAGGCGATCGCAGCGCTCAATCTGTGTGCCGAACAGCGGGAATTACAGCAGAAGATTGATGCTCTGAAGCAGGAAATTAAATCTTTGGAACAGGAATACAAGGAGGCTGTGAGACTTTCCTTTACCGGCGCGGCAGGATTGATACTGGGGTTTGTGGGGATTATTTCATGGGCGATCACAGGCGGCATTTATGGAGACCGGGCTGAGAAGATCAGGAAAAAGAAGAAGGAGAAGAACGACGAGCTGAAGTCTCTTGAGGAACAATTGGATGAATATAGCAAGATTGACGGCAGTATCAAAAAACTGGAGACTTCCGTAACGGATATTTCTCACGCACTGTTCTCTGCGGATATAGGACTGCAGCATATTATGACGGCGTGGAACAGTCTGGAGCAGGATATCGACAACGCCCTGCTGCACCTTAACAGAATGGATGACCCTGCATATGTGAAATATGTGTTTACATTGACGAACGAGCTGAAAGAAGCCAGAACCTCATGGTCGGGCTGTAAGAGAATTGCAGAGGATCTTCTGAAATGCTTTAAAGAAGCGTATGAGGAGTACGAGAAGACTAAAAAATAGCGAAAGGAAAAGGGGAATTTACGATGGATTTTGATCGTGCAAAGATGGAAGATACTTACACGAAAATAAAACATGTGGATATGGAACATTTCCCGGACACGATGAAGGATCTGTTTCTGGCGGCGGCTGACCTGCGTACATACGGTGTGCAGGTTTATCAGACGTTTACACAGACTATGTACAGCAAAATGCCGTCCATGCTCCGGGATGCCTGCGTCTATTCTGAGCCGGAGCAGTTTGTGGAAATCGAGGAGAAGATCCGCGCGGCAAAGATGCCGGAGGAGAAAAAAGAGTACGAAGAAATTTTTGCGGATATGGAAGCGGTTTTCCTGAGAGAAGGAAAGGCGTTTGCCGGCAGTTTCGGCGAGATTGCCCGGAAGGTGCGGGAGGACAGTGCCATTATCGGGAAAAACTGCAGGAAGGATTTGACGTCCGGAACTTTCTTTTACGGCAAGATAGAGGACTCCATGCGGATCAGGGGCAGCCAGATCGCGGATATGGCTGGGGTGATCAAGGATGTATATGTGGAGCCGATGCAGAAGTTAAAGGAGCAGATTAAGGCCTATGACGCGGATATCGACAAATATCTGGATCCCAATAAAGCGTTTGAGCGGTTTATGAAGGCGCTGCCCAGTGCGGAGGAATTTGCGAACCTTACCAAATTTGTCGAGGAAAAGGCGGATGCCAAAGTGCAGGCGATGAAGGCGGCATATGCAGTGGCGTTAAAAGGAATCGAGTACATAGGAGGTAAGATAATCAATTTTGAGAAGATGGAAGAGCGCCGCAGGCTGCAGGAGGAACTGGATAAGCTGAAACAGGATTACGCAAAGTATAAGGCGCAGTATGAGGAGGTAGTCAGCGAGTACGACAAGGCGCACAGCCTTCTGACGTTTATGGATGACGTGAAGTATTTTTCGGATTACGCGCAGCCTTTTAACAAACGCGCCGCAGAGGACGTCAGACAGCTTGAAGAGGCTCTGGCTGGAAAGGACGCGGCGGCTTACAATGAGTGCGTGAAGAAGATAGAGGACGAGTATGGCGTTTTCTGGAGCGAAGAGTGAGAATTCGTTGTCTGGGAGGGTGTTATGGCGAGGACGGTAGGCATAGGGATTCAGGATTTCAGCAAGATAATAGAAAATCAGTATTTTTATGTGGATAAGACGGCGTTTATCAAGGAGTGGTGGGAAAGCGGAGATGAGGTGACGCTGATCACCAGACCGCGCCGCTTCGGAAAAACCCTGGCCATGAGTATGACGGAACAGTTTTTCTCGGTCAAATATGCGGGAAGGGGCGACTTATTTGAAGGACTTTTCATCTGGCAGGAGGAAAAGTACCGCGCCATGCAGGGGACATACCCTGTGATCAGCCTTTCCTTTGCCAATATCAAGGAGAACAATTATAAAGATACGCGGGATAAGATCGTACAGCTTCTTGCCCGCGAATACGCAAGATGCGCGTTTTTGCTGGAAGGAGACTGCCTGAACGGGCAGGAAAAGGATCTGTTTCTCAGAAAGACGGCAGATATGGGGGATGTGGACGCGACGCTGGCGCTTCATCAGCTGTCGGAATTTCTGTATCGCTATTATCGGAAAAAGGTTATCATCCTGCTGGATGAATACGACACGCCCATGCAGGAAGCCTATGTCCACGGCTATTGGGAAGAGCTTGCGGCCTTTACCAGAAGCATGTTCAATGCAGCATTTAAGACAAACCCGTGGCTGGAGAGAGCCATTATGACAGGGATCACCAGAGTCAGCAAGGAATCCATCTTTTCGGATCTGAACAATATAGAAGTGGTGACCACCACGTCAGGGAAATATGAAACGGCCTTCGGGTTTACGGAGCCGGAGGTGTTTTCGGCGCTGGATGAATTTGGCATGGGCGGAGGGAAGCAGGATGTTAAGTGGTGGTATGACGGCTTTATTTTTGGGGAAGAGAGGGATATTTATAATCCCTGGTCGATCCTTAATTTACTGGATAAAAGAAAGTTTACCACTTATTGGGCGAATACCAGCTCCAACAGTCTGGCCGGTAAGCTGATCAGGGAGGGAAGCAGGGATGTGAAGGAATCGTTCGAAAGACTGATGAAAGGCGAACATCTCTGGGTTCCCATTGATGAGCAGATCGTTTACAACCAGCTTGACACGAACGAGTATGCGATCTGGAGCATGCTTGTGGCAGGCGGCTATCTGAAAATACAGGATTACGAAGAGTATGGGAAAGACGAGATCATAGGCGAACCCAAATATGAGCTGACGCTGACCAACCATGAAGTGGAGATTATGTTTAAGAATATGATCAGAGGCTGGTTTGCGGGGGATGTGTCGAACTATAACGCATTCGTCAGGGCGCTTCTGTCTGACGATCTGGATGCCATGAATGAATATATGAACCAGATTGCCGGCAACA
>CAJTTT010000071.1:532-4181 GCA_910579285.1 uncultured Lachnospiraceae bacterium | reverse complement strand
AAAAAAGGCAGATATCTGATTGCCCGGATACAGTTGCCTTGACGCAAAAAGTCGGGATAACTTTTTTCAGCAACTGGTTTTCTCCGAATAAATATTTAGCAGGAGATTCTTCCTGACTTTTTATTTAAGGAGATGTTGCATATGACAAAGCAACCATTATCTGTAACTGAAATGTTCTCCAGCATCATGGAGCTGCTGGAACAGGCGGGCTATGCAAAGCACACCCTATGGGGAAATATGTACGGCTCTATCAGGAGTGTTGTCAGTTTCTACCACGAAAAAGGGATCTGCAATTATGATCCGGCTGTCACGCATGAATTCATCCAGACCGTCGAGCAGCGCTATCGGGAGGGAGAAATCTGCCGGGAATACTACAATGCCCAAAAGCGTGCTGCCAGAAAATTTGAAATGTTCCACTCAACAGGGACTCTCACATGGGAGTGTACAAAAAGGACATCCAAGTACCAGCTCAACGGGGAGTACAGCCGCCTGCTGAATGCATTCCTTTCATCAAGGGATTTCCACGAAAATACCAAATGGGATTTTGCCTGGGCAGTGCGGCGTTATCTTTCATTTTTTCAGGAAAAAGGGATTCCTTCACTGGACAGGGCTTCCATAAACGATTCACGGGAGTTTGTCATCAACGCCGCCACATTCATGGCGGCGGGCAGCCTGCATAACCTTCTGTGTTATGTGCGCCAATTCCATATATTTTTAAAAGACTCCGGTGAGAAAGCTCCTGACTGCATATCCCTGTTTTCATACCATGTGCCACGTAAGATGCCGGTGAGGGGCTATGTATCTGATGAAGAACTTACCGCCATCATAGGGCAGGTAGATACATCCACATCCATGGGAAAGCGTGATAAGGGGATCATAATGCTTGGGGCTACCACCGGGCTGCGAGCGGTGGATATCGCCAGGCTGAAACTGACAGATATCGACTGGCCCAGAGGAGAAATCCATGTGTCACAGAGCAAGACCGGGGGCATGCTCTACCTTCCCCTCCTGCCGGAAGCCGGGGAAAGCATAAAGGACTATATCCTGAATGGACGCCCTGAATCTGATGCGCCTGAAATCTTCCTGCGTGAGAAAGCCCCGTTTGTTTCCATGGCGAGCGGCGTAGGCATAGGATACATGTTTGACTGCTACTGTAAAAAAGCGGGGATTGACCGGAAGCCTTTTGATGGGAAAGGGTTCCATGGGCTGCGCCGCCGTCTGGCAAGAAATATGCTGGTTTCCGGCACGCCCGTCACCACCATTGCGCAGGTGCTCGGGCACCAGAACCTTGACACTGCCAAACAATACCTGTCGCTGGACAGCCAAAACCTGAAGGCATGTGCGCTGGATTTTTCCTGTGTTCCGCTGGAAAGGAGGTTCCCATGAGCAGATGTTTAAAAAGCGGGCTTGCCCCCGCAATCAGGTCAATGATCGATTACAAAGTATCCCTGGGCTATGAGGAATCCACTTACCTGCCCAGGAGCCGCAGCCTGGACAGGTACTGCATGGAACATTTCCCGGATGAAACGTCCCTTACGCGGGAGGTCGTAACCGGATGGCTGGAACGGCATCCGGGGGAATCCATCGGCTATTTCCATTCCCGTGCCGGTTATGCAAGAGGACTTGGGAAGTATCTCGCTTCCATGGGAATCCCCTCCTTCATACTGCCGGAAAAGTTCACATCAGGGCGCAGCTGCTTCCTGCCATATATTTTTACTGACAGCGAACTGAAAGAGCTTTTCCATGTGATAGACGCACAGGGCAGCAGAGAAAACTCCCTGCAGCCGTTCCTTCTCTCCACCGTATTCCGGCTGATCTATACCTGCGGCCTGCGCCCGAATGAGGGACGGATGCTGAAAAGAGAGTCCGTCAACCTTAAGACCGGGGAAATCCTTATCACGGAAACAAAAGGCCATAAGGAGCGGATTGTTGTCATGTCCAATGACATGACCGGACTGGCGGCATCCTATGCCCGGCTGCGTGATGCGGCTTACCCTGACAGCCCGTATTTCTTCCCTGACCGGAACGGGAACCCTTATTCATCCCCGTGGATGCAAAATAAATTTAAAGCATTTTTTGCTGCCGCAAATCCCGGTGTCGATCCGGACATGCTCCCGCCAGTCAGGATATATGACCTTCGCCACCGCTTTGCCTCCGCAGCACTGAGCCGCTGGCTTGACAGCGGGGAAAACCTTTTTAACAGGCTGCCCTACCTGCGGGCATACATGGGGCATAAAGAATTGTCCGCAACCGTGTACTATATCCATCTCCTCCCGGAAAACCTCGTAAAATCAGCTGGTATAGACTGGGATTCCTTAAGGCGGATGATACCGGAGGTGGAACTATGGGACGAATAAAAGATGAAGCATTTTTCCAGATGGTGCATGACTACCTGAAAATCTATCTCCCCAGCCAGATGTGCGCCAGCAGCAACACGGTCAGGGCATACCGCATAGCGCTTGACCAGCTCATCGGGTATGCGGCTTCAGCCAACGGTATTTCCATTAACGAAGTAACCTTTAACCTTCTGGACAGCGGCACGGTCAGCGGTTATCTTGACTGGCTTGTTGCCGAGAAGGGGTGCTCCGCATCTACCAGGAACCACCGTTTTGCCTGCATCCGTTCTTTTTTCCGATACGCAGCGGCAACCAATCCGGAGAACATCATCCTGCAGGCAGGACTTGATAAGATACCAAGGCAGAAACAGGAAAAATTTTCGGGCGTGGATTACATGAGCGAAGCCGCAGTAAAAACCCTGCTGGAACAGCCTGACACAAGAACACGCCGTGGGATAAGGGATCAGTTTTTTATGATCCTTATGTACGACAGCGCCGCACGCATACAGGAGATGCTGGATCTGCGGGTCTGTGACATACGTCTTGGAAACACGCCCACGGCAATCCTGAAAGGAAAAGGCTCAAAAATACGCAGCGTGCCTCTGATGCCGGAAACAATAAATCATTTCCAGAATTATATGAAGCTGTTCCATCCAAACGGGCATATGCATTCACAGCAGCCGCTTTTTTATGTGGAACAATGCGGCGCAAAGCATCCCATGTCAGATGACAATGTCAGGAAATTTCTCCGGCGTTATGGAACATCAGCAAGGGAAAACTGTCCTGAAGTTCCGGAAAATGTGCATCCGCATCTCTGGAGACACAGTCGGGCAATGCACCTTTACCAGCATGGCATGGCACTTTCGCTGATATCCCAGTGGCTTGGGCATTCCAATCTCGAAACCACTCTGGTCTACGCTTATGCGGATACCGAGCAGAAACGGAGGGCGATCGAAAAATCCATGGGGCGTGATGTGATCGCCGGGGTTAACCTGCCAAAGTACAGCGTCAGTGACGAGGAAGTTTTAAAAAAGCTGTATGGACTGAAATAGCGTCCATAATTATCCCGACTTTTTGCGTCAAGGCATCTGTATCCGGGCAATCAGATATCTGCCTTTTTTGAAAAAGTTATCCCGACCTTTTTTGAGCAAAAGCCTGTAGTTATCCGCTTTTCCGGAAATGGTCGGGATAATCAAAAAGTCGTGATAACTCCGAAACTTATCATTTAGCAAATACGGAAAGGAAGGGAAAAGAATGGATTGGGAACTGGAAATCAAGGACAGCGGCTATCTGCCGGAAAAAGGGAAGCCGAC
>CAJTTT010000071.1:0-390 GCA_910579285.1 uncultured Lachnospiraceae bacterium | reverse complement strand
GGATAAATGCGCTATAATGAATTTAGCACTACTGTTTGTCGGGCGTTCATTACAGGAGGAATGAACATATGACAGCAAATACATATAAGCCCGGACAGATAACAGCATTATACGCCCGTCTTTCGCAGGAAGATACGTTAGAGGGCGACAGCAACAGCATTGTGAACCAGAAAGCAGTCCTCTCCAAATATGCGGCGGACAACGGCTTTTCCAATCCCGTTTTCTTCATTGACGACGGTGTATCGGGTGTGACGTTCGACAGACCAAATTTTAACCGCATGATTGCAGAGATTGAAGCCGGAAACGTGGCGACAGTCATTGTCAAGGATATGTCAAGGTTAGGGCGTGATTATCTGAAAGTTGGCTACTACACGGAAATCTTTTTCGTAG
>CAJTTT010000070.1 GCA_910579285.1 uncultured Lachnospiraceae bacterium | reverse complement strand
CCCGGAAACCGTCAAGTTTGCACTGTCTCTGCGAAAAAAGATGCGGATAAAAATATCAGTCTAACCCGAACATTTTTCGAAGCTCATCTTCCCTTCCAACCCAGAGTTTTTCCGCGGCATCATTTTCAGGCTGCCCTTTCTTTAGAGCCTCTCGCATCTGTTCAACAGAGGGGATTGCATAAATTTTTGTCGTTTCAGAGCTGGCATGTCCGAGAATTACGGAAATCATTTCAAGAGGGACTCCATCCCTATACATCCCTGTTGCCCGTGTCCGTCTGAACATATGCGGATATATACTGTCCGGCAGGGCCGGATGCTCCTTTCTGACGATATCACCATACTTTTTAACAATCCTTTCGATATTCCGCTGTGACATATGGTTTACTTTTCCATGGATAATGGTATAGAACAAAGGAGTATCAGGTGGTGTATCCGGCTTGTGGTAACGACGAATGTATTCCTTTACGTGTTCCGCACACTTTGTATTCAGGGTGATGGTTCTTGTTTTTTTACCTTTTCCATAAACCGTGATGGAAGGGTGGGATACATCAAGAGACAAATCCCCCAGGACTATGCCCGTCAACTCCGATACCCTGACGGCAGAATCGAACAGGAGGATCAGGATCACCCTATCCCTGTTCCCTATCGGTGTATCGGGCGGTTCATCAAGAAGGGCTCCCAGTTCCTTCTTTTCAATCACAGGCCTCTGAAGTTTTGGAGCCCTCAGGAGTGGTACCTTTTGTACCCTCATATATACCTGCATCAGCGAAATGTCCCCATCTGACACATATTTAAGGTATGACTTCAGTGCAGCAAGACGCTGGTTGACGGTACTGGCTGCAAGCTTCTTTGTCTCCTGCAGATACTGTGAGTAAGAAAGGACAAGTTCATAAGTGCAGTCAGTGAAGCGGAAGGCAGGTGCCTTAAACAGCTTCTCTTCAGTAACATATGTATAGAAACTTGACAGGGATATCCGGTATGCCTTTACAGTCTCTTTGCTGCGCTGCTGCTGTCTGACAAGAAACAGATCCAAAAAGTCTTTTGTCCTGGAAAAGAACAGTTCTGAGAATTCAGGCTTCTTACTCATACGGACGCACCTCCGGGATCACTTCGCAGGCATATGTGTCTTTCTTTTCAACTGTCCTGTATGCATCATTGACAAGATAATAGTAATAAAGGGTCTCCTTTGTCGTCTTATGGCCAAGATATCTGCTCAGGTACGGCATCATCACCTGCAGGTCAAGCCCTTCTTCAGCCCACCGGTTCATGCGGTATACAACATATGTAAACCGGAAGTCATGGATAGTAGGCTTATTGCTGCATCCTGCATAACGGGTCTTCTTCCAGAAGCGGTCAAATACGCTGTCAAGAGTCGAATTCAAAAGGGGTTTGTCCGGATCCATTCCGGGAAAGAACCACCTGGGAGCATACCCCAAGGTCTCTGTCAGGTACCTGTAATACTTCCTGGAGCTGTCCCGCAGGTCATCCGGAAGATACACAAGCCTGTCCTTGTTTCCTTTGGAATCAAGGACTGTCAGTATTCCTTCACTAAGGTCAACGTTTTCGGCAGCAATCCCTGCGGCCTCAGAATTGCGTAGCCCACAACAGCAATACCACCGGAAGATCAGGCGGTATTCATTGGCGAGACGTATTTCAGCCAATGGACGGTGTTTCGGCATGCAGGAATCCACCACTGAAAAGAAATCCCTGATTTCCATGGGATCAAATATGTGGGGCGGCGTCTTCTTGAAATGGCAGAAGTCATGCGGGATATATTCCCTGATTCCGCATGATGCCATAAACAGGAGCAGCTGCCTTACACAGGATATCCGCTTTCCACGGTTGAACTCTCCCTCTGTTTCCCTTCGTTCCATCCAACCGGACAGAAAGTTTTGTGATATCTCCAAAGTATCCAGGCCGTTATCGGCACAATACGAGTCAAACCTGTTCAATACCAGCTCTTCACTCTTATAGGTATAACCGTTTGCATGTTTCTCGGCAAGCAGGCCGTCAATAAAGGGGGCAAGGATACTTCTTCTGGTTGTTCTATCTTCCATTGCCCCACCTCCCGATCCCGCAGTCCTCCAGGGAGAGCGGGCACATTCGCATACGTTCCGTATCAAGGGACAGGTACCGGTGGACAGATGAATTCCCGCGCTGCCCAAGGGCCTCAGCCACCATGCCTGCACCAACGCCGCCCCGCAGGAGGTTGGTGGCATAGGTTTTCCTGGTGACATGGAACCCGGATCCTTCCACGTTCCTGTCCGGCAGTGCCGTATCAAGCGCACATCCGCAGACGGACCTGCCTACCGGTTTATGAGGTGCTTTTTCACTCAGGAATATATTTCTGTCCGCCTTGCTGTGACGTTCCTCCATGATGTAGCGGAATAACGCGTTTCCAACTTCAGCCGGCATTGGAAGGCTGACTTCAACCGCTGTCTTCTCCTGTACGAACCGAATGGAAGCGGTATTCCAGTCGACATCGTCTATCTTAAGCTTCACGATGTCCGAGGAACGCATGCCCATCTTCAGGCCAAGGAGCAGCATTGCCTTTTTCCGGAGGGAAAGCCTGCCGTCACTATTTTCCAGCTGTTCGTTCAGCTGGTCCATTTCCTCCTTCGTAAGCACAACAACAATGGTCTCTTTTGGGGCGCTTGTACGCGTAAGGGAGAGAAACAGCATTGGATTGTCCAGGTACCCTTGATCGCCAAGATATATAAGGAACTTACGGATCCGGGTGTTGTACGCATTTTTTCCGTGAGGGGTTTTGTGCTTATCATTCGTATTGAACTGTTTTATATGGGATGCATCAACTTCACGGAACGAACGGATTCCGATTCCATCGAGATACTGACAGAATCTGCAGATGCTCGAACGGATCATGTCCATCGTGGATTTTTTCCATCCTTCTTTTTCCTTCGTGTCAACATATCTGTCCGCCGCTTTACGGCACCATTCCGGAAGCAGGTCAAAGGCCCGCGGCTTTGTGAGGCAGACTGCCTCCAGCCGGATCTGGGCCGAGTGATAGTAATCTGCCGCCATGCACAATGACCGGCGTATTGTGGGAAGATCATTTTTGAAATGCCGGCGGGTTTCTTCAAACCAGATCCCCGCGATTTCCGGGTTGTATCCATAGCCGTTCATCTCAAGGAACAGGATCAGCAGGTCCATGGCCCTGTTGTTGGTGCTTATGGTCGTCTTGCTGTATTTATTATCTGTGTGCAGGCTATTTGATATCTCTTTGTATTCATACAGCTTCCGTGCTGTTATTGTCGAAGAAGAAGCCATGGCAGATGCTATCTTATCATGTGCTTCCAAAGAAACAGTATTCCAGTAACATCCCTTTCCGTGTGAAAGATAGTGGAAAAGGATTGAAAAACCATATGGCACATCGTGATGTTTGAAAAAGAACATCAGCATCGCTGATACGTGTGAATTCACCTGGGATTTTCCCCATCTGCCCTGATGGACATCCGCCTGATAGAAAGTACAGAGAAGATCGAATGTAATGTCACTAATCCGGCAGACTCCCGCCTTTTGCATAAATGCCAGGAACCGTGCACAGGACTGTTTGTAATTGACCACGGTATCTGGTGACAGATTTTTCCCAAGATCCAGAAGAAATGTGTCCAGACTGTTTTTCAGCCCATCCTTCAGAATGGTATATGACATGAAATGCCTTGTGTCATGCTCGGACCGGATTTTACCGCATTCATAAATATCCCTGAGTCGAAGAAGCGCCACTTTATAATGCCTTCGGTCCGTATCAGCTACTTGGTCCACATATGTGCTGAACCACTCATCTGCCTTCTGGGGCGTATAATCAGTTCCTTCCTGTTTCAAGTATGCTTCAAGTTTTTTGAAGCAGCGTTCGTTTGCCAGTACAAGGGTATGGCAGTAATGATTATCAGATAGAAAATTTCTGACATATCCTACGGCTTGTTCGTAATTCTGCATAGAGGTACCTCCTTATATTTGATACCTCTATTATCGTTGAGGTTCACTTTTTTATCCGCATCTTTTTTCGCAGAGACAGTGCAAACTTGACGGTTTCCGGGAAAGATGCGGATAAAAAAATGTGTCGTATAAAATCTTTTATCCGACTAAGGAAATGCCTCCAAATAACCTACGCAAGTCTGTTGCAGAATCTACAGATTTTATCATGTTTACTCTAAACAAAATGCGTAGGTTATTTTCCGGCAGTTCCTAATCGGATAAAAGG
>CAJTTT010000069.1 GCA_910579285.1 uncultured Lachnospiraceae bacterium | reverse complement strand
GCTCTAATACAGCTATGCCTATCCAAGTTGGACTATCCGTTTTGAACACTCCAAGCATAGGAATGATTATTGGAAAGGTCATGCAGAACCCATGAAAGCAATCATCACAGATTTAGACAGGACTTTGCTGCGCACGGACAAATCCATATCGGAGTACACATGCGCTGTTTTAAAGAAATGCCGTGACAGGGGAATGTTCCTCATGGCGGCCACGGCCCGCCCGGAAAGGGCTGTTCTGACATACCGGAGCCAGGTCGGGTTTGACGCATTGACGACTTTGAACGGCGCAAGAATCATCCTTCCCTCCGGGGTGCTGGAAAACGGCATCGCGCCCCGCAGCGCGGAGGCCATATTGCGCAGGGTGGTGGATATACCGGATGTGGCTCTGTCCATGGAGACAGGGGAAGGGGCTTTCTCCAATAAACCGATTCCGGAATGGAACGTCAGGGCGTTTGAAGGATTTCCGGCGCTGCCCACGGAAAGCACCATCTATAAGATATTGCTGAGCCGTGAGGGAGAGACCATACAGCCGGAAGTGGAAAGGGCGCTGACGCCGGATACCTATATGACAGTGGCGGAAGGGAAGCTGATACAGGTCATGAGCACGGCCGCCACAAAATGGAACGGCATCCGTGTCATGCTGGAAGCGGCGGGAATCCACAACAGGGAAGCCATATATTTCGGTGACGACTATGACGACATCGAGGCCATAAAGAACTGCGGAACAGGCGTGGCTGTCTCCAACGCCATTGCCGAAGCCCTGGCCGCGGCGGACATTGTGGCGCAGAGCAATGACATGGACGGCGTGGCGCATTACATAGAGAAGAACCTGCTATGAAAAAGTAAGGCTGTCCAGGGCACGGGCAAGGAAAAGGGAGGTTAAGCATAATTTAACCCTAGATGACCCCCAAAAGTAGTACCACATCAGGGAACCATCATCAGAGATATTTATTTTAGCCCGAGTTTTTTGCATATATCATCGAGACTTATAGATGACGGTATTTTTATCCCAACCTTGCTGTATACCTCTTTGGTTCCCTTATTGGGGGTTTCAACGCAGATTGTGCCATCGGCCTTTCTCAGGCACATTAGCGATGATGTTGTCCCGAGGAGCTTCGGCATGGATATTTCTTTTCCTTTAAGTGCCTTCAGCAGTTCGAGATATACTATGGTGCATATGGTGTCGGAAAGGAGCTTGCCCAGTACCGTCTGCATGCTCCATTTGGAGAGCGGGAGCAGGCTTAGGAAGTCCTTCCCTGTTTTGAATACGGTCTCTATGCTTGTCCTACCGAAATACTCGTCCAGCATCTGTGGCGGCTCCGCCCTGGTGTTCGACAGGAGCACGAAGTACCCGTATTTTACGGAATGCCAGTTTTTTTCAGCCATCGTGAGCCTTTGGTAGGCATCCTCGTCCTTCTCGCGGTCCTTTCTGCCTAACGTCAGGGCGTTGTCCTTGTCGACATAGACGTAGGCATACATGCGGAAGCCGAACAGCGTTATTTCCCGCACCGTGCCAAAATAGGTATGCGATTTCC
The DNA here is from genome assembly GCA_910579285.1 of uncultured Lachnospiraceae bacterium. Taxonomy (GTDB): domain Bacteria; phylum Bacillota; class Clostridia; order Lachnospirales; family Lachnospiraceae; genus UBA3282. Next base: position 3,112 of record CAJTTT010000069.1, on the reverse strand, counting down.
TTATGAATTCGTATTTTGCATTTGGGTACAGGTGCCTCGTTTCATTATATAGCTTCCTGTGTGGGTAGCCCTTCTTTGCAGGCATCCTTGCCACTATGGTCCTGGGCTTCCTGTCCCCTTCCGCGCCAGCTGGCTGGCAGGGATCGGCGTTGAACTCCCCGATGACGCTTTTTGTCACGTACCCGGCATCAAGCACCAGGGAGCCTATCCGGATGCCGAGGCTCTCCGCGACGTCCTCCATGACGCCGGAAATGGTGCTCAGGTCAAGCACGTTGCCAGGGATAGTCTGGAACCATACCGGGAGCCCGGTCTCCTCGTCCAGCACCAGCACGAGCCTCGTCTGGACTGATGCGCTGGCAATACCATGGGAACAGAGGGCGTTCAGCGGGTTGTCCGCTATGTCGTTCGGCAGCGGCGTCGAGTCGACATAGCATCCGGTGCCGAAGTCCGGGTACCTGCGGCGCATATGCTTTATGAACGAGCGGAAAAAGGCAAGCTTTGCCCCGTCCTCCCCCATTGCCATGAAGTAGGGGGTGTCGGCTCCCAGGCTCCCGACAGGGATGTCGCGCAGGATGCAGGATGCCACTGACCGGGTAAAGAAATCGTCGCAGGATATCTTCGACCCATCTTTGCATATTGTGTGCAGGAGGTGGCAGATGACCTTCTCATAATCCACGGTATTGGTGAAGGCATCCCGCAGGACTGACACCATCCCGCATTTTTCGGCAAAGCCCAGCACCAGGTATGCATCGCCAAATACCGTGTGCACCGGTGGGGCCGGGAACACACCTAAGCCAGGCAGGCGCGGGTCGCCACTGCCCACGATGGCAAACTCGTCCTTTTCCGCATCGTATTCCACCAGCCCCCTTGTGGGGGAGAGGAATATGCCGCATGTGTGCCCCTCATTTATGTACAGGATTCTGCCGAGCTTTTCCCGTACAGTTTTTCTGGAATGGCCCTTTATGCTTTTGTCGTAACTTGACACTAAAATTGACGCGCTGCCAGAATGTATGCTGCCGTCATCGTTGAAAACTAATTTTTGGATCTTTATGCATGGCATGTGAATCACCTCAAATATGGTACTACATAGTACCACAAGTTATACTCCTTTTCTATAAAAAGTAAAGGGGAAATTTGGCGAAACACAGTGTTTATGCGGCTTCTAAAGTTTTTGGTGAGGAAAAATTTCATGTGGTACTACTTTTTCTCTCATCTAGGGTTTAATAGAATTTTGTATGCGTTATTGGTAAGGGAAGATAACAGTATGAAACAATTTGGTGAATTGTAAAATGAATAAAATACAACAGGAAATTAAGCTTTTTCATGACAAGTTAGAACCAATACTTGAAAAAATTTCCACCTGTGCGGTTAGATTTTATAGTCATACCACAAAATTAGGCACACAGATCCAATGGATTTGTTCCTTTTTGGGGCATTATAAAAGAAATCTGTCCCTGTCGGAACCAGATATCCTCATAGTTATTCTGATAGACCATTTCGATAGCAGCAAGGGCACTGCTTCCATGCTTTGACCACGACATGCCATTATGTTTCTGGCGCTGCGCCACCAACATGTCATTTTCTTTTTCCACGGGATTGCTGGAATTGCGCAGGCCAAGCCCTGCCCTCACAGCATAACAGGTTATGCTGCTTTCCTTCCGTTTCAGATAGTTTATCTGTTCATCAAGCCATTTCTGGTTCTTTATCACAGGAGACGGCAGGGATTCCAGGTAACTTACTGCGTTTTTTACATCCCCCACCCACAGAATCCGCAGCAGCTTTTCAAGGGTCTTATTCCGCATGTCCTTCCCTTTTACCGCCATGCTCAGCAGCTCCTGGCATTTTTTCTTTAAATGGTACCAGTCCAGGATCACAGTATATGGATGGAACAGGAACATTTCCTCAATGCTGCTTTTGATGTTTTTTGCGCCATCCGTAAAAAACACCAGCCTGTTCTGCAGCAGCCCATTGAAGGCCAGGAAGGCCAGCATTGCCTTCATTGCGTTTTTCATGCCGCACGCTGTCAGGGCATATGTGCCCTGCCCATGCTGGATATGGACCACTGTATTTTCCACATACTTTGCATCCTTTTGCGCTTCCTGGCTGCGGGAGTCCTTCTGATGTTTTACCCCGACATCGTCTATGGATACATACACACATCCCAATGGTGAGGGTTCCATATCCAGCTCCTGCGCCGTGAACGGTATCTTCTCATCACGGGAGGCGTTGACTGAACCGATGATGCCGGCCACTGCCCGTATGTCAGCCTCCGTCTTTTCCGGGATGGCAGGGGAGGTGATGTTGGCAGAAAGGCAGGCCCCTTCCATGGGCCTGCCGGTTCCGCTGTCAAACCCGTACATTTTAAGGACCCTTTGCGTCGTCTCTTCCAGCCTGGCGGATATCTGTTCCCCGACACGCTCCACACTGTCGGAAAGGGTGCGCAGCTTTACGGCCTCACCGGCATCACGGTGCTGAAAAAGATTGAGCATTTCTGTCGCATTCCGGTAACTGAGCTTTGTGCAGAGCCTGCAGGACAATTCCATATAACCGGTACTGCAGACCCTTTCCTTTGGCCGCAGGGACTGCGCCATATCATCCATGAGACAGACGGGGATTCTGCCCAGTTCGGACTCTACAGCTGTCTCTCTTTCCCGGTTCCGGAATCCGCTGTTTTTTTTAAAGTACCCTTTAGGATCTCATCTGCAGCATCTGCCCCGATCCGGTTCCTTGCTTTCAGCACCGCCTTCTCCAGCAGGTCGAAATCCCTTAAGAATCCTTCCCTGGTGGAAATATCAAATGTTTCCATGGAAGGTATGCCCCCTTCCTCACTGGTGCGTTTTCCAACTACGTTTCCGTCATCATCTATGATTTCTGCAGTGAATTTTATTTTCATCCCAGACACTCCTCCGTTCCTGCTGTCAGCAAAGCTACGGAATCATTATAACGCAGATGGAAGAATATAGGAATTATTTTGTCATTTTTTTATTGCCGCTCCTAACCACTCGCAACCGCACAGGTGGAAAAATTTTGATTCGCTTCTGTAATTGAAATCATGGTGTTTGTATCTATTGTCATTTTATATGCACCTCACTTCCGCTTATATTATATGCAG
>CAJTTT010000068.1 GCA_910579285.1 uncultured Lachnospiraceae bacterium | reverse complement strand
TCATAATACTTTTGAGGACCGAAACATGGCTCCTGCACGTTGATTTGTCCCTCCGGGCAGATCAATGCCGTATCTTCCTTGCAGTGCACCTTAAGTTCTTCCGCTTTCCCTTCCTTCGGACATAAAGAAAGCAGAAAAACCACTCCGTCATCCCAAACAATTTCCTTTTCCCTGCACTGAGTCGTTGTTCTGCTTTGAAACATAATGCTCTCCCGTCATTTAATTTTTCATAAACACTTCATTTACCCTTTTGTTAAAAAAATGATCCGCAACAATTTCTCCGGCTCCTATCGCACCTGCACTTTCTTTCAGGGAAGAGACCAGCATTCTGTTCTCCTTTGCCCCCTTCACCTTTCTCTGGTCTGCCACGTCCTTTACGATATCAAAATACATGGGGTATCTCTGAATCAGTATTCCTCCCATAATCACAATCTCCGGGTCCAGAATATTGATCAGACTGCTGACGGCCACCCCCAGGTAATATGCTGACTGGTTCAGAATGGACATCGTGAGCATGTCTTTCTTTTTCGCCATCTCAAACACATCCTCAATGAGCAGCTCATTCCTCTTCTGATAAAGCGGATGCTTCTCTTTCTGTTCCAGCTGTCTGCCCAGGGCTTTCAACACCGCAATTCCTGAACTTACCGCCTCCAGACACCCCTTGTTGCCGCAGTTGCACAAAGGCCCGTTGATATCCAGCGTAATATGACCAAATTCTCCTGCAATGCCATTGGCGCCGATATTCAGTTTGCCGTCAATGATGAGTCCGCTTCCGATGCCCATATCCGCATCCACATAGACCAGCGTATTGCAGTCCTTCGCTTCCCCGCACCAATACTCCCCGAATGCAATCACATTCGTATCTTTATTGAGAAAAACCGGGAAGCCCGTGTTCTCTTCCAGTATTTCCCGCAGAGGAAGATAATTCAAAATGGGCATATTGGGCGGCGTCAGCATCATCCCGCTCTCATAGTCTATGGGGCCGGGCGCTCCCACGCCGATTCCAAGAATCTTTTCCCTGCTGATGCCGGAGTTTTCTATGACCCGGTCCACCGCCTGAATCAGCACGTCCACAAATTCATTCTGCCCCGCAAATTCCTTGTCCGTGGAATACTTTTCCATCGCGAGTACCTGCCCCTGCAAGTTCATAAGAACCACGCCGGTGACAAACTTGTTGATATGAATACCGATGCTGTAGCGGTAATTCTCATTGATGGCATATGACACCGCTTTTCTTCCGATGCCCGTGGATTCCATCTGGTCGCTCCTGATCAGATTCAGTTCTTCCAGCTCAGCCAGAATCTTTTTGATCGCCATAAACGTCAGTCCCGTTACGGAGGCAAGTCCCGCCTTTGTAGCCGTCCCGTTTTTTCTGATATAGTTTAGGACCGACCTTCTGTTATAATTTTTAAGCTGCACCTGATTGTTTTGTTCCGCCATCATTTTCTCTTTTCCTTTTTTCAATATCCACAGTATTTTATATTATTTTTATTATACTTCATATTTTGTCAAAAAAGGATAGGAAATTGAAAAATCAGCCCTTTACCGCTCCTCCCAGATTCATACCGTCTGTGAAGTATTTCTGTAAGCACATAAACACCACAATAATGGGCAAAAGCACGATACACGATGCCGCCATCAGATAATTCCACTGTGTATTCGACTGACTCACAAAAATCTTAAGACCGATTTGCAGGGTAAATCTGGCAGTGTCCGTCAAATACAGTAATGGCTTGAGGAAATCATTCCAGCTCCAGTTAAAGGAGAGTACTACAACCGTCATAATGGCCGGTTTGGCCATCGGGAGCATAATCTTTCTCCAGATACAAAAATGTGACGCGCCATCTATCTGTGCCGATTCGATTACCGAATTGGGAATGCCCGCATAAAACTGACGCAGCATAAAAATAAAGTATGCCGACCCCATAAACTGCGGAACAATCAGCGGCAGATAGGTGCCTACCCAGCCCAGTCTGGCGTAAAGCACATACTGGGGAATCATCGTCACAAACTCCGGAATCATCATGGTGCCCAGAATAATCGTAAACAAAATATTTCTTCCCGGGAATTTAATCTTTGCAAAACCGTAAGCCACCAGCGAGTTGGCGAGTACCCCTCCCAGAATGGCAAATCCCGCCACAAACAGGGAATTTAAAAACCATCGCGTAAAGTCTGCGCTCATCCATGCATCCTTAAAATTACTCCATACAGGATTATGGGGATACCATGTGATCGGATAGGTGAAAATCTCATCCATATCCTTAAGAGCGGTGGAAACCATAAACCACAGCGGCATAAGAACCGTCAGCGCCGCCGCTGCAAGAAGAATAAAACAGACCGTGTCCAATATCCGTTTTTTTCTCTTTCTGCTTGTCAAGCCGCCTTTTATTGCTGTATGTTCCGTTCCGCGCATTAAGTCTCACCTTCTTCCGTATGAACCCAATATTTAGATGCAGCCAGATTGATCAGTGTGATCGTCATCACAATCACAAGAAGAAACCATGCCATAGCCGAAGCATACCCCATGTTGTATCTGGTAAACGCTTCATCATAAATGTGCAGATTGTAGAAGAGCAATGATCCCGCCGGATCTCCCTTTCCGTTCTTACTCATAACGAGCGCTTCCTGAAATACCTGAAAGGCACCCGTCATATTGGTGATAATATCAAAGAAAATGATGGGGGATATCTGTGGCAGCGTAATCTTTCTGAACTTCTGCAAAAAGGTCGCGCCGTCGATATCTGCCGCCTCATACAAATCCTTGGAAACCGAATTCATGGATGATAAATACAAAAGCATGCTCGTTCCCAGCGCCCACACCCTCATCATCACAAGAGAAGGCTTTGTCCATGCGGGATCTGCCAGCCAGGAAGGGCCTTCAATCCCAAACAGCCGAAGAACTGAATTGACCAGACCACTCTGGGGAGCCAGAAGCTGAATCCAGAGCTGGTATACCGCCACGCCGGAAAGAACGGTCGGCAGATAGAACAACATCCTGAAGACAGGCGTTCCTTTCACCTTCCGATTTAACAGCGTCGCCAGAAAGATGGCGCACACACAGGAAGCCGGAACCGCCAGCAGCACATAGTAGAGCGTATTCCCCAGTGATTTCCAGAATACAGGATCTTTCTGAAACATCCTGATATAATTCGCCACCCCGATGAAATCCATTCTGGAGGTCATGTTGTAGTTGGTAAACGATGCGTACAGCGAAAACAGCAGCGGTCCTCCTGTAAGACAGATAAATCCGATGACCCACGGACTGATAAACAGCCACCCCGCACGCGCTTCTTTCTTTTCCCTTTTTGTCATTCCACGCTTCATATTTCTCATTCCTTTTTAAAAGAAAAACAAGCTTTCAGGCAATCCATTCTCTGCCGCACCTGACATGCGGCAGAGTGGTATGGGTGAAACCTTTTCTTATTTATTGTCTTCGACAAGCTGGACCACCTGCGCCTGCGCCTCATCCAGCGCTTCCTGCGGCGTCTTGTTGCCGAGGATGATCTCGTCAAGATAAGGAAGCACGATGTCGGATGCACCGGGCGCCGTCAGTCTGTCGAGGGTAACTACCGTAGTAGGCATTGCCTCCAGCGCCGCCTCAAATACAGGAATCTCCATCAGGGAAGGATCCTGTGACGCTTCGATATTGGCAACCGTATCATACACCTGAGATGCCCAGTATACCTGTGACTCTTTGCTGGTGATGAACTTTGCAAACTCCCATGAACCCGCCACATCCTTTGCGCCGTAAGGAATTTCCACTGAGAAACCGCCGCCCCATGAATAGTGCTCACCGCCTTCTTTTAACGCGGGCATCATGGCAACGCCATAGTTCTTTTCAGGTGCAAAATCGCGGACCTTGGTAAACTCTGTAGGTGTGTTCACCCACATGGCAACCTTGCCGGCTACGAAAGGATTGGTCATTCCGCTGCCAAACTCTGCGGAAAAGCTGTCCAGCTCCTTCTTTCCGTAATACTCATAGAAATCGTTGTAAATGTTTTCAAACAGTTCCACTTTCTCGGGTGTGTTTACCGTAACATTTCCGTCTGCATCGGTATAGTCTTTACCGTCTGCACTGAATGCCCATGCATTCCACTCGAGGGTGCCCGGATAAAAGCCGAGTCGGTCATAAGAACCGTCATCCTTTTTCACATCCAGCTTTCTTGCATATTCCACCAGCTCGTCCCACGTCTGGGGCGGCGCCTCAGGATCCAGTCCAGCCTCCGCAAACGCATCCTTGTCATAGTAAAGGATTCTTGTGTCTGTTACATAAGGCAGTCCGTAAACCTTGCCATCATAGATCATGGCATCCATAAGCTGCGGGTAGAACTGATCGGTAAAGCCCTCGCCTTCCTGAGCAATCAGATCTGTAAGATCGGTCGCCTGATTGGCCTGTCCTCTGTGCGTCACAGTACGGATATCCTGAATGATGATATCAGGCGAGTTACCTGCCGCCGTTGCCGCAAGAGCTTTTGTCCACACATCGCCCCAGGGATAATTTACATGTACCACCTCATATTTGTCCTGGGATTCGTTGAAGTTCTGGCAAAGCTGCTCGATCACATATTTATACTGTCCGTCTCCCCACCAGTCCCAAATCTCAAGTTTAACCCTTTCTCCGGAAGCGGCCGTTTCTGTACCTGTGCTCTCAGTTCCTGTCGTCTCAGTGTCCTGTGCCGCGTCTGACGACTCGGGCGCTCCACTGTCCGCCGTTCCTGTGGAATTTGTGTTTCCGCAGCCCGTAAGGCTTGTAATGCCGATGGCTGCCGACAGCATCAATCCAATTAATTTTTTTCTCTTCATTCTTTTTTTCCTCCCTAATTAAATTTAATTTAATTTTCTTGGAAAATACTTTTGTTCAGTATTTACATTTTTAATATACACGTTCATTCGCCCCTTGTC
>CAJTTT010000067.1 GCA_910579285.1 uncultured Lachnospiraceae bacterium | reverse complement strand
ATTTCATACCATACATGAAGAAGGGATAACAACATGATAAGGATAGCATTTTGTGATGATGATCTGACGGTACTTGATGAGATTCGGGGATTGATGGATCAATTTCGTGCAAAATATTATCAGCAGATAGAGTATTCTCTATTTCACAGTCCGTTAGAGCTTCTGGCTGAGATAAAAAGCGGACTGCGTCTGGATGTTCTGGTTCTGGATGTGATTATGCCGGGAGCGGACGGCATAAGCGTGGCAAGGGAAATCCGCCAGTATGATGAGGCGGTAAAGATTATTTTTTTGACATCCTCCAGTGAGTTCGCTTTGGAAGCCTATACGGTAGGAGCGTATTTCTATCAGATGAAGCCTGTCAGTGAAGAAAATCTGTACCGTCTGCTTCGATCTGTGATTTCAGAATGCGAAAAGGCAAGGCAGAACAGTTTGATTTTGCACAGCAAGAGCGGGATCACACGGATCCATCTGGATAAGCTTTTATACTGTGAAGTGGTAGGAAGGAATCTGATGTTTCATCTGGAAAACGGAAAGGTGCTGGAAAGTGTGGGAAGTATGAATATACTGTGCAGTAAACTTGCATCTTACAAAAATTTTCTGCATCCGCATCGGTCATTTCTGGTGAACATGGAGTTTATCCAGAATATTTCCTATCGGGCAATTACAATGGATAATCATGTGGAAATTCCCATTCCGCACGGGAAATGCTCTCAGATAAAAAATCAATACCTTGAGTATGCGTTCAGCAAAAGACAGATCTTTATGCTGTGAGTTAATGATATTGATTCTTATTTTTTTATTAATTTTAGAGATTTTCATTATAAAGGGAGGATTTTTTGTTATACTGTAAATAGTTTGCAGCGGATAGCCGGTTCGAAGAGGGACTGACTGTGTAAAAGCCAAGCTTTTAGGGGAACTGTTTTTGTGTGTCAGGCAGATAGAAATGCGGATACGGAAATGCAGTTCCTGTGAGAAGACGGGCGACAGAAAAGTGGACGGGATTTGAAAATAGCATAGGAGGAATCAGGGTGTTTTTATCAAAATTTTTCCTGCTTCTGCTGGGGATCACTGTACCAGCTTTTTTTCTGTTACCTGTAAAATGGCGCGCAGGCGTACTTTTGGCGGCAAGCTATGTGTTCTGCGCTTATATGGAACCAAAGTCGCTGTTTATTCTGATTGCGATTACGTCAGTTACCTATTTCATGGCGGCTTATATTGAAAAACTCCGGGACAAAGGCGTTTGGGAAAAGGCTGGAAGGATTACTTTTGCAGCGGTATGTGGTCTGACTTTTTTGCTGGCGGTATACAAATACACGGGATATCTGGCTGACTGTTTGGGGTTTACAGACAGGATTTCGGAGCGTGTGCGAAAAAATCTAATGATGCCGATAGGCCTGTCCTTTTACTCATTTCAGGCGATTGGCTATCTGGTGGATGTATATAAACACAGAATTGCGGCGGAAAGAAAGTTTGGCCATCTTGCCTGTTATCTGTCTTTTTTTCCAAAGTTTGTCAGTGGCCCGCTCGAGCGGGGAGAGACATTTCTTCCGCAGATGGAAAAACTGGAAGAGGTCAGATTTTGGAACCGGGGAAGGCTGTCTGCGGCTTTCACATATATGCTGTGGGGGTATTTTATGAAGCTGGTGGTGGCGGACAGGCTTGGCTGGATGGTCAGGCCGCTATTTGCGGAGCCGGAAGCGTTTGATAGTTTTTGGCTTCTGCTCGGGGTTCTGATGTATTCGATCCAGATTTACTGTGATTTTGCCGGATATTCCTATATTGCGGCAGGCTGTGCAAAGCTGTTTGGGGTAGAGCTTCAGGAGAATTTCAGGGCGCCGTACAGGGCGGTAAACATGCAGGAGTTTTGGCGCAGATGGCATATTTCCTTAAGCGGATGGCTTCGGGACTATATTTATATTCCTCTGGGGGGAAACAGGAGGGGACACTTCAGAAAGTATCTCAATATTTTGATTGTATTTCTTTTATGCGGAGCATGGCACGGGGCAGGACTGCATTTTCTGGTCTGGGGACTTTTGCATGGGATATATCTTCTCGCCGAATTACTTACGGGACAGAGAGTCAAAAGCAGGATACTCACTTTCTGGATGGCGGGATTTGCATGGATCTTTTTCCGGGCAGACAGTCTGGACGGTGCATTTCGTTATATCCGCCAGATGGCAACAGCTGGACTGTGGCCGGAACGTATGAGACAGGCGGCGGAAAGCCTGCAGTTAAACGGAGCGGAGATCGGGGTCGGGATTATTGGAATTGTTATAGTCTGGCTGACGGACTGGCTGTGCGATCGTGAAAAAATGGAACTTCCGATATTGGTCCAGCAAAAGAACAACGGAAAGAGGTATCTGGTGTTCTATCTGCTCCTGACAGCTATTTTTATTTTTGGCATTTATGGGGCAGGCTATCATACGGAGCAGTTTATTTACATGCGTTTTTAGAAGAGGAATAGGAAGAGATGAGAACAGGGACGAAAAAGAATCTGCTCAGAGCAGGATTCCTGCTTTTGCTTATAGTGACGATTTATCTTGCAACAAGCGTTTTGCGGGTAAAGTCCGGGCATGGGATCAATCAGCTGGAGGGGCTGTACTGGCAGCCTGAGCACTCGATCGATGTAATGATGATGGGAAGCAGCCATATTCATTGTAATGTGAACACAGCCCTGCTTTGGGAAAAGTATGGGATAGCGGCATATGATTACAGCGGGGCGCAGCAGCCTCTCTGGATGACTTACTATTATCTGAAAGAATTATATAAATACCAGTCGCCTGATGTGATTGTACTGGACGTATACTCGCCTGCCAGATACAAGGAGGATTATCAGTACGACTGGATATCGGAAAACATTCTGGGGATGCGCTTCTCGGCCAATAAATTGGGCATGATGGCTGTCAGTGTGGAAAAATCAAGATATTTTCAATACTTTCCGTCCTTTACCATTTATCACAGCAGATACGATGATCTGGAGCGGGATGACTTTAACGATTTCTTCTGGAACAGCAGGGAAAAGGAAGATTTCAAAGGGTATACGCCCTATTGGCAGCGGACGCCGCAGACAAAGCCGGAAATTTCGGAGACTGAAAAAGGTGGATTGACAGAGAAATCCGAGAAGTATCTGCGTAAGATTATCAGTTATACGAAGAAAAAAGGCAGCAGGCTTGTCTTGATGGCGGCGCCCTATGTGTTGACGGCGGAGGATAAGCTTACCTACAATCAGATAGAAGAGATTGCGGAGGCGGAGGGGATCGTCTTTGTTGATTTTAACGAGTATTATGATGAAATGAGACTCGATTTTACACAGGATTTTAATGATGATTCTCATTTGAATTACTGGGGTGGTTGCAAATTTTCCGATTATCTGGGAGAATTTCTGACTGCCCGTTGTGAGGTGGCAGACAGACGGGGGCAGGCGGGTTATGAGTCTTGGGACGACCATGTCATGTTGATTGCGGAGGAAGTACAAAGCTTTCAGAACGGCACACCAGGGCAGCAGGCTGATGCGGAATGAAGGCAGCGGCAGGCAGTGGCAGAATGGCACTGCCTGTATTTAAAGGTTTCTTGCCAGAGGAAGATACAGAAACAGTTCGAATACCCCGTTCTCGGTCTTGATTTCCAGGTGACCGTGATATCTTGTCACAATTTCATGGATGCTTCTTAGCCCTAAGCCGTGATTTTTTTTATCCGCTTTCGAGGTAGGCAGAATCAGACCGTGCGCAGGCGCTTTTCCAGACATGGAAGCCGCCTGCGTTTCGTCCTGCAATCGGACGTTTTCCGAGTCCGGGGCGGGATTGCATACCTCCAGACAGAACAGGCCTTTGTCTGCCCTGCATTTCAGAAAAATTTTTCTCTGCGTTTCATCCAGTTTCATGCACGCTTCCACGGCGTTGTCGAGGGCGTTGGCGTACAGGGCGCAGAGATCCGTTTTGTCGTAAGGGAGCGGGGCTGGAATTTCCACATCCATTTCCAGGCGGATGCGGCACCGCTCCATCACGCTTTTTTTGACGGTCAGCACGGCGTTGACGGTGGAATCCCCGCAGTAAGCGAAGGACTGAGAGAGCGCCGCGCTGCCGGACAATTCTTCGGCGTAGGCCGCCCGTTTTTCTTCGGGCAGGGAGGATAAGACCTGAATGTGGTTGGCCAGATCGTGTTTTAAACGCCGGATTTCAAAATGCTGCTGTTCCATCGTTTCGTAATATCTGCGGTTGATCTCCGCGAACATGCCCTGTTGCTCCAGTTTCCGCTGTTTTGCCAGAACCGTGATGCACCAGAGCAGACAGATGAAGGCAAACAGGGCAATCAGCAGCAAAACAGCATATTCCCTGTGCGCCATAGTATTTACACTGTAATCATAGTGACGAAGCAAGGTGACCACGGCCATTACAATGCCAAGGGGAAGGAACGTGAGAAAGAGCAGTAACCGCCACATGCTGTCTGAAAGGGCATAGTCCTTATCAGGCGCATTTTTTTTCGTGTAAAGGCAGAGGATCAGTGCAAAGGGCAGAGTGAACAGTTGGGAAATGTGGTAGCCGTGTTCGGCCGGTATCCATGTCCCATCGAGGGTATGGCTGATATCGCTGCCTCCAAAAATGACTACGCTGATTCCCAACTGTCCCGATGGAAACAGAAGATCGTGGATATAGTTATCCCGCAGGGCGCTGAAGGAAAAGATTGTGCTGGAAAACAGAAGCCCGATGGTTACTTTCTGCCAGAAGGTGCCCTTGCAGGATAGAAATACGATAATCAGAAAAACGGGGGTGGTTGCCAGAATATTAAAGGGATCCCCGATAAAGATGATCATAGTGCACAGCAGCACACAGCCTCCAAAAAGCAGAAAACGTCTGCCTCTTTTTTCGGAAAGTGTAATCAGATATGACATGGCGTGCATAATCAGCCGGCCGGAGAGCAGAATGGCGGACAGGTGCAGGATATTCAGCAGGGTTATCATGTGA
>CAJTTT010000066.1:288-5101 GCA_910579285.1 uncultured Lachnospiraceae bacterium | reverse complement strand
TACCTACAGGCTCAATCCGGGATAAAGGGTATGGAATCTCGGATTACAATTCAGGAGAGTAAGGCGAATTAATTTGCCAGAAAGGAGGAGAGAAAAAACAGCCGGCGAAGTAAGTTAAGCCGGCTGTTTCTGGATCCATATTCAGATGAAATCATTTACAGGAAGTAGGAAAGCGAACCCTGCTCCGGCTCCTGATGAAGCACTTTGTGGGTTCGATAGTATGTGGGCGTGCAGCCGAGAAATTTTTTAAAGAGCTTATTATAGTAGCTGGTACTGTTGAAACCGACAGTGAGGGCCAGATCCGCAATGGAACTGAAATTTTGTTTGGGATCCATCAGCTTTCTGGTAGACTCATAGATCCGATATTTCATCAGATACTCGAAGGGACTCATCTGCAGCGTTCGCGCAAAACAGCGGCAGCATTCACTTTTGCTGACATGAATGCTGTCGGCAATTTCCTGCAGCGTCAGTGGCTCTGCGTGATGGGTCCTGATATAAAGCATGGCTTCCTTGACGCGCTGCTCATCCGGGGATACCCGTGAGGGAATGTCAGCTTCTTTCTGCGGGAACTGTCGCAGAAGCTCTGCCCAGAAATGGCACAGGTAGCCTTTGGTGGAGATTTCATAGCCGAAATTTTTCGACATGTTTACTTCAATGACTTCCGTCAGTGTCTGCAGTATGCGTTCGTGCCAGGGCGCGCTCTCGTCCAGGAAGAAAACCTTAAAAAGCTGGTTGTTTTGCAAGGGAAGCAGATACTGCGTCTGCAGATAATTGTTTTTATGGCCGAAAATGAAATCCGGGTGGAAGACCAGGGAATGAAAAGTACACTGCTTCTTGTCCTGTGCATGAATGCAGTGCATGACATTCTGGTTAATGATGAGCCCCTGCCCCGGCTTAATCAGGTAAGAGTCGTCATCGGTAGAAACAACAGCAATGCCCTGGTCGACAATCAGAACTTCCATTTCTTCATGCCAGTGCCAGCGAATCCAGTTCAGGTAAGATTTATGCAGATCCAGATAGCGGGCGTTGACCGGGTAGTCCAATGTGCCGTAGTCCTTTTTGGAGTAAAGGTTGTCATAGGTCTCCGGCGTGACCTGTACGGCAGCTTCTGTGTCAGCGGCGTTTTCAGACACCGTGTTATGTATCGTATCCATAGGTTCTCCTCTTATGTGCGTTGGTTGGGAAACGTCCCATAACGGTGGAGCTTTCAGTGTTATGGAGATTTATCATGCAAAGTTTCTATAAAAATATATTAGCATGTGTATGGGTTACAGTCAAACTTATCTCTCTGATAATACTATATATTAAAACTATTTTAGCGTGACGAAGATGGATTCTCAGAAAAATGAAAACCTGTTAAATCTGGCGCTCGACACGGCGCCTGTGGAGCGTGAGCGTTCCCTGGAGTTGAATGTGGGTTACAATATGGAGGAAAAAACCTGGGAGGTCATTGTAAAATATCACGGCTCCCTGCAGGCACTGGCAGAATGGGGAATTATGGTGGAAGAACTGATTGCGGGATATGCCATTCTTACTGTCCCGGAATCGGAGATGGACCGGCTGGCGGAGATGGAACAGATCGAGTATGTGGAGAAACCAAAGCGGCTTTTCTTTTCCGACCTTTCTGGCAGCACGGCATCCTGCTTTACACCGGGCAGTCAGCTCTATGAAGGACTTACGGGCAAGGGAGTCCTCGTGGCGGTGATTGATTCAGGGATCAGCTATTATAACCGGGATTTTCGGAATGCGGACGGGAGCACCAGAATCAGGTATCTGTGGGATCAAGTGCTTGGCAGGGAATTTGACGCGGCGCAGATCAATGAGGCGTTGATGACAGGCAGCCGGCAGGAGGCGCAGCAGCTTGTGCCAAGTATCGATACGAGCGGACATGGGACAGCCGTGGCAGGGATAGCTGCGGGAAACGGCGGGGAAGGCGGCCCGGCCTATGCGGGTGTTGCCAGGGAGAGTGAACTTATCATAGTGCGGCTCGGATCACCGAGAGAAGACTCTTTTCCCAGAACAACGGAGTTGATGCGGGCATTGACTTATGTGGTCACAAAAGCGGTAGAACTGGCCATGCCGGTTGCCGTCAATTTGAGCTTTGGAAATACTTACGGCGCACATAACGGAACTTCACTGTTGGAGCGCTTCCTGGATAATGTCTCGGAGATCGGGAGAAGCGTTATCTGTGTGGGCAGTGGAAATGAAGGAGCCTCCGGCGGCCATGTGGGCGGGAGCCTGGGGCGGCAGGAAATAGGAGATTTAGGATTGACTAATTCGGTTAATCAAACAGACATGACTGTCACTAACCGTGGCAGGAGAGTGGAGATGACGGTGGGAGCCTACGAAAGAGGACTGAATGTGCAACTGTGGAAGGAGTATACCGATCGCTATTTGGTGACAGTGTTGTCGCCATCTGGCGAGAGCTTCCAGGCGGATACTGACCAGCCCGGTAAACAGGTTTACCGCCTGCAGCAGACACAGATCCTGTTTTATAACGGGGAACCGGCTCCTTATATGACGGCGCAGGAGCTTTATTTCGATTTTCTTCCAGCGGATGGCAGCCGGTATCTGGATCGGGGTGTATGGACGTTTGAGCTTCGCCCGCTTCGGGTCATTACCGGGAATTATACCTTTTATCTGCCCTCCGAGGCTGTCCGCAGTGCAGATACCCGTTTTGTCAGAACCACCCCGGATGTGACGCTCACAATTCCGTCCACGGCAGTCAAAGTGGTTACCGTGGGGGCCTATGACCCGGTATACGAATCTTATGCGGATTTTTCGGGGCGAGGATATCTCTATCAGGATCAGGTAAACAGCCGCACCTCCGATACCTTTGTGAAGCCGGACCTGGTGGCGCCGGGCGTAGGCGTCCTGGCTCCCAACAGGGACGGGGGATATTCGCCTGTCACGGGCACCTCGTTCGCGGCGCCTTTTGTGACCGGGGCCGCGGCATTGCTGATGCAGTGGGGAATCGTGATGAAAAATGATCCGTATTTGTACGGGGAGAAGGTGAAAGCGTATCTGCGCAAGGGCGCGAAGCCGATCCGCGGGGTGACGGCGTACCCGGATTCCAGGGTGGGGTATGGAGCGGTGTGTGTGGAAAATAGTCTGCCGGGGTAAAAGCGAGTAGATTTTTAGGGGAATAAGCACTTTATTTTTTGGATATGGTGTCGAATAAAGTGCTTATTATGCATTGCTTTGATGTTGTATTGACAGTTAATTGAGCAAAAAATGAATGATGATTTTTTAAACAAATAAAATTTATGAAGTAATTAAAAGAACCTATGTTTGGGAGAACGATTGAAGAAACAGCGGTAATATGATATGCTTTTATTATAGAAAATAAGATTTCGATTAGTACTGTACGGGAGGAAATGGATGGCAAAAAACAAAGTAATTGTGGTACAAAACATCAATATTACTGTTTCAGAGGAAAATTTTGATGATTATATCTGTATTACTGATATTGCAAAAGCCAAAGCTGGAGAGTCCAGAGGAGCAGATGTTATCAAAAACTGGATGCGAAATAGAGTGACATTGGAATTTTTGGGCACATGGGAACAGATATATAATCCTGCTTTTAAAGTGGTCGAATTCGACCACTTTAAAAGTGAAGCAGGTTTACATACATTTGTACTAAGTGTTTCGGAATGGATTGAAAAGACAGAAGCGATAGGATTATTTGTGAAACGTGGAAAATATGGAGGAACGTATGCACATAAGGATATTGCATTTGAATTTGCTTCGGCGATCAGCCCTGTTTTTAAACTATATTTGATCAAAGAATTTCAAAGACTGAAAGAAGCGGAGAATGATGCAAAGAAAATTGAATGGGATGCAAAAAGATTTTTGTCCAAAAATAATTATTTGATTCAAACAGATGCGGTAAAAAATTATTTGATCCCAGCAGGAAATTATAAAGAAAACTTAGAGTGGTTGGCATATGCAGAGGAAGCAGATATTTTGAATGTTGCATTATTCGGATTTACTGCGAAAGCATGGCGGGATGAAAATCCTAAATTGGCAAAAAAGAATAATGTGAGAGACTTTGCCTCCATTAACGAACTTACAGTTTTATCTAATTTAGAAACACATAATGCGCAAATGATCCGTGAGGGCAGAAATAAGACAGAAAGATTTCAGATTTTGAAAGACATTGCAGAGTATCAGTTAAACATTCTCAATGCGGCAGAACAGATAAAATTGATTGAGTGAAAAGTGATATACGAATATGGCATTTAATTATAATTCAGCTTGGAGAGGGTTATATGAAATATTCAGCGAAAACAAAACCAGGGATGGGAGATCCATATTGGTATGAGTGGTCTGTTGGGCAACAATATATTATTGATATGCTTAATTCCGATAATAATATAAAATGTGTGGAATTACAAGCTAATGTTAAATTGGGATTGGATGATGTGGTGGTAACCTATGAAGGTGGAGAAAAGCTATTTGTTCAAGTAAAACATACACGATCAAACAATACATTAACATTTGGCGATCTTGTTTCGATTGATAATACTTCTGAGGATGGCAGTCATAGATATTCATTATTGGGGGAACTGGCACAATCATGGATCGCTGAAAAAAATAATTATCAAAAAACAAGGGTATGTTTGTCTACAAATAGAAAACCGGGAATAAAAGTTTCTTCTGCGGGAAAAGAAAAGGAAATTAAACGTCCGGCATTAAAGCTATTTTTGGAAGAATTAAAATCTAAAATAATATATGCAGAAACATTCGATGAATTGGAGTTCCCTGAATATGAAGCGGCATGGAATGAATGGAAAGAGCAGCTAAATTATAT
>CAJTTT010000066.1:0-278 GCA_910579285.1 uncultured Lachnospiraceae bacterium | reverse complement strand
ATTCATTATTGGGTGAACTTGCGATGTGTCTAAACGGGTTGAAAAAGAAACTTTTTGGAATGGAAAGTTTTAAACATAGCAATATTATGTGTGGTTTAAGTAAAACGGCACTCTTGGCTTTTGGATGGCATATTGAAGTGGGAGTGAATGGGATGAAATTGTTTGATGAACGCGGAGAACAGATAGGATGGTTGAGCATTATTGTGGAAGTAGAAGTGATATGGGAAATCGATATCAAAGGAACCAGCCATATATGCAAAGGTGGATTGTTCAGAAAG
>CAJTTT010000065.1:4874-5483 GCA_910579285.1 uncultured Lachnospiraceae bacterium | reverse complement strand
AATTACCTGATAAATTATCCATAATATAATCTTCTATCTCATCACAGTCTTTCTCAAGGCTGACAAGTTCACCTGTTCTCTCACTGTGACCATCTACTTCCGCCAATATCACATAATAGTCTGACAACCGTTTTAAAATTGGTTCATAGCAAAGCATTGCCGTAGATGCCATTCCATGTATAAACAGTATTGACTTCTTGCTTTTATCTCCAAAGCATAAGAAATTCATAATACCTTTCTCCTCATATACTGATTTGTACCTCTGTCAGAATACCACAATCACGCTCACATTTCTATTGCATTTTCATTAAATTTCTTCATCCCCTTAAAGTCCATCATCATCTGACAGGTCTTATAAATCCAGTATACCTTATAGATGGAAATGCATGTTTATACACGTATTTCATCAGCAACAATAAAACGAACCGGGATTTCTTTACATCTCTATCCAGCGCTTCAAGATAAAACTGCATTTTTCCAGGGGATTCGGGTTTGAAATCGTCTATTTTCAATTCAATCGCAACAAGGCATTGTAGTTCTCTATGAAAAAAGAGCAGGTCAGTATAATAATCATGCTTTCCTGCTTGTAGGTGGTATTTTTCATTGTAC
>CAJTTT010000065.1:0-4865 GCA_910579285.1 uncultured Lachnospiraceae bacterium | reverse complement strand
GGGTCAGCTTGCCCATTTTCAAATCTATGAGGACAAAGCATTTCAGAATATAGTTATAAAAAATCAGGTCGATGTTATTCCGATTTCAGAATAATGTTGATTATTCCGATTCTCTGATTATTCCGATTTTAGCATAGAAACCTTGATATTAACAGTCCCCCCATAAGAAAAAATCGGAATAATTCTAAATCCCCTGCCTAAGTGATTACTCCTTTGTTATGCTATTAAAATAAACCACAGCAAAGGAGGACATATCCATGTCACTATCAATTGATGAAGCCATCAAAAAGGTGCTTTCCTTTTTAAAAAGTATCCCTATGGCTCCTGCAACAGTAAAGTACTACTCTTGCTGCTGTTCGCATGTCAGGGATTACTGTCAGCGCAATGCCTTACAGGAATTCTCATACAAAGATGCGGCTTCTTTCACAGCAGAACAGCTGAAACTGGCTGAAAATGGTAAATTCGGCAAAATCTATGCACTGATCATGCGGAAAGCTGCTTACTATGTGGCAGATTGTTTCGAAACAGGTACGCTTGAATGGAAACGCAACAGGTATACAATAACGGAACTACCTGAAAATTACCAGCAGATTCTTGGTTCTTTTGAGGAGTCTATTTCCGGAAAACTTGCCGAAGGGTCAGTCTATAACATCATTCATGAAATCCGGAAATTCCTGAAGTATCTTGAGAAAGCAGGCTGCCTCATTATCCAGGATCTGTCAGCTGATATCCTGCGTGCATATGTGATCCAAGAGGCTCCTAAACACATGGGCAATTACGTAAACCTCACATGGCCTCTGAAAAAGTTCCTTGCTTATGTCAAAAAGAGCGGCGTTGCCCTCTCAGGAACATTCGATTTCCTTCTGGCAAACCCGGCACCTGTACATGAGAGGGTGCTTCCGGCATTTGATGATGACGAAACAAAGGCAATACTTGAAAGCATAGATACATCAACAAAACAGGGCAGGCGTGATTATGCGGTGGTAATGCTTGCGCTTGACACCGGCCTTAGATGGTCGGACATTGCCAAGATGCAGCTTTCCGACATTTTATGGGAGAAGCGGGAAATCCGGGTGAAACAGGAAAAGACGGACACTCCGCTTACACTTCCGCTGACGCTCCGGGCAGGGACTGCTGTAGCAGACTATATATTAGAGGCCAGGCCGAAATGCGGCAGTCCATATGTTTTTCTCCGCCTCAGAAAACCTTACTCTCCTATGCTTTCATCTGCGTCTCCCACAAAGGACCTCATGGGACGTTACTTCAAGAAAAATGGTATAGAACACCATTTCGGTGATGGAAAGACATTTCACGGGCTCCGCAGGACTATGGGAACCAATCTCGTCAGGAACGGGACCCCGCTGGAAGAGGTGTCACAGATCTTGGGCCACCGCGATATAAATTCGTCCAGGCACTATATATCCCTCCATGATGAAATGCTGGCTGAATGCTGCATGGACATCAGCATGTTCGCTACAGAGAAGGAGGGGCTGCAATGAAAACAAAACAGAAAACATTTGTATTTGCAAGCCTTTTTGCCGATGACATCCAGGGGATGGTGGAATACAAAGCCGCACTCGGACATAAATGCGAAAGCTATGCCTGGGCCCTGCAGACTTTTGACCGGTACTGCCTGTCCCATCATCCGGATTCCGGCACGCTCACCCAGGAGATCGCTTTTGGCTTCTGTCAGGCCGGGACAGATGGGAAAAACTGCGGATACCGCGCAGGCACAGTCCGGGAATTCGGCCGTTACCTCTCTGCCATAGGGAAAGAGGCATACATCCTTCCCATGAATTTCTTCCCGCAGAAAAAAGCAGACCTTCCCTATATCATGTCAGATAATGAGATCCGGTCATTTTTCGGGGCGGCAGACCGTTATCCCCATGCGGACAACAGCCCCCTGCTCGAATATACGGTTCCGGTAATCTTCAGGCTCCAGTTCGCTACGGGAATGAGGCCGCAGGAAGCAAGGACCCTGAAGCGGGCCGACTTTAATTTTTCGAAAAACACGATATATATAGATGAAGCAAAAGGCCATAGGGACCGCAGGATTGTGACTCTGCCGAATGTGATGGAACTGTGCAGGAAATATGACGCCATAGCAGAATCCCTCCATCCTGGCAGGACATATTTCTTCCCGTCCCCTGACGGCAGCCCATACACGCATGGCTGGATGACGGAAAAATTCCACAAATGCTGGGAAAATGCCGGGAACAATACATCTTCCAAAAGCTGTACCCCCTATGATCTCAGACATAATTTCGCAACCAGGACGCTCATGCGCTGGGTGGAGGAAGGAAAGGACCTGAATGTATATGCGCCATACTTAAGCACCTACATGGGGCATGTCACTTTTAACAGCACCTTCTATTACATCCACCTTCTGCCAGAGAAGCTGGGTATCCAGAAGTTCATGGACATCCAGGGGATCATCCCGGAGGTGCCGCATGAAAGCTGATGCCTCAAGGGTTCTGGTCCGCAAACATCTCAGACCGTATTTTACCGTGTTTCTACCAAAACAACGCGGCTGCAGTGACAACACCATACAGAGTATACATGACACATGGAACCTGTTCCTCCGTTACCTTTCTGCTGCAAAGGGCATTGACAACAGTCGGCTTGCTTTCTCAGATATCGACCCGGCGGTCGTGACTGGATTTCTCGACCAGATGGAATTCGAGAAAGGCTGGAAACCATCAACAAGGAACCAGCGTCTAAGCTGCCTGAGATCATTTTTCAGATATGCGGCATCCATGGAACCTGTTCTTTATCCTTGTTCGGCAGCACTGGGGGAGATACCCTTGAAAAAGGGGGCTGACCGTTCATATGTCATTGAATTCCTGAGCCCGGAAGAGATGAAATCCCTGCTGGCCGTACCGGATACAAAGACAAGACTCGGAGTGAGGGATCAGTTTTTCATGGCGCTGATGTACGATTCGGCAGCAAGGGACTGCGAGATGCTGGGGCTGAAGCTGGAGGATTTCCATGAAGATAACAATACTGTCTACTTATGGGGCAAAGGCGCAAAGCCCCGGCTTGTTCCTGTTTCAGGGGAGACCACAGCGCTTTTTGTCAACTACCGCAGAAAATTTCATCAGGGTTCAGCCTTACAGGAGCCGTTGTTTTACACGATACATAAAAGGGAGAAGACACCAATGTCGGATGACAATGTTGCCCGTTTCCTCAAAAAATATGCCGATTTAGCGAGAATGGAAAAACCTGACATCCCTGAAAGGATCCATCCCCACATGTTCAGGAAGTCGCGTGCCATGCACCTTTACCGTGCGGGAATGCCGCTGGCCCTTTTAGCGGAATTTCTCGGCCATGAGGATCCAGAAACGACCCGTATCTACGCATATGCTGACACTGAGATGAAACGCAAAGCGATTGAAAAGGCTTCGCAAAATGTTGGGGAAGTCGCCAGCCTCCCTACAGAAAAAGCGTTTTGGGAAGGTGATGACGACATCATCGGGCGACTTTGTAGGGGATACTAATCAAAAAGATTATTCCGATAAAATAACATAGACAGCCTAATTCATGTAGACTGCATATAGATTTCTTAGGCGGTCTATGTTAAAATCGGAATAATCAGAGAATCGGAATAATCGATGAAAAAGACCATAAACGTTATAAAAAGGAAATGATTGACATATCAGAAATAACGCGTATAATTTATGTCGGAATGAAATTCATATGGCAGAGTAATGTCGTGTAACAGTGAAAATAGAGAAGAAACGGTTACCGTTTACTCTGCGGGGCACCTTAGATAAGGTGAAAAAGGAGGAGAATTATGAAGAAAATGACAGCGTTACTGATGGCATTCGCGCTTGCGTTCGCATGTGTGGGCTGCGGCTCGGACAATGCAGGTGCGGCAGAGGAAGCAGCACCGGAGCAGGCGGCAGAGGAAGCAGCAGCGGAAGAGACTGAGACAGAGGAAGCAGCGCCGGAAGAGACAGAAGCAGAGGATGCAGCAGAGGCGGAGGCTGAGACAGCAGAAACCGGGAGCGAAGAGCCGGCTGAGGCAGAGAGCGCCGGTACAGAGGAGAAATCCGAGGGCGTTATGACTTATGCAGAGTATGCGGCAGCAGAGCTTGACACGGAAGTGGTGGTTGAGACCTATGTGCAGGCGAAGCAGTCCTGGTGGGAGGACAAGGCGACTCTCTATACGCAGGATCAGGACGGCGCATATTTCATCTATGAGATGGCATGTTCCGAAGAAGATTATGAGAAGCTGACACCCGGCACGAAGATCAAAGTGACAGGTTATAAGGCAGAGTGGTCCGGTGAGGTGGAGATCATTGATGCGACATTTGAGATCGTAGAAGGCAATTACGTAGCAGAGGCTATGGATGTTACCCCTTATCTCGGGCAGGATGATCTGGTGGATTACCAGAACCGTTACGTGTCCTTCAAGGGTATGACCGTTGAGGCGGCAGGCCAGGACGACGCGGGCAATGACGTGGCGTTCCTTTATAAATGGGACGGTTCCGGTCAGGAGGGAGACGACCTTTACTTTAACGTATCCCTTGACGGAGCAACCTACACATTTACCGTTGAATCTTATCTGTGCGACAGCTCGACAGACGTCTACAAGGCGGTGAAGGAGCTGCAGATTGGTGATACGATCGATATGGAAGGCTTCCTCTACTGGTATGAAGGCGCTAACCCGCATATCACAGCGGTACAGGCAGCAAACTAAGTTTACTGGAATCAGTGGAAAAGTGCAGGCGTTTTGTACACGGATCTGAGATTCTGCAATGCGGGAATTTGTACGATACAGGAAATAAAGAAGATGTCATATGCAGTGATTTGGCTGTATATGGCATCTTTTTTGTCAGTGGGTCAGACGGGGACTTTTATAT
>CAJTTT010000064.1 GCA_910579285.1 uncultured Lachnospiraceae bacterium | reverse complement strand
CTACGGAGATGGTTCAGTACTCCAACAACAATATCTTACAGCAGGCTGGTACATCTATGCTGTCTCAGGCAAACCAGGGCAATCAGCTGGCTCTGTCCTTACTTGGCTAATCGCTGTAAGGAGATTTGCAAAGTTAAGCTATCAGAAAGACCCATCCGAAAGGATGGGTCTTTTTTTTGCGTCGTGTGTCCGGCAAGGCTGGCCACACGAGACGGAAGATGTAACAAACAGAATACTTATCTGCAGAAACGCCCTACGATAAGCGCTTTAACGCTTCCAGAGCAGGCGGATAATCGCCGCAGTTTTCGTAATGGGTGCGGGCAATATCCCGCTTGCCGAACATCTCGTAAATAAAGCCGATATAATAGCTGGGCGCGTGGGGATTTTCGAGGCTGTACCTGGGGGCGCTCAGCGCAGACACAAATT
This sequence comes from uncultured Lachnospiraceae bacterium, assembly GCA_910579285.1. Classification (GTDB taxonomy): domain Bacteria; phylum Bacillota; class Clostridia; order Lachnospirales; family Lachnospiraceae; genus UBA3282. The sequence continues at coordinate 5,707 of CAJTTT010000064.1, read as the reverse complement.
CGGGGAGCGCCTTCAGAGGCTGTCCCATGCGCAGATAGATCCGCCCGCTCAGACAGAGGAAATCCTTACTGTCGGTAAAGGATTCGCGGTAGGCGAGCACGCCGGATGCCTCCTCAACCAGATTGTCATCTAAAAGGATACTGGCATAATTGCACAGGAGAACGAGCGTATAGTCTTCACCGGGAGCCGGATGAAGCGCCATAGCCTTTCGGAACCAGGCAAGGGCGTTCTCATGGTCGCGCATCAGCATGTAGCCCTGTCCCATCTGAAAACACAGATAGGGGTTTTGGGGATCAGCGTCCAGTTCAGCCTGAATCAGCGCCATATCCCGTTCCGCTTTTTCCTTCAGCTTTTCCTTCGTGCCCTGATATCCTACATGGTCTACGGAGACAGGGGCGTCATAGGAGGAGGGGGCCATGCGGCCCAAGGGAACGAGAACCTCGTGAATCGGATTGACAAAATGATAGTACCGTCTGTTAAAGAGCCGTTCCAGCCGGATGAGCTGGTATTTGGTCTCTCCGTTTACATCGAAATAGTTCAGCAGTTCGATAGTGCCAAGGCTCTTAGGGTGCGCCTCCAGAGCGTCCTGCAGCGCGTCCCAGTCGAGGGGGCGTATAAATTCATCGGTGTCCAGTGACAGGATGGTATTGTGGGAGGCACGGCTCACACAAAAATTCCTGGCGGCGGCAAAATCGTTGATCCATGTAAACTCATAGACCCGGTCCGTATACTGCCGCGCAACTTCAATGGAGTCGTCCTCGGAGCCGGTGTCTGTGACAACAATCTCAAAAGGATATGGCTGTAACGCCTCCAGACATTTTCTCAGATGATCGGATTCGTTTTTGGTGATGATGCACACGGAAATCGGTATCATGTTTTTTTCCTTCCTTGTTTATGGCGCTGCGCGGGTTAACTGCCGGCGTTAAGATCGGACAGCTTTTCCAGCGCGAGAGAATAACCGTAGGCGGCAGACTTCTGGTAAAAGCTGAGAGCCGCCGGGAAGCTGCCAAGAAGTTCATTGCAGTAGCCCATGCCGTAGAGGGCAACCTGATGGTACCGATTGTCTCCCACGTCAGAGGAGGGAGCCTGCAGGACTTTGACAAATTCCATCACAGCCTTTAAAGGCTGGGGCGGTGTCAGATTCAGATAGAGGGTTCCCATGCTGCACAGGAAAGACGGGTCGCCCGCGTAGTCACCATAGACTGGCGCATAGAGCGACAACGCCTCCTCGGCCCGGCCTGTCTGCACGCAGGCGTTGATAAAGTTGTTTGCCATGACATGCACCCAGACGTTGTCCAGATTCAAAGGCAGCTCAAATGCTTTTTTATAATAGATATAGGCATTTTCGTGATCCTCAATCAGATTGTAGGATTGGGCGACCTGAAAAGGAAAATAAGGCTCTGTGGGCTCGCGCTCGATTTCTTTAAAAAGAAGCGCATTGTTGCGCTCCGCCTTGATGCGTTTTTCATCCATATTTCCCACATATCCTACATGATCAGCCTCCACGGGAATATCATAGCGATCATAGTCCGTGCTGTCTGTATGGATATCCGCTATCTGCTCATGGATCAGATAGATATAGTGGTAGCTGCGTTTGTGGAAGAAGCGGTCAATCCGCTCCAGGGCATAGGCGCCGTCTGTATTGTCGCCGGTGTAGCTTTTTCTGAGAAGCTGTCCCACGCCGCGGGGATGCGCTTCGATGGCGGCGCTCAGCGCCTCGGGATCGAAGGCGGTCAGATACTCGTCACAGTCTAAAACCAGCACATAGTTGTGGCTGGCTTTGCTTAAGGAAAAGTTCCTTGCGGCGGAGAAATCACCGATCCACTCGAAATCATAGATATGTTCTGTGTACTTTGCGGCCAGCTCCTTCGTGCGGTCCGTGGAACCCGTGTCCACATAAATGATTTCAAAGGGATAGTGGGTGAGCGGTTCCAGACAGTTCTCAATGTTCTTTTCTTCATTTTTTCCTATGATACAGACAGAAATCGGAATCATGGTAAGCCTCTTTTCTGCGCAAGCTGCGCGTTCTTTGCTATACTGTGTCGTGCGGACAGGGCCGGAGTTGTGCGTTCCGGCAGGGGCAGTACTGGACCTTGTCAGATCTTTTCCAGCGTGGAAAGCCGTTCCACAGCGGGGGAAAAGCCAAGGTCAGCGGCCCGGCGGTAGAAGCTGAGGGCGGAATCCCGGCTGCCCAGCATCTCGTTGACAAGTCCGATGTTGTAATAGGGAAGGAAACTGTTTGCTCCCTCTTCCCGTGCGGTCGGACATTGCAGCGCCTTGACATACTCCGCCATAGCCTTGAGGGGCTGGGGCGGATCCAGATTCAAGTAGATATTGCCCATGCTGCAGTAAAAATTTGCGTCCCCGGAAAAATGTCCGTAGACCGGCTCAAAAAAGAGCTGTGCCTCCGCAGAGCGGCCTGTGTGGTTCATGGCATTGATGTAAGCCGTAGCCATGATCTGTACCCAGGGTTCCGCCGGATTGAGCGGAAGGGCAAAGGATTTTTTATAGTAGATATATGCGTTTTCATAATCGCAGATGCTGTTGTAAGACTGCCCTGCCTGAAAGTAGAGATAAGGATCTGAGGGGCGCTTTTTGATTTCCCGAAAGAGCAGGCTGTTGTTTCGCTCTGCCTTTCTCTTCATGGCCTCTCGGTCACCGCTGTAGCCCGCGTGATCCACAGTCAGGGGAATCTCATACCGCTCGTAGAGCGGACTGTCATCGGAGAGAGCCACCACCTGCTCATGGATGATGCCCTTGTAATGAAATCGCTTTTTGGAAAAAAGCCGCTCCACCCGGTCGGGATAATTGGTCTGTGTACCGTTGGATTCGTAATAATTGTTCCGCAGCAGCATGCCAACGCCATGCGGATGCGCCTCCAGGGCTGTGCAGAGGGCGTCCATGTCAAGCTCCGACAGATACTCGTCGCAGTCCAGAAAGAGCACATAGTCGTGGGACGCCTTTTCCAGAGCAAAGTTTCTGGCGGCGGAAAAGTCGTCAATCCATGCAAAGTCGTATATGCTGGCGTTATGCTTCGCGGCAATCTCCTTTGTTCGGTCGGTGGAGCCTGTGTCCACATAGACGATCTCAAAGGAAAAAGGAGCGAGGGGAGCCAGGCAGTTTCCGATATGCTGTTCTTCGTTTTTGCCGATGATACATACAGATAGGGGGATCATCATTCTCTCCGTTTTCTTATATTTTGTGTCTGTTTTCGCCGAAAGCTGCCATTGTAGACGCTGCCAGCTGCCACTAAAAGCTGCTGTTTCGTCTGTCTGAGTCTATGACTGCAGTGCGGCCAGCCGTTCAGCCGCCGGGGCAAAATCTCCGCATTTTTGGTAGAGACTGGCGGCTGCCTCAAGATTTCCCGACAGTTCCAGGATTCTGCCCGACTGATAGAAAGGCAGGAAACTGTTCACGCCGTTTTGACGGCCGGGCGGCATCTGCAATGCCTTCTGATACTGTTCGAGCGCCTGCTGGGGCATACCGTTGCTGTTGTAAATGTTTCCCATCAGATAGACAAAGTCCGTGACGGAAGAAAAGGCGTCGTAAACCGCCTCAAACCCGAGGGCGGTTTCCTCCTGTCCTGAGCGGAGAAGCGCATTGCCGTAGGAGACGACCATAGCCTGCACATAGGCAAGCTCCGGGTCCAAATCAAACTCCAGACCTTTGTCATAGTAAGTGCAGGCGCGGGAATAGTCCTCCAGGATTTCGCAGGTTTTCCCGAGCTGATAGTAGAGATAGGGATTTTCGGGGTCAGCCGCGGCCTGTTTCTCGAGCAGGGTGAAATTGCGCCTGTATTTGGCTTCCTGTTCTTCCGGGGTCATGTCGTACCCGGTGTGGAGCAGGGTTGCGTGGAGCAGCAGGTTCGGTATTTCGGTGCCGCGGATGGGCGTAAGCTGTTCGTGGATCATGCCTGTATAGTGAAACAGCTTTTTATTAAAAAAGCGTTCTGTATAATCTACGTTGTTTAATGTCAGGACACCGTTTTCCGTAACCAGATTCTCGCGGGAGACACTGCCCACGCTGTCGGAGAGATGCTTGCGGAAATAGTTGAGCTCCTCCACGTCAATCTCCTTTATGGTCTCATCGCAGTCGATCATAAAGATCCAGTTGTTGGACGCCTGCCGCAGGGAAAAGTTTCTGGCGGCGGAGAAATCATCGCACCAGGGAAAATCCAGCACTTTATCCGCGTATTTTGCGGCAATTTCTTTCGTCCTGTCCGTGGAGCCTGTGTCCACGACCACAATCTCGAAGCCGCACGGCTTTATGGATGCGAGACACCGCTCGATGCGAGATTCTTCATTTTTGGCAATAATGCATACAGATATGGGATGCATGGAAGACTCCTTATCATATGGTTATGGATACCGAAAACGGTCAGTGACGTCCCTGGAAACTTGCGGCGGCTTTTGTGGATATTCTATCATATTTGCAGGTGACAGGCAAATTTTAGGAGCAATCGGAGCGGTTTTGTGGTACACTAGGTATGAACAGGCACTGGGCAGCCGGAAGGATAAGTAGAAAATCCGGCAGGACTGCGGGCAAATATAGAGGAGAAAGACAATGAAATATGCATTAATCGGCTGCGGCCGCATTTCGCCGAACCATATAGCGGCGGCGCAGAATAATAAACTGGAATTGGCGGCGATCTGTGATATTGATCCGGCATGTATGGAGGATAAGATACGAAAATTTAAGTTGGACGAGAGCGTGAAGCAGTATACCGACTACCGGGAAATGATCGAGACGGAGAAGCCGGATCTGGTGGCGATCTGTACGGAGAGCGGCAGGCATGCGCAGATTGCGCTGTACTGCATCGAACACGGCTGTCACTGCATTATTGAAAAGCCCATCGCGCTTTCCATTGCAGACGCAGACGCGATTATCGGGGCGGCAATCACCCACCATGTGAAGGTCAGCGCGTGTCATCAGAACCGTTTTAATAAATCGGTGCAGATCATCCGGGAAGCCGTTGACATGAACCGCTTCGGCCGGCTGTTTTACGGGACAGCTCATATCAGATGGTGCCGGAACCATGAATACTATGACAGAGCGCCCTGGCGCGGCACATGGGAGCAGGACGGCGGTGCGCTGATGAACCAGTGCATCCACAACATTGATCTTCTGCGCTGGATGATGGGCGGTGAAATTGACGAGGTGGTGGGCATGACGGACCGGCTCAACCACGATTACATCGAGGCGGAGGATATGGGCATCGCCTTGATTAAGTTTAAGAACGGCAGCTACGGCATCGTAGACGGAACAACGGACGTCTATCCCTGCAATCTGGAAGAAACCCTGTATATTTTCGGGGAAAAAGGAACGGTCAAGGCGGGCGGCCAGTCTGTCAATGTGATCGAAGAGTGGCGGTTTTCTGATCTTTTGGACAACCCGGAGGAAGTGAAGGCAAAGTTCCATGAGAATCCGCCGAATGTATACGGCTATGGCCATACGCCGCTGTACGCGGATATGATTAACGCCATTATCCAGGACAGGCAGCCGTATGTCACGGCTATGGATGGAAAGAAGGCGCTTGAGCTGGTTCTGGCGATCTATAAGTCCGCGGCGGAGGGATGCAGTGTGAAGTTTCCGCTCACCGACTGTGCGACGATTGATTTTAAGGACAGGTTTGCGAAACCCTAGATGGAAGATAGCAATTTGGTAAATAGTCAAGAGTTATTTTAAAAAGATTTTCAGGGAAAAGGGT
>CAJTTT010000063.1 GCA_910579285.1 uncultured Lachnospiraceae bacterium | reverse complement strand
AGGTGAGATATTCCACTGCCGCCGCCTCGGTTTTTAAACCGTTGATGGTATCTGCGGCATTCCTCGCCATCTGGATCTGCATCTCCTCAAGCTTCGCCTGCGAGAGACGCTCAAAAGCGCTGGCGTTTAAACCTAACTGCCCGTTCTCATCCACAAGCTGAGAGAGGAACGTAAAGCCCATGTTAGTAAGCTCCTGGTACTGGTCCACCGTGATCTTCCCATTCTGGTTGTAAGTGTCCCGGATATCGCAGAGGGACTTGTAGGAAGACTGGAGCTTGTCCATCTCGGAGTTCAGGCCGGAGAGGGCGTCGGTTTCGGATTTTGCTGCGTCGGATACCGTTTTTGAAGGTTTCTCATCTGGGCCCTTTGGAATATCAGGGAGCTTTGGCTGTGTTTTTGCACCAGTATCATAACCTTCCGTAGAACTGCTGAACCCCCGGTACTTCATATCAACCTTGGAACCTTCCTCAGCCCCATGTAATCCCAGATATTCTTTCAGCTTTTCACAGTTAATGCCAAGCTGTTCATATTCTGAGAGTAACTGCGTAATACTGTCGTCGGTATCAATCGTTGCGCCGGATGCGATTATTTTATACTGGTAATAATCAAGCAGGGCAATCTTATCTTCTTCAGCCGCAGCAGATTCCCCGGCAAATTTCAGGATATCTTCAGTCGTTGCGTTTGCCAGATCTATGCCGGCGCCTGCCGCCGCTTCCTTCGCCGCCGCATATGTGTCGTATGAATAGCCTAACTGCTGTATGATAAGTTCCTCGGCATTCAGGATCCCCATGCCCTGCAAGAATGACTGGAGCATGCCGAGCTGGGATGCATCCATATTCTGAAGGGAAGGAAGAAGACTGTCCATTAATGCGCCTGCAACACCACTATAAGCCTGCTGTACTTCATCTGCCGTAGAGGATGTGTCTGACAGGACACCGGCAAGCGTTTCAAGGGACGATGTATCAATAGTAACGCCGAGCGCTTTATTGCTGTTGACAGATTCAATGGCATTTTTTACGGTTGAAACTGCGCCAAGCGCTTTGTCAGGATCTATTTCAAATGTGCCGTCATCGTTAAATGATTCGGACCAGGCGTTTTCCACTGCATCCATAACCGGCCGTGCTATGTTTTCCAGCCTGCCAAACGCATCATCAAAAGACAGCGTATCAATCTTTACGGCATTCGCTCTTTTCTTGGCTTCCGTATAAGCCTCCATTGCTTCCTGTGCATCGGTAATGCCAGCAGTAACGGTCTGCCATAAAACCCAGTCTTCCTCTGTTGCGACATTTTCACTCCAGAAATCATCCAGTTTACTGCCTATGGCATTATTGGCTTCGAAACCCCTGCTGTCATACCTGTAACCGCCAAGCTGATGTTTCGCTTTTGCGAGTGCTTCCTTATATCTGTCCAGTTCATCCTGGATGTCAAACCCTAACATCACACGGATTTCCGAAGGGGTTTTTTCCAGCAGGGCAGCAATGGTACGGATATACTTCTCTATTTCTTTCTGGTTATTCTGTGACAGATTACCGGCATCCAGCTTAAATAATTCCGCAAAACCAAATTGCAGCTTCTGCTTATCGGAATCGTTTAAATTTCCCATAGGAACAATAAAGTTATCCCTGATATAAGCATACGGGTCAGGACTATATGCCTTTATTGCAGAAGCGTAGCTGGAGTCAAGGTTTTCTACAAGCTGTACGGCAGCATCCTGCAGGCCGGGATCTAAATCCTTAAATGTCTGTTTGGACCGCATCCCGGAAACCAGGGACGGTATAAAATCCCGCCATGCATTTTCTCCCTGCATGATCTTTGCCTGCAGTTCCTGTGCCTGCGCATCTATGGAGTCTGAGAGGGCGCCGCTGGCTTCGGAAACGTTGTCCTTAATGATGGTTTCCAGGGCCTGCCTTTCATCAGGGGTGAGCCTGTATGCCTGTGAATAGATTTCGAATGTGCCGTCTTCCGCAAACTCTGTGTCGAAAATGGGGGCGCCGTCCCGCTCCAGGCCGTCCAGTTCGTAACGTCTGGAACCGTCCAGGGATTCCCAGAACTCCTGGTAGGAAGCGGTAAGGGCGTTCAGGTAATCAAGCTCCGCTTTGTTATCCGTCTTCCCGCGGAGAAGGAGCTGGTCTGGACTGCTGCTGAGCTTGATTCCGTCCGCCGCGGCTTCCTGTAAATGGCTGAGGGCCTCATTGGAATCGGAGAGCGTTTCGTCCAGTTCGGAAGAAGCCTGGACTGCCTCTTCTATGTAAGTGCAGACACCGGCAAAGGATTCTTCCAGTCCCTGCGCGGTCTTAAAGTTGTTTAAGTCTTCCTCCGTCCGTAACAGTTCTTCCAGCTGTTCCTTTGCGGTCATGCCTTTGCTGCCGAGTGAGAGGATGGCGTTGCCGTTCTCGTCAAACCCTTTCGTAAGTCCGGGAAAGGTATCGGCGAGCTGCCTGTTGATGGAGAGGAACTCTTCATACTCCTGCGTGGAGAGGGAGCGGTTTTCATTGGTGGAAAGGTTAACGCCCTGTGAAAGCTGCGTATAACGGCCGGCAGATTCTGCGACGATCTGCTTATGGTCAGAGAGGGAGCTGCTGCGCTGCTGGAACTCGTCAAACAGTTCTGCGGTACGCTCACGCGCCCTGTCTACCCGGTGGATGTAATGATCAATGCCGGTGGCAACGGCCTGGATGGCAAAAGAGACAGCCAGAAAGATACCGGCATTGAGGGCCGAGTTCAGCAGGGTTGCTTTGGAAGCGGCGGAAATAAAGCCATTGCCGGATTTTTCGAGGTGTTTGGTGAGCCCGTCAATGGAAGCCGCCTGATTGTTGATCGTACCGTTGCCGTCATCCAGGGTTTTGAAATAGGAGAGGGCGACATCGCTACAACCACCGATGGCTTCGGCTATGGCGGACCAGTCAACATTATTGTTCGTATCAATATAATTATTAATGTTTTCCAAATCGCGAAATTTTTGTATTAAACCTGTATACTTTTTAGTATCTAGTTTTGAATTATTAAATATTTTGCCTGATTCAAGACCTTTATCAGTAATTTGTGCGAGCAACATTTTGATTTGACAAATATTATAACTTCCAATTATAATATTTACACTAAATATAACAGGAGGTCTTATGGGTAGAATAGTTAAGAAATGTAATAAATGTGGTGAATATTGTGCGGTATGTAACGAAGATGATTTAATAGATAATAGAAATAACTGTGGGGGGACAATGATAGACACAGGGATTTCTTTTGATGAATTTATTTTAATTAGAAAAATTTCATCAGAGGATGCATTTTTAGATGCAATGGTTGAATTAAAGAAAAAGGATATCATCGAGTACAACTTAAAAATGTCCCAGTTCAAAGCCCAGTTACAGCAGCAGACCAGCACGTCGCAGACGGCCAGCACGGTCCATTGCCCCAGATGCGGTTCCACCAACATCACTGCAGGCCAGAGAGGCTATTCCCTTCTGACAGGCTTTGTGGGTTCCGGCAGCACTGTGAACCGTTGTGCAAACTGCGGACATAAGTGGAAGCCTTAGATTCTGTATATGGCGGGCGGCGCAGGGTGTTCCAGAAGTCGTCCTGCGCAGGCATATGAGGTTTTCTTATATTCCGTCCGATATCCAGAAATTACGGGACATGGACGTCCCGGAAAGCCCGAAATGAGCCCGGATGGCGAATAGAGGGTGGTTTCGTCCGCACTTCCCAGCCGCCGCCGGAATATTTAGAAAATCCATATGGCGGAGCCGGACATGAGGGAATACCCTGTGACGCCCGCCTTTTCACATGCAGTTCTATATCATCTGCCTTTTCAGGCGCTGTTTCAGCCATACATGTTTTTGGAAGCCATCATATGGCAGGGCACAGCTGCCCGCTATTTTTAACGCGCCGCATAGCTGCGGTGAACTTTTTCACTGCCACGCTCAATGGCAGGGGTCTGACTATGCCTTCACGGGTACCTGAAAGATACCTGCGCCCTCCTGGTAGTCGATGGGAGCGGCACTTGCCCTGACGGGCAGTACGCCTCTCTGCAAGTTGAGTCATCATGCTACATGACGAGTCACATGAGCTGTTCTTGTCCTTGTCCGGCCCTTGCGGAATCCGGAAGCTGCGTAGTTCACACACAGCCATATCGGAGGTCTGCGGTATAGCGGCCGCAGTTGGTTTTACCAATATACCCTCCTGTACCATTTCGTACAGTTCTTAGTGTTTTGCCCGGGGATTCCCACCCCGGCACGGGGTATATATTGAGCCTCGCACATTCTGCGTGATCTGTTTTATGCTAACCCAAGTTTTTTGCGCCGGCGACAGCGCCGCCGATGGCGCCCAGCGTCCCAAGGCCGCCGAGTTTGTCGGTAATGAAGTCCAGCAAGTTCACCGCGCCGTTCCCGAAATCCAAAACTCCCTTTAACAGGCCGTCTCCCGAAAGCGTGTCCGCGAACTGCTGGAAAGATGCTTTCAGACGGTCAAGGGAATACTGGATGCCCTGTTCGTATTCCGACTGTGCCGCCAGAGCGGAGCCGGAAGCATTTCCAACTGACTGGTAGGCAGTCTCGATGGCGGAAACATTGTCCAGCACAGAGCCGAGGGCATCTCCCTGGGAACCGGCCAGGGCATCCAGAAGCCCGCCCTGTTCGGATTCGGAGAGGTTCTGCCATTCCTGCCCGATCCCCACAATGATACTGTAGAGATCCTTGAGCTGTGTGCCGGATGCGTCAGCCATGATATCAAAGCCTGTCAGATCCTGCACCAGATCCCTTAACTGTGCGGCAGATGATAACATCCCGGCAGTCTCTGCCCCTGCCGCCTCAAGTTCCTGCCTTGTGCCGTAAATGTGGGTTTCCACGGCATTCCATAAATCAGAGACTGTGCCGGGATCGGCAATGACACTGTCAGCCCCGGCAATCAGGGCGATGGTCTGTGAGAGATCCGTGTCTGCGGCGCGGAAAGAGGCCGCGCTTTCCTGTAATGCCCTGCCGATTCCGGCGGGGTCGACAGAAAGGTCGTTACCTGCCCTGGCCATCATGTCAAGAAGCTGCATGACCTCCCCGGTTTCCAGATGCAGCCCCTGCATGGTGGAAGCCAGCGCCTCACTGGATGCGCCAGGGTCCATGCCGGTGATGTGGCTGTATAAGGCGGCAGTCTCAGCCAGCGCCCTGGCATCCGGCAGACCGTAGCCCATCCGGCTCCACTCAGCGGTAATGCCGATCAGGTCACTGACAGAGACGCCGTATTTCTGTGCGCTTTGCGCGGCCTGTTCAAAGTAAGCCTGAAGCTCGGAAGCGGATGCGCCGCTGGACTGGCTTAACTGCGTCATGGCGGCATCCACCTTTATGGCTTCTTCCGGGATAACTTTCAGGTATTCCAGAAGACCGGCGATATCCAGGACGCGGGAGGCCCAGTCGAAAGAAACGTGTTTCTGTTTTTTGGATGTACTGGTTTTTGTCTCCTGGGTTTCGGAACTTTCCAGAACTTCCATCAAAGAATCATCCATAGATTTTCCTCCTTTTAAATTTGTGGTGTGTAGGTTATTGTTTCTATTTCCGGCCTCTGCAGACCGCCACAGTACGGGAAGTAAGATTTGCATGATACGATCCTGTATTCTGGCTGGGTGCAGAACAATAAAAAAGACGCATGTTTTGATACATACGCCCTTTACGCGGTTATCTTAATATTAAATTTATGTCCGCTCTTCATTCTGTTTTCAGTTTTTTGACCTCGTCGAGTGAAAGTCCGGCATATTCCGCAATTTTCTCAAGGGTCAGGATGCCGTCTGATAACATTCTTTTTGCGGAATCAATCGCCCCTTCTTTTAAAGTCTGATTTCTCATATCTTCCATAGCACGGCACATAATCTCAATTCCTTCCTTGCTTTCTTTGAAAAATTTTACTCGTTTCGCAAGCGCTCCATAATACATATCTGCAGCGTCTGTACAGGAGAAGTCATGCATTAGCTTTCCGATTGCTGTATCTCCACGGTAAGAGCCATTTACATACAGTATATGTGAGCCGTCATCAAATTTTTCTCCAGTGTCCAAAAAGCAGCGTTCAACCGAATAGAGCGGCAGACCTTTTCCTATTACGTCATTTTCTGTAATAAAGATTACCCATGTTTCTGGCAGATTATCAAAGTCATTGCCCTTTTGCAGAACATTAACATCCAT
>CAJTTT010000062.1:223-6276 GCA_910579285.1 uncultured Lachnospiraceae bacterium | reverse complement strand
CTTTTATTCCCCTGTCCTGAATCTGCTCCAACTGCCCCCGCACCTCTTTTAATTCTTTCATTACCTGCCCGAACTGGCTTTCCATGCCCTCCAGATAATTGACAAGGGTTTCCACTTCCTGCCGCTCTTTTTTCAGCCCGTTCCCTTCCAGAACCTGAAACAGCTCCCGGATTTCCGGCTGTTCCCTTAACGCAACCGCCGCTTCCATGCTTAACGCCCTCCCCTCTCTGCACTGTCTGCCCTCGTCTTAACTGCGGGTAAGTCCCTGCAATATTCGGGATACCGCATTTTTATGGCTTCGTAAAAATAGGGCGCATAACCGCAGTCAAAGATTTCATAGGGCGTTGACATCCGCTCGTCCCCCTGCTCCGCATAACCGTTCCAGAGGTTGAAAGCAAGACGGGTAAGCCGCACCGTCCCTCCCGTCTGCCACCCCTCATGCAGTCCCTCCGGCCTGATGCAGTCCTGCTTAAAGTCAAACATCCTGCCCACGTTGTTCCTGGCCGTGTCGGAAATACCCACGCAGTAGAAAAAGGCACGGTGATAGCAGTCCGTATTGCCGCATTTATGCAGCATGGTGAAAAAGAAATTTTCATGCTCTTTTGAAGCAAACCTGATTTCTGACATTCTGATCCCTCCATAGAAAAAGGCGGCTCTCTGACAGATATTCCACTGTTTAAAAGCCGCCTGAATATTTTTATCTGCTCCTGTTATAGACTTTTATCTGTCCCGGTTATGAATTTTACCTGCTCCGGTTCGCACTGTCCTCGCCCGGCTTCGTTGTCATCAGACGATACAGACGGGTATTCTTCGGGAATTTATTGGTAAACGGCACAAGGGAACTCCCGTATTTTATCAAGCCGCACCCTGCGTCCGCATTGGTGATATAGCTCATCTGCTCGTTTGAGATATTCAGTAAATCCGCAAGTTTCTGTCTGTCGGACGCCGCCTGGTTCAGCATGACGATATACTCGCTGTTGGACAGCATCGTGCTGGCAAGGACAGAATCTAACAGGTACTCCACGTTCTGCGTGATGGCGTTGGGGAACGCATTTCTTTTCCGGAACCGCCTCCATGCAGAATTGAAAAAGGCTCCTGAATACTCGTTTTCAAACACCACATGAAACTCGTCCAGAAAGATATGGGTACGTTTCCCCTTCTTCCAGTTTTCCGTGACACGGTTTAACATGGCGTCCGTAATAACCAAAAGCCCCATTGTTTTCAGCTGTTTCCCTAAGTCCATGATGTCATAGACAATCATGCGGTTATTTATATCCACGTTGCTCTCATGGGCAAATGCGTCCAAACTGCCGCTTGTAAAAAGCTCCAACGCCAGCGCAAGGTCTTTCGCCTCCCGCTCCGGCTGCTCCAGCATTTTCTCCCGGAGCCTGCACAAAGTCGGCACGTTGCCGCCTGCCTGATAATCTTCGTAAACTGCGGCGGTACAGCGGTCGATGATGGACTTCTCCTTTGCGCTGACGCCTTTTTTGTCAAGCTGTTCAAACAGGGACAGCACAAACTCGGACTTGTCAATGACCGGGTTCCCGCCATCGCCATACCCCTCCACCATGTCCATTGCATTGATATGGTCACGGCTCCCCGCCGCAATGCGGATGACTTCGCCGCCCATCGCTTCAATCAGGGAGCCATACTCTCGTTCGGGATCGCATATGAGAATATCGTCCCCGGTGGCAAGGGCAAGGAACACAATCAGCATTTTTGCGCTGAAGGATTTACCGCTCCCCGGCACTCCCAACAAAAAGGAATTAGGATTCAGCAATTTCGCTTTGTTGCACATGATAAGGTTATGGGAGATTGCGTTCTCCCCGCAGTAAATGCCGCCCTCGTCCATGATTTCCTGCACCCGGAAAGGCATAAGCACCGCAAGGCTCTCCGTGGTGAGGGTTCTTAGCGCATTGATTTTCCGGTGTCCGATGGGCAGGGCGGTATTCAGGCCGTCCATCTGCTGGTACTTCAAAGTGGAAAACTGGCATAAATGCTTTCTTGCCACGGTCAATATGGTATCCGTGTCTGCGTCAAGCTGCTCTTTTGTGTCGGCGGTATGCACCAGCGTCAAGACTGCAAACATCATCCGCTGGTCACGGGTGGTTAAATCGTCCAGAAACTCCTTGCTCTCCTTCCTCTGCTGCTCCATGTCATAGGGGACGACTGCGGAGAAATTGTTGTTGGCGTTCTGTTTCCTCTGCCAGTTGGTGATATTGGTTTCCACGCCCAAAAGACGGTTTTCCACCTCCCGCACCGCTTCATCCGTGGGGATAGGGATTACGTCAATGCTCATCATCAGGTTGCGGCTCAAATCCGTAAGCTCCGCAATCATGTTGTCTTTGATATAGGACGCATACTCTCTGAGGAAAAGCACACGCCCGTAACGGTTCCCCATGCGGAAATGGTCTTTTTCAAACTCAAGGCTGTCCGGGCAGATAAAGTCCTTAAAACTATGCCCTTTTTTCATGGTTTCCGGCAAATCAAACCGGAAGCTGGTTTCCTCCCCGGTACGGTAGAAGTCATGCAACGCCCGCAGTTTATCCGTTGCGTCCATCTCCACGCATTTGGAGCCTAACCGTGAAAAATGGCTCACTAAGTCCGTGCCGATACGGGCAAAATACGTCCTCGCCTCCTCAATGGATTTCTTATACACGGATACCGTCACATATTTTTCCTGCACAATGCTGTTGGCTCCCGTGGCTTTCTCTAAGAGCATGGCATTGTACTCTTTCCGGTACAAATCAAGGCCGTCCTCCTGCATGGGGATTAAGATTGCCTTTTCAAAGTCCTGCTTATTCAGGCGGCGGTTGTTGATGGTGATTTTCGTGGTTGCGCCGCTGTCGAAGGAATTGAGAAGCTCGCTGTACTCAAGGAACATGGCTTCCTTGTCCTCCCGGCTCGCCACCGCATAGTTGATGTCCACAAATTTATAGGTTCTGGCAAATTTGTTCCGCCCGATCTGGAATATCCCGTCCGGCCATATTGCCTGGATGGGGATTGCCTGCTGGACGCCTTTGGGGATGACAAATTTCTCCTTATCCTGCTTGAAAATATTGCTCAATGTCTTAATCATTCCGTTTCCGCTCCTCCCTTTCATGGTTCTCAATGCACGGCTTCACTGCTTCGTAATAGATGTTTTCCGGGTTAAACAGCAGGCGTTTGGGGATAAGGAACTCCGATTTTATCCACGCCCACAAAAACTGCTCTGCGTTCATCCCGTGGTAGCGGATAAAGCCTAACGCCGCAAAGGGAGCCGCCCCCAAAATGCACATCCAGCTCACGGTTTCCGTCCCCACATAAGGACTGAGTAAAAAATAAAGCCCGACGGCAACGCCGCAGGCTAAGACAGAAAAAACGAACTGCCGCATGGACAGCCCGAAAAACATGGATTCCGTGTAATTACGGATTTCCCGGTTTATTTTTACTTCCAAACTTCTCGCCTCCTATCGTTCCATCCCGCACGTCCGTTTCGGCGGTTTCCTTTGGGGCAGGTAGGGTATAAATTCCTCCTCCCCCGTAATAATGCTGAACTCCGCCCGCAGGATGGGGTGTGTTTCCAGTTTCTGATACTCCCGGATCAGCTCAAGCGCACTTTCCCTTGTGGCAGTACTTGCCTGCTGTGTCCCGTCTTTAAAAATATAACACCTCATCTTATTCCTCCTTACAAATCATCATCGGCTACACCTCCTACCGTTCCTGCACTTTCTTTGTCTCCCTCTCTCTTTTGTACAGCCGCATTATATCCTTACCCTCATGCAAAACTTTTTCCTGCAAGAGCTGTTTTGTAATGCCGTTTTGTTTACAATAGGATAAATACGTCTGCACGCCCTTGCTGCATTTACTGTCCTTGTCACAGGATTCCTCAATCATTTCCCAGACAGCAGAATGGCACTCCAATGTCATACCCACAATTTCATACCCATTCCCTAATGGCTCCAGCAAATCAGATTCAAAATTGGATGGCCAGTTATAACTCACGGTTCCTTCCTTACGGAATGGATAGAAAAAAATCTCCTGCTCTCGGTAGTTGGAATACGCATACACAATTACCGTTTCCGGCTGCGTCCTGCCTTCTTTTAAAAGGATATACTGTATCTGGTAATTCTCTGCTTTATCTACGTCCCTGTCATTCTGATATTCTGCGGTACGTTTCAGGAAACGTGCCGCTTCCCTCATAATCTTTTCTTTACTTAATTTCATCCGCATCCACCTCACTTTACAGCCCCATCATCTCACGCACAACCCGGTCTGCCATCTTCACTGCGCCTACAAGCACAAGCATATTGAAAATCAGCTCCCCGATATAGCTCCATACCATTGTGACTGCCGCCGCATCCGGATCGACTGCGGGCGGGGACGCCGCAAACAGCGAAAATATGATGCAGGCAAGCACGATAATCGCCCCTTCTAAGCATACCGCCGCATAGGACTTGATAAAACTTTTCCCTACGTTCTGTGACGGCTCCCCGGCAAAAGTCGATAAGGGAATGGGCGCAATCGCTGTGTAAAGGTACAGTCGGAAAAACCGCCCGTACACGCTCATTATCATAATAAAGCTCAACACCGTGATAAACAGCCCGCCGATTAACGTCACCGCCCACAAAGGGATACTCTCGAAAAAGCCGCAGTCCTCCACCGCCTCCACAATCTCATTTGGCAATACGGTCTGCTGTGCGGCTCCAAAGCCTGCGGTTCGCATAATCGTGCTGACTATCCCCTGCACGATCTTGAATAACGCCATCATCAGCTCCAGCCCGTGGGATATGACGCCCTTTGCTATGGCAAACCGGACAAACAGCTTTAATGCGTGTTCCGGCTTTTTCACTTCTGTATAATTCCATTAGAGAACATATAGAGAGATACCATATATAAAGAATGAGTGAGAAGCTTTTGACCTCTCACTCAACATTTCACAGAAAAGCAGACTACATCATTATAAAATCTTACGCAACCTCTTACGTAAATGAGCCACCCTCGCATATACAGCCCCTGTCGTCAAATGCACGAGCGGGGCAATTTCTTTTGTGGAGTAACCCTGCATTTTCAGCAAGACGATTTGTAATGTACGTCTGTCCACTGTGACTAAGGCAAGGTACAGAGTTTCGTTTTCAATCTCATCCAGTAAATCTGTTACCGTCCTTATCTCTGCCTGTTTCTCCCCACTCTCCATTTCCTCAAGGTATTCCCCGAAGTCGCTCGCCCATCGGTAAAACCGCCTGTTGGAATTAAAATCTGCCCTATCGTCTGTGCGGATTTGCTCAATGACCGTTTCATTAACGCCGCACTCTCGCAAAACCTTTTCCTCAGCTTCTTTCCAGATGCGCCATTTCCTGTCCTCCCGTCCGTGGTTATATGCCATGTTTCTTTTCCTCCAATCGAAATTGATTGAGAGGGCAGGAATCGCCCCCTCATTTTCCCAAAGGAAAAAACAAGGGGGCTGAACGCCATAAAATTTAGTTCTCGATTATCGTTCTCAGCTTCGCAAGGATTTTGGCTTTGCGTTTGTTTACGACACTCTGCGTCATGCCTAACCGCAATCCGACTTCCCTCTCGGAAAGTTCTTCAAAGAAGATTGCTTGTATCAATGCCTGCTCACCATCCGACAATAAGGGCAAGGCGACTTTCAGCCTGTCCACCATCACCGCACGGACAACGGTTTCCACAACGTCCACTGTTTCATCAATAATGAAGTCAAGCACATTCCCCTCGCTGTCTGTAAAACCCTCCAGTGACAGCAGGCTGTGATTTGTGTCCAGCTTTTTCAGATAACGCCACCGCTCTTTCTCCTTGTAGAAATCTGCGTACTGTTCCTGCATGACTTCAAGCAGGCAGCCCTGTACGGGGATAAACAGCTTGTCCATATAGCTTTGGTCGGTTTGCCTACGGCGGCAGAAATCCTTATAAGACAGTTCCACATAGCCGCTACTTTCTTTGATATATACTTTTCTTGGTGCGTATTTCACCGTATTTTCCTCCAATCTGAATTTTTGAAAATGTAAAAATCCAGATTGGATAGGCGGCGAACGACAGCCAACAGCGGAAACAAC
>CAJTTT010000062.1:0-216 GCA_910579285.1 uncultured Lachnospiraceae bacterium | reverse complement strand
GTCCGTGGTTATATGCCATTCTTTTTTCCTCCAATCTGAATTTTTGAAAATGTAAAATCCAGATTGGAAAGGCGGCGAACGACAGCCAACAGCGGAAACAGCCCTGCGGCACATTCCGATAAAAAAGGACATAAGAAAAACCGCACAGGCTGTCACACCTTTACGGTTTATGGAGATTTTATTTCTATTATGTAGATATTTGACTTCTACTTGCAG
>CAJTTT010000061.1 GCA_910579285.1 uncultured Lachnospiraceae bacterium | reverse complement strand
CCAATACGCTGCGTGCAGCGGGTGATGTGATGTGGACGATGGTGATTGCAATCGTCTCGATGTGGGTGTTCAGGATCGGGACGGCATACTTTTTCAGCAATGTGTTTCATCTGGGGCTGATCGGGGTATGGATTGCCATGACGATTGACTGGATGTTCCGGGGCATATGCTACGGGTTCAGATATTACAGCGGAAAGTGGGAGAGAGCGATGCATTAAAAGACTCGAATTTATAGAGACAGAAAATACAAGAGTGAAGGCGGAGAGAGCAGATGAAAAGAGAGACAGTTATCGTATTGGATTTTGGCGGGCAGTATAATCAATTAATTGCCAGAAGGGTCAGGGAGTGCAGTGTATACTGTGAGGTGCATCCTTACAATGTAAGTCTTGCGAAGATAAGGGAGCTGGATCCCAAGGGAATAATTTTGACGGGGGGACCAAACAGTGTATACGGCGAAGGAGCCGTTCTCTGTGACAGAGAGCTTTTCGAGCTGGGCATTCCGATTTTGGGGATCTGCTACGGTTCTCAGCTTATGGCACATCTTCTGGGCGGAAAAGTGACCACCGCGCCTGTCAGTGAATACGGTAAGACCGAGGTGGAAATTGTACAGGGCGCCGGATTGTTCCAGGGGGTATCCGTAAAGACGGTCTGCTGGATGAGTCATACCGATTATATTGAAAAAGCGCCTGCGGATTTCCAGGTGGCGGCCCACACGCCGGTTTGTCCTGTTGCGGCAATGGAATGCCCGGAAAGGCGATTGTATGCGGTGCAGTTTCACCCGGAGGTCATGCATACGGTAGAAGGCATGACGATGCTGCGAAACTTTGTGATAAATATATGCGGCTGCAGCGGCGACTGGAAGATGGATTCCTTTGTGGAGACGGCCATTTCGGCAGTGCGCGATAAAGTGGGCCAAGGTAAGGTGTTGTGTGCGCTGTCCGGGGGTGTGGATTCTTCTGTGGCGGCGGTTCTCCTGGCCAAAGCGGTGGGCAGGCAGCTGACATGTGTGTTTGTCGATCACGGTCTTTTGCGCAAAAATGAGGGCGACGAGGTAGAAGCGGTTTTTGGGCCGGAAGGGCCGTATGACCTGAACTTTATCCGTGTGAATGCGCAGGAGCGTTTTTACGAGAAACTTGCTGGCATTACCGAGCCGGAGCAGAAGAGAAAGGTGATCGGAGAAGAGTTTATCCGGGTGTTTGAAGAAGAGGCAAAGAAAATCGGTGCGGTGGATTTTCTTGTACAGGGAACCATTTATCCTGATGTGATCGAATCGGGGCTTGGAGAATCGGCGGTGATCAAATCGCATCATAACGTGGGAGGCCTGCCCGACTACGTTGATTTTAAGGAGATCATCGAGCCGCTTCGCATGCTTTTCAAGGACGAGGTGAGAAAAGCCGGGCTGGAGCTTGGCATTCCAGAGTATCTGGTCTTTCGTCAGCCGTTTCCGGGGCCGGGGTTGGGCATACGCATCATCGGAGAGGTGACGGCAGAGAAGGTAAGGATTGTGCAGGAGGCAGATTACATTTACCGCGAGGAGATTGCCAAGGCGGGCGTGGACAAGGGACTTGGACAGTATTTTGCGGCGCTTACCAATATGCGGTCGGTGGGCGTTATGGGGGATGAGAGAACCTATGATTACGCGGTAGCGCTCAGGGCAGTGGAGACGAGCGATTTTATGACCGCGGAGGCGGCGCAGCTTCCGTGGGAGGTGATCGGAAAGGTGACCAATCGGATCGTGAATGAGGTAAAGGGAGTCAACAGGGTTTTGTATGACTGCACGGGAAAACCTCCGGCGACGGTGGAGCTGGAGTAGAGCTGTCTGCCGTCATTATGACATAAGGTTTTTGTTTTAAGAGAGAGGCTGTAAGTCGGTATTGCATCCTCTCTCTTTTTGTGTGCCGCAATAGTTGAACGATATTTATTAAAAAAAGTTTAATAATATATTGACTTGATAGAATGCGGGGCGCATAATAGAAATGCACAGAGGATATGCGAAGATATTTTGAAAATACATAAAAAGTATATAAATGGATGCGCTGTCGGGCACGAAAGGAGCGGATTGAGAGATGCGGGTAGTGACAGGTATTGACATAGGGGGAACGAAGTGTGCCATTTCCTTTGCCTGCCTTGACGAGGAAAAAATCAAATTTCTGGATAAGGTCAGAATGGATACGGAACGGGAGGATTTTGCCCAGGCGGTGAAGGAATTTATCAGGATCATACGCTTGAAATTAAATGAAAATCCCAAATGGAGACTATGCTCAATCGGCATTTCCTGCGGCGGGCCGCTTGACGCACAGGAGGGACTGATCCTTTCTCCGCCCAACCTGCCAAAATGGGAGCGGGCAGATATTTTTACGCCGTTGAAGCGGGCCTTTGGCGTGCCTGTGATGATTCAAAACGATGCGGATGCCTGTGCCCTTGCGGAATGGAGAATGGGTGCGGGGAAGGGCTGTCAGAATATGATCTTTCTGACTTTTGGAACGGGCATGGGCGCGGGACTGATCCTGAATGGCAGGCTGTATTCAGGAACCAACAATCTGGCCGGAGAGGTGGGACATATCCGGCTTGCAAAGGAGGGGCCCGTGGGCTATGGCAAAGGGGGGTCTTTTGAAGGGTTCTGCAGTGGAGGCGGTATTGCCGACCTTGGCAGGAAGCGGGCGGAGGAAGCGCTGGACGCAGGGAAACCACCTCTGTTCTGTCCGGGAAGAGAGGATCTTCCCCGTATTTCCGCCAAGTCCATTGCGGAGGCTATGGAGCAGGGAGATGCCCTTGCGGCAGAGATATTTGACACAGTGGGAGAGTATCTGGGAAGAGGGATATCGCTTCTCATTGACATTCTGAATCCGGAGAGAATTATCATCGGAAGTATCTATGCCAGACAACGGAAAACGCTGGAAAAAAGGATGCTGGAGGTCGTAGAGGCGGAGGCTTTGAGGGCATCGGCAAGAGTGTGCCGGATTCTCCCGGCTTCCCTCGGGGAACAGATTGGGGACTATGCCGCTGTGTCTGTGGGCATTAAGGCGTATGAGGAACTTTACAGTGACGGCATGAAAGAGATGAGAGTGATATAAACGGAAGAGAGGACCTAAATGGTGGAAAAGAAAAAATTGTACATGATCGGAAATTCACATATTGATCCTGTCTGGTTCTGGAACTGGGAAGAGGGGATGCAGGAGGTAAAGGCGACTTATGCTTCTGCGCTGGAGCGTATGAAAGAATTTGCGGACTTTAGGTTCACATCAACCTCTACCGCTTTTTTTGAATGGATAGAAGGGCTTTTGCCGGAAATGTTTGAGGAGATTAAGCGGCGGGTGGCGGAAGGAAGATGGGAGATTACGGGAGGCTGGTTTATCGAGCCAGACTGCATTTTGCCGTGCGGAGAGGCGTTTGTGCGTCAGGGGCTCTACGGGCAGCGTTACTTAAAAAGCCGTTTTGGAAAGATGGCAAAGATTGGATCCAACGTGGACAGCTTCGGGCACAACCCTGTGCTGCCACAGATACTGAAAAAGAGCGGTATGGATTCCTATATATTCATGCGGCCGCGGCTGGATACTCCTGTATTTAAATGGGAGAGCAGTGATGGCAGTCAGGTAAATGCCGTCTGTCTTCCGGCGGAATACACGACGTGGTTTCATACGCCTACGGTGAAAAACGTGAAGGTCACTCTGGAACGGACGAAAGACTATGACAGGATGGTCTGCTGCTACGGTGTCGGCAATCACGGAGGTGGACCTACCATAGAAAATATCCGTACCGTTCACTGGCTGCAGCAAACCATGCAGGAAGCGGATATTGTCTTTTCGGGTTACACGGAGTTCCTGCGGGATATCAGTGAGGAAAACCTTCCAATTCTGACAGGCGCCTTTGAGCGGATCAATCAAGGCTGTTATTCGATTGATTCCCTTTTTAAGCGGACGATGCGGCAGGCAGAGAGGCGCCTTTTGCAGGCGGATACGCTGATGAGCATGGCGTCTGATATCTGCGGGGATTTTATGAAGGAAGCGGGAGAAATGGGGCGGCTCTGGAAAGTGATTCATTTCAACGAGTTCCATGACACTCTGGGCGGCACCACCATCCAATCCGCAAGGGACGAGGCTGTTATGCAGATATCCGGTGTCTGTGCACGGGCGGGAGAAATCAAGGCGCTGGCCATCCAGCACATAGTGAATGCGCAGGATACGAGGGGAGAGGGCTTTCCGTTGTTTTTGTTTCACACAGGCGGTATGCCCTATGAAGATTATGTGGAGGTGGAACTGGAGTGGTTTTGTCAGAGTCCGTTAAAGCTGCTTGACCAAGACGGCGGGGAAGTGCCTTACCAGAGAATACACACTGCCGCGAAAATACGGCACACCACCTTGGGAGGCAGGAGAAGATTTGTGTTCTATGCATCCATTCCGGCATGCGGCTTTGTGCAGTACAGGGTGGTGAAGGAGAAGCCTTCTTTGGAATCCACGCCTCATATGGAGATAGAAAATCCCGATGCTCTGCAGTTGGAAAATGCATATCTGCTGGCGGAATTTGACGAGAGAACGGGTATGCTTTCTTCCTTAACGGATAAAAAGACGGGTTACAATGCCTTGACTGGAGCGGCATCTTTGCGCATGTATGCGGATGAGAGGGATGCGTGGGGCCATATCCAGGGCAGGAGATATGAGGATTTACATGTGGACTTTCGTCTGGATTCCATAGAAAAGGTGGAAAGTGGAAAACTCCGGGAAGTGATACGGGTACGTCTTTCTTATGAGGACACGAGACTGGAACAGCTCTACTATCTGGGCGCGCGGGAAAGGGAGCTGCGGGTGGAGAACAGGTTTACGTTCAACC
Source organism: uncultured Lachnospiraceae bacterium (assembly GCA_910579285.1). Taxonomy (GTDB): domain Bacteria; phylum Bacillota; class Clostridia; order Lachnospirales; family Lachnospiraceae; genus UBA3282. The sequence continues at coordinate 1,774 of CAJTTT010000061.1, read as the reverse complement.
ACAGATGGCATCTTCTGAAACTGGCGTATCCAGTTGGAAAGGATACTGTGGAAACGCGGGCGGAAGCAGCTTACGGCACAGTCTGCCGCACCATTCGTGACGAGGTGGAATACAACATGCAGAGATTCCTGGATATCAGCGATGGGGCGGGGAGCGGCCTGGCCGTCGCCAACGACGGCAAATATGCGTTCAATGTAGAAGAGGGCAGGGTGCAGATCACGGCGGTGAGGAGCGCGATCTATGCCCAGGGCAGCAGTCCTGACTGGTGGAATGAACAGGAGACATATGAATATACGGATATCGGAAACCAGACGTTCTGGCTTGTGCTGAAGCCGCATGGAGATGTTTTGCCGGAAAGGGAGCTGTACCGCATTGCAGATAAGATTGGCGGCGCATATGAATATCTGGGGGACAGCGCCCATGCTTCTTCGGGCAGGGGGAGACAGGTAGGGAACTGTTTTTCTCTTGGAAGGGTTGAGGCGGAAAATGTATCCCTTGTTCTTGTAAAGAAAGCGGAAGACGACGAGGACTTTGTGCTGCGCCTTCTGGAAACGGAAGGAAAGGACACGTCAACAAGGCTGCATTTCCGGGGAGAGAGTTACCCCGTTTTTGTGGGTCACCATGAGATTGTGACTTACAAGATCGGCAGGGATGGCAGGAAGATACAAAAGACGGATCTTCTGGAGCTGTGAGTTTGGCAGGAAGGGACCAAAGGAAGTGTGGCTGCGATGAGAGGAGAGAAAAAGCAGAATGGAACATTTAGAGCGCTTGATGAAACGTTATCCGATGCTTGTCGGGATGAGAGAAGAGATAGAACTGGTGTTTGAAATGATAAAAAACAGTTATGAGAAGGGAGGCAAGCTGTTGGTTTGCGGGAATGGCGGAAGCGCTGCGGATTCCGACCATATCGTGGGAGAGCTGATGAAAGGCTTTTATAAGCAGCGGAAGCTTCCGGCAGCAGAAAAAATCCGTTTTGGGGAGCAGGGTGAAAAGCTTCAGGGAGCGCTTCCTGCGATCGCGTTGTCCCAGCACAGCGCGCTTTCCACCGCGTTTCTGAATGATGTCGATCCTGATATGGTATTTGCCCAGCAGGTCTATGGATATGGCGTGGAGGACGATGTGTTTTTGGGGCTGAGTACCTCGGGAAATTCTGTAAACGTGATTTCGGCGGCAAAAGTGGCAGCGGCGAAGGGGATGAAAGTCATAGCGATGACGGGGAAAGACGGGGGCGCGATGAGAGAATTGTGCGATGTGTGCCTGATTGTTCCGGCGCAGATGACGGCGGATATACAGGAGTTTCATCTTCCCATTTATCATGCACTTTGCGCAATGTTGGAAGACTATTTTTTTCCGGGGGAGTAACGGGAGGGGCCTTTTAACGTGGAGACGGCCAAAATACCGCCGGGACGGTCTGCTGTGAAAAGATATTGGCAGCATAAGGGAATTTTGTGCGAAAAAAGAGGAGAAAATAACGTGAGAAGAACTTCTAACCACTCACAGCAGAGGCTGTATCGCAAAGTCAGCAAAGCTGACTTGGAAGTTCTAAGTCTCACGCGGGAGAATGCCTAAAATACGGCATTTTCCGCACGGATTTGGGATTCCGCGATGCGGAATCATGGCGGTTAGTGTGAGAAGTTCACGCAGGAGCTGCCTGCACAGGTGTGTGGATTTCCTGCTGAACGCAAAACAATTAAACTTAATATAATATAATTATTTTCGGAAGAGAAACAGAAACAGAAAAAAGCAATAAACGAAGACAAAATATGTGCTAAAT
>CAJTTT010000060.1:6408-6672 GCA_910579285.1 uncultured Lachnospiraceae bacterium | reverse complement strand
GGAACCAGCCGATGGCATTCTGTACCACCTGTTTTACCACGTCTGACTGATAAGGCTTTTTGACATAGCTTACGATACCGTACTCGTAGCCCTTTCTCTCCATCTCCGGCGAACTTTCCCCGGTGATCATAATAAAAGGAATCTTGTTGAGTACGTTCTTTTCCTTCAGGTTTTCCAGCACGGTGAAGCCGTCCATCAGCGGCATCAGATTGTCAAGCAGCACAATGGCGATCGACGCAAAATGGGAGTTCAAAAGCGCAATCC
>CAJTTT010000060.1:0-6398 GCA_910579285.1 uncultured Lachnospiraceae bacterium | reverse complement strand
TGCCTCCAGTATCTTGTAATCTGATTGCAGTAATCCGACCAGAATTGCACGGTCAATTTCGTTGTCCTCAAAAATTAAAATGGTATCACGTTTCATAATTTACCTGTACCTTCTCATTCATTATTTGGAGAATGCGCTGTGCTGCCCCTGTTACGTTCCTTCTGCCGTGCAGTCCGCACACATTACAAAGCTACCATCACTACCTGTTTGTTGCGAAGTTTAAAAAGAACCCTGCGCACCTCCGCCGACAGTGTATATTTGATCCCGTTTATGATGACCACACTGCCTTCATAGGCTCTGCCTCTGACACAGACAGGCTCCTTGGCCGCCTGCCCAGTCATATTGGCTAATTTTGACTCCTCGCCGTCAATCTCCGCCAGTTTCTGTCCCTGTACCTCGATTGCCGCATAAATTTTACGCTGTATCTCCTCCGGCACCTCTTTTCCCGCTTCCTCAAGCTGTACGATTTTTCCCCACTCCCGCTCCAGCGCTTTCAGGTCGTCCAAAAGCTTTTCCCGCTTTTTCTCATATTCCGCATGCGCCTTGTCATACAGCTCGTTCCGGCCAATGTCAAGCACTGTCTTCAAGTGCAGTCTGTTGCCCAGATTATAAGTCTCCACACCTCTGACTGCGCTGATGGTACCGCCCAGAAGCATGCCCTTGCTTCCCGATACAATCACCCTGCCCATCGTCTTAATGCTGCTGTTCATAATATAATTGGCCTTGACATTGCCGCCAGCATGGATGTTGGCCGCCTCAAAAAAGCTCCCGGAAACTTCGCCGCCTGCATCAATAAAGCAGTCGTTCTTAGAACAGCTTCCCGTTTTTATCATAACGTTTCCGCCGGCTATAAGCCTGCATGTCTCCACGTTATGTTCGACAATAATGTCACCGGTTGCCTTGACATAGCCCCCGGAATAAACGCTTCCTACCACATAGATGGAGCCATCCACCTCCAGCTTGCCCGTCACGGCGGTTACGTCCTCCCGGACAATCAGCATGTTGGTAATCAGAATACGGCCGGCCGTAAACTCAAATTTCCCGTTCATTTTAGACCGATAAGTACACCCGTCCGGCTCGATCGTAAATCCGATTCCTCTTAACGGTTTCAGCTCCATGCCATTCTCGGCATGAATCATTTCCCCATATATATTTTTGCCGCTAATGCCCGTTTCCGCCCGGTGATAAAAGGCAATTTTCTCGTCCTCCTCCACCATCTCAAAGGCTTCTATATTGACATAGTCAACTCCGCCGTCAGGCAGCGGCGCCGGAATACGCGGCAGATCAAGTCTGACAAACCATTCAATCCAGCCGTCTTTTCCTTTTTGGGCCGGGATTCCCTCGGCGATCAGTATCTTTTCATTCAGCCGCCTGCGGTCAATCATGTCGGCAATCGCATCTTCCTTGATGCCAAAAACAATCTCACGCCTCTCCAGATCTTTGTAAATATCCTCTTTGGTCACTATATTGCCCGGAATCCAGGGGATATAGGCATACGCCTTGTTTCCATTTTCTTCTATAGATATAGAAAATTCTTTCTTTTGGAGGGAAGCTGCCCGGGAAGTTTTCTCTTTCTTGTCCTGCGAAACAGCCGTCTTTCCTTTGTCCGTATTCTGCGCCGGTCCCCTCTCCACGGTCCTTTGCGTCTCCACGCTGTACTCCGGCTCCGGGGCTGCCGTGCCGCTTGACCGCTTACGGTTGATAATAGCCTGCCGCTTCTCCTTCATGTCTGTGGCTGAGTAAACCAGACTGCAGTAGGATGTGACATCAAGCCCCGCTTCCAGGCCAAGGCGGATCTCCCTCATCTGTGCATGGTTGAACAGATGATTGGTATAAAGCGACACATTCAGCTTTTTCTCAAGCCCGAGACGAATCTCCTTCATCTGCATCCAGTTATATTTGATGTTGGCATAAGGCGTAATATCAATATCCTCGCACAGGCCAATCCTGATTTCATGGATCTGCGGCGCACACATCATATCCTGCAGCCACCTGTCAATCGGCAGCCTGTTCATCAGTGCAAAACGGATTTCCTCCAGGTCGTCATCCACAAATCCCCTTTTCAGATAGGGGATCAGGTCTATGGCCGAGTAGAGGGACAGTCTGATCTGCCGCATGGTCTCGTAATTGTAAGCAGGATCGGCATACACAGAGGCATCCACCTTATCCTTGAGCCCCATTCGGATCTGCTCCATCTGCAGCCAGTTAAATTCGGGATTGGAGTAAATGGATACGTCCAGACCTTCCTCTTTCCCGAGCTTGATTTCCTGTCGCTGCGCTTTCTGATACTCGTCATTTTCCATCATGGGAAAATGCAGTTTCTCCTGTTTTTCCCCGCCCAAATCACCCATAGCCGTTACCAATCTTTCCTGATTCATAATGAAATGCATATATCTTGGGATAGCCTTAAAATCGCAAGATATATGCCGCTGTCTTTCTGAGATTTATATATTATTCTATTTTATCAGAATCCTGGATGAAAGTCTACTGCTTTATCAGAAAACCTATGTGCGTAAAATAAGCCCAAATCTGCGCACAAAAAACCTCCTGATTTCGCCGGTTTCCCGACTGAAAACAAGAGGTTTCCAAAATACACCATTTATCCTTTCACCGCGCCCGCTACCAGGCTGTTCTGCACCTGATCGCTCAGCAGCAGATAGATGACAACAGTCGGCACCGTGGCAATCATAAGCCCCGCGCCGATCTCGCCCCACTTGGTCGTGTAAGCGCCCACCATAGACATAATGCCTACGGTCAATGTCTTGTACTGCTGTTTGTTGATAAATGTCACCGCAAACATCAACTCATTCCAGGAAGAAATAAAGGTAAAGATACTGACTGTCGCGATAGCCGGCCGGATCAGGGGCAGCATGACACGGAAGAACAGCTTATAAATATCGCAGCCGTCAATCGCTGCCGCCTCCTCCATCTCTTTCGGTATCGATACCATAAAACTGCTGAACAGGTAAACCGCCAGAGGCAGCCCGAACGCCACATAAGGAATGATGAGCGCCCAGTATGTATTGAGCAGCTTCATCTTGCTCAGTACGAGGAAAAGCGGAAGCAGCACGGCATGGATCGGAACCATCATTCCCACAAGGATGCCCTTCATGGCAGCGCCTCTCCCTTTCCATATCATTCGCTGGATCGCATAAGACGCCGTCGCCGCAAACAGAATCGTAATCACAATGGTTGCCGCGGTGACCAGAATACTGTTCAGTAAATATTGCAACACGTTCGCCTGGTTAAAGGCAGACACATAGTTGGAGAATCTCCAGTTCTGCGGAAGTCCCGCTATATTCCCGCCGAAAATCTCGCTGTTATCCTTTAAGGAAAAGCCAAACAGCCAGAACAGAGGAAACACCTGCAGAAAAGCAATCGCCATCAGGCAGATATGCAGAACGCCGCTTTTTACATTTTTCATTGTTCTCATGCCTGCTCCTCCTTATTTCGGAAAAATAATTTTAAAAGCATGGTAAAGACAAAACACTCCAGAATAATAAAGATAGAAATCGCGCTTCCATATCCATAGTGGAAGGAATCAAAAATCGTTTTATACATATAGATTGTCGGCACCTCTGTGGTGAAGAAAGGGCCGCCGCCCGTCAGGACATAGATCAAATCGAAGATCTTAAGCGCACCGATCAGGGAAAATGTCACACACACCTCCAGCACCGGTTTCAGCAGAGGAATGGTCACCTTAAAGGCAATCTGTCTGCTGTTTGCCCCGTCAATGGTCGCCGCCTCATAAATTTCCGGCGAAATGGATTTGATGCCCGCGTACATAATCAGCATATGATATCCCACATACTGCCATAAATTGGGAATAAATGCGGCGATAAGGGCTGTGGTCTCCTGTCCAAGCCAGTCCTGCTGCAAATGATCCAGATGCAGACTCCCCAGCATGGCATTTAACAGACCGTAATCTCCATTGTAGATTTTCTGCCAGAGCTGGCCGATCACCACACCTGAGATGATAACAGGAATAAAATATGTCGTCCGATAGAATTTCTCGCCCCGCTTTATGTCTGCCACAATCAACGCCAGAAGAAGGGATATCGGAAGCTGGATAAACAGGGAAAAGAACACATACAGCAAGGAGTTTTTGATAGAATTTACAAAGCGTTCATCTCCCGCCAGTTCCATATAATTGCGAAGTCCGACAAACGTCCCTTTGCCGAGTCCGTCCCAGTCCAGCAGACTATAATAAACGGATATGAAAATCGGCACAACGACAATGACCAGCATGATGAGGATTGTCGGACATACAAACAGCGTAATCGCTTTTTTATCAGATAATATTTTTTTCATCGTCCCACCTATCTCACAAACAAGTTGTGGGCCGCCGCCAAACACGGCCGCCCACAACGGTGTCTGTAACTATTTAATAAAATTCTGAAGGCTGTAACTTGGACATTGCTTCCGCGAATTCTTCCGGCGTAATCTTGAGCGCCATCACCTGTGCAACCAGATCCTTGTATGTCTCGGAATCTTCTGCAGACAGAATGTTATCCCACCAGCTGATATAAGAGGTTCCCGTCTCCATCAGCGCCGCCGATTCCATGTCAAGCGGTGTCAGCGTGGAGGTATCTACGCCGGTCGTGTCCCAACAGGGAAGTCCTGCGCCCTGCTGATAACCAACGACGCCAATCTTCTCGCTCAAATACTCCAGATACTCAACCGCTTCCTTCGGATGCTCACAGTTGGCATTGATATAGTAACCGTCGGAGCTTCCGCCCGAGAACTCGGTAATGCTTCCTGCGCCGCCGTCAATAACCGGGAACGGCACACATGTCACTTTGCCTTTTGTCGCTGCCGTGTCAGCCCAGAAAGAAGGATGCACCCAGTTTGCCTGGAAAACCATCGCGCCCTGTCCTGCCGCAAATCCCTCGATCATCTCATCGTAGCTCATGCTCATCATATTGTCGTTAAACGCATTTGCCTTCACCAGCTCCTGCAGCTTCTCCGCACCCATGACAAAGCCTTCCGAATTGAACTTGGACGGATCGCCGAACGCTTCCATGATCGCTGCGTTGCTGGCTGTTCTCGCAGAGATAATATCATACCAGTACATGCCGGGCCATCTGTCTTTCTCACCCATAAGGATCGGCGTATATCCGGCTGCATTCAGCTTATCTACCGCGTCTAAAAGTTCATCCCAGTTGGTCGGAATCTTTGCCCCTGCCGCGTCAAACATCTCGGTATTGCAATAAAGGTTCGCAAGGAACGTAATGGTAGGCAGCGTATATACCTTGCCGTCAAACGTACATCCATCCAGTGTGCCGGGCAGCACTTTGCTCTTCGTATCCGGGCTTAAATACTCATCTATGGGCAGTAAATATCCCGCATCAATATAAGGTTTTACAAAACTGCCGCCGCTGAACATATATGAGATATCCGGCGCCTCTCCCGCCACAAAAGCGGTCTTGATCTTCGTCTTGTACTGCTCTCCTGTAACACCGTCCTGTACGATTGTCACATTCGGATGGAGCTCATGGTACTCTGTCACGGACTCTTCGATAATTTTCTTGACGGGATCTGTGTCTGCCACAGACTGGTGCCAGATCGTGATGGTAATTTCCTCTTCGGAAGCTGCCTCCGCCTCTTCCTCTTTTGCCGGCGTCGCCGCCGCCTGATCCTGTGCTTCTGCAGATGTATCCGCATTTGTCTCACCGGCCGGAGCATTTCCTGCACCGCCTCCGCATCCCACAAGCTGCACCATCATGGATGCCGCTGCAAATAACGCAAGTAACTTTTTCATCCTGTTCTTCATTTTACCCTCCTTATCAAACCGGCACATGTTCACATTACATATGAATAGCTCCTATTAGGAACACTGTAATATCAAGGCTTTTCGGAGCCTGCAACCACAAAAAAATAAAATTAGAGCTATCACATTACGCAGAAAGCCGTCCGGCATGAAAAAACGGGCGGCTTTTTTGCGTGGATAGCCGGGAGGGAGGCGAAAAAATAGTAACAAAGTTTTAGCGCAAGATTTGTGCAACATTCACGAAATTAAAAAAGGAGGTAACGAATGGCAGACGAAAAATTGAACGTGAGCCCGGAGGAAAATCCCCAGCCCAGCCTGTTCGATACGGGCCCGGCTGAGGCTCCTGCCCCGGAGGCTCCCACGCCGGAGCCCCCGGCCCCGGAGAACATTCCCGAGCAGGCCGCCGTGGATGCGCCCGCCCAGGATGCCCCGGCTGGTGCTCCCGGCGAGGTGAGTGTCTCCGCTGACCAGATTGAAAAGCTGATGGCGGAGCGGCGGGCGGCGGAACGTGCGGAGGTGGAAAAGAACGAGCCGCCCGAACCGGAACAGCCGCCCACCCCGGCCCCGGAGGAAAAGGCCACCGAGAAAAAGGGTCCCACCAAAGAGGGCAAGACCGCCGGGGAAAAAG
>CAJTTT010000059.1 GCA_910579285.1 uncultured Lachnospiraceae bacterium | reverse complement strand
ACATCCCCCGGATGTCTTGCGCCTCGTCATAAAGCGCCATAGGCAGTCTTGCGTGCATGCACGCATCCTGTCTCTTGCGCTTTCTGACTCTGCTTATGCGCGCAAAAAATGCCCTCTGCCAGTCTCCTGACAAAGGGCGTAGTTACGCGGTACCACCTTCATTTTTCACTCAGCGAAGCCTTCCGGCCTCCGATCCGTTAACGCAGATCACGCGTGGACGCTTACTGCCGTTTCCGCCATATCACCCGCGAAAACATTCTGCATCCCGGTTCCAGAGCCACATTCCACAAGCCCTCTTCGTCATCACCTTTACAATTATCTAATACTATAGTCAATTATATCCCGTTTGTCAATTCCCATTTCCCGGCCTTCTTCAAAAAGAGGCTGACGGAATCTGCCGTTCCCGGAAAGCGCGTCTCACGATGCATCCTCCCCAAGCACCTCCAGAAATACTTCCACCAGGTTCGGGTCAAACTGGGTGCCGGAGCAGCGGCGAAGCTCCGCCTCCGCATCCTTCCCGCTCATCGCCTTGTGATAGGGCCTGTCATGCACCATCACGTCATGGGAATCCACCACCGTGATAATCCGGGAAAGAAGCGGTATTTCCTCCCCCGCAAGACCGCCGGGATACCCGCCGCCGTCCCACCGCTCATGGTGATGGAGAATATATTCACCGATGGGCTTCAGCTCCTTGGAGGCGTTGGCAATCCGATACCCTTTCTCCGTGTGGGTCTTCATAATCTCCCACTCCGCGTCCGTCAGTTTTCCGGGTTTGATCAGGATGGCATGGGGAATGGCAATCTTCCCGATGTCGTGAAGCACCGCCAAAAGCGCCAGTTTACCCAGATCCCCGTCCGATAAGGAAAGCGCCTTCCCGAGGCGGATCGCCATCTCCCTGGTGCGCTCCACATGCTCCTCCGTCTCATAATCACTCTCCGTCAGCGTCTGTGTCAGGGAATCTAACAGCGAACTCTTCTTGGAGGACTGGTTCATCAGCTTTTTCGTGCGCATGCTCTCCGATGCCTCCCTGACAGCCTCCTCCACGCTCTTTGTCTGATCCCGGATCACAGCGATGCCGTATTCGATATCCGTATTGATTCCTGTGTCATTGCCCTGTCTGTACTGCTCCTTGATATGCTCAAAAAGACGGACTGCATATTCCTGTTCCACCTCTGTGAGCGCCGCGGCCATGTCCCCGTCCGCCAGCCTTGCCAGAACTGCACCAGCCGGCAGATTTTCCCGCAAAAGCCCGGCCGCCTGCCTGAGCAGTTCATTGCCCTTGCGCCAGCCGTACACATCATTGACAATCCCGATCCCGTTGGCGTTGCACACCACCACTGTCACCGGGTATACTCCCCCGGCAAGCAGCTTGTCCGTCTCGCTGTAAAAACTGTTCTTTGAGTAAAGCTGGGTGAGCATATCCCGCTCCGTCTCCAGGTTTTTCATTATGAGAAGATGGCCGATAATCTGCCCCTTCCCGTCTCTCAGGCAGTTAAAGACACAGTGATATCTGCGTGCTCCCGCGCTGCCCGGATTCTCCCAGTCAAAAGTCTGATCCGAATCAATGCTCTGCAAATCGCGGAATGCGCCAAGCTGTAGAAAATCCGTCATGCTGATACGGTTCTGCTGATCCTCCAGCGCAGGAAAAAGCGCCCGCATATCCCGGTTCGTATCTGCCGTGTACCCCTCATAGTCAAAAAGAATCATCGGCATACCCATATATTCCAGCACCATCTTGCGGGTGGTATTCAGCATTCCCTTCGAGGAATAGTCGAAGGTATTTCTGTAGACAAGCGGACAGACAAATCCGTAAACCAGCACTGCTGCATCCACAGGCACAGTCAGAATCTCCAACATATACAGGATAGTGAGCAGACCGATCACGCAGAGCGACAGAAGGGTGCTGGCATATCTGGCGCGGTATATTTTCGGCACGCTTACGGTCTTTCGGATCAGCAGGAACAGAATCACGGCCACAAGGAGATACACAAAAGCCAGATGCAGGTAAAATCCCGGCTTAAGCTCAAACATGTATTTTATGGCGTAGATACTGTCCGCCTGGTACTGATAACGGAGAATCACTTCGTGGAAAACATTGAGTATCAGAATCGCCGCGTCTATAAAAGCCACAAAATAGACCGTGCAAATCAATATGCGTTTCGAGCGCGGCTTTTCCATTCTTGACTGGGTAAACTCTGCCATATAGTAGACCATAGACAGAACAAGAAAATCCAGGCATACAAAATAGACGCTGGTCGTAAGAGAAGCTGCAAAGTAAGTGCCCGCGCCGATTCTTGCCAGATAGGTGAGGTTCACCGCACAGGCTGCCAGAAACATGGTTCCCGTAACGAAGGCCAGATGTGTTTTCTTTTTATAGGTAATAACAGCGCAGACAAACGCGCAAAACGCTGCAAGAGCGAACACGATATCACTTAAGACCATAAAAATATCCTCGTTTATGTCGTAATGATTTTTTATTGTACCATATAATTCTGTCAGTCTGAATAGGAAGCTCATTGTGAATAGCCACAAATTTTATCTTTGAGATTTGGCTATTTCGTCCTCTTTCCAGACAAAAAGGAGGCGTCTGCGTCAACAGACTCCTCCTGCTGTCTCATTCACTCTGTCATATCACGTCTCTGCCCTGACCCTGCGCAGCTCCATATAAGCGATTTCCATGCCCGGCTTGGGAAACTGAAAGGCAAGCCGGTATCCGCCCTTCTCCATCTGCACGCGAAGCAGCTTCTGCATAATCCACCTGCCCTCCGTTCCGTTCGTCTGGAATGTGGCAAAGTGTTCCCCGTTCAGCGTGGCCCTGCACACTGTCTGTGCCCGGTCTGTCTGCGGGGACATCAGTTTTACGATCACATCGTAAACGCCGCTCTCCGTCAGGTCAAATACCCGCTCCGCAGGCGAGGAAATATGTAAGTGGATCCGATTTTCTCCATCCAGCGCATCCCCTCCCATCTGTGCCGCCCGGAACAGGGGTATCTCTGTCCTGCGAAAATCCTCCTTCCGCATGGCCGGCGTCTTCATCAGGAAGCCGCATATATTCCTGGCGCTTCTCTGCAGCTCCCCGACGGTGAGCCTGCCTCCGGCAAGCGCCTCCATGATGTCATCTCCCGACGCGTTAATTTCTGCGCCGTTGTTATTTACTACCATGTACACATCATTCTGGGAACGCACCATATCCGCCGTGCGGGTTCTCGATGCTTCTCCGCCGTCCGCCGCATCGTTCATACAGGCCCACCAGTCTGTCATAACCATACCGTCAAAGCCCCACTCTCCGCGCAGTATGGTAGTCGTCAGATCATAGGCGGATGCCGCCCAGTGGCCGTTTACGGGATTATAGGAAGTCATAACGGCCTGCGCGTTTCCTTCCCTGACAGCAATCTCAAAAGCCTTAAGATAGATCTGCCGCAAAGCTCTCTCCGAGACCACCGCATTGACGATGTTTCTCCCTGTCTCCTGGGAATTGCAGGCAAAATGCTTGATCACCCCGTATACTTTGTGCCGCCCGATTCCCCTGACAACGGCAGCCGCCATCCTGCCCGAAAGCAGCGGATCCTCCGAAAAATACTCGAAGTTTCTTCCATTTAACGGGTGCCTGTGTATATTGATGCCGGGACCCAGGAGCGCATCTATCCCGTTTTCCACCATCTCCCCGCCAATGCAGGCATACAGCTCTTCCACAAGCGCCTCATCCCATGTGCACGCAAGCAGCGTCCCGATCGGCACCTGCGTGGCCGCTGCCCCGTTATCCATACGGATGCCCGAGGGGCCGTCCGCACAGCAGCCTATGGGAATGCCAAATCCGAGCAGACTGTCGGACACCCCGCCAAAAGCTGCCGCTGTTCCCGGTGTCACCTTAATGCTGCACATCCCTTCCCCTCTCACAAGGGCGGCCAGGTCTTCTTCAGACAACTGCGCTATGAACGCCTCCATCGTACAGGTTCCCTCCGCCACGTCTTTTAACAGCAGTCCCTGGCTGCCGGTGTAAACAGCCGCGGGCGGAAGGCGGTCCTCTATCCGTCTCCGAAGGTCAGCCGTTCTCACGGGGGCAGGTTCATATCCGGGTGTGACAGCGCCATTTTCATCAACCAGAGCCCGCAGACGCTCAAAATTCCTGGATGGCGCCATCGCCTCCTCGCAAGACTTTACCAACAGGGGCTTTTGCACTTCCCAATTTCCCGCCCCGTTCACCGGCACCGGCTGTGTGTTCCTGCTGTCCGTCCCCACATGGAAAGAGTAAGCTCCCGCCTCCAGCACATAGGCGCTTTTATGGCCGCCGGCTCCGCTGTCATCATAGGAGGCGAGACTGTACATGTCCACCGTAATCTGCACTTTTTCCTCTTCACCGCATCCCAAATGGCCCGTCTTCACAAACCCGATCAGTTCCTTTGCCGGATTTCCAAGGCCGCCCTGCGGCTTCTGCACATAGAGCTGCACCGTCTCACGGCCGCCGTATACCGTCCCTGTATTTTTCACGCTGCAGGTGAAGATCAGCTTCGCGTCCGTGCCCTTTCCCGAGATACATGCCGAAGCCTCCGACAGCCCGAACTCCGTATAAGAGAGACCATATCCGAAAGGGTACAGCACCGCATCCTTGTCAAACGTCTCAAAATAGCGATACCCCACATAAATATCTTCCTGATACACATTTTCAGACACGCCGCCATGATTTCGGTCCGAAGGGTAATCCGTGATACGCCGCGCAATCGTGTCCGTGAGCTTTCCCTGGAAAACTTCCCTGCCCGTCAGCACATCGGCAATCCCGTTTCCGCCTTCCATGCCGCCCTGCCACGCATAGACTACCGCCCCCACAGCCGGATACTCCTCCACAAACTGCATATCCACGATGTTGGAAACATTTAATACCACGGCCACATCCCGGAAATTTCTGCACACACAGGCGAGCATCTCCCGCTCCCCGGCCGTCAGCAGATAACTGCCTTCCTGCACCGCGTTGTCTTTGTCTTCTCCCGCCGTCCGCCCGATCACCACAAGCGCCTTATTGGAACACGCGGCCGCACGGCGGACCGTCTCTTCCTCCAGCGGCATTTCCTGCTGACACCACGGCTCGCACGCCCAGCCGCCCCCGCCGTCATCAAAAGGATGGGCGGCCAGCCACTTTTCATAACCTTCCGCCACCTCTTCATTGACACGGACCCCGGCATCCCGCAGTCCCTCCAGCAGGCTGACCATGTAAGGCACATTGACCGCGCCTCCCGATCCCGTGCCGCTTCTGTAATAATCAATCTGGCATCTGCCGAATACCGACACATGGTCTTCTCTGACAAGCGGGAGAATGTATCCGCGGTTCCTCAGCAGAACCGCCCCCTGCGCCGCCGCCCGCCTGCAGATAATCGAAACGTTTTTATTTTTATACATGAATATACACTGCCTTTCTGTTTTTCACCATCCGCCATTCATTCTCTGACGCATGTGGATTCCCGGGGGATCACTCTGCCCTGCAGAATGTCTATCGTTCCCTTTTTCTCTCCTTTAATCAAGTCAATCAGACGCGCCACCGACAGGGCGCCCTGTTTCTCGAAAGATGTCCTGACCGTTGTGACCGAAGGCTTCAGAAGCTTGACAATCTCAATATCGTCACAGCCCACCACGCTCACATCCTCCGGCACCCGGATTCCCTCCTCGGTGAGCGCCTCGATCACGCCGATGGCGCTCAAATCATTTGCCGCAAAGACGGCATCCGGCAGCGGCTTCATCTCATCCATAAATTTTTTCATGGAATGATAGGCGGCATCCGTTTCATACTCACCGTCGATGATATAATCCGGCGAAAGAGCGATGCCCGCCCTTTTTAACACGTCCCGGAAGCCGTTTAGTCTCTGGGTATTGTCAAAGTTATTCTCCACGCCGCGCACATAGGCGAAACTGGTATGTCCAAGTTCCAGCAGATACTTTGCCACCATTTCCCCCTCATGGTAGGAGTCAAAGACCACACTGGAGATGGTATCCCCCTTCAGCTCTCTGTCAATAAAGACCGTCGGGAACTGATTATCTGCGAGAAATTTTTCCTCTTTTTCCTTGATATGTTCATTTAAAATGACTGCGCCGTCAATTCTTCTGCCAAATATATTGGCCATCATATTGTCGGTTTTGTCACTGATGTAAATATTCAGTTCATAGCCGTACTTCTTGCAGCCCTGATAGACCGCATCCACCAGAACACCGTAATAAGGCCCCTTGATTGAAGTGATAAAAAGCCCGATGACGCGGGTCTCCTTCGCCTTCAAATTTCTGCCGTTTAAGTTCGGCACATAATGAAGCCTCTCCGCCACTTCCAATATGTGCTGCTTTGTTTCAGGGTGGAGCACGTCCACCCCGTTTAGCGCATTGGAAACCGTCGATATGGAAACGCCCGCCTCCCTTGCCACATCCTTAATTGTCACCTTCCGCAATGCCACTGTACCTTCTCCCGCCCCGTTATCCTCTTCCCGGCTTCCACCTTTTTCGAAACGTTTTCACCCAAAAGAATATTTGATAAAATTTTAACACAAAATCATAGGGTCCGCAATTGCTGACATTACGTCATCACAATGCTGTTGACCGATTTCGGTTCCAGGTCAAACAGGCGGGTGATTCCTGCCTCCCGGTAGCCTACCCTGACCACCCTGTCAAAGGGATTGAACAGTTCCAGTACAAGTGAACCGTCGGGGTTTCTGAATACCAGGCTGTCTCCGGCAAAAGCGCCGGCCGCGCCCAGCCGCACCGCACCCCTTTGTATCACCGATGAAAAGTGCTTCATCACATAAAAGTCCGGGTTGTAAACGACCTCGCCAGTATTCGGACAGGCTGTAATCATGGCATTTTGCGGATCTCCCCATGTGCTCACCCCCATAGGCTCCAGCACCAGATTCCAGTACAGATAACTCTCCGCCCCGTTTCCAATATAGTGTTTCAGCATCGTCCAGACATAGCGCGCGTACTCCCATGTGTTATCCCCGAATCCACACTCGTTTTCCGGCTGCATCAGGCGGAACTTAGGCCACCAGCTCTCAAAAGTCCTCTGAATGGCAATTTTCCCTCCCCACTGGTAGCTGACGCCGGTTATATAGCGCGCCGCCTCCGGATCCATCAGCACCGTGTTGGCAAAATAGTCATAGTCTTCCGTCGCCCATTTATCGAAAATCAGCCTGTGATAATCACAGCCCGGCGCATTGATGGTGCCAAGCCAGAGTTCTGTAGACAGACCGGCCCTCTCCATTGCCGGCCCGAGATAATCCCGGATAAACGCTCCCAGCTCCTCCCCCGTCCACATGCAGGAAGGGAATTTCTGATTGGCTACGGGTTCATTCTGCACATGCACCTGCTC
>CAJTTT010000058.1 GCA_910579285.1 uncultured Lachnospiraceae bacterium | reverse complement strand
GCCTGCTTCTTCCTGGAGCCGGAGATCTGGGAGATGATGGACAGGATTCAGAAAATACTGGATGAAAAAGAGATTCCCATGCTGCCGGAGATTCACGACCACTACTCCGTGCAGATGAAGATTTCAGATCACGGCTACGCCATATACGATTTTGTGCTGCCGGTGATGACGCTGCATACCCTTTATACGGGAAGCGGCGCGAGAATGAAACACTGGCTTTCCATCTGCCCGAAAAACCAGCAGACCACCCTGGATACGCACGATGGGCTTGGGACTGTGGATGTGGTGGATCTGTTAAGCCCGGAGGAATTGCAGGGAGTCATTGACCAGACGGAAAAGTATGGCGCGAACTTTAAATGGGATTACAGCGCAGGCTCCGCCGGGAAAAAGATTGTCTATCAGATCAACTGCTCCTACTATTCTGCCGTAGGGGAAAACGATGATGCGTATCTCTTGTCAAGAGCGCTGCAGTTTTTCACACCAGGTATTCCGCAGGTGTATTATATGGGACTTCTGGCAGGAGAAAATGACTACGAGCTGATGAAACGCACCAACTACGACAGAAATATCAGCCGCCATGACTATACGGTGGAGGAGATCCGGGAACTGGTGAAAAAATCTGTGGTGCAGAAACTGCGCCGGCTGATGCAGTTCAGAAATGATTACCCTGTGTTTGACGGGGACATGACGGTACACGATACGGCGGACGATATCATACAGATTTCCTGGCAGACGGACGATTTAAAGGCCACATTGACAGCGCGGCTTAAGGAGAATGGTTTTGAAATTATTTATCTGGACAGAGAGAGCAGGGAACGGAAGCTGACCCTTGCGGAGGATTTTGTATGGTAAGGGAGAAAGAAAGGGAGCTGAGGCAATGAAAAAAGATAAGAGATTATATATGATAGGAAATTCGCACATTGATCCCGTGTGGATGTGGCGGTGGCAGGAGGGATTTCAGGAAATCAAAGCCACTTTTCGGTCTGTGCTGGATCGGATGAAGGAGTATGAGTCGTTTATTTTTACAGGCAGTTCCGCTTCATTCTATGAGTGGGTGGAGGAAAACGAGCCTGCCATGTTTGAAGAAATAAAAGAGCGCATAAAGGAAGGGCGCTGGATCATTGTGGGCGGCTGGTGGATTCAGCCGGATTGCAATGCGCCCGCAGGAGAGTCCTATGTGCGCCAGGGACTTTACGGGCAGAAATATTTTGAGGAAAAATTTGGTGTGAAAGCGGTGTGCGGCTATAATGTGGACAGCTTTGGCCATAACGGGAATCTGCCGCAGATTCTGAAGAAATCAGGCATGGATTATTATGTGTTTATGCGTCCGGGCAGACACGAAAAAGGTGTGGACGGGGAAACCTTCCTGTGGAAATCCGCAGATGGTTCACAGGTGATCGCTTTTCGGATTCCTTTTGAGTACTGTACATGGCCGGAGGAGATCGAGGAACATGTGAAGCGGTGTGCAGGGGAGATCAAGAATCCTGGCAACGGCATCATGTGTTTTTACGGCGTAGGCAATCATGGCGGCGGCCCCACTAAAAAAAATATTGAAAGTATTTTGGAAATGAATAAGAGAGAGGATATGCCGGAGCTGATTTTTGCTTCCCCGGTAGATTACTTTAAAGATGTGGAGCAGTCGGGCAGAATCCTTCCTGTGGTGACGGGAGAACTGCTTCATCATGCCAGCGGCTGCTACAGCGCCCATTCCGAGGTAAAAAATCTGAACAGAAGAGCAGAAAACAGACTTCGCATGGCAGAAAAGCTTTCTGTCATGGCAAAAATCCTGTCCGCCGGGAAGTATGACAGAGAAGAACTGACCAAGGCATGGAAAATAGCGCTGTTCAACCAGTTCCATGATATTCTGGCAGGCACCAGCCTGGAGGAAGCTTATGTGGATGCCAGAGAGGATTATGATTATGCCCTGCATATAGCGGGAAGACAGTTGAACAGTGCCATACAGTCGATCAGCTGGAATATCGACATTCCAATGGAGGAAGGGATGAAACCTCTGGTGGTGATGAATCCCAATCCTTTTGAGACCATGACGGAGGTGGCAGTGGAATCCCTTTCTCTGAAGGAGCATACCGTGCTTTTGGATGAGGAGGATAACCAGATACCCTATCAGATTGTCCAGTCCAAAGCTTCCAGCAACGGAAGATGCCGGATTGCCTTTGTGGCAAAACTGCCGTCTCTGGGCTATCGTACCTATCGCTTTGCCGTGAGGGAAAAAGGAAGGCAGTTTGAAAATATAAGCTCAACCCAGACCAGTGCGGAAAATAAATGGTTCTCGGTTAAATTCGATGAAAAGGGCTATATTTCTTCCCTGGTGAAAAAGAATGATGGGACAGAATACTTTTCCGCTCCAGCGGCGGTGCCTGTGGTGATTAAAGATGAGAGCGATACCTGGTCTCACGGTGTGCGTATTTTCGATGAGGAGATCGGACGATTTGAGGCAGTGAAGGTGCAGCGCATTGAAAACGGTCCTGTGAAGGCGGTGATCCGGGTGACCAGTGTGTATGGCAATTCCAGAATGTTTCAGGACTTTTCCATCTACAAGGAGCTGGATTTTATTTCCGTGGAAACGACAGTGGACTGGCATGAGAAAATGTCCATGCTGAAACTGCGCTTCCCCATGAATATGAATTATTTGAGGGCCAGCTACGAGATTCCCTATGGAGTGGCCCAGAGGGAGCCTAACGGGGAGGAGTTTCCGATGCAGACATGGTTTGATCTGGAGGGAGCGGCGCCCGGGTTAGACACGATGGTTCATGGACTTTCTATTTTAAACGATGGCAAATTTGCGGCGGACACGGCAGGAAAGAACGGGGAACTGACGATACTCAGAAGCCCGATATATGCCCAGCACGAGCCCTATGTGCCGGATTGTGAGCTGGAATATGTATATCTGGATCAGGGTGTGCAGACCTTCACTTACGGCCTTTATCCTCACGATGGAAGCTGGGAAGAGGCGGATACCGTCAAACGGGCAAAGATTCTGAATGAAAAGCCCATTGCTTTGTTTGAAACCTATCACAAAGGGCATCTTCCCCAGAAAGGCTCTTTCCTGCAGGTAAGCGAGGACAATATCTTTGTGGAAGTGGTAAAGGAAGCGGAGGATGGAAGCGGAGATATCATTTTGAGGGTTTATGAGGCGGCAGGCAGGAATACATCGGCGCAATGTAAGATACCTTCCCTGGGAAGAGAATTTATCCTTTCCTTTACGCCCTTTGAGATTAAGACGGTACGCCTTTCAGAAGGAGAAGAAGCAGTCTGTAATAATATGCTTGAAGAGCGGGTGGAGAGTGTTACTTCGAATTTATGATGCGTATTGCATTGCTGCATTGCAAAATGGGGTGCATTTTAATGGAAGGAATTGTTGTAAAAAATCTGACGCGGGACTTTGCCTATTACGAAAAAGAGGCGGGTATGAAAAGCTCTGTGAAGAATTTGTTCCACAGAACCAAACAGATTCGACGCGCACTGAAGGATCTCTCTTTTGAAATCCAAAAGGGAGAAATGGTGGGATTTCTTGGGCCAAACGGCGCGGGAAAGACAACGACGATCAAAATACTTTCCGGCATTTTGCATCCGACTTCCGGCGAAGCGCGGGTGAATGGATATGTGCCTTGGGAGAGGAAAAAAGAATTCAAGAAGCGATTTGCCTATGTGGCCGGGCAGAAATCCCAGTTGTGGATCAATCTGCCGGCCGTGGATTCCTTTGCGCTGAATAAAAGTATATATGAAATATCGGATGCGCAGTACAGGCAGACACTTGGCGAACTGGTAGAGCTATTCGGCGTACAGGAGTTTTTGAAGGTACAGGTCCGGCGGTTATCTCTGGGTGAACGCATGAAGATGGAAATGATTGCGGCGCTTTTACACAGGCCCGAAGTCATATTTTTGGATGAGCCAACAATCGGTCTGGACTTCATTGCACAAAATAATATCCGTCAGTTTCTGAAAGATTATAACCGCCAGAACGGAGCAACAATGCTGGTAACGAGCCATGATCTGAAAGACATCGAAGAACTGTGCCAAAGAACAATGGTGATCAGCCACGGGGATCTGGTCTATGACGGAACCCTGGAACATATCCGAAGTATTTTTTCTAAAAAGAGAATCCTGAATGTCCAGTGGAACAGCCCGGTACCGAGAGCGGATCTGGTTTCTTTTGGGACGATAAAAAACTGGGAGCCGATGAAGGCGGCTATCGAGGTTGATGATGCAGCTGTGACGCAGACGATACACAGATTGTTTGCCGCGTTTTCCGTTGGAGATATTGGAATTGATGCAGCGCCGCTGGAGGAAAGCATAGCCCGTCTTTATGAGCAGGGCGCGCAGGGGGCTGAGTATGGAAAAATATAAGACTGTCTTTTGGGCAGGTGTCTCTAACTCAATGGAATTTCGATTTGATTTCCTTATGAACCTTATTGGCACTGTGTTTCCGATTCTCATGCAGGTGTTTATCTGGAGCGCAATGTATGGAGACAGCGGCTGTGACGCTATGTACGGCTACACATTTCCTCAGATGATTCTGTATGTGGTCGTGGCCGGCGCTGTGGCCAAATTTACAGACACCGGCGTCGAGTATATGGTGAACGAGGATATCCACAGCGGCGGAATTGCCAGATATCTGGTGCGTCCTGTGAACTATGTCGGATTTCGCCTATGCGATGTCGTTGGAAATAAGTTTGTATCCATGATCAGCATGGTGTTTGTGACCCTGGGGGCGCTGCTTTTGCTATTCTTTGCGGTGGATTTTGTGGTGACACCTGCCGCTGTGCTTCTTTTCCTTCTGTCATTGGCGCTGGCGGCTGTGCTTAACTTTTTTATTTTCTTTTGCCTGAGTACATTGGCTTTCTGGCTTACAGAGATCGGAAACTTTTTTCACGCCATAAGCGTAGTGATTATGGTAATGAGCGGAGGTATATTTCCAGTATCGGTGTTTGGCAGCACCTATGAAAGTATCAGCAGATATATACCACTGACATATACCATCAACTATCCGATTCAGATTTTGTCAGGGACGGCAGGAATCACGGAAGCTGTGGAAGTGCTCTGTATACAGCTTATCTGGATTTTCCTTTTAGCGGTATTAGGAAGATGCAGCTGGCATTTGGGATTAAAAAAATATGTTGCGGTGGGTGGATAAGATGATAAATAAGTGTGCTTCTATGCGGCGCTGCTGTGGTGATGACAGATGAAAGAAAGAATGCATGAATTGAAATGGTATGTCAGGGTAGCAGTTCATTTTGGAAAGCTTTCCCTGCAATCCACGATGGAATATCCTCTGAATTTTGTGTCCGGCGTCTGCGTTGAACTTGCCTATATGATGATCAAACTGGTGTATTTGTATGTGGTGATGTCTTCGGGAATGAAGGTGGGGAGCCTGACATCAGATATGGTTATCATGTTTGTGGGAACCTACATTTTTATGACGGGAGTCTGGATGTTCTTAAGCGGCGTCAACAGTATTCCAGAACAGGTGATCAAAGGAGATCTGGATCTGCTTATGACCAAACCGGGATCGCTCCAGTTTTTGCAGACATTTGGAAAGTATAACTTTGCGCTGGCGTTTCCCAATGTGACAGTGGGAACAATGTTGATGGCAGAGGGGTGGAAACGATGCGCGATACCGGCGACAATCGGTCATATCGGCGTTTTTGTTCTCTATCTGGCAGCGGGCATTGTCCTGACCTATTCATTTGGATTGATGGCGGCGCTTCTGGTGTTCTGGGTGACTTCCTTACATGCGGTCAGTACACTATACGCCGCCCTCTGGGACTATAACAATATGCCAATGGAACTATATCCGAAAGTGATCAGGCAGATCGGAACCTTCCTTATACCTATTTTTCTGGTGACAAACTGGTCTGGCATGGCGATACTTGGAAGACTGGATCTGTTACAGCTGATTTGGGGAATTGCAGTTTCCGTATTGGCTTTTATATTGTCGAGACTTATGTGGAATGCAGGAATCAGACGGTATACGAGTGCAAATGGTTAAAAGATTTTATAGACAGCTTGAGCCTTCTTCTTGATTTCATGGGCTGCCATATAATAATTCAGTTGATTTTCGGAGGAAAGCTACTATATAATGGAATAGCGGCAGCATTTTGCATGTGCAGGCAGCAGGATGAAGGATAGTTATTGACAGAACAGAGGACAAGGAGGCATTACCCTATGAAACAGGATTTGATTGTCATTTTGGATATGGGAAGCACAAATAACACAGTGCTCGCCCGCGAAATACGCGAACTCGGCGTATACAGCGAAATACATCCGCATGACATTACGGTGGATGAGCTGAACGCTTTAAAGAATGTGAAAGGCATTGTGCTAAACGGCGGTGAAAACCGCGTGGTTGACGGAAAGGAAGTGGAAGTCAGACCAGAGCTTTACGATATGGGCATTCCGATGATTTCCATAGATTATCCGCAGTCAAAATGCAAGACCCAGCTTACTGAGCTTCCAACGCAGGAAATCTTGAAAAAGTTTGTTTTCGAGGAGTGCAGTGCTGAGGCAAATTGGAACATGAAGAACTTCATTGAAGACCAGGTGGAATTGATCAGACAGCAGGTTGGCGATCGAAAAGTGCTTCTGGCTTTGTCGGGTGGCGTGGACTCTTCCGTTGTAGCGGCAATGCTGATCAAGGCGATTGGACAGCAGCTTGTGTGCGTACATGTCAACCACGGTCTGATGCGCAAAAACGAATCGGAAAGCGTTGTGAAAGTGTTCCGCGATGAATTGCATGCAAACTTGATTTATGTGGATGCCTCTGAGCGTTTCCTTGGTAAACTTGAGAATGTGGCAGACCCGGAACAGAAGCGCAAGATTATTGGCGGCGAGTTTATCCGTGTGTTTGAGGAGGAAGCAAGGAAACTGGAGGGAATTGATTTCCTTGGACAGGGAACCATCTACCCGGATATTATTGAGAGCGGCACAAAGACGGCAAAAATGGTGAAGTCCCATCACAACGTGGGCGGCCTGCCGGAGGATTTGAAGTTCGAGCTTGTGGAGCCGTTAAAACAGCTTTTTAAAGATGAAGTGCGCGCCTGCGGCGTAGAACTGGGGCTGCCGCATGATATGGTGTACAGACAGCCGTTCCCGGGACCGGGACTTGGTGTGAGATGCCTGGGAGCGATCACCAGAGACAGACTGGAGGCAGTCAGAGAGTCAGATGCGATCCTGCGGGAGGAATTTGCCAAGGCAGGACTGGACAAGAAGGTATGGCAGTATTTTACTGTTGTGCCGGATTTTAAGTCTGTGGGAATGAAGAATAATGCCAGGGTGTTTGAGTATATGGTGATTATTCGTGCCATCAATACCATCGATGCAATGACGGCGTCCATCGAGAAGATTGACTGGGATGTGTTGGAGAAGATTACGGAGCGGATTTTGGCGGAGGTTGGGAATGTGAACCGGGTGTGCTATGATATGAGCCCGAAGCCGCCGGCGACGATTGAGTTCGAGTGATGAAACGGGCTTCAAGAACCCAGTGTTTATGCGGGTTACAAGCAAATTTGTTTAGGTACTGGCAACGATTTGGCAACATTTTTCACATCACGCACTAAATAATTACATCAATGGCATAAGAAAACCTTGCTGATTTGCGCGAGCAATGAGGAAAATGGGAATGCTTGCATTTCCATTTGACGAATGCCGCGACAACCGCACGATAGTGCGGGTTCAGATATGAAAACTGAATATCGGCAAGGTCTTTTTTATGCTTATTTCTGCTTTTTCTTTTTAGATGTTTTCTTTTCTTCTTTCTCGATTTTCTGAAATTCTTCCATGAGCATATCACTGACCGCCTGTGAGGGGACTTTCGCCCAATGCTTTGAGGTGTCCAGTTCCGGGTACTTGTACCGCCACTGGTCGTATTCCTCTTTGGTAATCTCGCCCTGTTCCAGTTTGGCGGCTTGCTCCTGCCATGCGTGGAACATATCGAACATGGACGTATAAGTGGAATAGTCGGACTTGTCAAGGCGCAGGCAGATTTCCCCGTCAATCTCCCCGATTT
>CAJTTT010000057.1 GCA_910579285.1 uncultured Lachnospiraceae bacterium | reverse complement strand
CCGTGCAGCAGATGATGCAGCAGGTCTCTCCATTTCCGAGAAGATGAGAAGACAGGTAAGAGGTCTTACCCAGGCTTCCGCTAACGCACAGGATGGTATCAGCGTAGTACAGACCGCTGAGGGCGCTCTGAACGAAGTTGAGGATATGTTACAGAGAATGAACGAGCTGGCAGTTAAGGGTGAGAATGGTACCCTGACCACTTCCGATCGTGCATCCATCCAGTCCGAGATCGCTCAGCTGATGAGTGAGGTTGACCGTGTACAGAGTACCACAACCTTCAACGAGATGAACCTGTTAGACGGTTCCTTCATCAAGGGTCTGCAGGTAGGTGCAGAGGCAGGTCAGCACATCGACATCTCCATCGCTAACATGAGTATGGCAGGTCTTGCTAACTACATCGGCGATTGGGACGGTGGCACGAGTGAGAACAGTAAGCTGTACGGCGCTGTTACCTTCAACGCTCTGCAGTCTTCTCAGGCTGGTTACACCTACACAACCTATGGAAATACTTCCACAGGCGGTATCAAGAGCGATACCACAACCATGCAGGGTAATATCGTTACCAACCAGGCAACAACATTCTCTACCGTTAACTCTACTACTGGTAAGTACAACATGAAGGCTATGACCAAGGATATGGCTAATGCCCTCGTTACTACTTTCCAGAACCTGAAGGGCGGCGATGCTAGCACGGTTGCTACGACCAGAGACTTCAACTCCCTGAATGCATTCATCAAGGGCGCTCTGCAGATCGTATCTTCCCAGAGATCTGACCTCGGTGCAATCCAGAACCGTCTGGAGCACACCATCAACAACCTGAACAACATCGTAGAGAACACCCAGTCCGCAGAGGCTGCTATCCGCGATACAGATATTGCTACGGAGATGGTTCAGTACTCCAACAACAATATCTTACAGCAGGCTGGTACATCTATGCTGTCTCAGGCAAACCAGGGCAACCAGCTGGCCCTGTCCTTACTTGGCTAATTACGGCTGATGTAAGAATAATTGCTTCATAGGTAATATTGTGTGGAATTGGCCGCACTCCTCCTCACTTTTTTTTGGGGGGGGGGGCGGCTGTATTCGTAAAATGACAGCTTTGAGGCTTGACGGAAAGAGGTGGCTGGGATGCTCTCGGTACAGACAAACATACTTGCAATGAACGCGGCGAGGCAGTTTAACATAAACGATAAAAAAAGGGCTAAAAATACCGAAAAATTGTCCTCTGGATATAAGATCAACCGTGCAGCAGATGACGCGGCTGGTCTGTCCATGTCCGAATCCATGCGCAGATTGATCAGAGGGCTGCAGAAAGGCTCTGAAAATATAACGGAAGGCATTTCCCTGATCAAGGTTGCCGATGCAGCGCTCGGAGAGATAAGCGATATGCTGCAGAGAATCAATGAGCTGTCGGTTCAGGCGTACAATGGAACCCATACGCAGCAGGACAGAAAGGCGATTCAGATGGAGGTGGATCAGCTTCTGGAAGAGATTGGCAGAACGGGAGAAGCGACGACCTATAATGAGCTACAGATCCTGAAATGGCAGCCGTCTTTTACAAAGGATGTGGTGATCACGGAGGATCAGACCATTACCGTGCCGGTAAAGATGAATGTTACCACAGTTCTGCCGCAATGGCTGAATGATGGAATCGACAAAAGACTGGAAAAGCACAGCGGCTATGAAAATTTATTGGATATCGCGACCGGCGTCACGGCGCAGCAGGATACGTCCGGCGTGATGATAACCTTGAAATATGACGCGATGGGAAAGATAGAAAGAAACCCTGACGGTACAGCCAAATACGTTTATTATGGGCCGGATATGGGAGACTTCTACGGAGAACAGCAGGCGGAGCACGCCGGAACGTGGACACCGTCCCTTGATAACAATGCCACCGCCAAAATAAGCTATGCAGGATTGAAACAGTTTGATAAGATAGAGGATCTGTATGGCGGTCTGATCGGGCTTCTGGGAGGCGGCATCGGTATTCCGTGCGGCACATGCAGATCCAAACAGTATGGCATCAACTTTACCGGGTCTGTGGATGGGATAACGGTCAACCGCGTATCACCGTATTACGACAATAACAGCACGCCCAATCTGGATCTGAGTGAGTTTAAGGCATTTGCTGACAAGGATGGCAATGCAGTCAACTGTTTTGAAAAGATAAAGGATCTGGCGAAAATACAGGAAGAGGACAAAACGTTATCTGATGCACAGAAAAAGCAGCAGATACAGGATCTGGCAGGAGAAATCGCGAATGAGCTGTCAAAAAAGACATATGAGCTGATGTCGCAGGATCTGGATATGAAGGATCATTTCACCAAGTCTTTTATGACGGATGATTATGATATTATTGTGTATGATTACAGGGATGACACGATACTGACTTCCCAGCACGCATCAGATGCTTCCGTGAGGACTTGGGCGGAAACAGAGATCACCTATCCGGCAGAATATCTTGAGCCTGGAACTACGGGAACGATAGAAGTATCGAACGATTTATATATTGTGTGCAGCGCAGTGGATTCTGACGATATTCCCATAGAGCTGCCCTATATTTCGCTGGAAAAGCTGGGACTTTCAGGATACAGCGTGGGATCTTACAGGAAAGAGGAAGCGTACAGCGAGAATTATAAAAAGAAGCTGATGGAATGGGAGGCAGGCTCCTATGAAGAGACCAAAACGTATCAGGTTATGGCGCCCATATATGAGATGAAGACAGAGAAGGTATACATCAATGGGGAAGTGCGGTTTAACTATTTCAGAGAGAAGGTAGGCGAGGAGGCAATTACGCATACACAGATCAACAAGAAATATCTGCATGACAGACCGCAGGCCGGGAATGGTGATATTGTCTCCAGGGAGTATTATGAGCCGGGCAGCAATTGGCAGATTAAGGATGCTTTACTGACTGTCTCGATGTGGCGGACGAATCTGGGAGCAACGCAGAACCGCCTGGAACACACTTATAATAACAATGGCAATAAGGAGGAAAATCTGACCGCGGCGGAGTCCCGTATCCGGGATACGGACGTGGCAAGAGAAATGGTGGATTTTTCCAATAACAATATTATCCAGCAGGCGGGTGTGAGTATGATCGCGCACGCAAATCAGGACAGGCAGTCCGTTTTAAGCTTATTACAGTAGTGTTGACATCATGTGCATATCGGCATAAAATAAAGCGCTTTTACCGCGCTTTATTTTAGTGTCTTCTGGAAATGCTGATAGTCTTTGGAGGAATTCCAATTACCGCCCCAGGTGAAGCCATGTTCGGTGAAAAGACGGTAGCACAGATCGTTTTCGTCAATTTTATAGGCGAAGTTCCGGCTTCGGTCGGCATAGACCTCGCTGCCGGGCGGGGAGATATAGTCACTGCCATCGGCGTTTTTGTTGAAGACCACATAGGGGTTATAGTAGGGGTTGACATCTATGGCAAGCCCGTAGGCGTGCTTGGACAGACTGGTGGTGCCGTCGACCACCCTGTAGTTAAAGCATGAAGTATTATTCTCCGCCATTGAGGCAGTATCGTCGCCGTTGTATTCATCGATCAGCCGCACGCGTTCGAGACGGTAATCATTCTGGTAAAGCTCGTGGAAAATCTCCACCATATCCTGAGCAACGGCTCTGTTGCAGATCAGTTCGCCGGTCTGCTCCCGTCCGTCAAAGTCAATATATTTAAGCCCCACATAATTCAAATCTTCATAGGGTACGCTACAGCCGCTCTCCGGATAGGAAATGCCGGTAATCCTTGCTTTAACTGACTCAGTCAATGGTTCATAATAGAATCCTTCCTCGTATGTGATGCGGTCCGGGTGATGTTCCATCGTGTCAGACTCCTCCGAAGGCGGTGCGGTATCCGGGGCGTTTCCGGCGGAAGCTTTGCCGGGGGCGTCCGGGATACGGCTCTTTGTGTCAGTATATGCATCAGGCTCGTCCAATGTGACAGGGCCGCCGTTTTCCGCAGTAACGGGAGAATCCGCTGTTTTGCCTGTAGATGACACAGATGTCGTTTCTGACAGGGAGGAATCGACTGTATTGGTCGGCTTTTTTTCGGGAAGTTTATCCCCGTTATCAGACGGTTCATCGGAAATTTGTATGTCCGTGCTGCCGGACGGTTCGCCGGAAATCTGCATGTCCCCGGCATCGGTCTGTGTGCCGTAGGCCTGTTCGGGGTTCTTTTGAGCATATTCCAGCAGGGTTTCCTCGCCTGTCAGATAGTGCGCAAG
Source organism: uncultured Lachnospiraceae bacterium (assembly GCA_910579285.1). Taxonomy (GTDB): domain Bacteria; phylum Bacillota; class Clostridia; order Lachnospirales; family Lachnospiraceae; genus UBA3282. The sequence continues at coordinate 4,055 of CAJTTT010000057.1, read as the reverse complement.
AAAGGCGCATATGAAAATAAAAGTCAGCAGGAACAAAACAGGTTTTGCGGCCTGCCGCAATAGGGTTTTTAGATCAGACATGAAAATGGCTCCTTTCCACACGAATAGTATATCACATTTTGGCGGGCAGGGAATGCCTGCACTTGCATTTTTCATGGCAATCCAGTAAAATAGGCGGTGGTGAAACGCCGCACTCCGGCATTGACCGGAACGGTTTGAAAACGGACAGAGGATATGCGATGGGAATCATAAAGACAGATAAGCTGACATTTGAATATATACGCCGGGACGAAGAGGGCAATGTGGAAGGCATTACCCGCGCTGTGGACGAGGTAGACCTGGACATTAAGCAGGGCGATTTTATCGCCATACTGGGACATAACGGTTCCGGGAAGTCTACACTTGCCAAGCATATCAATGCGATTCTTTATCCGACGGAAGGAACCGTCTGGGTGGACGGGATGGATACGCAGGACGAGAGCCATCTCTGGGATATCCGCCAGGAGGCGGGTATGGTGTTCCAGAACCCGGACAACCAGATCATCGGACAGGTGGTGGAGGAGGACGTTGGGTTCGGCCCGGAGAATATGGGAGTGCCCACGGAAGAAATCTGGGAGCGCGTGGAGGAGAGTCTGAAGGCGGTAGGCATGTATGAGTACCGCAAGCATTCACCCAACAAGCTTTCCGGCGGACAGAAACAGCGGGTGTCTATCGCAGGCGTGATTGCCATGCATCCGAAGTGCATTATTCTGGACGAGCCTACGGCCATGCTTGACCCAAACGGCCGCAAGGAAGTGATACGCGCGGTGCGCGCTTTAAACGATGTGGAAGGAATTACGGTGGTATTGATCACCCATTATATGGAAGAGATTGTTCATGCGGACATGGTATTTGTCATGGATCAGGGGCATGTCGCGATGGAGGGGACACCGAGGGAGATTTTTTCCAGGGTGGATGAATTGAAGGAATTGCGGCTGGATGTCCCCCAGGCGACGCTTCTCGCGCACGGCCTGAGGCAGAAGGGCGTGAACCTGCCGGAGGGGATTTTGACGATTGAGGAATTTACGGAGGCGCTCATGGCAGTCTCGGGGCATAAGTAAGCCAGGCAGGTTCATGGTGACAGGAAAAGAGTGAAAACAGGTCGTCTGCATGTCTGACCTGGCGAATGAAGAATAAAGAGGAAACGAAAACCATGTCGTTGATTTTGGATCATGTAAACTATATATACGGGGAAGATACGGCCCTTGCGGTGCATGCCTTAAAAGATATCAATTTGGTGATTCCCGACGGGCAGTTTATCGGGCTGATTGGACATACCGGCTCCGGGAAATCTACGCTGGTGCAGCATTTAAACGGGCTGATCAGGCCCACAGGCGGGGCTATCTACTACAACGGTGAGGATATTCACGACAAAGATTACGATAAAAAAAAGCTTCGAAGTAAAGTGGGGCTTGTATTTCAGTATCCCGAGCACCAGCTTTTTGAGATCGACGTGTTTAAGGATGTATGCTTCGGGCCGAAGAATCTGGGGCTTTCCCAGAAGGAGACGGAGCTGCGCGCCTATGCGGCATTAAAGCAGGTGGGGCTTGGGGATGAATATTTTTATCAGTCGCCCTTTGATCTTTCCGGCGGGCAGAAACGCCGGGTAGCGATCGCGGGTGTGCTGGCCATGAAGCCGGAGATACTGATTTTGGATGAACCTACGGCCGGACTTGACCCGAAAGGCAGGGACGAGATTCTTGACCAGATCGCGAAACTGAAAGAGGAGACGGGAATCACGGTTATTCTGGTTTCCCACAGCATGGAAGATGTGGCGAAGTATGTGGAACGCATTATTGTTATGAACCGGGGAAGCGTTCTCTATGATGATGAGCCGAGGCAGGTTTTTCAACATTATAAGGAGCTGGAACAGATCGGGCTGGCGGCGCCCCAGGTGACATACATTATGCAGGCTCTGGCGAAACGGGGAATGAAAGTGGGCACGTCTGCCACGACAATCCAGGAAGCGGAGCAGGAGATTTTGAGGGCGCTTGCCCACTGAGAGAAGCATTGCATTGCCAGATGACGGCAGGCGCCGGTATGAGAACGGCATCTGTCACTGGAGGATGCTTCGGAATGGAGAAACAATGATTCGAGATATTACATTGGGCCAGTATTATCAGGCGGAATCCGTCATCCATAAACTGGACCCGCGGGTAAAACTGGTGGCTACAATAGGCTTTATTATCTCCCTGTTTGTGGTGGATAGCTGGGTGGGTTATGTGGTGGCTGCCCTTTTTCTGGCATGTATGATAAAACTGTCGAAGGTACCCTTTGGCTACATGGTGAAAGGAATGAAGGCGATTGTCTTTATTCTGATGATTACGGTGGTGTTTAACCTTTTTCTGACACCCGGGGAACCGCTTGTGACCTTTTGGAAACTGACGATCACGAAAGAAGGCCTGCGGATTGCCGTGATGATGGCGGTACGGCTGTCTTTTCTCATTGTGGGATCTTCCCTGATGACACTGACAACTACGCCGAACAGTCTGACGGACGGGATGGAGAAGCTGATGGGGCCTTTAAAGTATGTAAAGGTGCCGGTGCATGAGGTGTCGATGATGATGTCCATTGCGCTGCGGTTTATCCCGATTCTTCTGGAGGAGACGGATAAGATTATGAAGGCGCAGATTGCCAGGGGCGCAGATTTTGAGAGCGGGAATCTGGTGAAAAAGGCGAAGGCGATGGTGCCGCTTCTGGTGCCGCTGTTTATCTCAGCTTTCCGCCGGGCAAACGATCTGGCGATGGCGATGGAGGCCAGATGTTACCGGGGCGGGGAACACAGAACGAAGATGAAGCCGCTGCGCTACCGGGCAGCAGACCGCGCCGCGTACGGCGTGCTGGTGTTGTATTTTGCCGGATGTGTGGCGATACGGGTGTGTCTGTAAAGAGGTATGATGTGACGGAAAGCGGGAGAAAATGAAAAGAGTTATGTTAACCGTTGCCTATGACGGGACAGCCTACAGCGGGTGGCAGATACAGCCGGGCCGGGAAACCATTGAAGGCATATTAAACCGATGTATCAGCGAACTTACCGGGGAGACGGTGGAGGTGATCGGCGCAAGCCGCACGGATTCCGGGGTGCACGCGATGGGAAATATCGCCGTGTTTGACACGGAATGCTCGATCCCTGCGGAAAAGTTTTCCTATGCTCTAAACAGAAGACTGCCGGAGGATATCCGGGTTCAGGGATCTCAGGAAGTGTCTGCAGCGTTTCATCCGCGGCACTGTGAAAGCCGTAAGACTTATGAGTACCGAATTTATAATGCCCCGTTTGCCATGCCGTCAAAACGGCTCTATGCCTATTTTACTTATACGCCTCTGGACACTGAGCTGATGCGCCAGGCGGCGGCTTATCTGGCGGGGGAACATGATTTTAAAAGTTTCTGCAGTGTGGATACCCAGGCGCTGACAACGGTGCGGCGGGTGGACAGTGTAGAAGTGCGGGAGGAAGAGCTGGCGGCGGGCCGGGAAATTGTGATCCGTGTGGCGGGCCGGGGATTTCTCTATAATATGGTAAGAATTATTGCAGGGACGCTGATGGAGGTGGGCAGAGGCAAACTGCCGCCCGGGCGGGTGAAGGATATTTTGGAGGCGTGCGACAGGCAGAAAGCGGGACCGACGGCTCCGGCCTGCGGGCTGACACTTGTGGGATATGAATTTTTGGAGTGAGGGTTCAGGGGAACGGGTGCGGCTGAATGCCTAAAAATAGGAAAAATTGTGGCAAAACCAGTTGACACGCGCGGAACCGTATAATATAATATCTAACTGTGACGAATTGTTTATAAATGTCTGACCAAAGCCCCGGTGAGACATTTGAACGGTGCGGGGGGAAGTTTCCCTGCCCGGATAGAAGAAATACAAACTGCCGTGGAAGGATGCCAAGTGTGGCCGGACATCTGCATGAGGATTCTGGAAAACGGTACAGACAGTTACTATGGAGGTAATATTGATGAAAACTTTTATGGCGAGCCCGGCTACGATCGAGAGAAAGTGGTACGTAGTTGATGCGACAG
>CAJTTT010000056.1 GCA_910579285.1 uncultured Lachnospiraceae bacterium | reverse complement strand
TCGCATTCTCCTTCAATGATTTACGTTGTCGCAATTTCCTATAAGAAATCGAGCGTCGGCACGCTCGATTCAGAGAATGCTTCACATTCTCCTTCAATGATTTACGTTGTCGCAATTTCCCACAAAAAATCGAGCGGTACAGAACAGACGCTTTCACGTCCGCTTTGTACCGCTCTTCATCGCTCTTTCATTTGTTACAGGAAGCTCTCGACAATCTCCTGCATTTTTTCCCATTTATCTTCCATGTCTTTTACCATACGGAACTGTGTCCTGGTGCGGTCCAGGTTATGCTCCGGGCGGTGGATCTTAAAATAGTGATCCCCTTCCAGGTAATCTGTCAGAAAACGCATGCCGCACTCCAGCGTCATCAGCTTTGCACCCATCGGCAGCATACGGATCTCTTTTTCTGTCAGCGAGCCTCCGCAGCCCTCAATAAATCCCTTTGTGTATAAGGAAAACAGCTCCAGGTCGCAGGATATCTTCGACAGGTCTTTCTCATCCTCCGCTCCCGTGTTCGCCCCGAAACGGATGGAATCTCCGTAATCATACAGGGCGGAGCCAGGCATAACCGTATCCAGATCAATCACGCATATGCCTTTTCCCGTCTCATGGTCCAGCATGATATTGTTGAGTTTGGTATCATTGTGTGTAACCCTCAGCGGAATTTCACCGGCCGCCAGCATATCGCAGAGGACATGGCAGTCCGCTTCCCGGTCCAGCACAAACTGGATCTCTTCCCGGACGTCCGCCGCACGTTTCATAACATCCGCTTCCACTGCCTTTTTAAATTTTTCCACCCGGTCTATGGTATTGTGGAAATTCGGAATGGTTTCGTGCAGGCTTTCCGCCGGGTAATCCGCCAGAAGTTTCTGGAACTGGCCAAACGCCACGGCGCTTTCATAAAATTCTTCCGGCCGTTCCACCACATCGAGGCTGTCAGCCCCTTCCACAAACCGATAAACCCTCCAGAATGTGTTGTCTGTTTCCTGCCAGTATGAACCCCCGTCCTTAAGCAGGATTACATTCAGCGCCTCCCGTTCCGGGTCCCCGCCATTTTCCCTGATCTTATTCTGTAAAAAAGTAGTTACGCCCGTAACGTTCTCCATCAGCTCTTTCGGATTCTTAAAGACCTCCTGATTCATTCTCTGTAAAATATATCTGCGCGTCTTCCCCTCTGCCAGCCGGCAGGTTACAAGAAACGTATCATTTATATGCCCATTTCCATGAGCTTCAATACTCCCAATTTCCCCCTCGATTGCAAATCTCTCCGCAATATGTATCAAATCCGCCTTCTCTTTACCCATTAAAGAACCTCCTATCCTTTCACGCCGCCACCAGTTACACCTGCAATAATCTTCTCAGAAAGGAACACATACAGGACAAACGTCGGAAGGAATACGATAACCACCGCCGCGAACATTCCCGCATAATCTCCCGTATATCTCATGGAATTGATCATTCCATATAATCCGATCGCCACGGATTTTACTTTGTCAGAGTTCGCAAAAATCAACGACATAAAATATTCATTCCACACATTAATGAAATTGAAAATCGTAACTGTTATAATGCCCGGCTGCGCCATAGGAAGCATAATCTTCCAGAAAGTCTTCATGGGAGGGCACCCGTCAATAGCCGCCGCCTCCTCAAAGGATCTGGACAGATTGCTGAAAAATGTCAGCAGGAAAATGGTCGTGTACGGCACATTAATTCCCACATACAGGAAAATCAATACCGCCCGGTTCGCCAGCGAAACATTCAGAACATTCCAGCCTGCCACCAGTCCGAACAGGGGAAGCACAATCATCGTCGCTGGAACGCCCATCGCCGCCACAAATCCATTCTGCACAAGCTTGTTGCCAATGAAGGTAAAGCGGGACAGTACATAGGCCGCCGGCGCACAGATGACAATGAGCAGCACGCAGGATATGGACGCATACACAAGCGAGTTCATAAAGAACACAGATACATTCGACGTGCTCCACGCCTTGGCATAATTCTCAAAGTGGATACCGCTCTCAAACTTAAAAACCGCGCCGGAGAAAATTTCCTTGGATGTGGAGAAGCTGGCGCCAATCACCCACCCAAGCAGAATAAAGGTAAACAGCACCCACAGGGACAATATGATATATCCGGGAGCCAGACGAAACTCTTTGTGCCAGTTTACATGGTCACGCACTTTCTTTTCTTTTGCCATTCTTACTCCCTCCTTTAAAATTCAATATCATCGTCTTTGAAAATCTTGTCACACACAATGAAAATCAATACCACACAGACACTCAGAAGCACGCCGACCGCCGCGCCAATTCCGGCATTTCTCTCCGTCATACTGTTCCCGGCGCCGAATATGTTCTGGTACATATAAACCACCGGCGTGATCGTCTGCGTGTTGGAAACCACCATAGAGAACAACTGCGACCAGAGGAAGAATGCTGCCGAGCTGATACTCCACATCGTGATGTTTGTCTTGGTAACACCCTTTAACAGCGGAAGCGTTATATAGCGGAACTGCTGGATTCTGCTGGCTCCGTCCAAAGTGGCCGCCTCATAATACTCTGTGCCGATCCGTTCAATGCCGCTGGCAAAAATCAGCATGTGATACCCGACCATACCGAAACAATATGCTATGAGAAGTGCAAGGAACAGATGAGAAGGATCCAGCCACTGGAACTTTTCCAGCCATTCCCAATGCAGTAATGTTCCAATTGATTTGAAGAGACCAAATTTGGGGCTGAACACATACTGCAGCCACATGGTCGCCAGAGCTACCGCACTCACCACATTCGGCATGTAGATAATCGCCCGGAACACATTTTTGAAGCGGATACCGCTGGTCAGGATCGCCGCAAACAACAGCGCCAGTCCCATCACCAGAATACCTCCGAAAAACCAGATGCGGAATATGTTCCACATGGATATCCGAAACAGCTCTGTGTTAAACAGTTTTATGTAATTTGCAAGCCCCGAAAACTCCCACTTTGAAAATGCATCCGTCACACCCTCGATCTTAAAGAAACTCATCAGAATGGTTCTGATAATCGGATACAGGAAAATAATACAAAACATGATGACTGCCGGCGCCAAAAACACAACAATCATGGTCTTATTTTTTTTCAATCCAGTAGCCCCCTCTCACTTTCATGTAAGTTGAAACAAGGCGGCACCGTCAAACACGATGCCGCCATACTACTCACTCATGCCTATCCGTATAGATCCTTATATTTTTTGATAGGTTTTATTACTTGCTCCGCTGTCTGTACACATACGATGCAGCAGCCGTCAAGATGCAGTTATTTAGTTGCCTGCAGCTTTCAGTGCGTCCACAAAGCCCTGTGCATCCAGAGAGCCGCCGCAGAGTTTTGTGAAGTTCTCAACAATGATCGGAGTCATATCCGCGTTCGCTTCCGCGCCTGCTCCCCAAGGATACCGTGTGGTCAGACTGTCCATAACCGGCTTCACGTTGGTCAGAAGCGCAGGCCACTCTGCATTGTTGGAATCTGCCGGGATACCTACGGACATCTCAGAGAGGAGAGCGTCCGCCTCACCCTTGGTCAGATAAGTGATCAGCTGGAATGCCTGATCCGGCTTTGAGGATTTCGCGTTGATCGCAAATACCTGTGCGCCATAGTTGGAAGCCTCTGTTCCGTCAACGCCGCCATCTACTGCGGGATAGCTGAAGCACCCCCACTTGAAATCTTCGCCAGCGATGTCCTTTACTTCGTTAGGAAGCCAGGATCCGTTCAGATACATTGCCGCTGTACCCATTGCAAGCTCTGTATTCTGTCCTGCCGGCCACTGGTTACTCTCGATTGTCTCGGAGAAGTAGCCCTTGCTCGCCAGCTCTTCATACGCCTGCGCTGTCTTTAACACAGCTTCGTGATCCCATTCACCGTTCTTGACGATCTCTTCCGTTGTCGGCTCGCCTACCAGGCGGCTCATGTGATAGCCAAACATGCTGGCAATGTATGCGTTGTCGTTTGTGATCGGCGTGTAGCCCGCATCCTTGATCTTCTGACAGGTATCCAGGAACTCCGCCCAGGTCGTAGGAACCGCGGTAACTCCTGCCGCCTCAAAAATCTCAATGTTATAGAAATATGCAAATACGTTGGGCTGATAAGGGATGGACTTTAAGGTTCCACCACCAACCTCGCGGCATGCAGCCATCAATCCTGCATTCGCGGTTGCCTCATAATCGTTTGCCTTAGCCAGCTCTTCCAGATCCAGAAGATAGCTGCCCCATGTTGTGTTTACACGGTCGATATCTTCATCAAACAGATCAATGTTCGTTCCTGCATCCAGCGCCGGCTGTAACCCTTCACGGATACCGGTACGACCCTTAAACTGTACATCCACCGCAATCCCTGTCTCTGCCGTGAACGCTTCGATCGACTTCGAAATTGCCTGTGCCTGCGGTTCTGCCGCATCCCACATAGACCAGTACACGAGCGTGTCGCCAGTTGCCTCCGCTGCTGGTGCGTCATCCGCAGGCGCTTCCGCCGCAGGTGCATCTGCCGCAGGCGCATCTGCTGCAGGCGCTGTATCACCACCACCACAACCTGTCATCATTGTCGCCGCCATAGCTGCGCACAGAAGCGTACTTAACACTTTTTTCTTCATACTTTTTCCTCCCACTGAAAATAGTAGCTGCAGGATACGCGTTTTTCGTTTTGTATGCCTGCATTTATTGATTGTTGCCTCTATTATAGGGATTCACCCGCCCGATGTCTTTGTCTTTTTTATTGTCATTTTTGCATTATCGGATCCATCATTGTATATTTTATATATTTCATTCGTATTTCCATATTCTCTATCGTATATATTTTACATTGCTTCCCCTTTTTCTTTCGTAATATTGAACAATTTTTTCGTTCTTTCTCTTTTTGTTATTGTATTTTATGTAAAACATCCAGCAAATGTCCAAATTTCCTATTTACTATTTTTGCACATTTGCATTATAATAGGTTCATTATAGGACACATTATTTGCACTATCCGCTTTATTTTTTGAAAGGACAGATCCATTATGAGCTATAAAAGCGTTCCGCTTCAAGATGTTCTGACCATACAGGAGATCTATTCCATCCACTATTTTGAATATATGTGTGATTTTTCTTTTCCGGGAGAATCCCACGATTTCTGGGAATTTTTATGTGTCGATAAAGGCGAAGTGAATGTCTATGCCGGTGAAAAGTTTCACAACTTAAAAAAGGGAGATATCATCTTCCACAAACCCAATGAATTTCACGATGTCAACTCCAACGGTCTGATCGCGCCTAACCTTGTCGTCATGTCCTTTGCCTGTACATCCCCCGCCATCTCTTTCTTCAACGGAAAAGTCCTTCAGGTCAATGAGGCGGAGCGGCTTCTTCTGGCACAGATCATTCAGGAGGCCAGACACGCCTTTGCAGGACGTATGGATGACCCCTATCAGGAAGAGCTGGTGCGGAATGAAAATCCACAGTTTGCCGGAGAGCAGTTGATACGGCTTTATCTGGAGCAGCTTCTTATTCAGTTGATCCGCCGCAACATGGTCCGCACCCTGCCGGCTGTCAGCACCGCCCATGTTAAATCCATGAAACAGAAAGCAGACGGCGCTCTCTTTGCGCAGATAGAGGAATACATGGAAGCCCACATCTGTGAAACGCTGACCATTGAGCAGCTCTGCAAAAGCAACTCCATAGGACGCTCCCAGCTCCAGAAACTGTTCCGAAGCAGGAGCGGCTATGGCACAATCGAGTATTTTTCAAGGATGAAAATAGATCTGGCCAAACAGATGATCCGGGAAGACCAGTATAACTTCACCCAGATTGCGGATGCGATCGGCTTTTCTTCCGTCCACTATTTTTCGAGGCAGTTTAAAAAAATTACGGGAATGACTCCCTCCGAATATGCATCCTCCATCAAAGCGCTGTCCGACCATACCGGCTAAAGCAATGCTCAATCCCAGAGATTCTGCGGATACAGCCCTTGATCCTTCAGCGCCTGGATTGCCTTCACGACTGTCGGCTTATCTTCCTTGTAGGTGACGCCGTACCAGCGGTCTTTGGACTGCAGGACAGTTACCTCCGCCTTTTTCTCCTGAATCAGTTCATCCACGACAAACGGAAGAAAATATTCACATTTCAACGGATTCTTTTCCAGGTTTCTGTTCAGAAAATCAGCAAATCTGTTCTGAATCTCCACCATCATGCTCTTCGTAAATCCCCACATATTCATGGACACTACCGTATCTTCCGGGAGGAACGTCCATGTCGCCCCATCGTCCTCCGTGTAGGCCATGCCGCCCTCATGGTTCTCAATGCGGACCCGCTCTGTGATCTCTGTCAGCTTTCCTTCCCCATCCATCTGGCAGACACCGCGCGCCACATGGCCGTTCTCTGTCATCGTGTTCTTTAACAGGTATCCGACCATTGTATACTGCAGCTTATCCGTATCGTCATGGCTCACCAGGAAATCATAAATCATCTGGAATGCCTGCTGTCCATAATAATCATCCGCGTTGATCACTGCAAAAGGACCGTCCACTGCCGACAGGCATGACAGAACCGCATGTGCCGTTCCCCACGGTTTTACCCTGCCCTCCGGCACCTCAAAGCCATCTGGCAGATTGGCGATATCCTGATAGACATATTCCACCGCAATCCGCTTCTCCATGCGGTTTCCGATTTTCTCCTTAAAATCCTGCTCCAGTTCTTTTTTGATAATAAATATGACTTTTTCAAATCCTGCTTTCACTGCATCATATATGGAAAAGTCCATAATGATATGCCCCTGCTCATCCACCGGGTCAATCTGCTTCAAACCACCGTAGCGGCTTCCCATACCCGCCGCCATAATAATGAGAATTGGTTTCTTCATAACGATCCTGCCCTCCTGTTTGAAATTTCACTGTCCCTTCAACCATTTACTGCTGATACTCGTATTTTAAGTATATATGGCTTTCCCAGGATCTACAATAGCACAATCGGCCCTTTTTTTTATCTCACAAGGCGTTCGTCCCACATCCGATCTGCCCCTTGTATTTTCAACTGCCCTTTGTTAAGATATATTTACAATTTTAAAAAAGGAGAGATTTATTATGAAATATGATGTATTTTCCATAAAATCGTCAGAATATTTGTCGGCCTGCCCTGCCTTTTCGGTGAATCAGTTTAACTGGGGAGGCAGCTACCGTCCAGTCACCACCGGGCACCTTGGCTATATACCCGGAAGCGGTTTTCTGCTTGAGATGGAATGTCAGGAAACCGATCCCTGCCGCACATACCAGAACGCCAATGATCCAGTCTACCTGGACTCCGCCCTGGAAGCTTTTTTCTGCTTTACCCCCGATCAGCCAGATCCCTGCTATTTAAACTTCGAAATGAACGCAAATGGAGCTATGCTGGCCTGTTACGGAGAAAGCCGCCAGAATCGGATCCCTTTATCAGAAGAACTTCGCAAGGATGTTCTCTGCCGGGCCCAGATTGACGAACAGTCCTGGCGCATCCGGCTGACCCTTCCCCTGTCCGTGATTGCCGCCGTTTATCCCGGTCTCACACCAAGAGCCGGCAGCACGTTCACCTGCAATTTTTATAAAATTAAAGAGAGCGAAGGGCAGACACATTTTGCCAGCTTTGCTCCCATTCCCGTACCTGAACCGAATTTCCATCTTCCCGCGTATTTTGCACAGGCGCAGATTCTTCCACTTACATAAACACATAAGATATCCCGGAGGTTCGGTTGCCCGCAGCCTCCGGGATACTCAATATGGCTTGTGTCGCGTTTTATCCGAAAAGATCATGTGTAAACCAGGCTGGCTCTTGCAGATCCCAAAAATGCGTCGACCTGCTCTGGGCCATTTGCCGTTGTAAAAAATACCAGCATCAGTCTTGTGTTCTTTTCTACCAGTCTTTTCGTCTGAATCTCGCCTCTCAGCATAGTCCCAACAGGCGTTGCCTCAGTAACGGAAGGCGTCAGGGTAACCAGCGTTTCTTCAATAGCTGAAAATATATCGCTCTCTTCCTTGGCTTCGTATAATTGTGCGCTTATCGTGACAGTAGGGGAAGTCTGCGAGGACAAGCGATTGGTGACGAAAAAAGCAATCAGGCTGTTGATCTCTATTGTGAAAGGAACCGTAAAATAAAAATTGCTGCCATATCCTCCCATACCTTCCACGTTCATCGTAGAGGTTAACGGCGAAGGTCCCTGTCCGCTAGTGCCAAAACCGACAAGGCCCGAAAAGCCTGGGCTGCCATCCTCAAGCGTTGTCATTAAAATTGGATTTACGCCATTAAAGAGGATCATTTTTTCTCCTGATGCTATACCTGCAGGTCCTGTGGCTCCAGTAGGTCCTGTAGCCCCGGTTGCTCCAGTTGCCCCGGTTGGGCCCGTGGCCCCGGTTGCTCCGTCAGCTCCGGCTGGGCCCGTAGCCCCGGTTGCTCCGTCAGCTCCGGCTGGGCCCGTGGCCCCGGTTGCTCCGATTGGGCCTTCATCTCCCTGACATCCTTTAGGTCCCTGCGCTCCAATCGGACCCGCTTCACCCTGAATGCCCTGCGGCCCAGTTGCGCCCTGCGGCCCCATGACTCCTATGGGGCCAGTGGGACCTGTGGGCCCCGGAATCCCTCTAGGCCCCTGGGGGCCGGCATCTCCCTGAGGTCCTGGCGGGCCGGCAGGCCCCATAGGACCGGCGGGGCCCTCAGGACCTCTGTCACCTTTCGGACCTTCACAGCCGGGGTCTCCTTTCGGACCCATGTCCCCGCGAACTCCCTGAATACCTTGAATACCCTGAGGGCCTGCATAGCCTCTCGGGCCATCGCAGCCTCTCGGACCTGTATTCCCAGTAGGTCCTACCGGGCCCGTATCTCCTCTTGGCCCCCTTGCACCGGGAACGCCCGGAATACCCTGTGGGCCAATGGGCCCCTGTTCTCCTCTGTCTCCCTTAGGGCCGGGACAGCCGATATCCCCTTTGATGCCTTGAGGACCTGCCGGTCCCTGATCGCCTTTCGGCCCCATAGGACCACGGAGGCACGAAGGTTGATCTTGATTCTGACAGCAGTCACATGAATAGTTTTGATTCATATAAACACTTCCTTTTGAAAAATATATTGAAAAATACCTTTTTCATTAAATATATTATGCATTGCCAAAAAATTTGTCACATTTTGTCGAACAG
>CAJTTT010000055.1 GCA_910579285.1 uncultured Lachnospiraceae bacterium | reverse complement strand
TAGTAGATATGGCAGATATAAATATTATTCGTATAGAGTCTAAGCTGGAGTCAAGGGAACGGAGATCAGAATCAGGATTCCACTGGAGGTTTTGTCTGAGACAGATTAGGTTTAGAAATTTCTCCCTTTTTAAAGATTTTTGTCTATGCTTATGACAGTGTGTATGGCGGGCATGGCTCTTGCCGGATGCGGATCGGGTTCCGGGCAAGGCGCAGCGTCCGATGCGCCCCAGGCGGAAAATAGCGCGGTGGAATCCCAGACAGAACCGGCGGCTGATGCACCGGCAGACGGGGCGGCTTCGGCGGAAGGAAATGTGACCATCTGGTATTACTGGGAGACGGAGGGCCATCAGGAGGCGCTGAACCACATTATTGACGAGTTCAACAGTTCCAACAGCGGTGTCACGGTTGAGGCGAAGTACGTTCCCTTTGCGGATTTCAAGAAACAGTTATCCATCGGCGCGTCCGCAGCGGAACTGCCCGATCTGGTGCTGTTCTACAACAAGGACATGCTTGAGACAGCTGGCTGTGAAGTGCCCGCTTCCTGGGACGAGCTTCTGGAGACAGCCAAAGCGTGTACGACCGATACCGTTTCCGGGTTTGCACACTGTGCACTGCAGAATGAGGAGGGTACTTTCAATTTCCTGCCCTGGATGTGGTCAACCGGCGCGACATCCTATGAGATCAATTCCGAAGGCGGCATCAAGGCGCTGAACTTTGTGAAAGATATGGTTGATTCCGGCGCGATGACCAAAGAAGCGATTAACTGGACACAGGGTGATACGATGCACCAGTTTATTGCAGGCAACCTTGCAATGATGATCAACGGTACCTGGCAGATTCCGACAATGAGAGAGGATGCGCCCGATGTGAACTGGGGTGTGGCGCCGATTCCGAAGGATGCACAGCCGGTTTCTGGTCTGGGCGGTGAGAATTACGCGGTGATCGCAGGCGGAAATGAGGAAGGGGCAATCAAATTCCTTGAATATGCGGTGAGCGGTGACACCTGTCTCTATATGATGCACCAGATGGGATATATCTCCTCTGATTCCACGATTGCGGAAGGACAGTTTGAGGGCGATGAGGTTTACCAGGTATTCGTAGACCAGATGCAGTATGCGCAGGCAAGAGGCCCCCTGCCGGAGTGGCCGGAAATTTCCGATGCGATTTCACTGGCGTTCAACAAAGTGATTACCGGGGACAGTGAGCCGGAGCAGGCGGTGGAAGAAGCCCAGGCGACGATCGACAAGATCATGGGTGAAAAATAGGAGGACAAATATAAGTTATGTAAACTAAAAGCGCGAAGTATACCCTAAAATGTGCAATTCGTACCATTTTGGTGGAAAAATAGTGTCTTCTCTTTATAATAAAATAACATCTTACTTTAAAAGAAAAAATGAGAACGGAGTTGACACAAATGTACAGAAAGGATATCCTTAGCCAAGCCTTGGGTGAACTGCGCCCTTTTTGCGGGCCGTTTTATAGGACAGTTTATAGTACAGCCGCTATCCCCACAGAACCGTGTGTTTCTGTGGAGATAGCGGCTTTTTGCGATTTTGTCCGTACATTACGAAACGAGGAGGTATATCATTATGGATGAACAACGTGCATGGTTGAGAGCAAGAAGGAAAAGGCGTCTGCGCATACTGGCGGTGATACTCTGCTTTTGTGTGCTGTTTACGACCTATCCCGATCTTCTAGAAACGCTTTCCGTCTTTGCGGCGGCAGAATCGGAGCAGTCAGAAGTAATGTATATTTCTGATTTTAAGGCGCTGCCCGAAGAGATCAGGGGGCAGACTGTCCCGGTGGGAACCACGCTTTCGGAACTGACGCTCCCCGATACACTGGAGGCAGTGGCGGCCGGGGAAGGCCGGCCTTCCGGGGATGGGGAAAACGGGACGCAGGATGACGGCGGAGAGGACACCGGGGAAGATAAAGAGGACGCAGGAGATGAGCCGGCCGGCGGCATAACCGATACGGAGGATAACGGCGGCACAGGGGAAACGGAAGAAGACATGCCTTCCGATGCAGAGGATGCAGAGCCGGAAGATGCGGAAACAGGCAATGGGACAGAAACGGGTGAGGAGGCCGGAGAAGGAGACGAAACAGGCGGCCGGACAGAAGACAGTGATGCGGACGCCGGGGACAGACAGCCGGAAGAGGGAGCAGACGCCGGGGAGACAGGCGGTGAACCTGTGACAGACGAAGAGGACA
The DNA here is from genome assembly GCA_910579285.1 of uncultured Lachnospiraceae bacterium. Classification (GTDB taxonomy): domain Bacteria; phylum Bacillota; class Clostridia; order Lachnospirales; family Lachnospiraceae; genus UBA3282. The sequence goes on along the minus strand of CAJTTT010000055.1, from coordinate 7,348 downwards.
CGTCAGATATGGAGAGCGGTGAAGGGGAAAACGCGGCTTCCACAGAGCGGGAAGAGAGTGGGGCCACGCAGGAAAGTGAGTCTTCCGGGGAACAGAAGGCAAGTGGAATGACACAGGAAACCCATACCGTCACTATGCCGGAATATCTTGCGGAAAATGTGATCTCGGTACAGACATTGGAACACATACCGGCTGAAAAGCAGGAAGAACTACAGGCGGAACAGGAAGAGGAAACGGTTACGATAGAGGGCGTTGCATGGCAGTCGGTGCCTGAGTATGACGGAAACACAGAGGGGACGTATCTCTTTCAGGCCGTTCTGCCGGAAGGGCATGCACTGGCAGAGGGCGTCAGCCTGCCGGAAATCACGGTTACGGTAGAGAGCGGAACAGATGCCATAATACAGGCATTGCTTGATCGGATAGCGGCACTGCCGGACGGGGAGGAATATCTTGCCGCAGAGCCGGACAGGGACAAAGGTGAGAAAGGCTATGCGGCATGGGAAGAAAAGCTGTATGCGTATGCGAAAGAAGCCCTTGCCATCTGGGAGGAATATGAGAAGCTGACAGGGGAACAGCAGGCACGGTTTTCCGAAGAGGCGCTGGAGAAACTGAAAGTATGGGTGGAGATTGCAAAGACAGCCGGAGAAAGTGCACAGGTGATGGCGGCATTAGCCGACAGCGGCACCTGCGGGGATGGTGTGTACTGGAATTTCGACAGCGCAACAGGCGTGCTGACCATCAGTGGAAGCGGTGCGATGACTGATTATACTGGGGCCACTTATAGTCCATTTGAAGACAACAGTGCTATCACAAAGATTATCATTGAGGATGGCGTGACGAGTATAGGGGATACTGTATTTTTGGGCTGTGATTCTTTGACGAAGGTGGAAATACCGTCCAGTGTGAAAAGAATAGGGGAGTTCGCGTTTCAGGCATGTGATTCTTTGACGGAGGTGGAAATACCGTCCAGTGTGAAAAGTATAGGGATGCAGGCATTTTTTGTCTGTGAAAAGATTCAAAGCATTAAAATACCGTTCGGTGTGGTAAGTATAGAGCCTAGTACATTTGATGGTTGTAGAGCTTTGCAAAGTGTGGAAATACCGTCCAGTGTGACAAGTATAAGGAAGTGGGCATTTTCTGATTGTAGGTCTTTGACGGAGGTGGAGATACCGTCCAGTGTGACAAGTATAGGGGAGCAGGCATTTGTTGGATGTGGCTCTTTGACGGAGGTGACGATACCAGACAGTGTGGAAAATATAGATTCGTGGGCATTTGTGAGGTGTACTGGTCTGACTACGGTGAACTTTCAAAGGAAGGAGCCTCCAACAGCGGGCGAAGATATATTTGACGCATGTTCTGGTTTAACCAACATCAATATCCCCTCGTGCCAATACATAGGGGGATATAAGGCGATTGTAGGGAGTGCTTATCAAGACAAAATAACAGCGTCCGGGCATGAAGGGTTTACCTATACCGCCACCGGCCCGGAGGTCACACAGAGATGTACATGCGGCAGTGTGTCCGCCACCGCGGAGCTTTCCATAAAAGAGGGGGCAGACTGGGATTATACAGGGAGTGCAATTACGCCGGTGCAGGTCACTTACAGCGATAATTGGGTAGAGCAGGATGGCAATAAGCCCGATGAGTCTTCGATCCGCTACGAGAATAACATCAATCCCGGTGAGGCAACGGCAGAGCTGACGATTGGAGGGGCAACGGCGCAGATTTCCTTTACGATCGTGTGGAAGGACATAACGGCGCCCGACAAACCCGTCCTGCAAAAAGGCGTGACCCTGCCTGCGGATTGGACGAACACACAGGACAAAATCCCGTTACAGATGTCTGACGATGTGGGCGTGACCAAGCTGTTGGTGAGCGTTGACGGCGTCTCCCCCTATACAGAAGTAAACGGTTTTCCGGGCGGCACAGGCAGCGTGCTTTATGACTACACCTCTGTTCTGGAGGGAGAGCATACTTATCAGTTTCAGGCAGAAGATGCAGAAGGCAACACTTCTGCTGAGAGCGACATATTTACAATAAAACGGGATCAGACAAAGCCAGTGATCGGTACGCTCACTTACGATAACAAGGCAAAGGACTTTTTAGACTGGATCACCGGCAAAAAGAGCATGATCATCCATGTACCTGTCATGGATGCGGGCAGCGGCGTGGAAAAGATCAGTTACACACTGACGCCAAGAAACGCAGACGGCAGCCTGGACGGGAGCGGGGCGGAAAAGACAATAGCGGTTAAGGACGGAAAGGCGAAGATCACCTTTGCGGATGACTTTCGGGGAACTGTTACCATCAATTGCGCAGACCGTGCGGGCAATGCGGCGGACAGCGTGACCATCGGTACGGCAGGCTCCGGCGGCGTGATCGTAGAAGACCGGGCGCCTGACATCACGGCGCTGGCTGACCGAAACCTGTCCGATACACAGCAGACGGAACCGGGCGGCGTGGCGGTTTCGGAAGGATACTATGCCTCTGCGCCCGCACTGTTGGTGACGGTAAAGGATGATACGGACAATGCAGTCACGACGGGGCTGGATTCTGTTTCCTATCAAGTCGGGGACAGCCCGGAAAAACCTGTCACTTTTGACAAGAGTACGTTACAGAAGGCGGCACAGGCGGCCTTTACCATCCCGGCGGCAGAGATACCCACGGGAATGACACAGATCAGGGTCACCGCCTCCGACAACGCGGGAAACGAGGCCGAAAAGACATTGACTATAAAAGTGAAAGGGCCGGAAAAACAGCCTGCCGCAGTGATGGATTACCGGGAAGAAAAACTCACAGGACTTGTGCCGGGCGGGGAATATCTGATAGGCGGAACTGTCTGCACGGCGGACGGGGAAGGAAAGATCCCGATAAAGGAAGGCTGGTTTGGCAGTACCATAAGCATTGTCAAAAAGGGAAGCGGCAGCGAGACCACCGACAGTCCGGCGCAGAGCCTGCCCGTCCCTGCAAGGCCTGTGAAACCCACACCTGCAGGCGTGGATGTGAGTACGGCAGGGGGAACCGGGAAACTGACCGGGCTGACACCGGGCGCTGCCTACGAGATTTCCACGGACGGCGGAAAGACATGGGAGAGCAAAACAGCGGACGGAAGCGGCCAGATCACGGGGCTTGCCCCCGGCGCCTATGTGGTGCGCGCAGAAGCCGGAGCAGGCAGTTTTGCCAGCGAAAACAGCAGTCCCGTAACGATAGGGGCGTTCCAGGTTAAAGTGACCTTTATGGCAGACGGGAAGAAGTATCAGGAGATTAGCGTGGATTACGGCACAGCCCTGACGGACATCCCGGCCGTGCCGCCGAAAAAGGACGCGGGAGACCAGACCTATACAGGTGAGTGGTGCAGTGATGAACAGGGAACCCCGGCAGTATTTACCAACATCACGGCGGACATGACCGTGTATGCCGTTTACACGAAGGCGTACACCGTTACCCTGCAGGGCGGCACAGGCTGCAGCCTGTCGGCGGAGGCCGGAAGTGAAAGCCCGGTGAAAGAGGGCGGCAGCTTCACCTTCCGCTTTGCGTTAAGCAGCGGCTACCAGAAAACCGCCGGTTTTGCGGTGAAAGTAAACGGCGTGAAAGTGGAACTGACGGCAGACGGCGCCTATACCATAAGCGACATCAGGGAGAATCAGACCGTGACCGTGGAGGGCGTGGCGAAGAAACCTGGAAAACCGTCCGGGTCCGGCGGGGACAAAGAAGACGGCCAAAACCCTGGGCCGGAGGATCCCGGGACAGGGTCAGGCGGCCAGAACCCGGATGTCCCGACGCCAAAACCGCCCGTGACTCCGCCAGTGAAACCTGCACCAGAGACGGCAGCCCCGGCGGATGAAAGGCCGGAAGGCAGAAAGCCGGGAACCGCATCCGCGGCGGAAAAGAAGCCGGAAGGCAGACCAGGAGCCAGGACGGACCAGAAAGAAAACGGAAAGCCGGAGGGCAGACCGGGAACCATACCGAATCAGGAAGAAAAGGGAAAATCGGAGGAAAAATCCGGCACGGGCGGCAAGGATGCGGGAACACCGAAAACGGACAGCGCGGATGCCCAGGCACAGACGGCGGATGGCGCGGGTTCCGGGCAGACAGCAGGAGCCCTGCCGGTACAGCAGGAGGAAGTGAAGATCGGAAAAGGCACGGTCCTCGTGACGGTGGCCTGTGAGGAAGGAAAATGCACCGCGGCAGTGGCGGATGCCGGAGCAGTCGCGGAGGCGGTTCTGACGCCCGGACAGCAGGAAATCGTAAACAGCGGCAGAACCATAGAGATACGGATAGACGTGACGGATATTTCCGAAAAAACGCCCGCACAGGATAAGGAAGTGATTGAAAGCGGCATCGAGGCTTACCGGGAAGAAGCGCCTGGGCTTGTGCTTGGCATGTATGTTGACATCTCCCTGTTTGTCAGAACCGGGGAGGAAGGCTGGAACGCTGTGACGGAAACGAGGGAACCCATAGAAGTGGTGATGGGCATTCCTGAAAAACTGCAGAGTGATGGCAGAACGTTTTACATCATCCGTGCCCATGACGGGGAATATACTTTTATGAATGATCTGGACGGTGAGCCGGAAACCATCACCATCCGCACGGATCTGTTCTCAAGCTACGCCATCGCTTATGTGGAGACAGACAGTGCAGACAGCGGGACGAAATGCAGCCTCTGCCATATCTGCCCGGCCTTCTATGGGGTATGCTGCTTTATCTGGCTGGCGGTTATCCTGGCAGTCATGGGGATCGTGATGCTTGTGGTATGGCGGCGGAGGAAAGCGGATGAGGCGGGAGAGCGGAAAGGTTAAAAGGAGGTATATGACAGGTTCTGCCGGGGAATGATGTGCCGGCAGAAAACATAGAGAAATAGAAAAGGCCAGTGATTCCGATGTTGATCGGAGCCACTGGCCTTTTGCGGTGTGCCTTGCGGCGCACATTTCTAACAGGTGAAAGTCTCCAATCTTAAAATTTCTATTTTCGTTCAGTTTACTTTCGGAAAAATCAGATTGTGAGTCCTTGCGCGATGGGATATAAGAATAGTAACTTAATGATGAGACGGCAAAAGGCAGTACAGGAAAGCACTATAATGTGGAAGTGCAGAAGAAGCCGGAAGGAGCGCATATCCGTCGTGCCAGATTTAACAGCAGTATGATGGATTCCCGGATGCTGAAAGCAGGGCAAGATTTTTCGGAGTTACAGGATTCGTATATGGTGTTTATTACTCAGACGGATATCTTTGGACATGGGATACCGATCTATACGATCAATCGCCATTTTGAGGAGATTGATGATATCTTTGATGATGGTTCTCTATTGTGTATGTGAATAGAAACTATAAGGGAGACGATACAGTCGGTAGATTGATGCATGATTTTGACTGTAAGGAAGCGAAGGATATGTATTATTTGGAACCAGCTAAAGGGGTAAAGCATTTTAAGGAAGAAGGAGGTCGAGAAACAACACCTTCTTTCAATTTTTCGTTGTGTAGGTGTGCGGTTTATGGTAATATTAGTGCATGAGAAAGTAACCGTGTTGCAGGGTGGGCAAGCCTTTCATTCTGACAGAATGGGGGTGATGCCTATGAAAAATCATCTTGATTTTAAGGATTTGATGACCTTTGGTCTCTTCCTTTTGGCGTTACTGACATTCGTTTTTACGTTTGGTAAGTAGCACTACATAGAAAAACCACCCCTAAACTTTGACCGGTTTCATGGGGTGGAATTTCTTTTTCGCTTTATGAGGTCAACCCACCTTGTGGGCGGTTGCTTTCTCTATGTCTAAAATACCATATATCGGATACTGTTTCAAGTGGAAATGGTTCTTTTAAAAGTCTACAAGATGTTAGGCGGATTCAGATAGCAAAAGCGCTGAATGATTTATATAATATCAACAACTTATCATGGAACACCGTGAAACTAATTATATCTTTGCTCAATGGGTGTCTGGCTGAGGCGGTAAACAATGGTTTAATCGTTAGGAATCCGGCGGAAAAGATAGGCAGGGAATTAAAGTGCACGGATAAGAAACCGATAAAGCGAGAGGCGTTGACGGAGAAGCAACAAAACACCTTTGTAGAGTATATAAAGAAAAGTACGACATACCGCCGCTATCTTCTTTTTATTCTCCTTTCTGTTTGCTACTGACTGTAGGGTGGGTGAAACTACCGGGATAACATGGGGCGACATTGATCTTTTTAAGAGCGAAATCGATATAAACCATACCCGGCAGTATAAAAATTAGGTGATGTGACAGAGTTTCATATAACTTCCCCGAAAACAGGGAAGAGTAATAGGATACGAAATTGATGGATATAACGGCTTTGTATTTATGACAAGAACCGGGAAATCCTATACTAATGCGGATGTAAATAGAATAAATGGTAGAATTAGAGGGTAAAATAAATATAAGGTAAATGGTAGTAGGGCTTATCTGGTATATGCAGCGGATAGGCTCTATTTTTATATGTTTTATGGGGAATTGGCATAGGTAACCTGATATTATATATAAATATGCTGTTAATGTTTGATTTATGGGATTTTAATAAAATAGTTAGCACTCACCTCTTGACAGTGGAGGGTGGTTTCCGACTTGTTTCATAGTGTGCCGTAAGCGCCTGTTTTACGGGGCTTGCGGCATATTCTGTTATTTGTCTTGGTTCGTCAAAGGTTGTCATTTTGTGGGGAAATGGTGTAGTAAATGGTGTACTGGATGGATGGCAGGAGGGTGTTTTGGATGTAGGTGATTTTCGATTCTGATTTATGCTTTTTATGTTGGGATTTCAGTAACAGTTCACTCCAGGTCTGCGCATTTACTGTGCTGACCGTGACAAAATATAGCGGTTTATAGTATCCGGCCCATCGCGTAGCGATTTAGGATGGACGGATACAGTAACAGGAAGCCGAAGGCTGAACTGTTACAGATTTCAGAAAAATCAGATTGTGAGTCCTTGCACGATAGGATATAATAATAGTAACTTAATAATGAGATGGCAAAAGAAAAGACAGTCAAAAAAGGCGGTGATCAGGTGGCTGGAGAAGAAATACGACAGGATACCAGAACTGTAGATCAAATTGTCGATGGAATGAGTTTATTCGATGATGATCTGATGTCAATGGTATTTGACGGTAATATAGAAGCAACGGAGCTTCTGTTAAAGATTATACTGAAAAAGGACGATATTCAAGTTATAAGCGTTGTAGGGCAGAGAGAATTGCAGAGTCCTGTAGTTGGCGGGCGGGACATCCGCCTGGATATTCTGGCAAAAGATAGTGCGGGTAAGCACTATAATGTTGAGGTACAGCAAAAGCCGGAAGGGGCGCACATACGCCGCGCCAGATTTAACAGCAGTATGATGGAT
>CAJTTT010000054.1 GCA_910579285.1 uncultured Lachnospiraceae bacterium | reverse complement strand
CTTCTGTCTGTAACATACTGATAGCGGCCACTTTAGAAGTAATCGCTCTCTTATAGTTTTTCCCCAAAACATTTTCGACTCCTACACCCCCTTTGATAGTTGTTGAACCCTTGACCACTAAGACATTTCCCTCAACAGAACCTTCTGCTTCTATTGTGGATGTTTCCATATCCTGTTCAATGTATTCCTTTTCGGTAAACAGATCTGCCTTCTCTACAATCATGTCCCAAAAACTGTTTTCGTCATTAATGGCACCCCCATCAATCCAAATTGATGAATCTTGTGGAAATACCTTATCAACTAATACCGTCTTACCTGATTTTGTTGCTCCAGTAACAACAATCAATTTCGCAAGAGAATCTTGTGCAGCCGAAACACGTGCTTCTAATTGTTTCTCTTTTCTAGGGAACCGCTGATTAATTAGTTTTATTTTCAGCATTATCCCATTTTGTCAGGTTTTTTAGAATGCCAGCGGAAATATCATTGGATATTTCCAGGTTATAACCCTTTATTTGATGGTTGCTTTCTTTGAAATTGGGCGCACTTATCCCATGCACCCCAGAAAATCCTGGGTTCGTCCAGCCCTGCTACACATTATAAGGTTGGCACTGGCAAACAGCATGTGGAACCGATTCATATTCTTTTCGATTCCACGATATACAACTTTTGTATATCCCATCTGTTTTTTGACTATGAGAAATACGTGTTCTACTTTACAACGAATAGCTGATTTATCATGCTCCATCTTTTTATCCCAGTTAATGCCTTGGAAATCATCAGCAGTTTTAAGGCTGGATGGACGTTTATTGATTCGGAAGTCTATTTTGGATAACGCCTCATCATCTTTGATTTCCTCCCGCATGGGAGCACCCAGATAACCTGAATCACCATAAACCACATGGTCATCTTTTCGTATTAGTTTTGATGTTTCAGATACATCATGCATGTTTGCAGAAGTTCCTGTTAGCGAATGCACATAACCGCTACCGGCATCAGCACCAGCGTGAACCTTCATTCCGAAGTACCATTCATTTCCTTTCTTCGTCTGGTGCATTTCCGGATCACGTTTACCGGTTTTGTTTTTAGTGGACTTTGGTGCTGCGATCAGGCTTGCATCAACGACAGTACCACCGTGCATGATAAGACCGGCTTTGTCGAGACGGCTGTTTACATCTGCAAAGATCTTCTCGCCAATCTTGTTCTTTTCAAGCATATGGCGAAACTTGAGCAGCGTTGTAGCGTCAGGTACCTGTTGCTCATTAAAATCTATGTGCATAAATGTACGCATGGCATAGCTGTCGTAGATGGAATCCTCGATTCCTTCATCGGATAAGTTGAACCAGACCTGCATAAGATACATGCGGAGCATTGTTTCAATTCCAATAGGCTTGCGACCGCGTTTATTGTTGAAATAGTATGGGCGGATTATTTCTACCCAGTAAGGCCATGGGATTATTTCATCCATGGCATCGAGAAACTCTTCTCGTTTGGTTTTCTTTTTACGGTTGGAATATTCCATATCTGTAAGTGTCATTTGATTCATAGGCGTACCACCTTTTGTTTGATACTTACATTTTATCATACATTATCTGGAAATACTTGAATTAATCAGTGTTTCCCTAGCAATATAAGTAACCGTCGGAAATCCTCCCGGTATAAAAACTTTTGTCATTCTCAGACAATTCTTTCGTTTTTTTAACATAGTTTCCCTCATTTCAATTAAGTAAAATGTGTTTCCAATATTTCCGTTCTTTGTGATATTCTTCTACCTAATATTAAAATCCTTTTTTGCCTTTTTACTCTCAAAGTTTCATAACATGTCATTTCTATATTTTTGCAGACAATTTAGCACCAAACGCGCATATCATACCAACTGCAAACCCGCCAAATCCCTCACTACTTCAATCGGCAAATCCGCATCCTCTGCGATTTCTTCAACGGTCTGCTTCCCTCTTGCAATCAAGCGGCGAGCAAACGCTTTTTTCTCCTCCATTAGTGCCTTCTCTGCTCTTTTTTCCGCTAAATCATCAAACACCTGACACATAATGTCCTGACCTCCTTCCGTCTCCTTGAAATACCTTACCTGTTTTGCCAATGCCGGATAGAACATGTCTACCGAACTCAAACATCTAAAGTCATGCATCAGCTTTCCAATCGGATCGCTGTCATCTTTATAACTGCCATTAACATATATGATATGGGAGCCATCGCCAAAATATGCGCCCGTTTCCTTAATCACCCTGTCAATATGGTACAGTGAGCACCCAGCTCCCATAACATCGCCTGCCGTTATGAAAATCACATAAGAATCATGGATTTCGTTAAATTCCTGTCCAGCCTTCAACATTTTTGTATCAATCATGCTGCTATGGAATCTCGCTCTGTGGACATCTGCTCCAGCCGAAGCACGTTGCACTTCAATGTCATAGACCTTATCTTTCCCGTCTTTTGCGTAAATATCTATCGTAATAGATCGTCCACCCGGCATTGGATTCTTATACTCTCTCTGTGCTACCACTTCCAACACCTTTAAATCACTGCGCTGGAGGATAACATTCAGTAATAATTCCGTAGCCTCGATATTTCTATCGAATACTAACGTCATTAGATTATCGTCTAAAAGATTTAATTTTCCTATTGCTTCTAATGTTTCCTGTTTCTCTAATTGCTTCTGATTATCCGCTCCCATCATATCACCTGCCTTTTCATTAAGTATCATATCATGGATTCCTCCCTTTTTCAATTACGCTTACCATCTGCATTCCATTTACAGAAAGGCTGAAATATTTTGCTTTCTTCTTTCTGTACTATATAATTCTGGATTCCAGAAATCCATCGAATCCATGAAAACAGTATTTTCATACCTTCACACTCCCTGCCTAAAATTTTACTTATCCCGTCTTCCCTCCATTTCCAGCACATGGCGGTACTGTTCCAATTCCAGTTCCGCTTTCCAGTTTCTCCGCTCTGCCGGACTCTCTTTCCCAAACAGATAAGCTGCTCCGTCAGCAATATCAACAACTGTCAGCACCAGTGCGAGATAGTCATTTTTCAATTCCCGATACCCTTCATCTGACAGAGAAAAATCGCCGGACTGAATCTGTCCGGCGATCTCCTTCATGGTCATCTGCATTTCCTGTAAAGCATCCACAATCCGCTGTATATTTTCCTTCTTCCCTACTACAGTAATATGAGAATACACACAACTTCTCGTAATAAAATCTTTCTTATAAATGCCGCTTAATGCGGCTCTCTGCTCTATAACCGCCCTCGCCCACGCACTGGGGCGGAACGCTATCGTTGGTTCCTTATGCTTTCCCGGCAATATGGTTCCCTCCCTCCTCTTCCCATCCATCTACAAGACCGTTCAACTGATCCGCAAGGTTCCGCGACTGATCCGGGTACAGATGGGAATATGTATCAAGTGTTGTCTGGATTTTCTCGTGCCCAAGTCGTTCTGACACAAGTTTTGGCTGTACACCTAACTTTGAAATCAACAGGGAAGCGTGGCTGTGTCTGAGATCATGCAGCCGTATCTTCTTTACGCCGGACAGTTCTGTCCCTCGTTTCATTTCTTTCTCCAAATATGACTTCGTTATCATAAACAGCCTGTCATCTGCCAGCATACCATAAAGCCTGCTTACATATTCCTCCAGTTCTATCACCAGAAAATCCGGCAGTGAGATTATCCTTTTACCCTTCGCAGTCTTAGGTTCTGTGATCACATCCCTGCCGTTAATCCGCTGATAAGACTTCGTGATGGATAACGTCTTTTTCTCCGCATCAAAATCAGCAAGGGAAAGCGCCAGCAGTTCTCCCAAGCGGACTCCCGTCCAATAAAGGGTCATAAAAGCGCAATAAGAAACAGGCTTGTCTTTAAGGGCATCAATAAAAGTTTCAAATTCTTCCTGTGTCCAGAACTGCATTTCTTCCGCTCTCCCTTTGCCCATAGAACCCGCCTTTTGGCAAGGATTACTCGGCAAGTCATAATATCTTACAGCATAATTAAACAGAGCGCTGAGCTGGTTATTGATTGTCTTTAAGTAAGTAGGAGAATACCCCTCTTTCATAAGACTGTTCTGCCAGCGGCGTATATCTGCTGTCGAAATTTGCGTTATTTTTTTGTCACCAAAATAGGGCAGCACCTTCAATTCCATGATATAATCTTTGGTGCGGACAGTATTTTCCCGCAGACGCTCCTTCATATCCTCCCTATACAACTGCCAGAAAGACGAAAAATCCATATCCAGATTATGAGACTGCTGGTCTATATATTTATTTGCCCACTCGACAGCTTCCTTTTTAGTTCTGAAATTGCGTTTATGTTTTTTGGTATTTTTTCCTCTGTAATCTTTGTAATAAAACTGGACATCCCACAGACCCTTGTCATTTTTTGAAACGGTCAAATTATCACTTCCTTCCTAAAAGCAGAATCCCCAAGAGACACCTATCCCCGGGGATTCCTTAAATTATACGGTCATCCCGTAAAGCCGCTCTGCCAGAAACTTCTTGGGGACTTTACCCGCCGTAACAATATAGCCTTTTGCCGCCAGCTCCTCGTTGAGTTCCCTAACCACCTTATATGCCTTTGCACGCGATACACCTAAAATTTCCATAACCTCATTTGCCGTGTAATAGAGACATCCTTGTGCCACAATGTTTCCCTCCTATTCTTTATAAAGTGTTTTACTGTTCATAAATGCCTTGCGTAATTTATAGATTTCACTTTCCTCCAGCTTCTTCCCGTCTGTATCACAGATCAGTTCTACGCCCCGAAGGATTTTCTCTGATTCCGCATCCTCAAATCGTTCCATTAAAAAATCTAAATAAGGATGCTCTGCATTTAGTTGAACTGTCGGTTTATAGTCAACAATACATCTTGTTTCCATTTCTTTTTCTCCTTCATAGTATTTTTTATCCCATTCTTCCTTTACTTCGCAGACTGGGTACTTAACAGCAGTTCTTCCCCAGTTTCCATCTGAGCGGCGCTGTTTGTAGATAAGCTGCATTTTCTTTAAAAGCCTCGACAAGTGGCTGATTATTTCATCCGCAAAAATACATGTAACTGGATACTCCCTTAGCACCTCCCTTATAGACTCGTTCAAAAGATTTATCAGTTTCTCTTCTCGAATAATCAGACAAGGTTTTATGTCATATTGATCATGTTGTCCCTGCGTATTCTTTACTAGCGATTCTTCATAGTCGTCGATGAGTAGAATGTCATCATCTGATTGCAACATAAAGTAATCCTGACGATATTTGAATCCGCTGTCCGAATATCTGGGATTAAGTTGAAAACGAGCCTTTCGTATATGGCATGTTTTCAGCAAATCAGAAACTGCCTTTTGGATAATCATCTCCTCTCCACCCAGCAGAGCAAACGTATTGCTACACAGCGATTCTATACTTAGTTCTGCCGCTCTTTTAAACCTGCCGATAAATTCTTCGGTTAGACCACCTTCCCGCAAATACCGTTCCAACAAAATACAGACCATCTCAATCATATGCCGATTTTCGTTTAACCGTGCGGCATTATTGATACCCCCATATCCCTTTTTTTCGCCGCGCACTTCATCCATCATACTTTTTACAAAAGAACGAAAAATGTCACTTTCAACTTTTGTAAGGAGCCAGCAAATGTAGTCGCAACAAACCGTTGTGATCCACAGTGGATTCTGTTGCAAAATACGCAGTGTCTCGGAATTTCTTTCGTGCTTCAAGAAGCCATCTGCATTTAGATACAGAAGGCGGGCATTCTGAGACTCCTCGGTTTGCATAAACTCGCCCGTAATGAGTGCGCAGGCATCAATTAACGGTGGTGTTGACTGCCCACTAACCACATCTGTCAGCCTTCCATTAAATACGCTTCTCAAAATATCGTCGACTTTATTTTTGACACTGTTTTTCCTCTCGCGAACAGTTTCCTGCTTTACATCGTCGAAGAAAAATACGCATCCAGAAGAATGCCCTAAATTTTCCAAGACATAGTTACGTCTAGCTGTTGCACTCACAGCATTGCAATTCAGATCGCTGTCTGCAAATACATAAGTCCCCACCGCCTTCGCTAGCTCTGTTTTCCCCGAACCGCTGGCGCCCGCCAACCAGAGGGTTATTTTCATAAATTGCTTTTCTCCAAGCAATCTGAGATATCCATTTGTAATCGCCATTATGTTTAGCAGAAATAGCGGATAGAAAACTTTTGGATTATGGTTAAGCTCCCGGAAAAGACTTTTGATTATTCCTTTCACTTCTTCTGAATCCACCATCGCCTCTGACGGTATGTAGTATCCCTCAATTCCTGAATAGACTCTTTGAGTAAAACCAGCGTCATAGATACCGCCATTAGAAAAGACAAACATCCATTCCTCGTTGACTTTTTGTAACCCATTCTGGTCAGTACGATACCTAATGTCCTCGTCTGTAAATCGTATATCTGCTATCTGCCGGCGAATTTGCTTATATAATTCCGGCTCACCCATGTCACCAAATGGAATATTCCGCAAAAATTTGGTACGGTAAAGGTCTGTTTCCGACACCCTAACGCAATAATCCACGCCTTCCCGTTGTAATGTGATATTATACTCAGCCATATTATTTCGCACGCACACAATCTTTTGAATCGTCGCAAATATGCCATCGCATACACGAAAACAATTGCTTGTTTTACATTGATTATCCAAGTAATCCATACATCGCTCCTTTCTGCGTACCCATGTCATACCTTACGCATAAACAAATTTTAGTTGATAAAGTTTTGTGCCTCTGCTATTTTCATCGAGTGTGCACCCTGTCCGAAAACACCAGCTTTTTTGTTACTTCCATTTGCACTCTCTGCAAATTTCCTAATTAAAGGATATAATTTTTAAGCTCTAACTTCACCAACAAATCTATACGCAAAACAATCATATTTTTTCATAAAAACAACTTTTTTATAAATTTTTGCGTAAAAAATCGGAGAAGCTGTTATTCCTTCTCCGATCATCATTCATTCTTTAATTGTTTTACCATTAAAATCTTTCAGTATGTCTTCTGCATACGGCAAGTAATCTGTTATCAAACCTTTATTTTCATACTTTAGATCAAAAATACACTCCAGACATTCTCTGCTAACGGGGGCTGTCCCTTTGTATTTATTATAATCAGCCACAAATTTTTCTCTGTCGCCTTTATCTTCCTCGTCTGTTATAGTTTCATTATTATCCTCATTCTCTATATTAGCGGCATCACTTTGTATAAATTCTATTATCATATCCAATTCACGTAATGCTTCTACCTTCATGCTTGTCACATCTTCTTTACAACTTCCTCCATCCTTCCATTGTCCTACACTTTGAACAAACGCATTACACTCCTCAAGATAATTCAACGAATTACTAAATTCCTTCTTCAATATTTCTTTTCTCGAAGAATCACGTATCATTTCGACCAATTTTTCTTTATAATGTCTCAAGTAATATTCTGGGAATAGCATTATTGGCAATTTCTGAAACTTGGCGTAAGCCTCCCCCATTTTGCCTTCCATTTGCCTCTTTTCACGGAAAAATTGTTTCTTATAATTTTCATCTTTCCTATAATAGTCTAAAAGTTTGCAGATATTAAAAAAGTCCTCTGCTTTCCGTAAACCATCAATGTTCTCAAAAAGATATATCCACACTGCACACCAGTTTTTGATCATCCGATAAAATTCTTCTTTTGATGCAATCTTCATGTCCGAAAAATAGGTATTATTCATCTTTTTCAAGAAAGAAGCAACTACAATTTCGTGAACCTTTCTTGTTCTATCGTTATAATCCTCAAACTCTTTTCTCGCAGATGCCTTTTTCAAATTTTCTATATTTTTAGTTTTCGATTTATTAATATTAACAGTAATTTTCGCAATTTTACCAAGTTCACCTTTTATTCTGACATTCCCTTTGTATTCATTATATGTTTTCAGTTCACATATTTCATCAACTAAAGAAATGAGTTTCGTAATTTCGCTCATTTGCTCATTGGGTAAATTCCGAAGCCAAGATTCATTCTTTGTAAAAGGTAATAAGTCTTTAAGATTATTGATTACAGCACACATATTCTCATATGTAGGTCTCTGATCTGCTTTCTCAAAAACTTCATCCAATTTTTCCTGCACTTCCTCCTTATCCCCGCCAGCAAAAATGAAATATCCCGACCGACCGCTTTGTACGTCATTCTGTCCACTTCTAAACCAATCAATCATTTCTGTTGTAAATCCAAGTTGTTCAAGTATACGTCTAAATGTTCTTACCAGTTCATCCTTTTTGGCTTTTCTTTGCTCTTCGTTCAGTTTCCCATCCTTTTTTACTAAATCATCCGCAGTATAGTAGTATTTTCTCACTCCCATAGTAGTCCTCCATATATTCGCCACATATTTCATCCGTGCATAAAACCACACAAACCATAAATTGTGTATTTGTCTCAAGTCCCAAATACGATGTTGGCTTACCCGCCTAATCATCATATGATGACCACTGTATTTTACCATTGTAATCTATTTATCCCGATAAATACAATCCCATAAAATATTTCGTAGCAAAAATTGGCATAGCCAAACTATATTCTCAGCTATGCCATTTTGCTTAATGAACTACCATATACTACAAATATTGTTTCGGCGGACTCCCTCAATCCATAAAAACCAGAAAATGCTATTTATATATGTACATCTGTCACCTTTCCCCAACCTTATTCAACGCCGCCACTATCGTCGTAAAAATCCCGATCAGAACCACTTTCAAAACCTCATTCATCCGTACCACCTTCTTCCTTATATATAAGCTGTCTGGAGATATATTTAGGCACACATCCTAATCTCATCCGCCGCCCCGTCGTAGAAATACGCATGGTCTGTAAGCCGCTCCTCCTCGTCAACGTCCATCTCGTTCACCATTTTTACCATACCATTATAGATTTCCATGCCGCTTCCATCTCCTGCAGGGACAAAAATGGTTTCATTGACGGAGGACGGCAGGATAAAGTAATTCTTCCCTCCTGCAAATTCCCGCACCAGCTTCCTGTCCAGAATCCCAGCCGCCCCGTAAAACTTCACTGCATTGGTAAGGATATACGCCTTTTCCGTCTTCTCCGCTTTTCCGGCCTCCTCCAGCTCCAGCTTCTCCGGCTTAGGGTAGCCCTGCTCCACGACCAACCTGTAGATGTCCCGGAACTGGTAGCCGTCATTCATCAGATTTTCCATCGCCTGTTTATGTAACCGCTCCGTACTGATCCCGTAGATTTCTAACGTCCTGCGGTCGATCTTGATCCCGACACAGCGCCCTCCAATCTCCCCACGGGCAATGTAAACCACCGACATGTCCAGCATTGGCGTGGAAACCACCCGTTCCAGCATTTCCCGGTTCTCTTTTGTGGAGAGAAGGACTGGGTATATATCTCCTTTGATCCGTTCCCAGCACACCATCTTCTGCAGCAGTTCCCTGACACAGTCCGTCTCCCGGTGCTCTTCACAGACCTTTGCTATGATCTGGATGCATCCCTCCATATCCGTATTCCCGCCATCATACAGTCTGTAAAACCATTCCAGCGGGATAAACATACCTGTGCTCCCTTTCCCTCCGCCCAGTTCCACCACAATGCCGTCATGGTGTTTTCCATTATTTTTCAGTATCTTTTCAACTCTGGCTGTGGCATGACCGCCATATTTTTCCTGCAGCCCCTTTAATACACTTTCCTTAAACGCTTCATATTCCATTTTTTCCTCCATTCCGAAGCGCTTTGCGCTGAGGACGCGAGCAGAATTTCAGATTCTGCTCTGCGATCAAGGAGTTTGTGACGCTTCGGCACAAACTCTTGGTTGAATAAATTGCTCCTCAGAGAATTTATTCAACCTATCTCCTTTATCTATCTCTCCGTTTCCCTACAGACATCCATCATCACGCAACGATCTTTAATGTCCCCTCGTTCCTGCTGTACGCGTACACATGGTAGGATAACCGCTCTGCCACATCCACCTGTGTATCATTGACCTCCCGCACCATATCTGCCAGCCGTTCATATTCTGATTCAGCCTTTGGGGGCAGTACGATCATCTCATGCAGCGAGCTTGGCAGTACAATAAACCCATCGCCGACCCTGTCCGCGATCATCCGTAAAGTTTCCTTATCAAGGATCTCCGCCGCCCCGAAACACTTACGGCGGTTTGTCAGTATGTACATTCCCGTATCCCACGGAAGATCACGGGGTGCAGCAGGAAGTGTGATCTCCGGCATGACACGCTTTATGGCATCTTCAAGCGCGGTAAAATCCGCTCCGCCTTCGGCACGCATATTCGTCACCGCTGTCTGGTAAAGGATTTCCTCTTCCTGCCCCCATATTTCCATATGTTCCCTGCGGATAAGGACCGTCCCTGTCTCCTCCTGTGTCTGGTCCCTGACCACGGCATAGTAGACCACCGCCAGATCAAGGAACATCCTGTGGGGTATTTTTTCAAGCAGTTCCTTATTCTGTTCCGCGTTGATCAGTTTCGCCCTGACATTTCCCTTGACAGTTTCCCATTCCCGGAAGCCCGATACATCGGCATAAGGCGCACCCTCCGTATGTTTCAGGGCCAGCCTGTATACCTCATCCACGATCTCATCAGACCTCATCCCGCCGGTTTCATATTCCCGGTAAAGCGCATCCAGATATACACACGGCCCGATACCCGCTTCTTCCTTCATTACAGTAATCCCTGTCCGCTTCACATTATTATTTTTGGTCACGTCATGCCTTTTGATCTGGTATGCACCGCCCGCCTTCACACGGACTGCTTCTGAAACATGCTCTGTAAATTCCTCAAAACCCATCATTTTTCCTCACCTTCCTTTCTCCATTCCATCTGTCCATTCTTTTCTCCTATTGTCCCGTCTTATGCCGCCTCTGTCGATTTCGTCCGTTTCAGCGCGGACATCACCCTGCCGTAGAGTTCTGCGCTCATCGCTCCCGGCTCCTTGATCTGGTATCTGCTCTGCACC
>CAJTTT010000053.1 GCA_910579285.1 uncultured Lachnospiraceae bacterium | reverse complement strand
TGGTTCTCCTTTTGCTTTCTTATAGGAATCTTAATAAAATCGGGGTGGCTTTTCCACTAAAAATAGGTTATAGTATACTTATGCATACTATATCTTGTATGCGGTAAATTTATAGTGCCTGTTATACGGATACCGTCAGGATAAGAGATTTCAGAAAGGACATGGTTATAGCCGATGGGAAAGCTGCGTAAGAGAAGAAAGGGATATTCGGACGAGGAGCTGGATGAGGATGAGACAGATTTTGAGGATGAAGAGGACGATGACGAAGACGATGAAGAGGATGAAATAGAGGACGACGAGGAAGACGAAGAAGATTACGATGATGAGGAAGAACGACGCGCATTCAGACGCAGACGCAGGATACGCAACCAGATCATTGTTTATCTGGTAATCTTTATTGTGGCTGTTGGGATTGCCGTAGGCGGTATTGCGGTCGGAAGAAAGGCGGCTTCTTTTGTCAAGCATAAGAAGCAGGAAGCTGAAAATAAGAAGGCGGCGGAGGAAGCTGCAGAACAGGAACCGCCTTCGGAAGATATGGTGATTGATACGCCGGAAGCGGTGGAGGAGGAGCCGGAGGAGGAAGATATTCTGGGAGAACTGGCAGAGTCCTATTATTCTGAGATGTCGATTGAAAATAAGGTTGCTGCTCTCTTCATGGTGACGCCGGAGTCTATCACAGGAGTAACAACGGCGACCCAGGCCGGGGATGGAACTCAGGAGGCGTTGAATCAGTATGCGGTAGGCGGACTGATCTATTTCGGACAGAATATTCTGGATAAGGAGCAGATCACAACGATGCTTGCCAATACGGCGTCCATGAGTAATTATCCGATTTTTCTTGCAGTGGATGAGGAGGGCGGCGATGTCAGCAGAGTCGGAAACAGTAAGGTTGAGGTGACGAAGATAGATGATATGGCGGCCATCGGCGCGGGAGGAGATGCTTCCCAGGCGGCAGAAGCGGGATCTGTCATCGGTTCCTATCTGAAGGAGCTTGGTTTTAATGTGGATTTTGCGCCCGTTGCGGATGTGGCAGGAGAGGGCAGCGCGCTGGGAAACCGTTCTTTTGGTTCTGATCCGCAGATGGCGGGTGAGATGGTTGCCAGTGTCGTAGGCGGACTGGAAGGCTCTGGTGTGAGCGCCTGCCTGAAACATTTTCCCGGGATTGGGAGCGCGTCGGAGGATACCCATGAGGGAAGGGTGGAAATTGCGAAGTCGTTGGAGGAGATGCGGGCTTCGGATTTCGTGCCGTTTTCTGCAGGCATAGAAGCCGGGGCAGACTTCGTGATGGTGAGCCATGCCACGGCGCCGGCGCTGGATGAGGACAATGTGCCAAGTTCCCTGTCGAAGAAAGTGATTACGGATATTTTGCGGGGAGAACTGGGATTTGAAGGCGTGGTTATTACGGATGCGCTGGATATGACGGCAATTACGGATTATTATCCGACGGAGGATGCGGCGGTGATGGCGCTGGAAGCTGGCGCGGATATGTTGCTTATGCCCGATGACTTTGAAAAGGCGTATAATGCAGTGCTTGCTGCAGTTCAGGACGGTACGCTCTCGGAGGAACGGATCAACGAGTCCCTGGATCGGATTTACCGGGTAAAGTGTGCCGGAAAGCTGGAATTGTAAGTCTAAAGATACAAAAAATGGTGGAAATGCTGTATGGGCAGTGTTTCCGCTTTTTTTTGCAGGCGTTTTGCGCAGCGGGAAGGGAAAATCTATCCTGCCAGATGGCACATCCTTGTATCGGAGGTTGACTTTGTCGGGAGCTGCTTTTATAATATACTTAGTAATACAAAGTATGTAAGAGTGATACATGCGCAGACCTGGAAAAGTGGGAAGAGTTAAGGCAGAAGCGCAGAAATGAAGGGAATAATGAATGATAAATATGAAAGACAGATGAAGAAAGGCGTATTGGATATGCTTGTCCTGAGACTGTTGAAATCAGAGGCGAAATATGGCTATCAGATTATCCAGGAGATGAAGGAAAAAAGCGGAGAGACCTTTTTACTCAAAGACGGCACTTTGTATCCGATCCTTTACCGGCTGGAGGATGATAAGCTTGTGGAGAGTAAGTGGAGCGGGGCAGTGGGAAAACAGGTGCCGAGAAAATATTATGAAATTACCGAAGAGGGAAAAAGGACGCTTGCTGAAATAGAGGACGTCTGGAAGCGGATTTCCGAGGGCGCGGCAAGGATTATGGAGGACTAGGAAATGGACGAGAAACGCTATGTAAATGCTGCTGCAAGGAAGATCAAATGCGGCGGCAGAAGGAAAAAGGAGATTAAGAAACAACTTTTGACGGATATCCAGGTGCGTGTAAAACAGGGAGAACGGCTGGAAGAAATTATAACCCAGATGGGTACAGCAGAGGAAATTGCTGAGAGTTTCAATGAGAATATTTCGGCAGGGGAGCAGAGGCGCTATACCAGAAATAAAATCTGTAAAATAGTAATTCCCATTGTGCTGATACTGGTTCTTTTTGTGCTGCTTGTCTTCTGGATGTTTCCCAAAACAGTGAGTATAGAGAAGAGCCGGTATTTTGACGCAGAGCAGGTGGAAGCAGCCATGAAGGAGACGATCGAGCTGCTGGATGCGGAAGATTATGACGCGCTGCAAAAAAGCGCCATTCCCCAAATGCAGACGCTGTTAAATGCGGAAATGAGGGAGAACATGCGTCGGGCGCTGTCTGATGACTGGGGAGAGCGCAAACAGTTCGGTGCGGTCTATATGGTCGAGGTGATACAGGGAAACAGCCATTTGGCAGTCGGTGAGATGACGGTGACTTATGAAAATGTAAGTGTTACTTACCGATTGACATACGATGAGGATATGCGTTTTGCAGGCATCTATGTGAGATAAAGGGCAGAATACGGTAATTGTACTGGTCTGGAGCGTATTGAGAGGGGATTGGGATATGACAGGTGAGATCATTTTTTCATTTGCGGTATTGTTGATCGGTATAGGGCCGATTATACTTTTGGGGATCGCACAGTACAGGAGCAAAGATCCAGTCGGGTTTTGGTCAGGAAAGGAACCGCCCAGAAAGGAGCAGATTACAGATGTGAAGGCGTATAATCGGAAACATGGCATTATGTGGATTTTGTATGGGGCTGGATTTATCTGCTGCTTTGTATGCGGGCAGCCTTTTGGAGGCGGGGCTGTGGCATGTCTGTGCCTGATAGAAGCGGTGGGAGGTATCTTTGTAATGGCAGCGTACCACAATAAGCTGAATCGCATGTATGATAAGAAAGCGCTTTCGAATGGAAGTAACAGAAAAAATTAAGGAACCCAGCATAACTGCTGGATTCCTTAAGAATTAAAAAGAGCGCGAGACGGGACTCGAACCCGCGGCCTCGACCTTGGCAAGGTCGCGCTCCACCAACTGAGCCACTCGCGCTTGTTGTCCGTTTGCGTTTGTATCGCTCGGACATTTATTAATATACTATAGAGGTTTGGATTTGTCAACAAGAAAATTAAATTTTTTAAAAAAGCTTTGACAAATATGAAAAATGGTGTATTATGTTGGTGTAAACGAAGAGTAGAAAGTAGAAGAGAAAAGGGAGGAAAAGAAAATGAAAGTAATGAACATCGACAACCCTGAAAAGTTTTTTGATGTAGTAAACCAGTGCAAAGGAACGGTTGAGCTGGTAACCAAAGAAGGAGACAGACTGAACTTAAAGTCTCAGCTGACCAAGTATGTAGCGCTCACAAAGCTCTTTGCTGACAATGCGATCCCGGAGATGGAGCTTGTTGCACATGATCCTGAGGATGTGAACCGTCTGCTTGACTATATGGTGAACGCGAAGTAAATCAGAGCAAACATTAAGCTGCTGTGCGGTTCTTCCGCACAGCTATTCAATTTGTGCTCTGAAACGAGGACTATCATGCATAACGAATTGACAAAACAGGATATCCGCAAGATGGAGGAAGAGATCGAATACCGCAAGCTGGTGGTGCGCCGGGAGGCTTTGGAAGATGTGAAGACAGCCAGGGCACACGGCGATCTGAGCGAGAACTTTGAGTATCATGCGGCGAAAAAAGTGAAAAACCAGAATGAGAGCCGCATTCGCTATCTGGAGCGGATGATAAAAACTGCCGTGATTGTGTCTGACGAATCCGCAGAGGATGAAATCGGAATGAACAATACGGTGGAAGTCTTTTTTGAGGAGGATAACCTCACGGAGAAATACAAGCTGGTGACAACGGTGAGGGGCAATTCCCTTGAGGGACTGATCAGCACGGAATCACCGCTTGGCAAGGCTCTGCTCGGCCACAAGGCGGGCGACCGCGTTTATGTGGAGTTGAGCGGCGGCGGAGGTTACTATGTGGTGGTAAAATCCATTGAAAATACAATTGATGACGGAACAGATAAGTTGAGGAGCTTCTAACATACAGAGGCTCCTTTTCGTATGCAAGCATTCGTTTTGCTTCTATCTATTTCTGGCTCCGCTCATAAGCAGACTCGAAATGCTGTGCATTTCTCGTTCGCGTTGCTCGTTATAAGCAAATAGAAGCAAAATCGTATGCAAGCATTCGTTTTACTTCTATTTACTTCTAACTCTGCTTATTCGCGCATATCTTAAAAAAGAAGTGACAAGCCTTTTTCGGGGTTGTGGGTATGGCGGTTATGGACAGGGCTTAGAAATGACGGGAGGACAGGCGTATGTATGAGAACAGAAGCGTATCGGAGACAATCCGAGGATTGCAGACAGACGCGGAGAGAGGGCTGGGCGCGGCCAAAATTGCAGAGCGCAGGACGAAGTATGGGCCGAATCGGTTAAAGGATCAGGAAAAAAAGAGTCTTGCCGCAAGAATTGCAGCGCAGCTGAACGATCCGCTGATTTTGATTCTGATGGTAGCTATGGCGATTTCCATGATGTTGTATGAATTTGGGGACGCCATTATTATTGTGGCGGTGGTTGCGCTGAACGCGGCAGTGGGAATCATCCAGGAGGGCAAGGCGGGGCGCGCGGTGGAAGCCTTGAAACAGATATCGGAACCGAGAACGACGGTTCTGCGGGACGGCACCCACCATATTATCCCGGCACAGGAGCTTGTACCTGGTGACATTGTCGTTTTGGAGTCGGGAAACCGGGTGCCGGCTGATTTGCGGTTAATAGAAAGTATTGGGCTTTTTGCGGAAGAGTCTACCCTAACAGGAGAGTCTGTGCCGGTAGAAAAAGAAGCGGGCTATATTGAGAAGGAGACGGCGGATACCAGCAGCAGGAATATGGTTTACATGTCCACCTATGTAACGAAAGGGCGCGGCCTCGGTGTGGTGACTGCCACGGGCATGGATACGCGGGTCGGACATATAGCGGACATGCTGCACGGGCATAAGGAAAAACTGACGCCGCTGCAGGTGAGGCTTGGAGAGCTGGGGAAGGTGTTGAGCGCTCTGGCAGTGGGGATCTGTGTGCTTCTCTTTGTTGTGGCGCTGATGCAGAGGCGGGATGTGGGAGACATGTTGCTGACTTCCGTGTCTCTGGCGGTTGCTGCTGTGCCGGAAGGCCTTCCCGCCATTGTGACGATTGTGCTGGCGTTGAGTGTGTCCCGTATGGTGAAGGCCAAAACCATTGTGCGCAGGCTTTCGGCAGTGGAAACGCTGGGGGCGGTAGAGGTTGTCTGTTCGGACAAGACTGGCACGCTGACTCAGAATAAAATGACGGTGATGGAGTGTTACCTGGATGGAAAACTCACGGAGAGGGAGGGGCTTGCCGCGTTTTTTCAGGAGACGGCGGATGCCGGGGAGCACCAGTCCTGCGCAGGTCATTTTCTCCTGGGCTGTGTGCTCTGCAACGATGCGGAGTCCGGGGAGGAAGGGCTTGGGGATCCGACAGAACTGGCGCTCCTCCACATGGCGCAGGACTGCGGTGTCAATGTGGAGCGGATCCGGGAGCGGCATCCCCGCATCAATGAGATCGGCTTTGATGCTGAACGGAAAATGATGACAACACTGCACAGGGAGGGAAACGGGCAGACCGCTTATACGAAGGGCGCGGCAGAACGCATTCTGGAAAACTGTGAGAGTTGTTTCAGGGATGGCCGGATGGCAGCGCTTACCGTGATGGAGCGGGAGCGGCTGCTTGGCGTACAGAAACGTCTGATGGGAGAGGGACGGCGTGTGCTTGCGCTGGCGATGGAGCCGGAGGGAGGCATGAAAGAGAAGGGTATGGTGTTTCTTGGTTTTGTTAGTATGCAGGACCCGGTCAGGCCGGAGGCGCTTGCTGCGGTACAGGGCTTTGCACAGGCGGGAGTTTCCACGGTGATGATCACGGGAGATCATCCCGACACGGCCTTTTCCATTGCCAGACAGCTCGGAATTGCAAACCGCGCGGAAGAGTGCATCACAGGACGGGAACTGGATCATCTGAAGGAGCAGAGCTTTTTGCAGAGGCTGCCGCAGCTTAAAGTGTTTGCCCGGGTGACGCCGGAGCATAAAGTAAGGATTGTGGAGGGGTACAGAAGTTTACATAAAACAGTAGCCATGACCGGGGACGGGGTCAATGACGCGCCTTCCCTGCAGGCGGCGGATATCGGCATTGCTATGGGACAAGGGGGAACTGACGTAGCCAGGGGTGCGGCGGACTTTGTGCTGATGGATGACAATGTGGCAACGATCCATACAGCCATACGGGAGGGCCGGGGCATATATGAGAATATACGCAAATCGGTGTTGTTTCTCCTCTCCTCCAATCTGGGAGAAATCCTCACCATGCTTCTGACAATTGTGGCAGGGCTGCCGGTGCCGCTGACTGCAGGGTTCATTCTTTGGATTAATCTGATTACAGACTCGCTGCCCGCGCTTGCGCTGGGAGTGGATGACAACGACACTGAGAGTCTGATGCGGGAACCGCCGAGACAAAGTGATGAGTCGCTGTTTGCAAGAGGCGGGCTTATGTGTGTGATCTGCTATGGTGTGGTGATTGGCGGGATCAGTCTGGCGGCATTTTTGAAAGTTCCCTATGACCGCATTGTGATGGAAGGTCTGCCTGTTAGTTTACATAATATATTGGAAGGACTGAAGATATCGGCTGTCCTTGCCAGAGCGCAGACTCACGCGTTCACGGTGCTCGGTATCAGTCAGCTTTTCCATGCCATCGGGATGCGGGATGTGAACCGCTCTGTATTTCGGATGGACCACAAGGGTAATCCCCAGATGCTGCTGGCCCTTGCGGTTGGCATTGTCCTGCAGGCAGCGGTGACGGAGATTCCGATTCTCGTGGCGCTTTTCGGCACCGTGCGTCTGACCGTAGAGGAGTGGATTCGTCTGATGGCGCTTTCCGTCACGCCGCTTCTGGTGCATGAGCTGCTGGTGATTGTAGGGATGGCAGGTGTGCCGGCGGGATCCCGGGCATGTCAGTGCGCGGAAAGCCGGGAGTAGAAGAAGGAGCAGGCCAGTGCGCGGAAAGCGGGGAGAGAAGCGGACGCAGGCCAGTGCGCGGAAAGCGGGGAGAGAAGCGGACTCAAGCCAACGCGCGGAAGGCCAGGAGCAGAAGGCACAGTCCGGAGAGCCAGGAAAGATCGATGCGCAGCATGCGGGAGAGAATACGGCCCGAAAGGCAGCCGGTTATAAACAGGAGCAGATTAAAAAGGGTGGCGGAGAGAAACAGGGTGAGCCGGGGAATGTCTGCAGCCGGGAAAGCCATTCCCACAAGAACACTGTCAAGGGAGAGGGCAAGGCTTAAAAGCAGCGCTTCCTTTGCACTCAGCACCTGGACATCTGTGCGGTTTGCCTCTTCCGGCGAAAGGTAGACCGTAAAGATGATATTGATCTGTTTGATCTGACAGCCCCAGTTTCCCATGAGACTGGGGTGCTTTTTTGCTATGCTGCGGATCAGACTTTCCAGAAGCTTTGCGATGCCGATTGCGGCCAGCATGAAAAAGGAGAGAAAGGGAAGGACGCCGGGAGGCAGCAGGGAACCAAGGATTTCACCGAGTCCGCCTGCAGCAGTGATGAAAAGAGCCGGAACGCAGGCTAAAATAAGAAGGGAAAGGGCTTTGATATGCACCCGCCCGGTGCCGTAGGAAAATCCGGCTGTCAGGGAATCCAGAGAAACTGCCACCAGAAAAAGCAGCAGGGAAGAAATCGAAAAGGACATGGGAATTTACCTCATCAGGGGTTTATTATATAGTATGGAGAAGGAGGGGGATGTTGAGACTTAGGAGATACCTGTTTTGGCGGGGGCAAAGGCCAAACGGGTATGAGAAATCTGAAAAGAAATCCCCGAAAAGATTTACGCTTTCAGAAAAAAATGGTATGATAAATTAAGATTAGGGAGGGTATTGTATGGAGCTGATGTTTATCGGAGCTGCCCACGAGGTGACGGGAAGCTGCCATTATCTTCGTGTAGGCGATAAAAATATTCTGGTGGATTACGGTATGGAGCAGGGGGCAAATGTATTTGAAAACTGTGAACTGCCGGTAGATGAGGCGCTTATAGATTATGTGTTCCTGACCCATGCGCATGTAGACCATTCGGGTCTTCTGCCGCTTTTGTATGCCAGAGGTTTCCGGGGACAGATCTTTGCAACGGCGCCAACCTGCGATCTGTGCAGTATTATGCTGCGTGACTGTGCCCATATCCAGATGCAGGAGGCAGAGTGGAAAAACCGCAAGGCGAAGAGAAGTGCACAGAATGATCTGATAGAACCTCTCTACTCGATGGAGGATGCGGACGGGGCGATCAGGTGTCTCATCCCCTGCGACTATAACAGTGAAGTGACGGTATGTGAAAATATAAAGATCCGTTTTACGGATATCGGGCATCTGCTCGGCTCTTCCAGTATCGAAGTCTGGGCGACGGAAGGCAGTGTGACGAAGAAGCTCGTGTTTTCCGGGGATATCGGGAACAGTGAGCAGCCTCTGATAAAAGACCCGATCAATACGGCGGAGGCGGATTTTGTGGTGATGGAATCCACCTACGGAGACAGACTGCATTCCTCTGAGAAAGTGGATTATGTGGAAGAGCTGACGAAGATATTACAGACCACCTTTGACAGGGGCGGAAACGTGGTGATTCCCTCCTTTGCGGTGGGCAGAACGCAGGAAATGCTCTATTTCCTGCGGCAGATCAAAGCGGACAGGCTGGTAAAAGGCCACGAAAATTTCCCGGTCTATGTGGACAGCCCGCTGGCGGTGGAGGCTACAGGCATTTTTCATAAGAATGAAGCCAGATGCTTTGACGAGGAGGCGATGGCTCTGGTCAGAAAGGGGATCAACCCGATCACTTTCCCGGGACTGAGGCTTGCCATTACAAGTGATGAATCCAAGGCGATCAACTTTGAACATACGCCGAAAGTGATTATATCAGCCTCCGGCATGTGTGAGGCGGGCCGCATCAGGCATCATCTGAAACATAATCTGTGGCGGCCGGAGTGCACGATTCTCTTTGTGGGATACCAGGCTGTGGGAACCCTCGGCAGAATGCTTGTGGAGGGAGCGAAAGAGGTGAAGCTTTTCGGGGAGCCGATCGAGATTCGGGCTGATATTACGAAGCTGGTAGGTATGAGCGGCCACGCGGACAAGAACGGACTTCTGAATTGGGTGAACGGTTTTGAGAAAAAGCCGGATAAGGTATTTGTAGTACACGGCGAGGACAGCGTCTGCAAGCTCTTTACGGAGTGTCTGAAAGTGGAGCACGGGCTGGATGCATATGCGCCTTACAGCGGTACAAGGTACGATCTGATAAGCGGTGAGCTGATACACGAGGCGGAGCCTGTTGCCATCAAAAAGAGGGGGCGCGGTATCTCCGATGTCTTTGCAAGGCTTTTGGCAAGCGGGCAGAGGCTTATCGCCGTTATTCACAAGAACGAGGGCGGCGCAAACAAAGATCTGGCGCGGTTTGCGGATCAGATCAATTCGCTTTGCGACAAGTGGGACAGAACATAAAGTTGCACTAGGGCATCGGAGGACGATGCCCAAGTACAACTATATTATGTTCGGAAGAATGCAAAGAACGCATTCTTCCTGAATGGTTTACGCTGTGAATTATTTTTATGGCGTGAGTTTGGAAAAACGGTTTACATAATATAAAAGGAATGGAGAACGGGGAGTGAGTCTGGCAGATCACATTTTTATAGATATGTGTAAGGATATACTGGAAAACGGAACGAGCACGGAGGGGGAGAAGGTGAGGCCCCGCTGGCCGGACGGGGAGAGCGCGTACACCGTGAAGAAATTCGGGGTGGTGAACCGCTATGACCTGTCTAAGGAGTTCCCGATTATGACGCTTCGCAGGACAGCTCTTAAGAGCGCAACAGACGAGATGTTATGGATCTGGCAGCAAAAATCCAATAATATTAATGATTTACACAGCCATATCTGGGACGAGTGGGCCGATGAGGACGGCAGTATCGGCAAGGCTTACGGGTATCAGATGGGCGTGAAACATCAATATAAAGAAGGCATGATGGATCAGGTGGACAGGGTGATTTACGATCTGAAAAACAACCCGTTCAGCCGCCGGATTATGACGAATCTCTATGTGCACCAGGATCTGCACGAGATGAATCTGTACCCCTGTGCTTACAGTATGACCTTCAATGTGACACAGAAAAAGGGACATGAGAAGCTGACGCTAAACGCTGTCTTAAATCAGCGTTCCCAGGATGTGCTGACGGCAAACAACTGGAATGTAGTGCAGTACGCGGTGCTCGTGCACATGCTGGCGCAGGTGTGCGGCATGGAAGTGGGAGAACTGGTTCATGTGATCGCGGACGCGCATATTTACGACAGGCATATTCCTATTATAAAAGAGTTGATTGAGAGGCCTGCTTACGATGCGCCGGCTTTCTGGCTCAATCCTGAAATTACAGACTTTTATCAGTTTACAAGGGACGATGTGAAAGTAGAGAACTACACCACCGGCCCCCAAGTCAAAGACATACCAGTCGCGATCTAATGGCGCAAAAGAAAAACAAGCGACGCGAAGCGGCATTTGTTTTTCATGCGCCATTAACGAGCAAACGTCCGACGAAGGCGGACAGAAAGCGCGGAGCGCGGGTTTGCG
>CAJTTT010000052.1 GCA_910579285.1 uncultured Lachnospiraceae bacterium | reverse complement strand
AGCGGAATCAGCAAAATGATTTTGCGCAGCACGGCGATAAAGAGGGACACCTTCGCCTGCCCGAGCGCGAGAAAAGTGGGCTGAATCCCGTTCTGCAGGCCGAATACAAGCATACCCGCCATAAAAACAGGCATCACTTTCCCGACCAGCTCTACAAGCGCCGTCTCGTTTGTGAAAAATCCCGCGTAAAATTCCGGGAACAGCATGGTGGTCGCCGTGGTGATTACCATAAACCCAAAGCAAAGACCGATCATCCATCGGTAGAGCTGTTTTACACGCCCGAAATTCCCTGCGCCGTAGTTATAGCTGATGATGGGCGTCATGCCCTGGGTGAATCCGCCGATGGGCGCGGCAAAAAGCTGCATCACACTCTGCATGATGGTGAGGGCCCCCACATGGAGATCCCCGCCGTAAGCCTGCAGCCCGTGATTTAACACAATACTGATAAAGCTCTCCGTAGCCCGCATGATAAAAGGCGATATCCCAAGCGAAAAAATGCTGATCAATATCCCCCGCTCAAGCCGGAGACATTTTTTCCTTATTTTTAAGGAAGAGCGGTCACTCAGCAGAAACCCGGTGACCCACGCCGCGCTGAGCGCCTGGGAGATGACTGTGGCCACTGCCGCCCCCTTCACCCCCATGTGAAGCCCGAAGATAAAAATCGGGTCAAGGATAATATTGGCCACCGCACCGATCAGCACCGAAAGCATCGCCGTGCCAGGCCTGCTCTGACAGATGATAAAAGCGTTTAATCCGAGCGCCAGCTCCACAAACAGCGTGCCTGCCAGGTAAATGGTCAGATAGTCCACGGCGTATTCTATGGTGGCGTCACTGGCTCCGAACTGATAGAGAAGGGGCCTCTGAAAGGCATAGAATATGGCCATCAGCGCCACCGTGCAGATCACAAGGAAACTTACGCTGTTGCCCAGGATTTTCTCTGCGCGGTCCCTGTCCTGCTTCCCCAGCCAGATCGCCGCAAGAGGCGCCGCACCGCTGTTGATAAATCCCGAAAAAGCGGAGATAAACACCGTGATACAGAAAGTGACGCCTACCCCCGTCAGGGCGTTGGCTCCCACGCCTTCCATATGCCCGATATAGATTCTGTCGATGATACTGTATAAAATATTGATGATCTGCGCAAGGATGGCTGGCAGCGTCATGCCTGCCATCAGTCTGCCGATGGACTCCGTCGCCATACGCTCCTCACGGGTCATTGTCTTTGCCTCACTCATACATAAGGTTCCTCTCCGGGCCGATTTCAGGTCCTTTTGTCATCTTACTCGCATAGGCAGGAAAAAGCAACCGTATTTCCATTTCACCTCCAATGTGTTACGATGAAAACAGGAAACTGCATTCCACAACCGCCTATCGGAGGAAAGCCATGAAACACATCAGAAAAATCATCTCTGCACTGATACTGTCTGCAGAAATGTGTGCCCTCTATATCCTGATCCCCTGTATCACCGACCCTGCCCTGAGAGGCGCGTTTTTTACGCCGGCCCGCAGTATGGCCGTCATGGCGGCGTTTATGACAGGCTTTCTCCTCTTTCTCTTCATCAATATATTTCCCAGATTGACAGTCCGCACAACCTGCGGCAGCCGCAACCAGATTTTGGAGGACGGGGCCGCGCTCCTGCAGCTTTTTCTCGCAACGACCATAACGGCTGCCCTGTTTATTATCCTGTACTCGCTGTGCGCGCCGCCTGCCGGTTCCGGCCTCTGGTATGGGGCTGGCCGCCTGATCAGCCTGCTTGTGCTGGTTCTGATGGAGACCGTCCTTTTCTGGAACGGTATCATCCGCGTATACACAACTTCCGTCCAGCTTGGCGTCAAATGGCGTATCATCGGCATCGTCTGCGGTTTTATTCCGTTCGTCCACATCTGGGCGCTGTGCCGGATCATCTCCATCACCTCGTGCGAAGCGGCATTCGAAAAAGAAAAATACCTTCTGGACCAGGTCCGGGCCGAAAGCCGGCTCTGCGGAACAAAATACCCGATTCTCCTCGTCCACGGCGTATTTTTCCGGGATTTCCGCTTCTTTAATTACTGGGGCCGCATTCCCTATGCCCTGAAGCGAAACGGCGCTGTCATCTATTACGGCAGCCAGCAGTCCGCCGCCTCTGTGGCAGACTGTGGACGGGAACTGGCGGAGCGCATCCGGGACATTGTGCAGGAGACAGGCTGTGAAAAAGTAAACATCGTTGCCCATTCCAAAGGCGGGCTGGACAGCCGCTGCGCCATAAGCGCCTGCGGCGCCGCGCCCTTTGTGGCTTCCCTCACCACCATCAATACCCCGCACAGAGGCTGTATTTTCGCCGATTATCTCCTCGATAAAATACCAGCGAGAGTGCAGAACAGCGTGGCGCGCAAGTACAACGCTGCCCTAAAAAGATGCGGTGACGCCAGCCCCGATTTTTTAGCCGCCGTGCAGGATCTCACGGCTTCCGCCTGTGAGCGGCGGGACAGCGAACTGCCATGCCACCCAGACGTCTATTACCAGAGCGTTGGCAGCCGGATGAACTGTGCCTCCGGCGGCAGATTTCCCTTAAATATGGCATATCCGTTAGTCAGACATTTTGACGGCGCAAATGACGGCCTTGTGTCCGTAGACAGCGCCCCTTTCGGAGCACATTTTATTCTGCTTTCCACAGAGAAAGGCCGCGGAATCTCCCACGGAGATATGATTGACCTGAACAGGGAAAACATTCCCGGGTTTGACGTGAGAGAGTTTTATGTAAACTTAGTCGCCGGGTTAAAAGAAAAGGGATTTTGATGTCAAAATTGCTGTCAAACGCAAAAAATAAGGGCTTTCAAGACACCCAAAATGTCTCGAAAGCCCCTGTTTATGCGGATAACAGGACTTGAACCTGCACGGTCTCCCACTGGAACCTAAATCCAGCGCGTCTGCCAATTCCGCCATATCCGCCTGTAAGGCAGCAGAATTTTTATGACAAGAATGTCACTTCATCCTGCCTGCCCATGTATCATATCATTTTCGCTGTGCTCTGTCAACGATCCGCCTGTCATTCTGCCGGGGACACAGCCTCTTCTGCCGTCTGCTCTCCAATATGCCGGACCACCCTGCTGTTAATTCTGACCAGGAAAATCACCGTCATCGTCAGGGACATCACCTCCGCAATCGGAAACGCCCACCACACATAAGTCACCTCGCCCGACAGGGACAGAAGAAACGCCGCCGGAAGGAGCACCACAAGCTGTCTTGCGATTGAAACAAGCATACTGTAGACCGCATTGCCAAGAGCCTGGAAAGCCGTCCCGCAGACAATGCCGAAACCTGCCGGCAGAAAACTCAGACAGATGATGCGCAGGGCCGGCACGCCGATCCGCAGCATTTCATCCGAAGCGTCAAAAAAGCCGAGCAGAACCGCCGGTATGGTTTGAAAAATAGCCACACCCACCGCCATAATGCCAACCGCATACACGATGCCGCATTTTAACGCGCTGATAAAACGGTCTCTTCTTCCCGCGCCGTAGTTGTACGCCAGAATCGGCACAAGACCATTGTTCAGTCCGAACACAGGCATAAAGATAAAGCTCTGCAGCTTAAAGTACACACCGAACACCGCCGTTGCCGTGGGGGTAAAGGAAATCAGGATCAGGTTCATGCCGTACGTCATCACAGAACCGATGGCCTGCATAATCATGGAAGGTACGCCGATCTTGTAGATCTGCCCCACAATCTCCCTTTCCAGCCGGAATCCCTTAAAGCGGATGTGAATGTCCTCGTTCTTCTTAAAGTTGACCACAAGGGCTATCACGCCCGCGACAGTCTGTCCCGTCACCGTAGCCACTGCCGCGCCCGCAACGCCCATTTGGGGCATCCCGAACAAGCCAAAGATAAAGATCGGATCCAGTATGATATTGATGAGTGCACCTGTTCCCTGGGTAATCATAATATAGAAGGTTCTGCCCGTAGACTGCAGGAGCCGTTCAAACACAAACTGGGTAAAAAGTCCGAACGAACAGCTGCACACAATGCTCAGATACTGCACGCCGAACTCCACAATCTGCGTATCATCCGTCTGGCTCAGATAAAAACCGCGGGTCGCAAACAATCCGATCAGCAGGAAAAGCACATAACTGGCCGCCATCAGCACAATACCGCTGACTGCCGTGTTATCGGCACGTTCCCGGTCCTTTTCTCCCAGCGCCTTTGAGAGCACCGCATTGATACCGACACAAGTACCGACCGACACCGCTATCATCAGCGTCTGGATCGGGAACGCAAGTGACACGGCTGTCAGTGCATTCTCATTGATACGGGAGACAAAGATGGAGTCCACCACATTGTAAAGCGCCTGCACCAGCATGGATATCATCATAGGCAGGGACATGGTGATCAAAAGTCTGTTCACGGGCATAGTGCCCATCTTGTTTTCTTTCGTCTGTTCCATTCTATTCTCCTCATTGTCATTGAAAGTTATAAAACCGCCTTCCTACCATAATATAGTTAC
Source organism: uncultured Lachnospiraceae bacterium (assembly GCA_910579285.1). Taxonomy (GTDB): domain Bacteria; phylum Bacillota; class Clostridia; order Lachnospirales; family Lachnospiraceae; genus UBA3282. The sequence goes on along the minus strand of CAJTTT010000052.1, from coordinate 7,999 downwards.
CGCGCAGATTTTTCAATATACAATGTTGCCAAATCCGCCTGTTGGACATCCGTGCCGTTCTGGCGTTTTCACCCATACGCCGCCCGTTTCGCACACAGGAAAAGCCAGCAGACATTTACGAAATTCCATAAACATCTGCCGGCTTTCCGCTTTTATTCCGAAAATTCCGCCCGCCTTTTCCTATGACGCCCGCACGGGCAGGCCGCCACTGTGCCGCCCTGCCTGGCGGTTGTGCTTTCTAACGTAAATTCTGTCTGATATATGCCGCTGCCATTTTCACATCAAGCGTATTTTCCTGCATGCCGATCCCTGTCGCAATCCGCACGAGGGCGGGCTGCTTTAACATCGCTTTCTCCATAATGTCTTTCTGGAAAAAGACGTCTTTCGTCCTGCCGTCCGCAATGATTTTCTTCTGGCACATCACGATCACCCGGTCGTAGTTATCCGCCACAAACTCCATATCGTGTGTAATCGTCACAATGGCCTTACCGCGCGCCGTCAAAACCCGGTTCAAATCCGACAGGATCTTTAAACCGTCCAGATCCTGCCCGGCCGTCGGTTCGTCAAAGATCATCACATCACAGTTGCTGGCAATGACCGAGGCGATGGTCACAAATTTGCGCATGGACAGCGGAAGATCATAGGGGTTCGTCTCCAGATATTTTGTCATGCCGGTCAGCTCCGCGGCGTCTTTGATCCGTTTTTCGCACTCTCCCATATCGACCTTCATCTTCTTCAGGCCATATTCGATCTCCTTGTACACTGTCGCATTGAAAATCTGGTCGTCCGGGTTCTGAAATACATATCCTACCCGGCGCGCCATCTGGGCGGTCGTATAGTTTTTCGTAGACTCCCCGTTGATGAGTACATCCCCGGAACTTGGCTTTGTCAGTCCGTTTAACATCTTCACGGTCGTTGTCTTACCCGCTCCGTTCTGCCCTACAATCGCAATGTTCTCTCCGGCCTCGATGGTAAAGCTCACATCGTCCACCGCCTGATAGCCGTTCGGATAGTAGAAAGAAAGATTTTTTACTTCTACCAATGCCATTCTCTTCACCCTTTCCTCTCTTGTCCGTCTTTTCCTGCGCCCGTTATCGCCTGAATCGCCTCTACGGTCTCCTGGACAGTGACAGGCAGCTTCTCAAACCCGATTCCTTCTTTTTTCAGTTCCAGCGCAATCCGCGTACATTGCGGCAGACGAATGTGATACGCTTCACATCGCGGATCGGAGAACACTTCCTCCGGCGTGCCCTCGAGCACAATCTGTCCCTGATCCATGACAACCACTTTATCCGCATATTCCGCAATCTGTTCCATTTTATGTTCCACGAGAACAATCGTCTTACCCATATTTTTCATCAGCCGGATGATCTCAAAGACATCGTCCGTGCTCTGCGGGTCTAACTGGGATGTGGGCTCATCAATGACGAAGACATCCTGGTTCATAACGAGAACCGCCGCCAGCGCGACCCGCTGCTGCTGTCCACCGGAGAGCTGGTAAGGATCCCGGTCCCTAAACGCCTCGATCTTTGTCAGTCCCATGATCTCTTCCACGCGGCGTTCAATCTCCGCCGGTTCCACCCCCATGTTCTCCAGCCCATAGGCCAGCTCCTCATACACGGTGTCCGTAATGCCGCTGATCTGCGTAAACGGATTCTGGAACACAAATCCCACCTCCAGCGCCGTGACGCCGATCTCCTCCCGCTGCACATCTTTCCCGTTGACAAGAACTTCTCCGCTGATCTCTCCCTTATAAAATTTCGGCACAAATCCGCGAATCGCATTGCACAGCGTCGTCTTCCCGCTTCCATTCGCTCCCACAACCGCGCAGAGCTGTCCTTTCTTCACCGACAGGGACACATGCCGCAGCACATCCTCATCGGCAGTGGGGTATCGGTATGTCAAATCTGTTATTTTAATGCTATCCATAAAGCAATCCTACCTCCAATCGCCAAAACCAATATGCTGATCAGCGCTGCGCGGAGCGCCTTATCCCTCGGTGTGTCCGCAATCTCCCGCAATTTTGTCTTCCTGCACGGCGCGGAAAACGCCCGCGCCTCCAGCGTGATGGCACGCTCCTCCGCACTTACAAGCGCATTGAGCAGAAGAGGCCCCACTGATGGGAAGAATGCCTTTGCCCTCACTAACAGGCTGCTGTCCGTCTCTATTCCCCTGGAACGCTGTGCATCGAGAATGGCGCTCATCTTCTTGGACATCTGGGGAATGATGTTGGCTGTGGAGAGAAGCACATAGGTCGCTGCCGGCGACATCCCTCTCTCCTCCAGCACTGCCGTCAGATGTTTCATATCAATCAGCTTTCCGCCAAGCAGAATTGCCGAACCGACACCCAGAATACGCGAACACAGTACGACCGCCTTCTGCACGCCCTCCCGTTTGACCGCGAAAATCCAGAAACTCCAGAGCACGTCCTCCCCCGGAATAAACAGCGACTGCAAGGCAAAGCAGATCACACACACAAGCACCAGCGATTTCAGCCACAGCTTTGTAAACGATGCCCCCTCCCCGGATACCGCCGCCAGCACGATCATCAGCGCCACTGTAAGCAGCGTAATCCGAAAGTCAAACAGGATCGAAACGACGGCCAGGACAATGATCAGATACAGGCTCGTCAGAGGATTCCACGACTTGATGCCCTTTCGTTTGTTTTCCATATTTTTCACTCTTTATCTCCTATTTTTCACAACTTAGTTTGTATTCTCTTTTTCCGCCTTTCTGGCGTCAATAAACACATGCCCGTTGGAAAATTTGTACAGATATCGGTCTGACATCCCTCTGATCACCAGATAGGGCACGAGCAGGGAGAGGAACTTGTCCGGCACCTCAGAAATAAAGTTTCCAATCACCTGAGCCGGCCAGAAGGGAACCCCTGCAGATATCATGCCTGCAATCAGAATAGAGTTTCCGCTCGTATCAAATCCGCCAAAGAACACATAGCTGACGATTACGCTCATAATCACCGCAACCACCGAAGCCACAATCGCGGAGACAATAAATTTCCAGAATTTCGTGAACATCCCCTTGCGCGCAAAAATGCCGGTCACCCCGCCGAGCACGCCCGCAATCAAAGCGAAGGGCAGAAGCGACGGATCCGCAATGGAGTTAATCGCAATACTCAACAGCCCGGTCAGGGCTCCTACCCACGGTCCGGCCAGGATCGCTACCAGAAACGTACCGATGCTGTCCAGATAAAGCGGCAGTTTCAGCGTGAGCACCAGATTTCCGCAGATAAAGTTCACGGCGATCGCGATGGGAATGATTAATATGGTAATTAAGTTAAAGTCTGCTTTGATACCTTTTTTCTCTGTCATTGTTTTCTCTCCTTTTCTTTTTCCTGTATCTTACCTGTCACATGTTTTCCTGTGCCTGTATTCCTTCCCGACTCACAGCTCCCTGGATGCAGCCTCCAGATACTCTGGGAACAAATATCGGAAGAAAATCTCAAAGAACTTCTTCGTGTCCGCCTTCACCGCCACCTGACAGTTCTTCTTTTTATCCGGGTAATAGAAGGTGCGGTACACGACAGATGCGCCGTCACACAGTCCGCTCGTCTCCACATCGACGAACGCGTCCACCGTCTCCGCCACAGACTCGTCGAGAAGATAAGCGATTGTCAGCACATCGCACAGCTCGCACCCAAGTTTCTTCTCGATCTCCCAGTGACCGTCCGCATAAGCGCGTGTCATTTTGTGGATAAACCGGGAAACCGGCGTATTGATCAGATACAAAAGTTCCCGCAGCGTCGGGCTTAAAAAGACGTAGGATGTCGCATCCAGCCCGATCATTGTCACCTTCTCAAAACCTGCCCCAAAAACAATCTTCGCCGCCTCCGGGTCCGTCCAGAAATTAAATTCCGCGTGGGGCGACATGTTCCCGCCGTGCTCCGCACCGCCCATGATCACAAGCTCCCTGACGTTGTGTACAAATTCGGGATCCTGGCGCACAGCCTGTGCGATATTGGTCAGCGGGCCGATGGGAACGAGGATCAGCTCCCCTTTCTCTTCTCTCGCCTTACGGATCAGAAAGTCTACCGCGTGCTCCTCCTCGATCTGTTTCTCCGAATCCTTCATGCCCAGATTCCCCAGACCGTCGTCGCCGTGGAACTCTTCGCAGTGATCCCTGGGACGCTCCAGCGGTTTCGCATTCCCCTTATATACCGGGATGTCCATTCTCCCGGCCACTTCCAGTATTTTACACGCGTTCTGAGTCACCTTCTCGATATCCACATTTCCGTTGACAGTCGTCAACGCCTGCACTTCCAGCTCCTCCCGGGCCGCCAGCGCCAGCAGAATCGCTATCGCGTCATCAATACCCGGATCCGTGTCAATAATTATTTTTTTCATGCCCCGCTCCTTTCCACACTTGTCTATGTTCGTCCCGGCTTCCCGTCCTCCCCCGCAAGCACTTCTTCCAGGGTGGGAATGGACGTCTGGGCTCCTTTTCTCGTCACGGCGATGGCCGATGCACTCTGCCCAAACCGTATCGCCTCCTCACAGCTTTCTCCCTTACTCAGCGCCAGGGCAAATGCCGCCGTGAAGCAGTCTCCCGCGGCAGTGGTGTCGACTGCCTGCACCTTTTTTGTGGGAAACCATGCCATGCTTTCGTCTGCTGCAAGAAGACATCCCTCCCCGCCCAGCGTGACGATCACATGTTTCACGCCCTTTTCCAGCATCTGCCTGGCGCCCGCCTCGATCTCTTCCCGGCTGTTGATCTGCCGCCCGGTTAAAATGGCAAGCTCCGTCTCGTTCGGCTTAATAAAGTCCACATCTTTCCAGAGACTGTCCGGCAGATCCGCCCTGGCCGGCGCCGGATCCAGAATCACCACTTTCCCGAGACTCACCGCCAGGTCCTTCACATATTCCACCGTATCGAGCGGAATCTCCAGCTGCATAATCACGATATCACTCTCCTGAATGTGCCGGATGCTGCGCTGAATCAGCTCCCTCGTCACGCAGGCGTTGGTTCCCGCGATAATCACAATTGAATTTTCGCCGCTCTCATCCACCGTGATAAACGCCTGCCCGGTCGCCTCCCCGGAAATCGTTGCAATCCCTTCTGTGTCTGCGCCGGCTCTCTCCAGATTGCCCTTCAAAGCCTCACCCGGTCCGTCGTCCCCGACCGCACCGATCATGCGGACATCACCGCCCAGTTTACCGGCCGCGTACGCCTGGTTCGCGCCCTTGCCTCCCGGTACCTGTGAAACGCTGCTGCCCTGGACAGTCTCACCGCCTCTCGGCCTGTGAGGCGTTTCAATCACAAAGTCCATGTTGAGACTGCCGATTACTACTATTTTTTTCAACCTGCCTCACCCCTTTCTCTTCATCGTCATCCTTTTTTACCTGTCATTCACGCGAAAGAAGCCTCTATCCGAATATCTCATCCTCATATACATCGACCGCCTTCCTGTCCGGAAGGGACGGCTGCGCACCATACCTGGTGACACTGATTCCCGATGCGTATATGGCAAAACGTATGGCCGAAAGCAGCGGCCTGCCCTCGCTCAGATATACTGCCAGCGCACTGATAAAAGAATCCGCGCCCCCAGTCGTATCCACCGCCTCAAACCCCGTCCCCGGGAAGTACATGGAATGCTCGTCATCCTGCAGATAACAGCCCCGCTCTCCCAGCGTTACGATCACATGCTTCACTCCTCTTTCCCGCAGCCATCCCGCTTTCTCTTCCAGCGTCTGCGGACCCGGAACAATCATGTGCAGTTCATTCTCATTCGGCACAACATAGGCAGTCTGCTCCAGCAGTTCTTCTTTGACAGACTCCACATTAGACGGCTTCAGAATCACCTCTGTTCCGTTTCTGCTGCAGCATCGGATCGTATATTCCGCGATCCCGTCTGCCACCTCCAGCGAAAGCAGACAATATCTCGCATTCTGGAACAGATGCCGAAATCGGTTCATATGCTCCATATTCAGGCACTGGTTCGCCCCCCGGTAGACAACGATCGTGCTCTCTCCATTCTGGTCGAGGCTGATATACGCCTTTCCTGTGGAGACGGAATTGTCAAAGACCACGCCGTCGGTACGGACATTGTTATCGAGAAGACTCTCATAAATCAGCCTGCCGTCCCTGTCATTGCCGAGACACCCGATGATATAGATCTGTCCGCCCAGTTTTCCCACACCGATCGCCTGATTGCCTCCCTTACCGCCGGGGAACTGATGCACGTTCTTGGCAATCTGTGTTTCCCCTGCTATGGGGATGCGGGACATCTCGATCGTAATATCCATGTTCATCGTCCCGACAACGACAATCTTGTCCCCCTGCCTCTGGCACATAGGAGCTCTGACGCTCCTCCGCTCTGTCACGGCAGGGCTGAATTTCTTCATAAGCCCCGACGGCTTTCCCTCCTTAATCATATGCAGCAGACAGGCAACCGCCTCATTTCCAAGCTTCTCCGCAGGCAGTTTTACCGCCGTAATGCCGTCCTCCAATATATCCAGCAGGGCATCATCACCCACCACAATTACCGACAGCTCGTTTGGAATGGTCATTCGATTCCTCTGAAGCACCTTGCACAGACTGCATGCGATTTCCCGCCTTCCGCAGATGACCGCCGTTACGTTTTCATTGAGACACTGTTCAATGCCTGTCTTTTCCACATCGTCCGCATGCGCACCCTCATAAATCCAATTGTTTCGGATCGCCAGGTTTCTGGCTCGCATGGCCGAACGGTATCCTTCTATCATGCTTTTGTCTTCCCGGTACACGATGCAGGCAATCCGCCTGTGGCCAAACCCCGCCAGGTATTCCACAGCAAGATTTCCCGCTTCCGACAAGCGATAGTAGAGGGAGACAGGCTGACGCTCGTCAAATTCTTCTTTCTGATTGAGATAGACGATACGGTTTTCCAGTTTTCCCGCCGGAAAATATTCCTCGGAATCCAAAATGACCCCCGCCGCTTTTTTCCGCGCCATCGACTCCATACATTCCGAAATCTCAGCCGCATCCTCGATATAGCGGATCAGAAGCTGGTATCCGTGCCGGTTGGCCGCGGCTTCCGCCGCCATGACAACCGCCTCCCGCTCCCGGTGGTTCCTGCGGATGATCAGCCCGATCATCGCGTTCTTTAAGTTATCTTTTTCCAAATATTTGAGATATGGCACATAATTGGACGATTCTACGATCTCCAATACTTTCTTCCGCGTTTTTTCACTGATGTCCTTATCTTTTCCGTTGATTACTTTTGAAACTGTAGAAGTGGAAACGCCGGCGAGTTTTGCCACTTCTTTCATGTTCATATAGGTTCCTCCTTTTCCAGAAGTATTTAGTTAAATGATAACATCACCCGCTTTTTTATACAATATTCCCAATAAACGAAACTATTTTCCGACATTCTTCACAATTTTTTACAATTTACTAAAACACTTTCGTTGGTCATTCCACTCCACTGCACTGTCTATTTTGCATAAAAATCATCAGACATGACAAAAGCGTGACAAAAAATCTGTCACGCCATACGCTCTTTCCACACAAAAAAAGAGAACGTTCCACACGCAAAACTGCCGCATGCAAACGTTTCCATCTGTAGAACTATGAAATTTTAGTGAACCACGGGGGATGTCGCCCTGGGAGTTCGAATCCCCGATTTACTCTGAGGATTCCTTTTAGTGAACCACGGGGGATGTCGCCCTGGGGGTTCGAATCCCCGATTTACTCTGAGGATTCCTTTTAGTGAACCACGGGGGATTCGAACCCCCGACAACCTGATTAAAAGTCAGGTGCTCTACCGACTGAGCTAGTGATCCTTAACTGGGCTAGCTGGATTTGAACCAGCGAATGCAGGAGTCAAAGTCCTGTGCCTTACCCCTTGGCGATAGCCCATTATTGGTAAACAAGGCAGGCTGTGCTCCGCACGCTCACAATCGAGCCGGGAAGAGGACTCTTCCCACTCGCCGCGCGGGGTGCGTGCTGCAAAGCAGCGATATACATTACGCACCTCTGCGCATAAAAGGTGGATAGAGGGACT
>CAJTTT010000051.1 GCA_910579285.1 uncultured Lachnospiraceae bacterium | reverse complement strand
TGAAATCAAATGCTCACTTCGTTCGCGCTTGATTTCCTTCAAACAGGATAAATTGCCAGTTTTCATAAATTTGTGCCATATTTTCTTCTATATAAGTCTGCCGGGCTTCCACATCCTCCCGGGTAAGATAAAACTTCCACTCCTCCGGCGCCTCCTTGTAACCGTATGGCAGTCCAAGAAGCGCCTTGTCCAGAAGGATCACGTCAGCCGCCGCCAGATCCCTTGTGATCTGCTCATCCTGCTTTCCGTAGAGATACAAAAGCAGATACTCCTGATCGCAGTCTGTCACCGCCACAATATCCGTATCTTCTATTGTAATCTGCCCAAAGGCATCCGCGATCAGCTCATCCCTTATGCTGTACGGCGTCATATCCGCCAGCACAAAAGCCCAGGAAACGCCTGCCGCTATATAAACAGCCAGACGACATCCTCGCCCTATTCCATTCTTGAAACGGATATCGGGCAGTTTCTCAAAAATCATCATCAGCCGCTGAACCAGCCACCCGATCAGCAGCGCCGCCCACACGCCGAGGAAGGAAAACACTCTCTGATAGGGGAGCTTGCATTGTATCACAAGCGCAGCTGCCAGCAGAACGGCTGTCAGAACAAAATACCACTCCCAAAAAACCTTTTTCGGCCGTCTGACCAGACAGACCACCGCCGCCAGAATCCCTGCCGGAAGCAGGAAACACATCAAATTCCCCCAGAGTCCTGCACCGGGCGAAAGCTGCGATCCAAACAGCGTCTCCAGCCAGTGTCCCGCCTGCCCCCAAAATTCCTGTCTGGTCATGCTCTGGATATAAGGCGTGGCAAGCATATAATCAATGCCCTCCCGCAGCGCCTGAAACGGCGCATGGAGAATGATATCAATATGCCCTGCCGTATAAAAAGGTCCGTCCGGCATCTTGGAAAGCAGATTTGAGCCGATTGCCAGCCACAGAACGCCATATAACCCTGCCGTGCACACCGCACTGACCAGAGACGCCGCAATCAGCCGGCAAAGCCGCTTGTAATCCCTGTCAAGAAGGAGCAAAAAGCCCCCGATCATACAGACCGGCATCACCACATACAGACTACTCGGAATCGCCCACAGAGCAATCACAAGCGCCGCCCCGAACAAAATATAGTTACACTTGTTATCTTTCTTCTCCGCCACAATGGCATAAAGGGCTGTCAACGCTGTCAGATAGCAGAACGTCACAAGCGCATAGCCTCTGCCCTGTACCGCAAGCTGATTGACCATATACATGCCCGCAAAAACAAACGTGGGAATAAGCGCAATCTCTTCCGCGAGATACTTCAGGGAGATACGGTACAGAAGAACAAGACTGCCCAGACTGCATAAATAGGATACACCACGCAGAGCGACAGGTTCGCTGCCAAATATCCCCAGACAGGCTGACAATATGGAATACCCCACATGATTGTTGGGAAGCGGCCAGTGAATCGCCGCATATACCGGCCCCCTGCTGATAAAGTAGAAATATGTGTACAGTTCATCATACCAGGGCGTCAAAAGAAACATCCTTCTCCCGTAATATACCGCCATCACGGTAAAGAACAGGAGAAAGACTTTTGTCTGTGCGGTCATCGTCGGTTTTTTCCCCGCCACAAAATACGCCGTTCCCTTGGTTCCAAAATTTTTCACAAAATAACTCATGTTATTATTTGATTCTTTCCACAATCAAATCGCCCATCTTTTTACACCCTACCTTCTCACAGCCATCAGACATGATGTCCCCGGTACGGTAGCCGTCCTTAAGCACCTGTTTTACGGCACCGTCAATGGCATCCGCCTCCTTGTCCAGATCAAAGCTGTAGCGCAGCATCATGGACGCTGAGAGAATGGTTGCTATTGGGTTTGCCAGATCCTTACCTGCTATGTCAGGCGCTGAGCCGTGGCTCGGCTCATACAGTCCAAATTTCGTGTCATTTAAGGAGGCTGACGCCAGCATGCCGATCGAGCCGGTTACCATGCTCGCCTCATCAGACAGGATGTCTCCAAACATATTCTCCGTCAGAATCACGTCAAACTGGGCGGGATCTTTTACAAGCTGCATGGCGCAGTTATCCACCAGCATATGTTCCAGGATAACATCGGGATAATCCTTCGCCACTTCTTCCACCACCGCTCTCCAGAGTCTGGAGGAATCAAGCACATTCGCCTTGTCCACGCTGGTCACTTTCTTTTTGCGCTTTCTGGCAATGTCAAATCCCTTAATGGCAATCCTGCGGATCTCATTTTCATCGTAAGTCAGCGTATCTACCGCTTTTCTTATGCCGTTCTCCTCCGTGGTCTTTCTCTCTCCGAAATAGAGACCGCCTGTCAGTTCGCGCATAATCAGCATATCAAAACCTTTTTCGGAAATTTCTGTTTTCAGAGGACATGCCCCGGCCAGCTCTTCATACAAAACTGCAGGCCGAAGATTGGCAAAAAGATTTAACGCCTTGCGGATGGCCAAAAGTCCCGCCTCCGGCCGCAGATTCGGCGCAAGCTTATACCAGGGAGAAGTGGTCGTGTCGCCGCCGATCGATCCCATCAGCACCGCATCCGCACTCCGCGCAGTTTCCACCGCCTCATCCGTCAACGGTACGCCATGCACATCTATGGACGCGCCGCCCATCAGAATGTCCGTATACTGCATATGATGTCCGTATTTTTCCGCCACCGCATCCAGCGCTTTTTTTGCCTCTGCTACGATTTCCGGGCCAATCCCGTCTCCGGGTATACAGGTTATCTTTAACTCCATAAGTTCCTCCGTTCTGAGCTGTCTGCCAGACTTCGCTCGTCTTCTCAATCCCAAAACTGTTTTATCATAAAATAATACTTATATATTTTAGACTATTCGCGTGTAAATTTCAACAGCAAAAAACCGGGCCGCTTGCGCGCCCGGCTTTTATTCCTGATCCATTTTCTTTCAAAACTACTCTGCTCTGAAGGTTCCTTCCGCGAGAACGTTGCCGTCAGCATCACAATACTTGACGCCGTAAGACACCGTTCCTTTTTCAGCGCCGATGGCATCATCCAGCATGCCTGCAATGCTTGAAAATGAGCTGTCCAGCTCGTTTATGCCTGCACTCAGCGTTTCTGCCATATCCTCCGGCAGCTCTACAGAATCCTTAAAAGTAGCCGTACACACCACATCGTTCCCGGTCACCTCGATGGTAATATCCATCTGGTCATTGCCCTGTGCCGCAGCCTGGTCTTCAAGCTCCTTCTGAGCCGCCGGATCGCTCTTCATATACTCTTCCAGAGTCTTGGAGCCGCCGCAGGCTGTCACCATCATAGCAAGAGCCATAACTGTTGCGCATACAAATGCTTTCATCGATCTTCTTTTCATTACAATCTCCTCCATCATAAAAAAATTTCGTCATCATGTGTCTTTACACATGATGACGAAATTTTACTGCATCTATATGACTTTGTCAATCACTTTCCCAAAAAGAAATCGTTTTCCTTACTTGTTTTATCAGCAAAAAAGGTCATGGCACAATGCCATGACCCAACTCTATCTGCCGGCAGTCTCTACTCTGCTTCCGCCTTTTCAACCTGCGCAATCGCTGACTTCTGCATGGGAATACGACAGTTTTTGTTGCTTCCAAACTCAACGATAACCGTATCGTCAGTAATGTCAATCACAATCCCGTAAAACCCGCTGTTCGTCAAGATACAGTCGCCCACTGACATATCTGCCAGCATTGATGCCACCCTTTTCTGCTCCTTTTTCTGCGGACGAATCATAACAAAATACATGAACGCAACAATGATGACAATATACATAATCATAATCATACCGCCGCCAGAAGCCGCCGCCGCATCAGCCGATAACAATAATCTCATATCATTTCCTCCGTTATTTAATCAGTAAAATACTATTGCATATCATACACAACTTAGAAAGGAAAAACAAGCCCCTTCCTAAAAATTTCACAAAGCCCACTTCCCCGCATCAGGCTTCCTGTCCTGCTTTCTGCATGCCGGATAGCTTGTCTCTCTTATACGCCGCGAACCGTCCCTCGTCCAGTGCGTCCCTGATTTCCGTCATCATCGTATTATAAAAATAGAGATTATGGAGCACACAAAGACGCATCCCCAGCATTTCTTTCGCCTTCAGAAGATGTCTGATATAAGCTCTGGAATAGCGTCTGCAGGCCGGACAGGGGCATCCCTCCTCAATGGGCCTGTCATCCAGCTCATATTTTGCATTAAAGAGATTGATCTTCCCACGGTTCGTATACAGATGACCATGCCGCCCGTTTCTCGTGGGATATACGCAGTCAAAGAAGTCTACGCCGCGCTCCACCGCCTCCAGAATATTCGCCGGTGTCCCTACTCCCATCAGATAGGTAGGTTTGTCTGCCGGCAGATAAGGAACCGTTTCCTCGATCACATGATACATCTGTTCATGGCTCTCTCCCACCGCCAGGCCGCCCAGCGCATACCCGTCACAGTCGAGTTCCGAAATCCGTTTTGCATGTTCCACGCGAATGTCATCGAAAACCGCACCCTGGTTAATCCCAAATAACAGCTGCTTTTTATTGATCGTATCCTCTAATCCGTTCAGCCGCGCCATCTCCTGTTTACAGCGGACAAGCCACCTGGTCGTACGCGCCACGGAATCCTCCACATATTTCCTCTCCGCCATGCTGGGAGGGCACTCGTCAAAAGCCATAGCGATGGTGGACGCGAGATTAGACTGAATCTGCATACTCTCCTCCGGCCCCATGAAAATCTTATGGCCGTCTATATGCGAGCGAAAGTAGACGCCCTCCTCCTTAATCCGCCTAAGCCCTGCCAGAGAAAACACTTGAAATCCTCCCGAATCCGTAAGAATCGGTTTGTTCCATGACATAAACTTATGCAGACCGCCCAGTTCTCTGATAATCTGATCGCCCGGCCTCACATGCAGATGATAAGTGTTGGACAGCTCCACCTGCGTGCCGATCTGTTCCAGATCCTCTGTGGAGACCGCACCTTTGATGGCGGCCGCCGTTCCTACATTCATAAAGACAGGGGTCTGGACCGTGCCGTGTACTGTCGTAAATTCGGCCCGCTTCGCCCTGCCTTCCCGCTTTAAAATCCGATACATAATACCTCATTTCCAGGCTTCTCCGGCCTGCTCCTTTCTGTTAACCCTAATTCCATGCATGGGAACATTACAAATACTTATCCCAGAACTCTTCCAGGCACAATTCTTCCTCAGTCATAATCGCAGCTGCCTCCCGGCCCACATACCGAAAATGCCACGGTTCATACTCAATGCCGGTGATGTACTCTTTTCCAGATGGATAGCGCAGGATAAACCCATACTCATAACTGTGATCCTCCAGCCACTGCCCTTCCTCCGTATCCGCAAAGCCCTGCAGCAGCGGAATAAAAGTATCGGAAGTAATGTCAAGCGCCAGTCCCACTTCGTGTTCGCTGCACCCCGGAACCGTAATCACTCTGGAAGTAGCCTTGTAAGCCTCCATATAAGATAGACCCTGCCTCATATAAGACTTGATCCTGTCGTTAAAATTATCCTCCTGATGATCTGAGGTCCTGTAAGGAGATCTGACCACCAGATTCAGACCGTCATTCTTCGCCGCCTGCATCATAAGCAGCAGGTCCTCTATCACCCGCTCATCACAACGCATGCCGGACGTAAACGTGCCCAGCTTGAAATCATACTCTTCAGGAATGGGATGCTGCTTGTTAATAAGAACGAGACGCCAATCTGAGCTGTCAAAGGCAAGTCCTGCACTTGTCCCCGCCTCCGCATACTCCTCCTGCGTTTCCACATCATGCCCATGTTCATGCTGCTCCAGCAGATCATCCAGCGTGTATGTCTCAGCTTCCACATCATGCTCCGAAGCGACAATATTCCCCTCTTCCAGAATCTCCTCCACCTGTGGATCCACCGGTTCCAGCTTCGCCAGCGAGACATCCGAAGTTTCCACAATCGCACTGTAAGTTTCCTGCGCGCTTGTAAATCCTGTCCGCTCTGCAAACACAGCAAAAGAAAAACTGCAGCTGCTCATAAAAAAGATGACTACAAAAAGCATGCTGGCGTACCGCTTCCCATTTGTCAGAAAATGCATGCCCATATAATAGAAAACGAGCGTCATCGACATTCCTGCAAGGCAGGGATATTTCAGCAGCCTATTCTTTTTGGCCACGCTGGTATAATATGCAATTATTTTTTGTCGAGTTGTTTTATCCATGCAATCCCCAAACCCTGTCTATCTGCATTCTGTTCTATATCATAACACATAAAATTTATTTGTACACCCCTTTTTTATGTAAATCTGTCATATTTCTCTCTTTTTTTTCATTCTTTTCCCCTTTGATTTGATTTTTTTCTCCCTATCCCTCTCTTTCCTCCTTTACAGCCCCTGTTTTCCTTCCCTCTTTTTCCTTCCCGCACTCTTGCTTTTTTAACAAAATATGATATGCTGAATACGGGAAAAACCGCGTTTTTTTATTACCTATAATGTGTTATGCTTTTTTTCGCACACAAAGACAGCCGCGCAATACTCCCTCTTGTACTTAATTGTACATTTTATATTTCATGTGCAATTTAATTTTGCAGGATATCCTGCAATCCGTTTTCAGAAAACTTCATACTATTTGAGAAAGGATCAGACAATGGCAGGCTCAACACTCGGAATTATCTATCGAATTACTACCTGGGGCGAATCCCACGGCGCCGGACTCGGCGTTGTTGTGGATGGATGCCCCGCCGGATTACCGCTTACGGAAAACGATATTCAGTTATATCTTGACAGGCGTAAACCCGGACAAAGCCGGATTACCACCCCCCGCAAAGAGGCGGACGCCGTAGAAATTCTCTCCGGCATCTTTGAAGGAAAAACCACGGGAACCCCTATTTCCCTGCTTATTCGTAACACTTCGCAGCGTTCCCGGGACTATTCAGAAATCGCTTCCTGTTACCGCCCCGGACACGCCGATTACACATTTGACCAGAAATACGGCTTTCGCGACTACCGGGGCGGCGGACGCTCCTCCGGACGTGAGACCATCGGACGCGTGGCTGCAGGCGCAATTGCTGCAAAAGTTCTCTCTGAGTTCGGCATCCGCCTTCAGGCCTACACCAAATCCATCGGCCCCATAAGCATTGACCCTGCGGCTTTTGATCCGAATGCCATCCGCGAAACCCCTACATCCATGCCGGACCGGGATGCCTCCGCCCGCGCCGAAAAGTATCTGGCGGACTGCATGAGTAATTACGACTCAGCCGGAGGTGTCATTGAATGCGTGATCGACGGCGTACCTGCCGGACTGGGGGATCCCGTTTTCGAAAAACTGGACGCCAATCTGGCAAAGGCAGTCATGTCCGTAGGCGCAGTCAAAGCTGTGGAAATCGGTGACGGCATCGAGGTTTCCACACACAGCGGCTCCTTCAACAACGATCCCTTCCACATGGAAAACGGAAAAATCGTGAAGGTATCCAACCACGCCGGCGGTATACTCGGCGGCATCAGCGACGGTTCCCAGATCGTGCTTCGCGCCCATATAAAGCCTACGCCGTCCATTTTCTCTCCCCAGGATACCATAAACAGACAGAACGAAAACGTGCGTATTTCCATCAAAGGACGACACGATCCCGTGATCGTTCCCAGGGCGGTTGTTGTCGTGGAATGCATGGCCGCCATTACTCTTTTGGACGCCCTTCTGGTAAATGCAGGAGCAAAAATGGATCATCTGAAAACCATCTACAAAAATTAAATCAGCAAGAAAAAAGAGCCATATATTAAAATATACTTTAATATATGGCTCTTTTTACTATTTTTCTCATCCGTCTTCCCTGAAACGCGTCAAGTTAAGTTAACCGCACATCCACTTTCTCTCCACTCGCAATTCCACATAGTAACATTTGCTTTTTTCGTTGTATCACCCGTTATTTTCACGAATCACAATTTTGCCTGTGCATTCCATAACGGGAGTTTCCTCGATTATTTCCCCTACACTGTCCACTGTAATGGTTCCGGATTTCGGATTTTTGATGGAAATCACATGTCCTTTTACATCCGCGTCCACATCCGAATACTCGAAGGAAAGGTCCGTATCTTCCATCGTGCAGTTGATCAGTTTCAAATTTTTGCAGTAACATAACGGCTGGGTTCCGATAATCTTACAGTCAATCAAGGTCAGCCCATCGGAAAACCATGCCAGATATTCCCCCTTCACTACGGAATTTCTGACCGTCACATTCTCACTGTGCCAGAAAGCGTCCTTTGTATCCAGCACACAGTCTGTAATCTCCAGGTTCTTCATATACTGAAAAGAATATTTTCCTTTCATGCTCACCCGTTCCAGCTTTACGTTCCTGCTGTCAAAGAACAGATATTCCGATTCGATCTCCGAATCCTTCAGCGTAATGTCCTCTGATTTCCATCCGAACTCCTGCGACACGATCTGACAGTCCTGCATCTGAATCCGTTCACACTCTCTGACGGCTTTGATGCCGCCCAGAGAAGAGCTGCGTATCATGCCGTCCGATGCATACCAGATTGCCGCTCTCGTCAGTTCGTCCATCGTTGAATGTTCCATCGCAAATTTTTTCACATGCCACAGAGGATATCTCAAAGAAAAGGTACAGTCCGTCAAATGCACATCTCTGGATTCCTTCAAAACAGACTCCCCGTCCGCCGGGCCGGCAAACACACAATTCTTCACATCTGCTTCCTGCAAATTATATAACGCCCGTTCTTCATCGAACTGTTCGTTTTCAACCATTGTTCTCATGTGGTTCCTCCTTCTATCTATGCATCCAGTCAAATTGGCGGCTCGGTGCGCATGCTCCCCGTCCGCCTATTTTCCTCGATATTTACTGCAAATGAGTAGTGCGCATTCGAAAAACCTGCGGTTTTTCTCATCACGGGCTTCGCCCTATTCATCCAGTCAAATTGGCGGCTCGGTGCGCACGCTCCCCGTCCGCCTATTTGTCTGGATGCGCACTACTCATTGCCTGCGCGCAGGTAGCTGCTGATGCAGTATAGGGTCTCTCCGTTATACTCCACCCGCGACCAGCCATACTCTTCGTTGATTCCTGTTCTGGTGGCATATTCTCCGTTGTGCAGCACTGCCGCCACTGCTGCATCTGGATTGGTCACACTTGGCAGACGGCGCAGATTGACCTCAATCTTTGCTGTCACCTGTTCATTTCTCTCCGAAAATTTTGTCTTAAGGCCGTCTCCGCTGCCTGCGCCCTCCTGATTCTCCTGTTTTGGTGCCTGCGCACTTAAATCTGTGGTCAGATAGCTGCTCACCGCATAGACCGTCTGCCCATTATAAGTCAGTCTCGACCAGCCACTGTCACTCACGCCTGTTCGCTTCGCTGTATCCCCGTTTTTCAAGGTATACAGCACCGTGCTTTCGTCCCCCTGGCTGGGAATGCTTCGCAGGTTGGTTGCGTCCTTTGCCGTCACTTCCTCGTCTACCGCAGTAAACGGCATAAGCGCCTCCACATCCGCACTGGCTTCCTCCGGCGTCTCCGCACTCTGCGCGCTTGCCGCTTCCTCATAGCCGAAGTAGGCAATATTCACGTCCACAGGCTGGCTGATGCCCGCAACCGTTCCCCTGTTTGTGTACTGCCACATGGCATGCACGCCCTGGTAGGATGACTTTTCCGTCTGTGGATAGGGCGCCGACGGATACTGGGATACCCAGATCCGATAATTTTTTTCAATTCTGGAAGTCTCCCATTTCGCATCTCCCGTCATCTCATGCATGGAAGAATAGAACATAGGCGTATAGCCTCTCTCATAAATTCTATTCAGAAAAGCAATGGCTATGTCTGTTCTCTGGGATGCAGACAATCCGTACTGCGCGCTGTCCGCTCGTTCAAACCCCTCGCAGTCAAAGGCCACGGGATAGGTAATCTGGTACTGGGAAATATAATCAGCCGTCCAGTCCGCCTCCGCCTTCGCTTCCTCCTCGTTGACGGCAGTGGAAAAGAAATAGGCACCCAGCTTGATACCGTTTTTCTGCGCCTCCTGCATATTGTATCTTGCGTTGCTGTCGGCAACGATCTCCCGGCTTTTGTCCGTGCGGTAACCGACCCGCACCATCGCAAACTCAACGCCGGACGCCGCCACCTGCGCCCAGTCAATCGTTCCCTGGTATCTGGCCACATCAATTCCGAATGTAATCTCATCAGTCTCCGCCGCCGCTTCGGAAGAAAGAAGCTGACTCACATCTACCTCGGTACCCTGCTCGGTACTCATAGTCTCCGTCTCAGGGTCCTGCTCTTCCTGCTCGGTTTCTCCGCCCGCTGCGTCCGCCGCTCCTTGTCCTTCCGGGGCATCCGCATCCTCTGCCGCCTGCCGGGAAGCATCCGGGATCTCCTGTTCTTTTTCCGGCACAGCTTCCATCCCGTCTTCCTCCTGGGAATCAGAAAATTCCGCAGCCGCAGGAACCGCTTCATCCTCCATCTCTCCTCTTCCCCTGAACAGAAAAACGGCAGCCACCACCACGACCACGACCACAATCCCTATGACCGAGGGAAACAACACTCTGTGCACAAACCGAAGCGTCCGTTCATCAAGCTCCTCATCAAACAGCTCGTCGTCATCTTCCTCTGTTTCCTCTGGCAAATCGTATTCCTCATCGTCCAGATCCACAAACTCCAGATCGTCATCTTCACGCAATTTCACAGCTCATCTCTCCTGTATGTTCACTAAAAGCTCTCCAGCAGTTCCAGATAGAACTCGTAATAGTCCTTTCTGTTCTCCTTCATAAACTGGATCGCCGACTTCGGATGCTGATTCAAAAGCCCGGTCAGAAGATAAGGCACATCATATCCCCACGTCACGCCGGATTCCCTGAGCGGATTAATCTCCCGCTCAATAAAGCGCAAAATCGGATTGACATTGTACTTCGGATTCTTTAAGAATCCCAAAAGCAGTTCACTCGGGCAGTTTCCACAGCCGCGGCCCATGCCGTTCACCGTGGCATCCAGATAGCTCACGCCCATGATCACCACCTCTGTCGTGTTGGCAAAGGCAAGCTGCTGGTTGTTATGCGCGTGAATGCCGACTTTTTTCCCATACTTGGCCGCCACCTCCAGATACTTATCCGCAAGCCGCCTTGCCTGCTCCGGGTACAGGGAGCCATAGCTGTCCACCAGATAGATCGTCCCCACACTGCTTGCGCCCAGCAGATCAAGCGCCGCGTCCAGATCCGTCTCGTTGGCTTTCGAGATCGCCATAATATTAACGGTTGTCTCATAGCCTTTCTTCGTGCAGTCCTCGATCAGTTCGACAGCCGCCGGAATCGTATTGATGTATGTCGCAACCCGCACCAGATCGATCGGACTGTCCTTTTTATTCAAGATGTCCTTTCTGAAATCACACCGCCCCACGTCCGCCATAACGGCAATCTTCATATCTGTTTTATTGTCGCCGACAACGGCGCGGATGTCCTTGTCATCACAGAATTTCCACTTGCCGAACTTATTCACATCGAACATCTCTTTTGACGCCTTGTAGCCAAATTCCATATAATCCACGCCAGCCTTAATGTTGGCGCGGTACAGTCCTTTGACAAACTCATCCGTGAAATAAAAGTCATTTACCAGTCCACCGTCCCGCAGTGTGCAGTCCACCACCTTGATATCCGGCGCGTAGGACATGAGTGTTCTTCCCTTTGCTCTCTTTTCCATCTCTCATTCACCCTTTCTTTTCCAGGAACAGTCATTTTAATAACGATTGCTACTTATTTATCCTGCCGTTTCCTACTCTGTCACAACCTTTTTAAAGCTCTTCTTGCCCTTCTTCACGATAAATTCCTCAGCCGCGATATCCTCCTTCGTGTAGCAGGTCTTTAAATCCGTCACCTTCTCGCCCTTTACGGTCACACCGCCCTGCTCCACAGCCCTGCGGGCCTCCGAGCGGGATGCCGCCAGACCGGCTGCCACCAGAATTCCCTGAATGTCTATCGTGCCGTCCTTGTAATCCGTCTCTGTCAAGGTCACTGTCGGCATATTCTCAGAACTTCCGCCGCCTGCAAAGAGCGCCTTCGATGCCTCCTTGGCCTTTCCGGCCTCCTCCTCGCCGTGCACCAGACTGGTCAGCTCATACGCCAGAATGTCCTTCGCCTCATTCAGCTGGCTGCCCTCCCAGCCGTCCATCTCATCAATTTTCTCTAACGGCAGGAAGGTAAGCATCCGCAGACATTTGAGTACATCCGCGTCATCCACGTTGCGCCAGTACTGGTAAAACTCAAACGGCGTTGTCTTGTTGGGGTCAAGCCATACCGCACCCTTCTGGGTCTTGCCCATCTTTTTCCCTTCCGAGTTCATAAGGAGGGTGATCGTCATGGCGTATGCATCTTTGGAAAGTTTTCTGCGGATCAGATCCGTACCTCCCAGCATGTTGCTCCACTGATCGTCCCCGCCAAACTGCATGTTACAGCCATATCTCTTGTAAAGCTCCAGGAAATCGTAGCTCTGCATGATCATATAGTTAAACTCGAGGAAACTCAATCCCTTTTCCATCCTCTGCTTGTAGCATTCCGCCCGAAGCATATTGTTCACGGAAAAGCATGCGCCCACTTCCCTGATAAACTCCACATAGTTTAAGTCAAGCAGCCAGTCCGCGTTGTTCACCATCAGTGCCTTACCCTCGGAAAAGTCAATAAAACGGCTCATCTGCTTCTTAAAGCACTCGCAGTTGTGCTCGATGGTCTCCTTCGTCATCATGGACCGCATGTCAGTCCGCCCGGAAGGATCGCCGATCATGGCCGTTCCGCCTCCGATCAGGGCGATCGGCTTATTGCCCGCCTCCTGCAATCTCTTCATCAGACATAAGGCCATGAAATGTCCCACATGCAGGCTGTCAGCCGTGGGATCGAAACCGATATAGAAAGTCGCCTTTCCGTTGTTGATCAATTCGCGGATCTCCTCCGCATCTGTGAGCTGTGCAAGAAGTCCTCTCGCCTGTAATTCTTCGTAAATTCCCATTGTGATGATCTCCTTTCTTCTGTTTCTGCCGCTTTCTGACTCTGCCGCTTTGCGAATAACCAGACTCGAAATGCTTCGCATTCCGAGTTCGCGGTCTCCGTTCCACTTCGGTCCGCGCAAAGCAGACATCCCCCGGATGTCT
>CAJTTT010000050.1:9410-13437 GCA_910579285.1 uncultured Lachnospiraceae bacterium | reverse complement strand
GCGTTATAGTTCGACACATCCCTGCTTTTCTCCGCCCATGCCAAATTCATCCAGCGCCGAAAACACCTCCGGCTCCGTAAATCTATTAATGGATATTCATTCTCTGTTTATAGAAATTTCACACAAACTAAATCTTCCCTTCATTGACAACCATTTCGAAAATATCTATCATAAAAACATAATATGAAATGCTGTATTCTTCGCAGCCTGCATCCATTATAACATATAAGAAGAAAAATCTTACTCCCACAGGTTGTCTGTTTCCGTCAAAGATCTACGTCAGATAATCCGCGGGAAGAAAGGAATGCATCATGTCATCACACAATTCCGTAGTAGAGGAGATCAGAGCACAACAGAAAAAAGCGTTTGCAGCCATGACTCCCAAAGAAAAACTGGCTTACTTCTGGGATTATTATAAGGTGCACACGATCGCGGCCGTCATCGTGGTTGTCTTTGTCATAAGCTTCATCAACTCCTATCGTTCCAACAAGCCTTTCGCTTTCTACGCGATTCTTTTGAACGCGGACACTTCCGGGGATCACGCTGTCACCGCGGCCGCATGGGACGAGGCGTTCATGGAATATGCAGGCATTGACCCGGAGGCTTATCAGGTAAATATTGACACTTCTGTCTCCATATCCGCCGACGGCGGCAGCCAGTACGATGTTGCCAACCGGCAGAAAATGGCTGCTATGATGCAGGCCGGAGATATCCATGCTATCGTGGCGGACACGGAAACCTTCGAAGGCTATGCCCGTCTCGAATACTTCTATGATCTGAATACCGTCTTTACCGAAGAGGAGCTGGCTCCCTATGCCGATCTGCTCTACTACACGGACGGCGCTGCCTTTGATGAAGATACGGGCGACACGCTGGAAGATATGGAAGCCGCGCAGGAAGCCGTCTACAACAGCGTAATCGACCACAGCAACCCCTCCTCTATGGAAAAGCCTGCGGCCGTCGGCATCCGCATCCCGCAGGCAGGAAATAAGCTGGGCGATTCCGGCTGCTACGATTACATTGCAGAGCGCGGCTACACCTTTCAGGGATATCCTTCGGAAATCGTGATCGGGATTCCGCTGTCGGTGGAGAGTCCAAAGATAACGCTGCAATTTCTGGACTATTTATTCGAGGATAACACCTGAACATAATTCAGTGCCTTTTCCTCAGTTTTATAAAAATTCCCGCAGTATCTGGTTCACTGCCCCAGGATCTGCTTTCCCCTTCATTGCCTTCATGGTCTGCCCCACGAGGAAACCGATGGCTTTCTCTTTGCCGTTCCGATAATCCTCCACGGACTGGGGGTTTGCGGCAATCACTTCCTCTATGGTCTTCTTAAGGGCCTCTTCGTCATTGACGGTCTTTAACCCCTTTTCCTCCACATACTGCCCGGGATCCACATTTTCCTCAAACATCACCTCAAACACTTCCTTCGCCACCGAGCTGTTGATCTGCTTCGTCTCGGCAAGGGCAACCAGCTTCGCCAGATTCTCCGGCGAAAAGCGCAGATCCGATGCGTCCACTTCCCGCTCTTTCATCAGACGCAGGGTTTCCCCCATAATCCAGTTAGACACCTTCTTCGGCTGCGCCCCCAGCGCCACCGCCTCCTCAAACAGATCCGCAAGGGGCTTCTCCCCTGTGATGATCTCGATGTCATAGTCAGGAATATCAAATTCTTCCCGGTAACGCGCCATTTTTTCCGTGCGAAACTCCGGCTGTCCTGCGCGGATTTCCTCCAACATCTTTTCGCTTACGCTGATCGGGGTCAGATCCGGGTCCGGGAAGTAACGGTAATCCTGGGCGTCCTCCTTGCTCCGCATGGCGTAAGACTCACCCTTAGCGTCATCCCATCTTCTGGTTTCCTGCACCACACTCTCCCCCGCTTCGATCAGATCGATCTGCCGCGCCGTTTCTCCCTCAATCGCTCTTGTAATAGCCTTGAAGCTGTTCAGGTTCTTCATCTCTGTCCGGGTACCAAACTTCTCTGCTCCCGCTTCCCTGACGGAAAGATTCACGTCCGCACGCATGGAGCCTTCCTGCAGTTTGCAGTCCGAAGCGCCCAGATACTGGATCAGCAGCCGCAGTTTTTCCAGATAAGCGATCACCTCCCCGGCGTTTCGCATGTCAGGCTCTGACACAATCTCGATGAGCGGCACGCCGGAACGGTTATAATCCACCAGACTGCAGTCCTCCCACTCGTCATGGATCAGCTTGCCCGCATCCTCCTCCATGTGGATTTCGTGGATGCCGACAATCTTTCTGCCGCCCTGTTCTGTCTCGATCTCCACGCCGCCGTTTCGGCAGATCGGGAGATAGAGCTGGGAAATCTGGTAGTTCTGCGGATTATCCGGGTAAAAGTAATTTTTTCTGTCAAATTTCGCATAGCGCGTGATATCGCAGTTTGTCGCCAGCCCCACGGCAATGGCATACTCCAAAACTTTTCTGTTAAGCACCGGCAGGGAACCCGGCATTCCTGTGCAGACCGGGCAGGTCTGGGTATTTGGCGCCGCCCCAAAGGCGGTGGAACAGCCGCAGAAAATCTTTGTCTTTGTGGCCAGCTCCACATGGACTTCCAGACCGATTACGGTTTCGTATTGTTTTCTCATATTTATATTTACCTCCAATTGCCCGGAGAATGACGTATTTCAGTCATTCTCCCACACGAAACTTAGAAGTTCTTGGCATCGCGTCCAATGACGCGATGTCTTTAGAACTTCTTTTCGCGTTGTTCTCGTTGCTCGTAAGTGTACGCTGCCCGAAACAGCTTCTTCTCTTGAAAACAGTCCCCAATGAGCTGCAGGCCGATGGGCAGCCCCCTGCTGTCCACACCGCAGGGAATGCTGATACCCGGCAGTCCCGCCAGGTTCACGGCAATGGTATAAATATCCCCCAGATACATCTGAATCGGATCTGTCAGGCTCTCTCCCAGCTTCGGCGCGGTGGTGGGCGCTACCGGTCCAAGAATCAGATCGTATTTTTCAAAGGCAGTGTCGAAGGCCTTCTTAATCAGCGCTTTCACCTTCAGCGCTTTCAGATAATAGGCATCGTAATAGCCGGAACTCAACACGAAAGACCCAAGCATGATGCGGCGTTTTACCTCCTCCCCAAAGCCCTCCGAGCGGGATTTCTTGTACATATTATGAAGGCCCTCACAGGCTTCGGCGCGGTAGCCGTACTTAATGCCGTCAAACCGCTCCAGATTGGAGCTGGCCTCCGCCGCCGCGATGGTGTAGTAAGCGGGAACCGCGTATTCCACCAGGCTTAAGTCAAACCGCTCTACCACCGCACCTCTTTTCTCCAGAACTTCCGCCGCCTGTAAAACAGCCGCCCGCACTTCACTGTCAAGCCCCTCTCCCAGATAGTCATTGGGAATGCCGATGCGCAGTCCTTCCACATGATCCATGAGGGACGCCGTAAAATTCGTGTCCTCTCTGGAAACAGAGGTGGAGTCTTTCGGGTCATGGGAGGCCAGCGCCTCCAGCACCGCCGCACAGTCCGCCACGTCCTTCGTCAGCGGGCCGATCTGGTCCAGGGAGGAGCCGTAAGCTATCAGACCGTAACGGGAAACCGTGCCGTAAGTCGGTTTCATGCCAACCACCCCGCAGTAGGCGGCCGGCTGTCTGATGGAACCGCCTGTGTCGGAACCGATGGCGTAAACACACTCGCCTGCTGCCACTGCCGCCGCAGAACCGCCCGAGGAGCCGCCCGGCACATGTTCTGTATTTCTCGGGTTTCTTGTGGGACCATAGGCGGAGGTCTCCGTGGTGGATCCCATCGCGAACTCGTCCATATTGGTTTTGCCCAGAATCACCGCTCCCGCCCTCTGCAGATTTCTCACGGCCTC
This sequence comes from uncultured Lachnospiraceae bacterium, assembly GCA_910579285.1. GTDB lineage: Bacteria > Bacillota > Clostridia > Lachnospirales > Lachnospiraceae > UBA3282. Next base: position 9,593 of record CAJTTT010000050.1, on the reverse strand, counting down.
CGCTGAGTAAGCGGGCACAAAATGATGCAGCATCTTAGAGGAACAGGTGGTGCGCAGTCCTTCCGTACAGATATTGTCCTTCACCGCCACCGGCACACCCGCCAGCGGTCCTGCCAGTTCTCCTGCCTCAATTTTTGCCTGTACCGCCTTTGCCTGCGCCAGCGCGCCGTCCCGGTCCACAGT
>CAJTTT010000050.1:0-9400 GCA_910579285.1 uncultured Lachnospiraceae bacterium | reverse complement strand
TTCTCAATCCGCGCAAGTACAGCCTCCACGGCTTCCACGGCTGTGGTTTTTCCTTCTTTGATCGCCGCCGACAATTGCACCGCCGTCATATCTACTATATTCATATCGCTCTTCCTCGTCTTTCCCGTTCGTACGGTATGTTTCCCGCACCGTCACCCGAACGTCCGCGGCACCACAAACATTCCGTCCTTCTCCTGGGGCGCATTGGATAACATCCGTTCTCTTTCATCCCCGTTGGTTACCACATCCTCCCGGAACACGTTCTCCACCGGGAATACATGGGACAACGGCTCTACATCCGTGGTGTCAAGCTCCCCCAGTTTGTCGATGTAGTCAAGCATTCTCCCCATATCCGACTTGGCCTGCTCCCGCTCCGCGTCAGACAGCTCCAGCTTGGCCAGAATGCCTACATATTCTATTGTCTCGTCGCTGATAATATTTGCCATATTTTTTCTCCTATCCGCGAATTCATATTTGATCTACTGCTCCGTAACGCTTCATGCTGAGGAAAATTCATTTCTCAAGGAGCCCCTTGGAAAGCCTCAGCGCTTAACGAGGTCCCTCACAAGTTTAGCACTGTTACGCTTGGAACGGAGCGCAAGCGCAGCAACGCAGAAATCAACCTCCATCTGCTTCACATCTTGAAAAAACTACGCCCTCACCTTAATATGCACCTCTCTAAGCTGCTGCTCCGTCACATCTCCCGGTGCGCCGCACATCAGATCCTGCGCGGAACCGCTCATGGGGAAAGCGATCACCTCCCTGATATTCTCCTCACCTCTGAGCAGCATAATCATACGGTCAACGCCCGGAGCCATACCCGCATGGGGCGGCGCCCCGAACTGGAACGCCTGATACAGCGCCCCAAACTTTGTCCTCAAAGTTTCCCCGTCATATCCCGCAATGGCAAAGGCTTTCTCCATAATTTCCATGTCATGGTTACGCACCGCGCCGGAAGATAGTTCCACGCCGTTGCAGACAATATCGTACTGATACGCCAGCACTTCCAGAGGATTCATCTTGTTGAGCGCTTCCAGACCTCCCTGGGGCATGGAAAAAGGATTGTGGGTAAAGCCGATCTGCTTTGTCTCGGGGTCCCGCTCAAACATGGGAAAATCATTGATATAGCAGAACCGAAACGCGTTTTGTTCCAGCAGATCCAACTTCTGCCCAAGTTCAGTGCGGATCTGTCCCGCATAGAAAACCGCCCGCTCCTCCCTGTCCGCGATAAAGAAGATGGTATCGCCTGCGGTAAGTTCCGCCAGTTCACGCAGTTCTCCTTTTTTCTCCTCCGGGATAAACTTGTCGATCGGCCCTTTGTAACTTAAATCCTCCGCCACCTCCAGATAGCCGAGACCGCCCATGCCCATATCCGTGGCGAACTTGAGCAGCTTTTCATGGAATCCTTTCGACATCTCCGCGTGCACTTTAATGGCGCGGACGGTCCTGCCCTGGAACGGTTTGAAGGTACATGTCTGGAAAAAGTCTGTCAGGTCAATGATGCGGAGCGGGTTTCTCAAATCCGGCTTATCCGTGCCGAACTCTAACATCGCCTGTTTATAACTGATAATCGGATAAGGCGCCTTTGTCACCGCCGCTCCCTGTGGCGCAAATTTCTCAAATACAGCGGACAGCACCTCCTCGCCCACCGCAAACACATCCTCCTGCGTGGCAAAGCTCATCTCGAAATCCAACTGGTAAAATTCGCCAGGCGAGCGCTCTGGCATCCTCATCCCGGAAACAGGGCGCAATCTGGAAATACCTGTCAAATCCCGACACCATCAGAAGCTGCTTGAACTGCTGAGGCGCCTGCGGCAGGGCGTAAAACTTACCCTTATATTTTCTCGAAGGCACGATATAGTCTCTCGCGCCCTCCGGGGAAGAAGCGCACAGAATCGGCGTCTGAATCTCCAAAAAGCCAAGCTCCGTCATCTTTTCCCGCAAATATGCGATCACCTGGGAGCGGAAGATGATATTGTCCTTCACTTTCTGGTTGCGCAGATCCAGATAACGGTATTTCAGCCGCACCTCCTCCCTGGTCTCCCTCGAAGTCATAATCTCAAAGGGAAGCTGCTTATAAACTCTGCCAAGCACATCCACCTTATGGGCCTCCAGCTCGATCGTTCCCGTCGGAATCCGGGGGTTGTACGTCTCCTCATCCCGCTTCTCGATCAGCCCCTCGATGGAAACGCTCATCTCCCTGGACAGCCCCTCCAAAAGGAAGGTGTCACGCATCACCACCTGCAGCACGCCGTACATATCCCGCAGATCCACAAAGGACACGCCGCCGTGATCCCTGATGTTCTCAATCCAGCCCGCCACACGCAGTTCCCTGCCGATGTCGCCCTCACTGATTTCGCGTAAAGTTACATCCCTGTAAATGTTCCTGTTCGTCATGGTTACCTCCTTCATATGGTGTCCCGGAACAAAAAACACCCCGGAACACATTTCTGTATTCCGGGACGGATATGTTTCATTATCCGCGGTACCACCCGCCTTGGTAAGCCAGCATCTCCAAACAGAATGCTGTTTCGCCTTACCCTCTCAAACACTTAACGCGTGTAACGTACTGCCCTATTCCATTTATGACACCATTGTCATATATCGCCGCATTCCGGCTTATCCTAACATTACTGCCATGCTATGGAGTTCAGACAATCTGCTCCAGAGTGTTCCCTTCCCTGTCTTTCACAAACAGCGCTCTCAGTCGGTGACGCCGTATTCCTGTCGCTTCCCTCAGGGAGAGTCTCCTTCTTCGCATTTGTTCTGCAGGCCGCTTTCCCGCCAACGGGAAGCCTTTCCCACATCTTTGTATACATGTATAACACAATTCCTGCCAATGTGCAAGTCCTTTTTTAAAGAAATCGTGTACGATAAAAAATACAACGTTTACCCTCGAAAGAATAGCATTAACGCCCAAAAATTTGCCATCAGACAGGGTACTGAAACGGTTGTGAAACTCACAGATATATTTTTGCCAAACGGCCGATTCCGGCCGCGTCCAGCCCCACAAAGCCGCCCGATTCTTCCTCATAAGCGGCAAAAGAAATCTTTCCATCCTCCCTGCGGATCCGGTAAATGCTGCCCTGGGTGATACATGCTGCTCGCCCCGTATAGGGAATTGTCTCCTCTGAGACCGCTTCTAAAAGAGCAAACAGAACTGCCCCGTGCGCTGTCAGAAGAATCCGTTCCGCGCCAAAGAAAACTCTCGTTATTTTTTGGAATGCCTGTCCGCCACGCCTTACCAGTTCCTCTCTGGACTCCATGCCGGGGCAGTCCCTATCGGGATACTGCTCCTTCATCTCCTCCAACAGCATGCCTTCCCCCTCGCCAAAACCGCGCTCAATGAGAAGGTCTTCCACGACAATCTTCTCCCGTGGATATTCCAGTATGCGCGCCGCAATCTCTGCGGTTTCTCTCGCCCTCTTCAAGGGACTGGAAACGACAGCGTCCATCCTCACGCCAAGCGCACGCAGCCTGCGCACGGTATCTTCCACCTGCGCTCTTCCCCTTTCATTCAATGGAATGTCCGTATGACCCTGCAGAAGCCGTTTCTTATTCCAGTCCGTCTCCCCGTGCCGCAGTAAATAGATATCCATGTCTTACGCCCCCAGCTTCTTAATTCGGTCCACCGCCTCCACGGTGTTCTCATAGCTTCCAAACGCCGTCAGCCGGAAATACGTCTCGCCGCTCGGCCCAAATCCCGATCCGGGCGTGCCGACCACGTTTGCCGTCTCCAGAAGATAATCAAAGAACTCCCAGCTCGTCATGCCGTCCGGCGCTTTCAGCCAGATATACGGCGCATTGACGCCGCCGGATACCGTATATCCCGCGCTTTTGAGGCCTTCCAGAATATAGGCCGCATTCTTCATATAATAGGCAACCAGTTCCCGCGTCTCTTTCTTTCCTGCCTCACTATAAACCGCTTCGCCCGCCCGCTGGATCATGTAAGGCGCGCCGTTGTACTTTGTACCGTGTCTCCTTGCCCAGAGTGCGTGAAGCGATATCTCACCCGCCTTAAGCTCCCTGGGTACCACGGTAAAGCCCAGGCGCACACCGGTAAAGCCCGCGTTCTTGGAGAAGGAGCGAAGCTCTATGGCGCATGTTCTCGCCCCCTCACACTCGTAAATGCTGTGGGGTACGTCCGCCTCGGAAATATATGCCTCGTAAGCCGCGTCATAGATGATGACGGAACCGTTTTTGTTGGCATAATCCACCCACTCCTGCAGCTGTGCTTTCGTGATGGTGGATCCCGTAGGATTGTTCGGAAAACACAGGTAAATCAGATCCGGCACCGTCTTTGGAAGCTCCGGCGCAAAGCCGTTTTCCGCTGTGCAGGGCATGTAGATCACATCGCTCCAGTTACCCGTATTCTCATCATAGACACCTGTCCTGCCAGCCATCACATTGGTGTCCACATACACAGGATAGACGGGATCACAGACTGCAATCTTATTGTCCGTGGCAAAAATCTCCTGAATGTTGCCGGAATCGCACTTTGCCCCGTCAGACACAAAAATTTCGTCCGCCCCAATCTGACAGCCCCTGGCCCTATAATCATTTTCTGCAATAGCGCTTCTCAAAAATTCGTAGCCTAAATCCGGCGCATAACCGCGGAAGGTTTTCTCATCCGCCATCTCGTCCACCGCCCCGTGCAGCGCGCTGATCACCGCAGGGGTAAGCGGCCTTGTCACATCGCCGATCCCGAGCCGGATTATTTTTTTGTCCGGGTTAGCCGCCGCGTAAGCGTTCACCTTTTTCCCAATGGTAGAAAACAAGTAACTTCCCGGCAGTTTTAAATAATTGTCATTTACTTTTACCATATTTTTCAGATCCTTCCTTGCTTCATCAAGTATACCTCTCAGGTCATCCTTCCCGTATTTCACCCTCGAAAACCGTAACCGCAGGCCCTGTCATATAGATCAGATCCGCCGCCCTGTCCCAGGTGACAGTGAGATCGCCGCCCAGAAGCTTTACCGTAACGGTCTCTTCCGTCAGTCCGTTCAAGACACAGGCTGCCACCACCGCACATGCGCCTGTGCCGCAGGCAAGTGTTTCCCCTGTTCCCCGCTCCCAGACCCGCATGCGCACGGTCGTTGTGTCGATCACTTCCACAAACTCCGTGTTCGTCCGCCTGGGAAACCGCTCGTGGTTTTCAAAATAAGGCCCGATCTCCTCTATGGCAAGTGTTTCCACCCCATCCATAAAGACCACGGCGTGGGGATTGCCCATTGACACACATGTCATTTTATAGTCTTTTCCCTGCACATGAATCTGCTCGCCGATCACCCGCTCGTTCTCGCTGACTACAGGCACCAGCGCCGCTTTCAGCTCCGGCGCGCCCATATTGACCTTTATCTGCTCCACTTTTCCGTCTTTCACCAAAAGCGTCAGATACTTTATGCTCCCCGCGCTTATGACAGTTATGTCAGTTTTGTCCGTGAGCCCTTTGTCATAAACGAATTTTCCCACACAGCGGATGCCGTTGCCGCACATCTCCGACCTGCTGCCGTCCGCATTGTACATCTCCATCTCAAAATCCGCCTCGTCGGAAGGGTTGATAAAGATTACCCCGTCCCCGCCGATGCCAAAGTGTCTGTCACTCAGACGGCGGACCAGTTCCGGCTTCTCCTCCTGCGGGATCTGCTCACGGCTTCCGTCAACATAGACATAATCGTTGCCGCAGCCCTGCATTTTCGTGAATTTCATGTCCATCTCCATTCTGGAGCATCCATGCGATGACTGTCGCACAAATCTCAACTGCCGTTTCGCACAAACAGATCCACGCGCCATCACGGCATATCTGTGATGCTCCTGCACCATTTTCCAGTTTCTTTCAAGTATACATCCATCCCTGCCAAAATGCTACCATATCATACACTGCACGCATGCTCCCGCAGCGCTCCGGCGTTGATCTATCTGCAAGCATAATGCCGTCACCTGCACTTTTATATTGCTCCCGGCCACGCGTTTGTCTATCCCGCTGTGCGGCTGTCACGTCCGCATCATGGTGAGAACCATCCGGGCCTCCTCCACCAAATTGGTGCCGCTGTCCATACTGCATTTTTGCAGATAGCGGTGGGCTTCCTCCTCCGTCATATGATTGCGGTTCATCAGAAGCGCCTTGGCCTCCCTGATCAGATCTTCCTCCTGTGCGCTGCGTTCCCTGGGACGCTGTCTCTGCCGATGTCTGCGCCGCTCGATGGCCCGCCCCATCATATCCACCGTGTTGATCAGATCATGTACCTTAAGCGGCATGGCAAGGCTCATTATATTTCGCAGATCACACTCTCTGAGTATATTCGCGGAGGCTAACAGCAGCATCTCAAATCCTTTCGGAAGGCAGGCGTGCAGTTCACTGTACATCATATCGGACATTCTGTAACTGCAGATCACAAGTCCGTCATTGAAATCCTCCATCCTGCTAAGGGCCTGAGAGCCGGTCGCACACACGCCGTCAACATGGAACCCGTTTTTGATCAGCAGATTGCGGATACCTTTCGCGTCTTCAGGCTTTGGCAAAACCACTATGATGTGAAACACACGCTCACCCCCTTCCTGTCACCGCGAAAACTATACGCTATTTCATTTTAGCCGGCAACACACTGCACAATCTTTAAAACCGATTCAGATACTCATTGATCTCCCAATCCGTAATCTGACTGCGGTAGCGGTTCCAATCCTCCTTTTTCTGTGCAACATATTTCGTGAAAATATGCTCTCCCAGTGTGTCCTTCATAAACGAATCCTTTTCCATGCATGACACAGCCTCGGCAAGCGTCCCCGGCAGCTCTTCCAGCTTCCGTTTGCTCCGCTCCTGTTCGCTCATGCGGAAAATATTACAGTCCACGCGCTCCGGCACAGACACCTGTCTCCTGATTCCGTCAAGGCCGGCCCGAAGGATCGCCGCCAGCGCCAGATAGGGATTTGCCGTCGGATCGGGACTGCGAAGCTCTATCCGCACTGCCTCCCCTCTGGCCGCCGGAATACGGATCAGAGAACTTCTGTTGGTCGTGCTCCAGGCGATATATGCCGGCGCCTCAAAACCGGGGACAAGCCTTTTATAGGAATTTACAATCGGGTTCGTAACTGCTGTCATCCCGCGCATATGCTCCATAATCCCGCCAAGAAAAGCATATGCCTCACTGCTTAACCCATTTGCGTCCTTTTCCTCCGCAAAAATATTTCTGCCTTCTTTTAACAGGGACATGTTGATATGCATGCCGGATCCATTCACCCCAAATTTGGGTTTTGGCATAAAGGTAGCATGAAGCCCGTGCCTTTTTGCGATGGTTCTGACCGCCAGACGAAATGTCATAATGTTGTCCGCTGTCGTTAACGCCTCGTCATACCGAAAGCTAATCTCATGCTGGGCCGGCGCCACATCGTGATGGGAAGCCTCCACCACAAATCCCATGTCTTCCAGCGTCAGCACCATATCCCGCCTTGCATTTTCCCCAAAATCCGCCGGTCCCACATCAAAGTATCCCGCCTTTTCATGGGTAAGCGTAGTCGGCATGCCGTTGTCATCCAGATGGAACAGGAAAAACTCGCACTCTGCCCCCACCCGGAACGTAAAGCCCATCTCTTCCGCCTCTTTGACTGCCCGCTTTAGGACATAACGGGGATCTCCTGCAAAAGGAGTTCTGTCGGGACGGTACACATCACAGATCAGTCTGGCGACCTTTCCCTGCTGGGGTCTCCACGGAAAAATTTCCAGCGTGCTGTAATCGGGATGCAGATACATGTCTGACTCCTCCACATCAGCAAATCCTTCAATTGAGGAACCATCAAACATGCAGTCGTTGTCGAGAGCTTTCTCAAGCTGGCCCGCCGTGATGGCCACATTTTTCAGATTTCCAAAAATGTCTGTAAACTGGAGTCTGATAAATTCCACATCCTCCTCTTCGACCAGCTTCAAAATCTCTTCCCTGCTATAGTTTTTTCTCATGCAGCGCCTCCCTTTCCACGCCTATAAGCATAATTTTAGGGCGTTCTATCCCTGTAAGAACGCCCTTGTTCGGTACAATCATACCAGTTTATTTATTCTTTTGTCAAGTCCGGCGATAATGATCCTGCACTACAAGCGAAGACAGACTATTTCTGCCATGAAAATTTACATCCGGCCAATACTGACAGTTGCCTTAGCATTCCACTTTGTTGCTATCTCTACAAACCCGAACGGTCTAATCCTGGGGACGCCGTTTAAATTCCATTCTGGTTCTAAATGGCGTATCGCTTCAACGAGTCATAAACATAAATAAATAGTAAGCCTTTACGGAAAAACTGTAAAGTATTACAAACCAAAAAAGGCGCTCGGCCCAGATACTCGTGGCTCTGATTTCACTTTTCTAAAACAGAGTGACTGCACATATGCCGTTTGGCGAATACCACCAGCTAATTTTTTCTCGCGCCAAAATACAATATCCTGCGTTTTTCATCTGTTCGGGTCGCTTGTCATATCACAAATAGAATAATAGTTTCTTCATCAACACTTGTACGATCCCTTAATATATCGTGTTGCCCTCGATTCTCTGATTCGTCTTATCGCGCCACTTTTCACCATAGCGCCAAGAACAGCTTCAACAGTAGTTGGACTCACATCGGGAGGAATCCTGCATATCTCCGCTTTAGAAATCGGCGTCAGACTATTTAATATTACAGCCTCAATACAGGCTTTCTTTGTAACTTTTTTCCGTGAACAACAGCGAAACGCTTATCAAGTTCCTTATAACACATATAAAGCATAGATAAAAAGTTTTCGCTAAAAGGGAAATAACTGTTTTCACCATATTCCCAACCATACGAAGATTGACGGAGAGCTAATTGCCCCTACTCCGATTCTATCTCAACTTATGTTTCCTTTCTGAGCGGCAGGTTGTCTTTAAATTCCATTCTGTTTCTATATCAACAAGCGAAACCAAGCCGGGGGACATTATCTTTTTCACCTTTATATTCCACTCTGTTCCTATATCAACGTTGACTGCACAGGGCTTTTCCGATAGGCGGGGAAACTTTAAATTCCACTCTGTTCCTATATCAACTACATCTAAATTCTAAGTTTCTCCACACCACTTTCAACTTTAAATTCCACTCTGTTCCTATATCAACGAGAGGGGAGGGTAAAGAAAAATGATATTTTTATTACCTTTAAATTCCACTCTGTTCCTATATCAACAAAATCGGAAGTTGCAGCAGAATTTGTAAACGTCCATCTTTAAATTCCACTCTGTTCCTATATCAACGCGGTCGTGGTCTTTCTGGTTGCACCTCTATGTACTGCTTTAAATTCCACTCTGTTCCTATATCAACTATATCCGATAAACGGCATTGAAACAGATAATCCTGTCTTTAAATTCCACTCTGTTCCTATATCAACGTTAAACAGGCTGTCCAGCAG
>CAJTTT010000049.1 GCA_910579285.1 uncultured Lachnospiraceae bacterium | reverse complement strand
TCCGCACCCTGTCTGGAACATACCGCGTCTGCACGTTCACCTCCCAGGCAATCCAGAAAACGCGACAGTGCGGCAAGGGCCTCCTCCGTATTCCCCCCGTTGATGTGATCCACCAGCGTCTGAAACTCATCATTCTCACAGCCTTCAAGAAGTCCTGTCCCATAAACAGTCTGTTTCTTATCATATCTCCTGTACATATCCTCCAGCGCCAGTACATACAGGGCACGCACTCCTTCTATGCCGACTTTTCCCGTGCCCGTCCCGTATCGGAAGTGATATTGATATTTTTCCCGCAAAAGTTCCAGCAGCAGATCAAAGCACTCCCAGAAAGAATCGTTTTCGCCGATTCCCAGAAAAATAATCCTGCCCCAGGGATCTGCAACCACATGAATTTCCTGTTCGTCCTTAAAAAACTGCTGCGCCTCCTCATAAATGTGCATCAGACATTCATGTTCACTCAGACTCTCCTGTACCATGACCACGCCAAGCTGCACCCGCTTTTCCTCCTGTGCAAAGCTTACCCCGTATTCAGCCAGTTTCTGTATGATGTCCTCCCCGATCTCATCGCTCAAAAGCAGTCTGCTGATATAGGTATTTCTGAGCAGCGGAATATTATTCTGCTGTTCTTCCAGCATTTTACGGTGCGCCTCTTTCTTCCGCTTTTCCTCCCTGATCTGTTTCGCCAGCCGCTCCACGGACGCATTAAGCTCTTCCGTCTGCACCGGTTTCATCAGATAATCATTGACTCCCGCCTTCACACTCCTTCTCGCATACTCAAAATCATTATATCCTGTCAGTATGATAATCTTGATATCGGGCAGGATTCCCGTACACTGTTCACTAAAACTGATCCCATCCACGCCCGGCATACAGATATCGCTTATGATAATGTCCGGCTTCAGCTCCTCCAGTTTCTCCACCGCCATGCCGGCGCTGGAAAACTCCCCCACAATCTCCAAATGAAGCGCTTCCGTATTCAGTTTCATCCGAACCAGTTTTCTGATCAGCACCTCATCATCCAGAAGTATCACTCTCAGTCTGTCCATCTTTCTGCTCCTTTAGTTTACAAAGCCCAATCTGCAGATGTATCTCTGTATATGCTCCATTGCTGATGGTAAAGGTAAAATTTTCACCGTACAATAACCGCAATCTCTCGATCGTCCCGCGAAGCCCCAGACTTTTGCCACGCTTCGGTTCCTCGCTTCGGTTCAAATCCCGGATCACCTCATCCGGCACACCCGCGCCATTGTCTCTTACTACAATATGTAGATTTTCCTCCCGCGCGTAGGCCGCAAGACTGATAATGCCATATCGCTCCTCTCCTCTGATCCCATGCTGGAATGAGTTTTCGATGAGAGGCTGAATGGTCAGCTTCGGCAGCAAATATTTTTCGCAGGACTCTTCCATCTGAATCTCACATTCAAAAGAATCTTCAAACCGAATTTTCATAATATCCACATAATCCTTCGCGATCTGAAATTCTTCCCCCAGAGACAGCATCTCCCGCCCGCCGCTGACCGACTTGCGGTAAAATTTCCCAAGCGCCTCCACCAATTCACACACCTTCTGGCTCTCTCCCATCATGGCAAGCGCCTGAATGGAATCTAAAGTATTATACAGAAAATGAGGCTTCATCTGCTCCTGCATCTCGTTCATCTCTACCTGCCGGATTCTTCTCTGCTTGTCGATCGTGCTCTGGATCAGCCGTTCAATCTGCTCCACCATGCGGTTATACCCCTTGAACAGTATCTGAAATTCATCTAACAGTGGTTTGCTCTTAATCCGGCTGAATCTTCCATGCTCCGTCTCCTCCATCACCTGCACCATATCCTGAATGGGCCATGTGAGCATAGTGGAGATGGCCGCTGCACCGATCAAAATCAAAATACCGATAGCGGCGATCAGACCGATATTAAACCTGACAATTTCACTGACGTCACGATTGGTCTGCACCTGTGTGTACCGAATGATCTTCCATCCGCTATAAGGCGCCAGAACGCCTGTCACCGTATATTCCTTGCCGTGTACTGTCGTCTTATGCAAAATCTCCACATTTTCTCCCGACAGTTTCTGTGCGATATGCCGCACCCTGTCCTCCTCCGTAACGGCTCCCCGAACCAGAAGTGTATTATCCTTTTCATCTAGCACCATTATTTCATCAGTCTCTGTGTCAATGACATCCGCCAGAATCTGATTCAGAAATTCGCAGCTTAAGTCCACGCCAATCACGCCAAGGCTTTCAAAATTGTCCAGACTGTTATAAGATCTGACTAAAGAAATGCTGTTGTCATCCGTAGATTTGCTGGTTCGTATCTCATACTTTCCATACGGTTTTCTCAATTCGTCATATTCCCTGCTGGCATCCTCCATATTGAAATTAGCGCTTCCGCCGACAGTCAGCTTCTGCCCCTTTTCATCTATCAGCCAGACCGCTTCCACATAGTCGGAAAATTGGAAAATAGAATATATTTTTTTAATCACTTTCGACTGCCCGGACACATTAGAAAGCAGATCCCCGCTCCCCATCTGCGTCTGCACAATATTATCCGCTATGAGCATTTTGGAATAATCGTCCGCGTTTTTTAAGATGGAATTTAGTGAGGTTTCCAATGAATGAAGTACTTTAATGTTCTCCTCTCCCAAAATCCGCTCCTCATATTTCTTATAGTGGACGTTGAATACAATCGTATATATAATGATAATGGTAAAAATAACAAACCCCAGTGCGGCTATAATCTTCCTGCTCAACTTGTGCTTCATCTTTGGTTCCCATTTTCCCTTCATATGTGCAAATCTATCACACTGACACCTTCTGCCTGTTATACGGGATGCTTTTTATCCTCTTACAATTCATCATACTTCTTCGCATTTCCTCTCGCCTTTTCAACCGGGTATTTCACCTCGTTCTTATCCATTTTATGATTCATGCATCTCTTCCTCACATATTTTACCACACACAGCCGCTTCACAGGTAGCCAAAAACAGATAAAAGAATGTATTAGTCCCCATCCCATATACAGTCTGGTCTCATTTTTGCCAGCGCAGTCAACTGGTAGAGCGGCCTTATGGCATTCGCCGCAGTTGCCAGCCAGTAATCCCCTGTATCGCCTTCGCTTACCTCAAATTCCACCTCCTCATTTCTGATCGGCCTGCTCCCGTTTAAAGCGGAAACAACCGGGTCTGTCTCCCTCCCGTTCTCATCATAGTAAATTGTTTTGTTCCGCTTTGTGATAACCCATTCTCCCCGTTTTTTATATTTTTCCTGCAGATAAGTCATCATTTTTTCCAATACTGAAATACTGTCAACGCCGGACATCCCATAAATAACCCGGATCCCGTCTTCCTCATAAACTTCATAATAATAGCGGCCATAATTATAGGTAATATTTACATGCGCCTCTGTTTTACATGCCGCTGTAAACATTCCGCTTTCCGGCCGATAATTTGCCACATAAGTTCCGCCTCCCATCAAATGTCCTGGAACTTCCGCCGCTTTTCCTGTCACAGGATCCCTTAAATAAATATTGTATCCCATAAATCATTCTCTCCTTTCCCCCCTGCGTTTTCCAAATAGAACATAATAAATCCCGCTATGGTCTCCGAATATTGGTCCAAAAATTTCGGACACAAAAAACCTCCTGCCATTGACAGTTTCCCGTCTATTAGCAAGAGGATACTATACAAAATATCATTTGTCATTGGCCGGATAGTCCAATGGCACTACGCGGATTCCCGCAAATACTTCCTGTAAGATAACAGCCTTTTCGTTTTTATGTCCTCCATCCTTACAACCATCTCATCTTCCAAAGACTGCCCCTGCAAAACCAGCAGATTTTCCATGTGCACATCCAGCAGTCTGCTCAAAGCACATAAATGATCCACTGATGGCAGAATTTTTCCACTAAACCATCTGTATATGGATTGGGGATATGCCAAAAGAAGATATTCCTGAATATCCTTCACATTATATCCTGCACCGTTCAACAATATTTTAAGTTTCAAACCTGTTTTCACTGGATCAACCGACTGGTACATACAATTCCTCCGCTTTCTTTCAGCACAACTGCCCAAAGTCCGAAACAATGCACATTATGGCATCAATACATCTGCTTACCTTCTCTATATTACCACAAAAAAACAGGGCATGGCAACCGCCATGCCACACATTTCTTATCGTTGAAGCGATTTCCCAATCTTCATGTCTGTATGTCCTATCAACCCTCTCTAACTTACAGGAGGATAATACCGTAGGAAAAATAGCAGTCTTAACATTGCCGTTACCGATTTTGACAGCGCTACCGAAATATTTTCACACTGCCGCCGGTTTCACCTGCAAAAGCGATATAACCGTCCTGAGGAAGGTCGATGGCGTTGACTGCGTCCTTGATGTGGGTGCTGTACAGCAGCTCACGAAACTTGTTGTAGACGTATACAGCAGAGTTATCAGGACGTTCGACAACAATACTCTTTCCGCCCATATCTTTCCCGACGCGGTACCATACGGCTTCACCGCTGTGAAGGGGAATTTCGGTGATATCAGCGGTAAACGCCGGAAGGCTGTCCACGCTGCGGCATCGCGCCCCATTGCTCAGATCAAGGGAGGCTGCCGATGTTTGATCCGCATAGGTCTGCCGGGTAATCTCTATGTCAAACAAATCTCTGTTTGTACTGCTCGGTATGGAGGTAAAGAAAAGGGCATGATTTTCATCGGTCAGTTTTTCCGCTCTTGCCCCTTCGCTGTTTTTTACCAGAATATAGCCGGGGAATGCCTCGTCTGTCACGACCCGGTAAAACGGACTTTCATAGTCTTGAGAGGTCCATTTTTCGTTATATTTGACAAAAAATGTCCGCGAAAGCTCGTCCCAGCTTTGCTGTACACTACGTGGAACGGAATTTTCCTCCATTTTTTCCCCTGTGTACATACCTTCTGCCGCATTTCCAAAGTTCTGGCATATCCCAAGCCCCGGATATACGGTGAACAGATCCGTTCTGATGTATATTTTGCCGTCCTTTTCCTCAAAATAAACGATTTCCCTGTCTGCAGTCATCTTACCGCTGTCATTTACCCTGACAAAGCCTCCGTCCCCGGTAATCTTAAATCTTTCGGGTGATGCGTTGTCAGTGCCCAAGTCTTCCCTGTACATAGCGGTATCGTCAAATGTGATCCTGCATATTCCGTTGCTGTATAATCCGCCGATGCAGTATAAACCCTCATATTTTTTATACTGTTCGGGGATGGTGTCCATTATTTCCGGCTCGGGAGAAGTCAGACCGCTTACCGCCATTCCCCGTTCTGCAAGCGCCACGTCCATCAGCGCAAACGCCATAAGCCCGGCATATTGGCTGCTGCTGTCATCTCCGGCAGTCAGTACCGCAGCGCTGATCTGTTCATCGGGGGCGACAAGGAGGTACGAGTGCATATACGGCACATCTCCGCCCTTGCCCATGACCTTTATGTTTTCTTTTTCGTACTTGACTTGTTCCACAAAGTCCCAGCCCAGACCGTAGCTCTCGTATTTTGCGTCATCGCTCCAACGGGTAGACATCTGTGTTTTTGCCTCATCGGAAAGCAGCACATCATTTCCCGTAAAAAAAGCGCTGCCGAAATTTGCCACGTCAGGAGCGGTGGCATAGATGCCGCCCGTACCTGCCGCCATTTCATATGGGTATTCGATTGGCAGAAAGCCGCGATAGAGAGATACCCGCGCATCGCCCAAATCGCCCGCATACAGACTCCATGCCGTTCCCGTATGGTCCGCGCCTATCTCTGAAGCGATGTTATCCCTCACATAATCCGTAAAGCTCATACCGCTGACATTTTCTACGATATGCTCCATAATCTCAAAGCCCTTATTATTATAGCAGGCATATTCCCCGGGAGAAGCTTTGAAACGCTGCCCCGACACGATATCAAATGTACTGTCATGCACGAAGCTGTCAACATCCTCATAAAGATAATGGTTTATCGGCAGGCCCACGGATATGCCCGATGTGTGATTCATAAGCATACGCACGGTGATGTCCTTGTACCGCTCATCATTCATCCTGAAATCGGGGAGATATTTTGTGACAGGAGCGTCAAGTTCTATTTTTCCCTCGTCAACAAGCTGCATGACCGCCAATGTGGAATACATTTTGCTTACAGACGCAATACAATATATCCTGTCCTGCGAAGCGGCTGCTTCGGCTGTCAGTTCCGACTGTGCAGGTTCGGCATGTACCGCGTTTCCAGCAGATGCGCATACCGTTCCCGCCATACACAAGGCAAATATTGCCGCAATCATCTTTTTCTTCATCATTTCCTCCTTGTCGGAGCCACAAACTCACGATTGAAAATTTTACTTTTCAATTTTTTCAACTCCAGTCTCATTCCGTCATAAGCTCGGTCACGGATATTTTTCTGATACTGCCTGCACTGATGTAGGTAACAATCAGGCAGAATAACACAAGCGCTGCCGTCGTACCGATGATCAGCGGCAGGCTTTCGGGAATCTGTACACCGAACGCGGCCATCCAGAATGCACGCTGTACCCATACCGACAACACCGCGGCGATGCAGGAGGAGATGATCGTTACTGGGAGAATCCGCAGGGTGAGCTGTATCATAAGATCCCTTGACGTATAGCCCATACTTTTCATGATACCTAATTCCCTGCGCTGTCTTTTTACGGCAGATGCGGCTATGATGCCCAATATTACCGCCACCACAACAGCAATGAATATCACAGCACAGAACGAGAATGTTTTTGTGACCGCAGCTATGGATTCCATTTGAGATTTCAAAAAATCCTTCATGGAGGATATCTCCTTTATCACGAAATGGCTGCTGTTTCCGCTAATGATGGTGTCGCCTATTCTGATCGCATAGTCAACGTCGGTAACGCCGTATTGAGAGATCAGCACCGCCATTTTCTCGTCCGCTTTCGCCCTGATACGTTCCTCAAGACTTCCCTGTGCAGACTGTGCATACGCCGTGTCTTTTGCGCTCGCACCGTACAGGGTGGTGAGCTTATCCGTAAAGGCAGGGCGGTCCTCCTCGTTTTTGAGCGTGATCTCCACTGCGTTCGGGCGGTCGTTTGGGCGAATGCGCCGGTAACCGTCCTCGGTCATGTAGACGCTTATGCCGTTGTTGTTCATGGCGGTTACAATGCCTGTTATGATATAGCTTTTTTCACAGACATCGCCCTTGATGATGATACTGTCGCCTATGTGCCGGTTTTCTGTTTTCTCTCTCCTTGCGGAGATCATGATTTCGTTGTCGTACTCGGGGAAACGTCCCGTTTTCAGGCGGATATTATCCGTGAGGGAAAAATCGGCGTAAGAAAAGACAGCCGCACTCTGATTGCAGCCTTTTATTTCCACATAATCCCCCATTGCGCGAGTCAGAAGAACCTTTTCCACTTCGGGGAACTTACGGATCTCATCGCAGAAACTTTCCCCATTCACTCCGCTCATCATAATGATGCTTATGTCAGGAGTTTCCATTCCCAAAACGCCTATCAGTCCGTTATAACCGCTCTTGAAAAAGTCAAAGAGGTACACACTGAACATGATGGCAACGCCTGCGGCAATCATACAGATACCCGTACCGATATTCGAGTGGAGATCGTTACATATGCCTTTGAATGCAAGCCGGATATTGATGCTGTGTCTCATTTTTTCAAGCGGAAGTATATTTTTCCCGAAATGGTGGGTTTTTATGCCCTTGCGAAATGCCACGACGGGAGGAAGTTTTTTCACCCTTGCCGCCCTTGACAGCGCAAAAAGCGTGACGAGCGCTATGATCGCTATTACCACGATAAGAATGCGGAGAATATTCACATCCGTATGCACGTTGCGGTTCATCATACCCCTTGTGAGCGTATCCATGACCGGGGAAAAGGCTGCCGCTGTTATGCCGCCTATGATCGCGCCAATTCCCCCTGTAAAGATATATTCACAGATGTAGGAGAACGAAAGCTCACGGCTTGTATACCCCAATGCTTCCAGCACGCCGATCTGCACCATCTGTTCCTCCATGTCCTTTGAGATTTTGTGAAGGATCAGGAAGAGTGCAGATATCATGGTGACAATGGAAAGAAATACGCTCATATACAGAAAAACAGCAAGATAAGCGGTTTCTACCATTTTCTCCATATCTTTATCAAGTGGCAGTACTGCACTTAAAACATTCTCATTTGACTTTGCGGCGCATTTTTCATAGTATTCCTCATAGGAGAATTCCCTTTCCGTGTCAAATGCGATCATACGGTATTCCTCATAGACAGCGGACAACAGCACCCTGTCATCCTCTGAAATGATACATTTTAACATACTGCTGGAATTATATAAACCCGTGTTGTAAAAACCGGCTATGGTAAAGGGGTAATCTCTGCCGCCTGAGACAAAAGTAAAGGTTTCCCCTGGGGCATAGCCGGCTGTGATCTCAAAATACTGGGGCAGCCATATTGGATGAGACAGCTTTTCAATCTCATCATCGGGAAGGGCATTCAGTTTCTGGAAATTTTCCATCTTCCGCTCTGTGTTTTCGTCCGCAAAGATCATATTATAGGCGATACTTTCACCCTTCTTTGATAGTGCCGATGCACCAGCACCGTAAAGTACACTACTTTCCCGGACATCGGTCACATGGTACTCCTCTTCCAGAATATCTCGATAGATATCGCGGTATCTATCATCCTGAAACAACAATATAAAATCAGCACAGCCTGTTTCCTCAAAAGAGCGGTCAAAAGCGCTGCCGATCTGTGTAATGCTGACAGCAAAGGTCGCCATGAGAAATGCTGTAATAAGGGTGAGAAAGACAATGGCTGCCGCCTCACGCTTGTTTCGCTTTAAATTAAACAAGGATAATCTGCATATCTTCATAAGTCACCATCCCATCTCATCAAGGAATCCTGTCAGCTTTTCACGGCGCTCTTTTAAGTCGTCCCCGCCGTATTTCGCCATTCTGTGTTCGCCCACAACCTTGCCGTCACGCAGATAGATGACCCGTGTTCCACGCAGTGCGGTCTTGATATCGTGCGTTACCATAACGATGCTCTGACCGTTCTCGTGTACCTCGGTGAAGATGTCAAGAACGTCCCTGCCCGATGCAGAGTCGAGCGAACCGGTAGGCTCGTCCGCGAAAAGAATCTTCGGCTCGTTGATCACAGCGCGCACGATTCCAACGCGCTGTGCCTCACCGCCGGAAAGCTGGTTTGGAAATTTCTTCTGCATTGTCTCATCAAGCCCGACTTTTGCGAGCAGTTCCTTCACCCTTTTGATAAGCTCAGGGGAGTTTTTCTGCACGGCAAAGGCGCCCGTCAGCACATTGTCAAGGACATTCTGATTTTCAAGCAGATAGATGCTCTGAAAAACGAATCCGCAGTTTTTTCTCCTGAACACCGCAAGCTGATCGTTCGTATAGTCCTGAATCTCGGTATCGCCGAAGAATACCTTTCCAAGAGCGGGCTTATCCATTCCCGAAAGGGCATAGAGCAGGGTTGACTTGCCCGAACCCGAAGCGCCCATGATGACTGTAAAATCGCCCTCCATGATTTCCAAATCGAGATTCTTGATAACATGCTGCTGTGCGGCGCCGTTTGAAAAAGACTTGCACAGCTTTTCTGTACGCAAAACAGGGACCATATATAACACTACCTTTCAAATACATGATTGTTGATGATAGTATTATACATGATCCCGTCAATGAATTCCTTGTCAAAATCTTGTTAAATTATTGTCTTTTTCTTAACTGAGCGGAATAAGCAGCGTTACGCACAGTCCGTTTTCATTCCTGACAGACAGCTCTCCGCCCATTTTATCCATGAGTATCCTTGCGATATACAGACCTAAACCGCTGCCTTCCTTGTCGCCATGCTCCCTTCCGCGGTAGAATTTGTTGGTGATAAGCTCTATCTCGTCTTCGGGAACGCCCGAGCCGCTGTCACTGATCGACACCTCAAGAAAACTCTCATCAAGATGAAAAGAAATGTCTATGGTAGTACCTGCGTATTTGTAAGAATTAAATATGATATTGCCAATGACCTGCGACAAACGCATCTTGTCAATATGTACAATGACCTGCGGTATTTCGGATATACGCACAAGCCCTCTGTCATCGTATCTGGAAACGATCTGTGCTATAACAGCGGAATTTTCGTTCGAGCATTCTACCTTGAACTCTCCTAAGTTCTCCAAAGTGGAAGAAAACAGGTCGCCTACAAGCTCCCCTATTTCATCGGCTCTTTTACAGATGTTGTTCATCTTCTCGGTCATTTCTTCCGTGACTGTTATTTCCTGCCCTTCATTCTGAGAGAATATCGCCGCCATCAGCTCAGATGTGAGTTTAATACCCGTCACAGGCGTTTTCAGGTCGTGAGAAAGCGATGCAATAAGCTCACTCTCTCTTTTCTGCAAGGAAATCTCTCTTGCTCTGGACGCTTTCAGTTCCTCCCGCATGATATCAAAGCTTTCAGAAAAAGCGCCGAACATATTGCCCTTATCCATTTCAAGAGGCCGGTCAAGATCGCCCACCGCCACATAAGATGCAAAATCTTTCATCTTAGCAAATGGGCGTATGATCGTTTTGCGGATATACACCCCTAAGGCCGCCGCCGCACCGATCAGGAGAAAACCACATACACAGTAAACCGTGATGATATTTGTACGCAGACGGTCAAAACGTTTATTGCTGTCTGTGAGTACGACACTGCCTGTTATTTGATTATTCTCTGTGATATAGGTATAGGAATAGCGCCTTTGCATTGCCGTCTCAACAGTTACCGTTTCCGAACGGTCGGAACGGTTATCAAAAATAACATTCCCGTTTAGGTCAAGTATTACATATTCCCGTTCCAGCGCTGTATTTTCAGGCGGCGTATCGTCCAGAACCGTCTTATGCGCGATCTCATTGAGCAAAAGCACGTCATCATTATTTTGTGAAAAATCATCTGTGCCTGTGAGCTTCACAACGGCAGACAGCCCCGCAGCAAGCAACAGTACAAGAAGCGCCATAAATCTGCAATATCCTTTCATAGCGCTGCCTCTTCCATCATGTAGCCCACACCCCATACGGTTTTTATGAGCTGCGGTTCTTTGGGGTCGGCTTCGATCTTTTCACGCAGATGCCGGATATGTACGGCAATGGTACCCTCGTTGATATGTTCATCCTCCCACACATCTCTGAGCAGATCGTCCTTTGAAACAACCTTGCCCCTGTTTGTGAAAAGATAATACAACAGCTTGTATTCCAGCGCTTTGAGCGTGATTTCCCTGCCGTCTGCAATGATTTTGCGGATATTTGTGTTGAGGTACACCTCATCTATCAGTTTAACGACACCCTCCTCAATCTGCTGAAAATTTCGAACAGTGTGCGGATTATCGCGTATCCTGTCGTATCTTGCCACGGCGGCTTTCACCTTGGCAAGCAGAATGCTGAGCGTATAAGGCTTTTTGATATAATCATCGCCGCCTATGTTCAGAGCAAGCAGCACATCATCATCGCTTGTCCGGGCACTTATAAAGAATATCGGCAGATCATAGTTTTCCCGTATCTTCCTGCAAAGCTCGAAACCTGATCTTTCGCCGAGATTGATATCAAGCAGGAGCAATGAAACATCGTGTTTTTCAAGAAAAGCTACCGCATCAGCATAGCTTGTTACATAGGAAGTCTTTACGCCGAACATATTGAAATATTCGGAAGTAGCTGTGGCTATCATTTCATCATCGTCTATCATCAGGACTTTATAGCTTTCCAAATCCATAACTCATCTCACTCACTTATACTATTTGTTGTTGAGATATCATTCTTTTATATTGTTATACCAAACCTTGCTTCAAAAGACAATCAGAAATGCGTTTGGTCTCCTGCCTGTTTTTCTCCTTATCCACCCTTATTACATGGTACCAGCGCCATGTCTATACCCGATTAGCAAGGGAAAATACATGCATATTCCACTCAACACTACAAACCAGAGTTCTCAAGTGGATTGCTAAAATGGAATTATCTATGAATATACATTCTTGACATCTCCGATTCACCATCTCCCTGCACCATGCACAAAAACTCCCAACCATACCTTTCATAAAATGTTGTATGGTCTGTTAGTAAATATATTGGTGTTATTCCCTTATTCTTCATATCTGCCACTGCCATATTTAATAAATTCCCGGCAATTCCTTTGCAGCGGTATTCTTCTTCTGTATTAACAGCACATACATTTGGCGCAAGATCTTTTCTGTTATGAAAATCATTCTCTATCACTCCCAGTCCAGCAACAATCTTTTCACCATCAAGACATAGATACCAGCCATACTCTGTCTCTTTATTCAAATATGCATTCATGCATTCCATATATGCTTCTTTCGGTACACCCCATTTACTATGAAACCATTCTGCTGCTAAATTTTTTATCATTGGTTTTTCCATGAGTGTAATATATCTATATTTTTTCATCATATCCTCCAAACGTAATAATAAGCCGAATAGAAACTATCCGACTTAACACCTTAACTAAATTCAGCATTATTTCTTTTTAGAAAAGATATGTCTTTTCCATATTTTGAAGCAAGCTCACAATCATTCTCTCCTTTCAAGGTTTCTGCCTCAATAATGCCTATTGCAATGAACGATTACAACCTCATTCTCGGTTATAAATAAATTTGTTCCACACGAAATTCTAATTTCCTGTTTTGAACATACCAAGCCCCTACACTTTATCGTTCTAACGACTTCCCACTTTTCCATTTCTGCCCTTTCAAGTCGTTCTGCTTCTCATACAGATTATGCACTTTCTATTGCATTGGCAATAGTATCCTCAAGTCTTCCAACCTCGCCCTGACGTACCAATCCGCCCAGTGATCCCTCTGAGTCTCCAGAAGCTGTATAAATCAGAACGCCATACATTCCAAGTTCATCGCTTGTTTTCTCACAGTATATTCTTTCTCGTATAGAGGAGCTTCCATATTCACAATCAAACTTAAAAAATATACCTTCTCCATACACTTCAACCGCGGGAAGTCAATCTTCCGATGTTCCAAGGCGAAGTTCCTTTTTTCGTTCTGATATCTATATAACATCCTTTGCGCAATTTCTTCATATTGGACTATCCATTATGCTGTCCAGTGAAATGGTTATTAGGAAATATAAATTATGTAATGGATGTTTTCAGACAAAGTACTCTTCCGATCAGATGTATTGTAGTCGTATTTATAAAAGCGCCTCCGCAACCTGCAACGAAGTCGGTGTAAAAAAACTTATAAAGAAAAACTATTTCAACACCCAATCCATCAGGAATTTACGAAGTCCTAATGCTACAATTATTAAAAAGGAATCAAATAAACTATATATTTTCTAAAACTGCCATTGGAGATTATCCCAAATCTCCAAAAATGCATTCAAAATAAAAGTCAAAAACAAATAATCCAATCTATCTGCCTCTTCGCCTTCATTTTCACCATCCTCCAATTCGCCTATTATATCGAATATCTGATGAAAGTATGAATTATGTTCCAATTCAGCCTTAATACTGAAAATATCATACAAAGCAATTTTATCATCATCTGACTTCCATTCTCCTATATCCGCTGCCATATCCTTTACTGACTTCCGCTTTCCAAATCTTGCCTGTCCAGTTTGCTTAAATGCTTTAAATAATTCTCCTTGTTCATCATATTTTTCTTCTATATTTTTTCCAAAGTATATCGGTATTAGTTCTTGATGCTTCATTATATAGAGATACTCTATTACTTGTTCACACATATTTCTGATTATAGCATCAGTATATCTATTACTAAATCCATTTTCTTTTAAATGTTGAATTGTATCTATATCCTCAATCAAACATTCCGAAACCCATAAAGACAATATTTCCTGTGTTGCAAATTCTTTATCCGTGTTTTTAAAGTCCAATAAAATTTTATCATTGATCTCTTTTGCATCATCAATAAATTTGCGATATATATCCAAAAACAATTCTTTCATTTTAGTCCTCCTAGGTCAATAATAATTTTGAATATTACTTTGGTCATCTTAAAATTCCGATCAATGTATAAAATCAGTACAAGCAACATACAACGTTTCTTTCCAGTCGCCCTTGCCTTTCTCTCCGTTCAAGTCACTATTGCACTTGACGCATCGCTTATACCCCTGAAGGGGTTTTTGTACTACTTCGACTTAACCCTTAAAAGGGTCTTCATACTCCTTTACACTGAGCTTATCCTTCATGATATCGTACTTCTCCTGGTCTTGGATATATTTTTTGATTGTCGCCTCATTTAGTCCCACTGTACTCACATAATACCCTTCTGACCAAAAGTGACGGTTCCCAAACTTATACTTTAAATTTGCGTGTCTATCGAATATCATAAGAGCTGACTTACCTTTCAGATATCCCATAAAACTTGATACGCTCATTTTGGGTGGTATACTTACCAGCATATGGATATGATCTGGCATTAAATGCCCTTCTATAATCTCTACGCCCTTGTATGACAATATATCCCGTATATCACTTTTTAATTGATTATAAATAACTTTTCTCCTATACTTAGGAGTGAATACGATATGATATTTGCACATCCACTTTGTGTGTGCCAAGTCATAATTCTTATTCGCCATAAAATCACCTTTCCTTTCTTGCAATAGTGCTTGAACAACTCTATTGTAATGGAAAGGTGATTTTTTGTATAACGAATCGTCTCCACCCGCATAGCAGGTGGGTTTTGGTTTCGGGCATTTCCATTTTTCGGAACGCGAAAAACTCCAATGCCCTCAACAGGCTAAAGCCCATACGCAAAAGAAAGCGGCATGCAACAGCACACCGCTTCTCTGTCTATTTCTGTATAATTGTATA
>CAJTTT010000048.1 GCA_910579285.1 uncultured Lachnospiraceae bacterium | reverse complement strand
GCATTACGAGTCTGCTTATGCGCAGAAAGCAGCAGAGTCAGAAGGAGTAAAAATGAATTTATCCGAATTTTTTGAAGAGAACCCGAAAGCCGCGCTGGCTTTTTCGGGCGGTGTGGATTCAGCGTATCTGCTGTACGCGGCGAAGGCGGCGGGAGCGGATGTGCGGGCATACTATGTGAAGAGCGATTTTCAGCCGCAGTTTGAACTGGAAGATGCGAAGCGTATGTGCGGGGAGCTGGAAATCGGTTTCACGATTCTGAAATCGGACGTGCTGGCGGATCGGACCGTCCGGGAAAATCCGGCCGACCGATGCTATCATTGTAAGAAATTGATTTTTACAACAATACAGAAAGCGGCGGCAGCGGACGGATATGAGCTGCTGTTGGACGGCACGAACGCATCCGATGAGGAGGGAGACCGACCGGGGATGCGCGCGCTGCAGGAAATGGCTGTGCGTTCCCCTTTGCGGGAATGCGGCCTTACAAAAAAAGAGATCCGCAGACTGTCTGAGGCGGCCGGACTTTTTACCTGGGAAAAACCGGCATACGCCTGCCTGGCTACGCGGATTCCCACAGGGGAGGAAATCACGGCGGAAAAATTGAAAATGACAGAGGCGGCGGAGGATTTTCTCTTTTCGCGTGGGTTTACGGATTTTCGGGTAAGGCGTTTCGGCGGGGCGGCCAGACTGCAGTTTCCGGCCTCCCAGCTTGCGCGGGCATTTGCAGAGAGAGAGGAGATCGTTAAGGAACTGAAACAATATTATCAGGCGGTTTTGCTGGATATGGAGGCGAGAATATGAGTGAGTACCGGGAAATACTGGAGCATGTGAGGGACGGCGCACTTTCCGTGGAGGAGGCGCTTCTGCTGATCAAAAAAAAGCCTTTTGAGGATATCGGGTACGCGAAGGTGGATCATCACAGGGGCGTCAGGCAGGGCGCGCCGGAAGTGATTTTCGGAGCGGGAAAAGAGGCCTCACAGATTGAGGGCATTGTCGACAGCATGAAGAAAAACGGGCAGAAGACCATTCTGATCACAAGACTTTCTCCGAAGAAGGCAAAGAAGGTGGCCAAATGTCACGAGATGACCTACCATAAGCAGGCGCGGATCGGCATTGTCGGCAAGATGCCGGAACCGTCCGGGATCGGAAAGATTGTGGTTGCCACGGGGGGGACTTCCGATATTCCCGTGGCGGAGGAAGCGGCGCTGACCGCGGAGGTTCACGGCAATGAGGTGGTGCGGCTCTACGATGTGGGTGTGGCGGGACTGCACAGGCTGTTGTCCCACCTGGATGAGATCATGGACGCATCGGTGATTATCGCCATCGCCGGCATGGAAGGCGCACTCGCCAGTGTGGTAGGGGGGCTTGCGGACTGCCCGGTGATTGCGGTGCCGACCAGCGTAGGGTATGGCGCATCCATGCACGGAGTATCGGCCCTTTTGTCCATGCTCAATTCCTGTGCCAGCGGTGTGTCTGTGGTGAACATTGACAATGGATTTGGAGCGGGTTATCTGGCGAATATGATCAATCATGTGAAAAGAACTTCTAGTGACGTCTCGTTATAGGACGAGACGCCAGGAAGTGCTGAGTTTCACACTGGAGAATGCCAAAAGCAGGCATTCTCCGAAAAATCAGGAGGGAAAATTTATGAAGACATTATATTTAGACTGCGGTATGGGGGCGGCGGGAGACATGCTGACCGCGGCTCTTTTGGAGCTTCTGCCGGATCGGGAGAAGGTGCTGGAGGGACTGAACGCCCTGGGTATTCCCGGAGTGGAGATGGTGTGTGAGAAGGCACAGAAGTGCGGTATCGGGGGCACCCACGTTTCCGTGCGGGTTCACGGGGAAGAGGAGTCGGAGGAGATGCACGGCCATGAACACGGACATGCGCACAGTGCAGAACATGAGCACGAACATGGGCATGCGCACGGTGCAGAACATGAGCACGAACATGGGCATGTGCATGATGTGGAACACACCCACAGCCACGGGAGCCATCACCACAGCGGCCTGCATGAGATAGAGCACATTGTGAACAGGCTGCCGGTGTCTGAGCGGATCCGCAGGGACATTATGGCAGTGTTTGGAATGATTGCGGAGGCGGAAAGCCATGTGCACGGTGTGCCTGTCACCGAGATTCATTTCCACGAGGTGGGAACGATGGACGCGGTGGCGGATATCACAGCAGTCTGTGTGTTGATGGACAGACTGGCGCCGGATCAGGTGATTGTGTCGCCTGTACATGTGGGCAGCGGGCAGGTGAAATGCGCCCACGGGATACTGCCTGTGCCCGCGCCTGCCACAGCGTATATTTTGAAGGACATACCGATTTATGGCGGGGAGATCCGCGGAGAACTCTGCACGCCCACAGGGGCGGCCCTGTTAAAGTATTTTGCAAGCCGTTTCGGGGCGATGCCTGTTATGCGTACGGCAGCAGTCGGCTATGGCATGGGAAAGAAGGATTTCCCGGCGGCAAACTGTGTGCGCGCGCTGCTTGGTGAGACGGAGGGAGCCGGAGACACAGTGGTTGAGCTTTGCTGTAATGTGGATGATATGACGGCGGAAGCCATCGGGTTTGCCGGGGAAACGTTTCTGGAGGCAGGCGCGCTGGAGGTCTACACGGTGGCCGCGGGAATGAAGAAGTCCCGGCCGGGCACCGTACTGCATGTGATGTGTACGGAATCCATGAAGGATAAAATGGTGGAAATGATCTTCAGGCATACGACAACCATCGGCATCCGGGAAAATATTTCCAGAAGGTATACCCTGGCCCGTTCCATACAGAGGGTTCAGACGCCTTGCGGGGAGGTTCGGAAAAAGATCTCCGAGGGATATGGCGTGATGAGAGAAAAATATGAGTATGAGGATCTGGCACGGATTGCCAGAGAGCGGGGGATATCCCTTAGGGAAGCAGTGGACTCCCTGCGGGGAATATAGCGTGGAAGACTAAGAAAAAAGAGCGAATCGGAATGAGATATATGCAAAAACGATTAAATAATAATGTTGTATCGACAAATAGAATAATGGAAAAAGGAAGACTGTCTGCGGTTCTGCTGGCAGGCTTATGTGTTTTGACGGCCTGCGGAGGGCAGGGTGCCGTACAGATGGAAAAGGAGCGGACAGATGTGGAACAGACGGCCGGCCTGGCAGATGGAGAACAGGCGGAACCTGTCACTTTAGTCTACGGCAGCGGGGACTACACACGCATCAATCCGGCGCTGGATGAGCACGGGGAGATCAACCTGCTGTTGTTTGACGGGCTGACTTCCCACAACGGAAAAAACGAGGTGACGCCCGGCCTGGCGAAGAGCTGGGAGTTTGACGAGGCGGCCTGCACTTACACCTTTCATCTGGAAGAGGACGTTGTCTGGCATGACGGTGAGCCGTTTACGGCGGAGGATGTGAAGTTTACCATAGAGGCGGTGATGGACCCGGAAAACGCTTCCGAGAACGCACCCAACTTTGAGGATGTGGAGGAGATCACGGTGACGGATGAGCACACGGTTTCCTTCCGGCTGTCTGCGCCGAATGTGGCCTTTCTGGACTACATGACGATGGCGGTTCTTCCCGCGCATCTGCTTGCGGGGGAGGATATGCAGACTTCCGATTTTTTCCGGGCGCCTGTGGGAACCGGGCCGTATAAGCTGGAAAGCTGGGATATGGGGCAGGCTATCGTCCTGACAAAAAATGAGGACTATTTCAAGGGGACGCCTCACATCGACCAGGTGATATTTAAGATTGTCAGCGATGACAACGCAAAGACGCTCCAGATGGCGGCGGGCGAACTGGATCTGGCGCTCCTTCCGCCGAAAGCGGCGCAGAGCTTTGCGAACCGGGAAGAGTATGTCTGCTATGATATGAAGACAGCTGATTACCGGGGAATACTCTTTAACTTTAACAATCCGTTCTGGCAGGAGAACAGGGATATCATTCCGGCGGTCTGCCATGCAATTGACAGACAGGCCATCATAGACGCGGTGCTGCTTGGACAGGGCACACCTGCCTATGGGCCGCTGCAGCGCAATATTTATAACAATGAAGACGTGGAGCGTTATGAGTACAACCCGGAAAAAGCGGCGGAGATTCTGGAGGCCGCGGGATGCGTCAGAGGGGAAGACGGCATCTACAGGAGAGGCGGAGAGCCGCTTTCTTTTGTGATCAGCGTGGGCGCGGGCGATCAGGTGCGTGTGGATATGGCCCAGGCGGCGGCGCAGCAGATCAGGGCGGTTGGGATAGACTGCGCAGTGGAAATTCCGACAAAGGTTGACTGGAATAGTCAAATGGCTTATCTGATCGGCTGGGGCAGTCCCTTTGATGCGGACGACCATACATATAAAGTGTTTGGCACGGGGAAAGGTGCAAATTACAGTGGCTATTCCAATGCGGCGGTAGATCGGTATCTGACGCAGGCGCGCGGTTCTGACGATCCGAAAGTGCGGGCGGAAAACTACGCCAGATTTCAGGAGGAGCTGGCGAAAGACCCGGCTTATGCTTTCATCTGCTACATCGATGCCAATTATGTGGCGGATGCATCGATTCGTGGAATTACTGCCGATACGGTGATGGGGCATCACGGCGTGGGCATCTTCTGGAACATTGCGGAATGGACAAAGTAAGGGAATGTCTCAAAAGCGGCATTCTCTGCATGCTGGCGGAGGAATGTTGGAATGGATGTGCTTACCGTAAAAAACCTGTCGGTCAGTTTTTTCAGGCCGGAGGGCGAGATTGAAGCTTTGAAAAATGTCAGTTTCACCTTGCAGGAAGGGGAAATTCTGGCTGTCATGGGGAAGACCGGCTGCGGAAAAAGCGTCCTGTGCAAAAGTATATTGAAGCTTTTGCCGGATATCGCAAAAATTAAGACAGGACATGTTTATATCCGGGGAGAGGAGATCACCGGGTATTCGGAAAAACAGATGCAGGGACTGCGCGGCCGATTTTTTTCTATGGTATTCCAGAACCCCATGACGGCCTTAAATCCGTGCATGTCCGTGGGAGAACAGATCGGGGAAATGGTGCGTCTGCGGCACCCGGAGCTTTCCGGGAGGGAAAGGAAGATGCGGGTGGCGGAGCTGATGGAGCTTGTTGGTCTGGATCACGCGGGAGAGCGGGCAGGACAGTACCCCTTTCAGCTCTCGGGAGGCATGGCGCAAAGGTGTGTGATTGCCATAGCTCTGGCGGCGGAACCGGCAGTTTTGTTTGCGGATGAGGCGACCACGGCTCTGGATGTGACGGTGCAGGCGCAGATTTTGGAACTGCTTTTAAAACTGCGGGAAAGGGCGGGCATGTCCATTGTCCTTGTCACGCATAACCCCGGTGTGGCGGCACGGATGGCTGACCGCGTGGCACTGATGAGGGACGGGGAACTTTACAGGATTGGGGATGTGGAGGAAATTTTTGAGGAATCGACACCTAATTAAAATGGTAAATAATATAGGAAAATTTTTGATCAGCGTTTTTGTTCTGTCTGTTCTCGTATTTACTCTTTCCAGACTTGCGCCGGGCGATCCCCTGTACGCCTATTATGGGGAACGGGTAGAGAAAATGAGTGTGGAGGAGCAGGACCAGGCAAGGGAGAGGCTTGGCCTGCATGCGCCGCTTTTTACACAGTATGTGCGCTGGCTGCAGAGGGCGGTTCACGGTGACTTCGGCATTTCTTATCAGTATAAGACGGACGTGAAGGAAGTGATAGCGGCGGGGATCGGCAACACTCTTCTGCTGGGCGGGCTGGGCTTTGTCCTGATCTTTGCGCTGGCGCTTTTTCTCGGGCTTTTCTGCGCGTGGCGGGAAGACCGGCTGGCAGATCGGATTGTATGCAGAATCGGTACGGTTACAAGCTGTATTCCTGAGTTTTGGCTTTCTCTGCTCCTGCTTCTGATATTTTCGGTGTGGCTCGACTGGCTTCCAAGCTCCGGGGCGTATGCCGCCGGCGGCGGGAGTCTGTCGGACAGGGCGGTGCACCTCATACTGCCCCTTTCCGTAGTGGTGCTTGGACATTTGTGGTATTATGCGTTTCAAGTCCGCAACAGACTGCTGGAGGAGGTGCGGGCGGACTATGTGCTGTTGGCCAGAATGAAGGGGCTGAGCGGCAGACAGGTATTATACAGACACTGTCTGCGGGGGGCGCTGCCATCCTATCTGAGCATGATGGCCATTGCCCTGCCCCATATCCTGGGAGGCACTTATGTGGTCGAAACCGTGTTTTCCTATCCGGGAATCGGTAAGCTTGCCTACGAGAGCGCCAGATATCAGGATTATAATCTGCTGATGGTAGTGAGCCTGCTTACAGGGACACTGGTTATTTTGTGTAATCTGACTGCACAGCTTGTCAACGAGCGGATTGATCCCCGGATGGGCGTGCGGAGCGCATCGGCAGGCGGGGAGGTGAGGAGACTGTGAAAAAGAAGTTCCCGGTGATTTCCATGCTGATATTGACTATTATAGTCTTTTTATGTCTGGCCTGCGGCCTGACGATGACGAAGGATCCGCTTTACATGGATCTGGCGCACTGTAATGAGGCGCCGGGAAAAGAATTTCTCTTTGGCACGGACGAAATGGGCCGAGATGTCTTTTCCATGATCTGGTATGGCGGCAGAATTTCTCTCACTGTTGGGTTTCTTGCAACCTTGATCTCCACGATGCTGGCAGTTCTTATAGGGAGTGTGAGCGGCTGTGCCTCCGCCCGGATTGACGGTGTCCTGATGCGGCTGACTGAGTTGATTCTGAGTGTGCCGGGGCTTCTGCTGACGGTTTCCCTGCAGGTTGTTTTTGGCAGGGCGGATGTGTACAGTCTGTCAGTTGTAATCGGTTTGACAGGCTGGATGGGCATGGCAAAGGTGGTGCGGACAGAAGTTGTGCAGCTTGGAAATACGGATTATGTGCTGGCGGCAAAATGTCTGGGCGGCCGTTTTTTTCATGTGTTGTTCCGGCATCTGGCGCCCAACCTGTTCCCGTCCGTTCTGTTCATGGCAGTTATGCATGTGAGAAATGCTATCGTGGCGGAAGCTGCGCTGAGCTTTATGGGACTTGGTCTTTCGGTGGAAGTGGTTTCCTGGGGCAGTATGCTCTCACTGGCGGAGCGGGCGCTCTTTTCCCGCGCCTGGTGGATGATAGTGATTCCCGGCATATTTCTGACGGGAACGCTGCTGTGCCTGACAAATCTGGGAGAGTATATGCGGGGGAGTGCGAACAAAAGGCACAGCAATCTCGGTTAAAAACGTACTACAGCAATCATAAAGAGTATGTAAAAAAAATATAAAAAAATTATTAAAAGTGACAAATAATGTGGTATAATAAAAAAGTAACCAGTGATTTTTAATAACTTAGATGAATATAATCAGCTTCATTGCCAAATCGTTTTCTGCTAATCTCTTAAACTTTTTCTCTCTTTGATTCTGGTCTGTTTATCTATCTTATTAATCCAACATGTGAACGGGGGAGAACTTCATGCAAAAAGGAAAGGAAGACAGTGCGAAGAAGGCTTCGCGAAAGGGAAACAGCCAAAATGAGAGTCAGTTTATCGGCATCGGGAAAAAGATTTCCATGCGCTTTGGCAGAGTGATTATGATATGCTGCATTGTATTGGGAACGATGACGTCAATTTTGAGTTATATATCTTCCATCAGTGCGGTATCAGAGACGATCAATAACACGTCTGATGTGGCGGCGGATTATGTTTCCGCTTCGCTGAACGAGTTTATTGCGATCGCATATGAGACAGGAAGCATTGCGCGGCTTGCAGATCCTGAGAAAACGCCGGAGGAAAAAGCGGCTATTTTAAACCAGAGGGTGAAAGACCACGATATGGACGGCGCGTATCTGCTTGACAGCAGTGGTATCGACATAATTACAGGAGCGGATCTTTCGGACAGAAACTATTTTAAGGAAGGCATAAAGGGAAATACCTATGTTTCAACGCCGGCATACAGTGAGGTGACAGGCAAGGTATCGTATGTGGTAGCGGCGCCTCTGTGGGAGGGCGGTGTGCCTGGAACGACGCCGGTCGGCGTAGTTGCCTATGTGCCAAACGGCGAATTTTTGAATGATATTATGCGTTCCATACAGGTCGGAAAGGGCGGAACCGCTTTTATGCTTGACAAGAACGGCATTACAATAGCGGACGTAAATTCTGAGTTGGTGGGCGTGGAGGACAGTGTTGCGCTTGGAGATACGAATCCCAAACTGAAGAAATACAGCGCCATCTGTAAGAAGATGATCGCGGGAGCAAACGGCACGGGTACATACAGCTATAATGGCAAGACGAAGGTGGTTGCCTACTCTCCCGTTCCCGAGACGGACGGCTGGAGTATTGGCGTAGCGGCGGTGCGAAATGAATTTTTAAAGATGTTTTATATTTCGCTCGTGATCACGATTATATTGGTAGTGGCATTTACCGTGTATGGTATTAAAGTCGGTGTGAAAATGGGTAGAGCGGTTGCCGCGCCTCTCGGCAGAACAGTAGACAGACTGAAGCTTCTGGCGGAGGGAGATATCCATTCGGAGGTACCTGAGCCGACAGAAAACGACGAAACGAAAATTCTGCTGGATTGTCTGGCGGAGACGATTCGCGACCTGAATACCATCATTACGGGTATCAGCAGCGATCTGGCGGAGCTGGCGGACGGCAACTTTATGATTGATGTGGAAGAAAGCTATAAAGGCGACTTTGCCCAGATCAGCGAATCCTTCCGTGATATTGTAGGCTCGCTCAGCGCCGCGCTCGGGGAGATTGATACCAATGCGGAAAGTGTCAGAAAGGGTGCAACGGATCTGGCGGGCGCATCCCAGCTTCTGGCTGAGGGCGCAACGGATCAGGCAAGCGCGATCGAGGAACTGACGGCGACAATGACAGATATATCGGAAAAAATAAGTATTAATGCCGAGTATGCTGCGAAAGCCAGAAAAGTTGTGACCGATATGAACGATCAGGTGAGCGAGAGCAATGCTCAGATGAAACAGAGCACGGAGGCGATGGAGAGAATCAGGGAGGCTTCTGATAAGATAGCAGAAATTATCAGCAGCATTGAGGAAATTGCGTCACAGACAAATCTTCTTGCGCTGAACGCGTCCATTGAAGCCGCGAGAGCGGGAGAGGCCGGAAAAGGATTTGCAGTGGTTGCCACACAGGTCGGCATCCTGTCAGAGCAGAGCAGCGAGGCAGCAAAAAATACAAAGCAGCTGATCCAGAATGCCATCCAGGCAGTGGAGGACGGAACCAGGCTGGCAAACTCTACGGCAGAGTCGCTTCTGGTTGTGGTTGACAATGCGAAGACGGTGGGCGAGGCGATCGACCAGATAGCCATAGCGTCCGAGGAGCAGGCGGATGCCACAACACAGATCACGGAGGGCGTCAACCAGATTGCCCAGGTTGTGGAGTCCAACTCCGCCACCTCCGAGGAGAGTGCGGCTGCGTCGCAGGAGCTGTCGTCACAGGCGGATCTGCTGAAAGAACTGGTCGACAGGTTCAAATATCACGCGTAAACAGGATGATGGAAAAAGCGGTGTCCGGGTAACGGCGCCGCTTTTTGTACGCGTGTAATTGCGCGCGAATTGCGACAGCGTAAGACATGGTACATTCTATACCATAATTAGGCAAAGATGTGAATGCGGGTAGTTTTAGAGAATAATTTGTGTTATGATGATTTCGTATGTTTTTACATACCTGCTTTGGATTGGAGAGGAATGGAGATTAGGATGAAACAATTAAAGGGGAGCGGTTTTTTTCGTGTCCTGTTTAAAATGAATGTACTGCCGATTATACTGCTTACGATTGTGATAACTACGTTCAGCGCCATGCGGTTTGCGGCTTCCATGAGGATAGAGACGAAAAATGGTCTTGTGGATCTGAGTCATACGGTTGCCACGCTGTATGACAAGGTATATGAAGGAGATTATCATGCGGTGGAGGAAGACGGCGAAATTTTCCTGTGGAAGGGTGAACATTTGCTGAACGGCGATTTTGAGATTCCTGATGCCATCAAAGAAAGGACGGGTATTGATATCACGATTTTTTCCGGGGATACCCGAATCTCTACCACGATCCGAACCGGCAGCGGGGAGAGGGTAACCGGGACCATCGCCAATGAAACGGTTGTTGAGGACGTGCTATATGGGGGACATTCGCAGTTTTATTCCAGTACGCTGGTAGAGGGTGTACGGTATTTTTCTTACTATGAACCACTTTACGATGCGCAGGGGGCATGTATCGGCATGCTTTTTCTCGGAAAACCTTCAGCGGAAGTGGAGGGACTGGTGAGGAGTTCGCTCAGTCCGATCATTCTTTTTGGTCTGCTCACGATGCTGATTGCATGTTTTGTGACCATCCGCTTTTCCGGCAGACTGGTGGACGCCATTCGGAAAATGGAACTGTTTCTCGTTGCCATTGAACGGGGAGATCTCCATGAGGAATTTGACCGGGAAGTGCTGGACCGCAGGGACGAGCTGGGGGAGATGAGCCGCTATCTGATTAAGATGCAGGAGTCTTTGCAGAAGCTGGTGGAGCAGGATCTTCTGACTGGCCTGTACAACCGCAGAAGCGGAGAAAAGCTCCTGAAACGTGTCTGTGAGAATTATGCGAAGGATAAAACGCCTTTCTGTGTTGCCATCGGTGATGTGGATCACTTTAAATGCGTCAATGATACATATGGGCATGAATGCGGTGATGTGGCGCTCACAGAACTTTCCGCGCGGATGAAGGAGCATATGCAGGGACGTGGATTTGTGGCCAGATGGGGCGGAGAGGAGATGCTGCTGGTGTATGACGGCGTGCATCTGGACAGGGCGGCCGCCTATATGCAGGAGCTGCTGGAAGCGATCCGCACGAAGCCGGTCGTATATGGGGATGTCCAGATCAACATTACGATGACCTTTGGACTGACGGAGGGAAATGAGGAGAAAATCGAACACATTGTCCGGGATGCGGATGAGAAGCTGTATTTGGGAAAAAACAGCGGCAGGAATAAAATGGTATGTTAATCATTTTGATAAGCAATGAATAGTTAAGGAGCAGTATCATAAATGATGCTGCTCCTTTTTTGACATAGAAGAGACTACTGCACATCGTGTTTTCTGGCCCTGGGTAATGTGCAGATATAATAGAAGAACAAAAAGCTGAGGGATACTCTGCAGAATATCTCAGCGGCCTGCTCACTGAGAGAGAGGGAAAGTATCATGCGTACTGCTATAATTCCTACGATAGTTATTGCTGCAATAAATGCTCTTTTCATATTTTTCGTTCTCCTTTTTGTATGATTGTCAAGTGTTTGTTTTTCTGAGATAAGAATATCAAATATGAAAGTGTGCATCCATTGGTTTTCCTTACAGTTGGTGCGCTGTAACTTACAGTTTTGTAAGGTTAGGCAGTTTACCGCGTGAGGAATTTATTATGAGCCTTATTTACTTTTTACATAAGCATGCATGGGGTTTGTCAGGTAATGGTTTACTGGCATTTTTTCGGTTGTGATATACCCGGAAGGCGCGTCGATCAGCATCGGTATGCGGTTGGTCAGCGTTGCGCAGGTCAGCTCCACCGTGGCGGGACGGTTTACCACAATGGTTGTATTCGGTTCGCCTTCCAGTGTCCACTCGTTTCGATCCATGTCTTCCGGGCCGTATACATAGCCAAGACACCGGGTTTCCAACGTGATACCCTCCGCTGTTTCGGTAGTCACGATGGCGGACATCCCGGTGGCATTTCCCGCTTTGATTGTCATGCCAAGTGTACTGGAGCGCAGGTCTTCCTTGTGAGTGATGGGAATGCATTCCTGCGTCTGGGAAATAATGTGCAGACCAAGCTGACTGCAGAGCCATCCGTTCTGGTTCCACATATAGGAAGGCTCTATAACTCCGTTGATAATCAGCTTTTCGGTTTCCTTATAGGACAGGCCGTTGTAATTGCCAATCTGCTTTTCAAACTCTGCAATGGAAAGTCCTGCGCCGTGCCCTTCTGCAAGCGCAATGCCATAGTCTTCCACATTGTAGCTGCTGCTGCCAGTGATTTTCTTTAAATGGTGGATTGAGCCAGCCAGTGTTGTGATCAGAGACCCCCAGTACATATCAGGGTAGCCGCTGCCGCAGAGCGTACAGTTGTTGGCCTTTGCCAGTTCATCCAGCTCCTTCGTAATCTGATAGGAAGAGTTCCACGGATACAAGGATTCTTCACAGGTGGAAATGGCGTTTACCCCGTTCTTTGCACAGACAGTAAAAGCGCCTTTGACATCGATCATGGTGGAGCGCGTGGCAATGATACAGGCGTCCGGCTTCAGTTCGCCCAGGATCTTGTCGGCGTCTTTGGCATCGGAAATGGCAATGCCGACAGGGTCTGTACCCATAATTTCTCCGATGTCTTTTCCGATAACTGCCGGATTCACGTCAAATGCCGCGGCCAGCTCCGCACCTTTCTCCAATACATACCGCATCAGATAAACGCTCATCTTTCCACAGCCGTATTGGGCGATCCGTACTTTTCTATTCATGGGAAATACCTCCTTAATGAAAGACAAATTATGATAGGCATATTTTTCCCTGAATAGGAATATTCCATGCATGGAGGGTCTGTTTTAAACGATGAAGAGGAAGGCGGGTTCTATTCTTGAACGAAGTCGTAGAAAGGTATTGAAAAATAGCAGATCATTTCACTCTAATTTTCTATATGTTAAATCGCATACTGTTTTTCGTGATTCGTGTTTCGAAGCGCCTAAACTTCTGAAAAATGTGTTCAGCTCACCTAATTTGTGCAGGCAGGTATGTTTTATTTAGCGGCTGCCAACATAGGGGGATGAGATACAATTAAGGATAGTAAGCAACGTTGCCGACAACCTTTTTCATAATGGTACAGTGGAACCATTAGGTTTCGTGAAAAATATAGCAAAGATAGAGTGTGTAGTTAAGATTAGGAATTAATATATTGTTATAGAATACTAAAATGTTAAACTGTCATAACCCCTCACAACCCCTCATACAATGTAAAAAAGTATTCTGAGGGGTTTTCTCTTGAAGGACTATATTGAAGAGCGTGCAATGAACATTGCCAACTATATTATTGAGAACAATGCTACGGTGAGGCAGACGGCGAAGGAGTTTGGGATTAGCAAGAGTACGGTACATGCGGTGGTAACAAAATAGAACGGTTTGTGTGGCGGGTGAAATAGCGATAAAGATGTGTAGGGCATTTGGAAGAATTGTGATAGGGCTTCTGAATGTCCTTTTATAATATTTAATTGTGAAATTAAAGGGGGGAGGGTATAATGAATACAGGAAAGTGGTGGCAAAAGTCAGAGGAGAGTGTTGTGGGAAAAATCATTTTATATCACGGCAGTTCGAACGAAACGGTAATGCCAAAGTTTGGATTGGGTGAAGAAAGGCATGATTACGGAAAAGGGTTTTACCTTACGGAAAGTTTGGAGCTCGCAAAGGAATGGGCGGTTTACCGGCCGAATGCACTAAATGGATGGGTGCATGAATTTGAATTGGACACAGATGAGCTGAAAATATTGGATTTTCAGGAATACAGCGCTCTGACATGGCTGGCTGAACTGATGAAACATCGCGACGCGGCAGATTCTAAGCGTTATCGTATATTATCAAAACAATTTATTGACAAGTTTGGTATATCGACGGAAGAGTATGATGTGATTAAGGGGTGGAGAGCCAATGCCTCATATTTCTATATTGCCAAGGCCTTTGTCCGCGATGAAGTAGATATAGATATTTTGGAGGAATTACTGGCTCTCGGCGGATTAGGCATTCAGTAT
This sequence comes from uncultured Lachnospiraceae bacterium, assembly GCA_910579285.1. GTDB lineage: Bacteria > Bacillota > Clostridia > Lachnospirales > Lachnospiraceae > UBA3282. The sequence goes on along the minus strand of CAJTTT010000048.1, from coordinate 3,397 downwards.
TGTGTCAAAACAGAGCGGGCGTACAAAAAATTGTCTGAACATTCCGATGTATTGCGGTCTGTTGATTTTGCGGAGTTTAATAAGAAGTACAACAGACGGGACATGTTGGCGCGTGAGAATATGCGAAAACTGATTGATTCAGACCGAAACCGTGTAACCAAAGTGTTCAGCACATTAGTCTGAAAGATGAGGTGAACAATATGGAAGCCTATTCTAAAGCGTATTTGGATGAGATAATTGAAAATCAGGGAAAGCTGTTTGATTATGTGGCGATAACCTATCCAGATATGGATACGGAGGACTTCATCCGCTCCTATATGAAAAGCAATACAAGAAAATATATAGACGAAGCACAGGCATTTATCTGCACGATGGATGTACAGGCTTTATGGAAGTATTTTCTGCATACAGACCGATATGAGTTGAAAAAAGGCAGCGCATTGAGCGGATTTCTTCCCGACTGGATTGGTGAATTTTATGCTTACTACCAATGGCAGTACAATATTCCGAGTTGTGCAGTTATCGAAAAAGTGCCGCTTGTCTATTTGAAAAGGGCGTATGCCGGACTACATGATCTGGAATTGGAACTTGCTGTAAAGAAAGTGGGGATCGTATGAAGCCTGTTATTTGCTTTCATAATCCGGATGAAGAAAATGGATACCTGAGTAATTGGTATTTATCCTGCTTCACGTTTGAAGGGGATTCTTTTTCATCTATGGAGCAGTTTATGATGTACCGCAAGGCGGTTTGTTTTTGCGACAACGAGATAGCAGCGCAAATTCTTGAAACAGACGATGCTGCCTGTATCAAGGAACTTGGACGGCGTGTTTCAGGATATGACGACCACTATTGGAGCGGCGTGCGGCAGATTATTGTTTATGAGGGATTACTAGCAAAGTTTTCGCAAAATATTGAACTGAGAAAACTGCTTAAAGCTACGGAGGATGCTGTTTTGGCAGAGTGTGCCGTAAAAGACCGCATTTGGGGTATTGGATTGTCGATGAACGATTCAGACAGGTTTGAACGGACAAAATGGAAGGGACAAAATCTGCTGGGATATGCCTTGATGATGGTGCGGGATAAGCTGTGAGAGTATCATTTAATTGCGGTAGACGAAGATACAGCAGGAATTGCGGAGAAGTTTATAGATTTTGGGATATTGAAACAAAGACGCTTTGATGTAGATGACATTAGAAAGATATGTGAATAATAATTCGCTGCGTCCATCAATATGATACCGGCGGAAATAGTAGAAGAGACAGCGAAATTTGCTTATCGAGGAGAATCATTGACATGACAGATGAAATTTTGTCCTTGCAAAATAAAATTATATGTTTGGAAAAAGAAAATCAGTATCTAAAATCCCTGCTTGATGGAGCGGGGATTTCTTATCATGTGCCTGCTATAATGAAAAACGGGGATTTGCCTGATCCCGATCAAGGAGCGAGGATAATTTCCAGAAAGATTACCGATCATGACGCTAATCTGTTTTTCTCTATGTTTTGGGGCCGCACGGATGTATATGCCAAACGGACCATCAAAAAATCTACGCGAGAGATCCATTATTACACGCAATGCTATAATTTTTATAAGACAGGCTGCCCAAGAATGAGCGGCAGTAAGATCAGATGTCAGGATTGTAAAAGGCAGGCATATAAAAAGCTGGAGAAACAGCAGATCATGGCACATTTAAAGGGTGTTTCGGAAGATGCGGCAGATGTAATAGGCATTTATCCGCTGTTGGAGGATGATACCTGCAGATTCCTTGTATTTGATTTTGACAACCATGACAAAAATGCGGAGAAGCGCGATTTTGCCAATACGGACGATATCTGGAAGGAAGAAGTAGATGCACTGCGTGAAATATGTGTCATCAACGGCATAGATCCTCTGGTGGAACGATCAAGGTCGGGATGTGGCGCTCATCTCTGGATCTTTTTTCAGAAGAAAATTGAGGCTTCTCTGGCAAGAAAATTTGGAAATACATTGTTGAGAAAAGGGGCAGAATCTGTCAATTTGAAATCCTTTCGCTTCTATGACAGAATGCTGCCGATGCAGGACCATCTTTCGCAGGGCGGTATCGGCAACCTGATCGCACTGCCATTGCAGGGACAGGCTCTCAAAGAGGGGAACAGTGCATTTGTGGATGAGAACTGGAACGCATACCCGGATCAGTGGAAAATATTGTTAAGTAAGCCTAAGCTTTCAAAGGAGCTTATAGAAGACAAGATAAAAGAATGGAAAAGCTTTTCGGCAAATGAAGCGATAGAGACCAATGAGATATTGGAACAGGATGGGGAAAAACCATGGGATAGGACAAAGGATTTTTGGAAGAGTGATGTAAATGGAGATCTTCAAATTACCCTGGCAGATGGCGTTTATATTTTGAGAGAAAAATTGGCGCCAAGAATCCAAAACAGGATACGGGAACTGGCGGCATTTCAAAATCCGGCATTTTTTAAGAATCAGGCGATAGGGTTGTCTAATTTTGCCAATTCCCGATACATTTATCTTGGTAGAGACGAGGGCGAATATATCAGGATTCCCAGAGGATTATTGGAAGATGTGGCTGTCAAATGTGATAAGAGTGGAATTGCATATCATATTCGGGATGAACGATGCCAGGGAAATGCGATTCGGATTGCATTTCAAGGACAATTGAAGGGATCACAGATTCCGGCAGTGGAAGCTATGCTGAAACATGAGACAGGGATACTTCACGCGGCTACCGCGTTCGGCAAAACCGTAGTCTGCTGCAATATAATTGCAAGAAAAAAGGTTAATACGCTGATTTTATTGCAATCTTCGGCATTGATAGAACAATGGGAAAGCGCCATGGAAAATTTCCTAACCATAGATGAGGAACTGCCCGAATATGAGACGCCGACCGGGAGGAAGAAAAGGAGAAAAAGCGTTGTAGGCAGACTGCAGGGGGCGCATGATTCTACGACAGGAATCATTGATATAGCCATGGTGGGATCTGTTTGTAAAAAGGGAGAATTCCACAAAAGATTGAAGGAGTATGGCATGCTGATCGTGGATGAGTGCCATCATGCCGCGTCTGATACCTTTGTAGAAATATTGCAGGAGGTGCGAGCAAAATATGTATATGGTGTGACGGCGACACCGCTTCGCAGCGATGGATTAGAGAAAATTAACAATATGCTTCTTGGTTCGGTCAGATATCAGTTTACAGCGAAAGACAGGGCAAAAGAACAGGGGATTGCACATCTGGTATATCCGAGATTTACAAGGGCGGTTGCTCCGAGGTTTCATCAGGATAACATGCACCCAAATGAAGCTTATACAATTCTCAGGGAGAATGAAGATCGGGATGCCCTGCCTGAATTGTAATCCGAGATTCCATACCCTTTATCCCGGATTGAGCCTGTAGGTA
>CAJTTT010000047.1:4685-17259 GCA_910579285.1 uncultured Lachnospiraceae bacterium | reverse complement strand
GAAATGGGAAAAATACGCCTGCTGAGATTGTGTTAGTTGGGGGCGCGGCAATTCTTGCAAATTATGGGTTCCGTGAAATGACCTATGATATCGATGCAGTCATAACAGCATCATCAGCCATGAAGGAAGCGGTGAACGCAGTAGGAGACCGTCTCAGTTTGCCAAATGGCTGGCTGAATGAAGACTTTAAGAATACGAGTTCTTATAGTAATAAATTATCGCAATACTCTAAGTATTACCGTACCTATTCTAATGTGTTGAATATCAGAACAATTAGTGCGGAATATCTTGTTGCCATGAAATTAATGTCCGGGAGACGTTACAAGAAGGATTTGTCTGATATTATTGGTATCTTGAGTGAACAGGAAAGAATGGGAGAGCCTTTAGGTTACCAGCAGATCGATTGCGCAGTAAAAAATTTGTATGGCGGGTGGGATAATATTTCCGAATATGCAATACAGGTTTTGAAGGTGGCTTTAGATTCAGAAAGTTTAAAAGAATTGTTTATGGAACAGGAACATGAAGACGCATTATCAAAACAGGCAGTGCTTGAAGTTCAAAAAAATGACGGGGAAATAGTAAAGGAAAGTAACGTGAATGAGATTATTCAAAAAGCTTTAAGGAAGAAAAGGGAGATGTAAGATAGTCTCAGGGATATTTGAAAAAATGTATCATAAAAGAAATGGATAAATTCTTCATTCCATGTTATGTTAGATATAACACTATTGTTAACGGATGAAGCCATCCAACGGATAGAAGAGGAAGAATGGAGAATGGAAAAAAAGACAAAGAAGATGCGTTCTATTAAGGCAAAACTGTTAGCCACGATACTGCCGGTGGCCGCAGTCATGGTGCTGGCGATTGCGGCGACCTCCTATTTGATTTCCAAGAGTATCATTACGGAATATTCGCAGAATCTCTTAAGCTCGTCGATTGCAAATCAGGCGAATGAGATAGAGTCGTGGCTGAACGAAAATTTGTCCGCGTTCCAGACGGTAAAGCGGGCGATTGAGAGGACGAAACCGAACGAAGAGGAGCTGCAGCGCATACTGGACAGCTATTATCAGTTTAATGATAATTATCCGAAGGGGCTGTATGTGGCGGATGCAGACGGAAAGCTGATGAAGGCGTCAGAGTCGGACAAGACGGACAGCAATCTGCTGCAGTCCGTGTGGTACCGGGAAGGCATGACACGACTGAATATGGCGTTTACAGATGCATATACGGATGAGAATGGGGAAGCGCTCGTCAGCGCCTGCGGTATTTTGGATGACGGCTCTGAGGTGCTGAAGGTTATTTCAGCGGATCTGTCCCTGCAGCGCATCAGCATTATTGTAAACAGCTATATCGAGATGGAGGAAGCGCAGGCATTTCTGGTCAATTCCAAGGACGGCACGATTCTGGCCCACCGGGATAACAGTCTGATCTCTAAAAGGCTTGCCGATTCCGGCGATATCTTTATGCGGGATGTGGGAGAAAGGCTTAACCAGCGTAACTACCAGATGGCTGAGATAGATGACAGGATGACGGCGTTTACGGAAATAGCAGGAACGGACTGGATTCTGGTTTCCTACATTCCGACGAAAACGATCTATGCGGATATTGACGGTGTCAGAATCCTCATGGTCGTGATTGGTCTGGTTTCCCTGCTGCTGCTCGCCGTATTGATTGAGCGTGTTGTTCAGGTTGTGATCCGGCCCGTCAAGGAGCTGACGAGAGTCATTACGGCTATGACCGATGGTGATTTCACAGTCGATGTGACAACGAAGAGCAATGATGAAATAGGCGTTATGAGCCGCGGCGTGGAACGGTTTATCCAGTCCATGCGCAGTATGATTTTGTCGATCCACGGGGTGTCTGATAAGCTGCATGTGCAGGCGGACAACAGCAACCATGTTTCCGGTGACATGTATGACGCCTCCAGATTACAGAGCGATTCGATGCAGGAGCTGAACAATACGGTAGAACAGCTCTCCGTCTCAGTGAATGAGATTGCGGATAATGCCACCACGCTTGCGGCGGTCGCTGCGAATACGAGAGACGATGGGAAGCAGGTAGACCTCAAGGTGAGGGAGACGGTGGAGGTTTCCCGTCAGGGAAAGGCGGACATGCAGAATGTCGGTATTGCGATGCAGAGCATCAATGAATCGATGAAGAAGCTGCAACAGGCGATCGACAAGGTAGGAGACGCCTCTGTGGAAATTACAAAAATAACGGGTGTGATCAGTGATATTGCGGACGAGACAAACCTCCTGTCGCTAAACGCTTCGATTGAGGCGGCCCGGGCAGGGGAGGCAGGAAGAGGGTTTGCGGTAGTTGCGACGGAGATCGGGAAGCTCGCGCAGACCAGCGCAGATTCCGTACATAATATCGAGAGTCTGATTTCTGAGATCCGTGTTCTTGTTAAGGATGCAGTCAGTCAGGCGGACGACAGCGTCAGCAATATCCAGAGCAGCGGCGAGCTGGTGAAGGGGGCATTGCAGACCTTTGATGCGATCTTTGATAATATTGACGAAGTCAACCGTCTGGTACAGCAGATGATTGAGAAGGTGGAGCAGGTAGATAACGTAGCGGTCAATGTAGCAGCCATTTCGGAGGAGCAGGCGGCAAGTTCCGAGGAGATTCTGGCGACATCGACCACGATGGTGGAACAGGCCCACAACATTACAGAAAACAGTGAGACGGTCGCAGAAGGAGCAAGAGAACTGACAGGATCGGCGGTAGAGCTGGCAAATCAGGTGAACATGTTCAAGGTGGATGGGGAGGATGGCGTATGAGAAAGAAGCTGGGAATACTGTTTGGCGTGATGATGCTTGGGATGCTGGCGTTAACCGGCTGTGGGAGCGACAGCGGCGCTGCCTCCAACAAAGACATAAAAATTCTACTTGTCCTGAACCAGATGGACAGTTTCCGGGAGACGCTCGTGGCGGCGGCCAGGGACACAGCCGCAGCGGAGGGCGTGCAGTTTGACTTTAAGGATGCGGAAGGGTCGATAGAGAATCAGGTGAATTACCTGAAATCCGCCGGACAGGAAGGCTACGATGTGATTCTTTGCAGCCCGGTATCTATTGAGACGGTCGTGGAGCTGAAAGCGAGCGCAGGAGATATACCGATCGTCTTTATCAACAGCTGCCCGGATGAAAAGCAGCTGAAGGAGGGAAAATATCTCTATGCCGGATCTGACGAGTTTGTGGCGGGGCAGTTTCAGGCGGAATATGTGCTGGACAGACTGTCGGGCAGCCAGGAGATCAATGTGGTACTGCTCAAGGGGGAGAGAGACCATTCTGCGACGAACGGGAGAACCAAAGGCGTGAAGCAGACGCTGGAGAGCAGCGGGAAGAAGATCAACTATGTGTTTGAGGACTATGGAGACTGGGACCAGGAACTGGCGGGGCATCTGTTTGAGACATTTTTGAGAACAGGCTCCCCGGTGGACTGTGTGCTCTGTGAAAATGATTCTATGGCGCTCGGCGTGATTGAAGTGTGCAGGGAGGCCAATATTGATTTGAGCGCCCTGCCTGTGCTGGGTGTGGATGCGACGGCGGACGGCTGCGCCGCGATCGAAAGCGGGGAGATGGCTTTTACCGTCTGCCAGTCTGGAGCCGGACAGGGAGAAGCGGCGGTGAAAGCGGCGATTCGATTTGCGCAGGGAGAATCTGTGGATTCGCTGGAAGGTGTCAGCGAAGATGGGAAATATGTGTGGGTTCCCTTTGAAAAGGTAGACAGCACAAACGTGTCACAGTATTGATAAGAAAGAACAGCCAATGTTTCCGGGAAGAGACACTGGCTGTTTCTCCTTTGTTTTTCAGATGCAGAAAGCTGGCGAAATTTTCTTATGCCTTTTTTCGCAAAATTTCTTTTCGTTATCTCTCAAATGTGATATAGTAGAGAAGAATGTGGGATAAGAGAATGAAAAAGGAGCCGATGAAGATGGATGCAGAACAGGATGCACATTTTCAATTGATGAAACGGCTGCTCGTTATTATTCCGCTTTCCACGATACTGATCCTGTTGATTCTCTGTGTGGTTCTCGGCGTAAATCTCTACGAGGCGAAGAGGGAACTGCGAGCGCTTCGTGAGCAGGCGTCTCCCGCGATGGCGTTGGGGCAGATATCTGATACAGAGGAGCAGGGCAAAGAACTGTATACGGCCTCCGGCGTGAATGAATTCAGGCGCGATGCATCCGATGAGGACAGCGATGCGTCCGGCGCGGAGGACGGAACCAGAAAGGTGTACCTTACTTTTGATGACGGGCCAAGCAGCAATACCGGGGAGATACTGGATATTCTGGCAGAGTATGATGTGAAGGCGACTTTTTTTGTGGTCGGGAAAGAGGAAGAAAAATATCAGCCGTTATATAAAAGGATTGTGGAGGAAGGGCATACACTGGCGATGCATTCCTACAGCCACAAATATAATGAGATCTATCAGTCCAGGGAAAGCTATGTGGAGGATCTGACGAAGCTGCAGGAATTTCTCTATGATACGACGGGAGTCTGGTGCAGATACTGCAGATTTCCGGGAGGCAGCAGCAATACGGTAAGCCAGGTGGACATGCATGAGCTGATCGCTTATCTGGAAGAGCAGGATATGAGTTATTTTGACTGGAATGTGTCTTCGGGAGATGCTTCTTCAGCATCCATCAGCCCGGAGGCCGTTGTCAGAAATTCGACGGCCAGGCTGCAGGAATTTCAGGAAGCGATTATCTTACTGCATGACGCATCCGATAAGGAATCAACGGTGAAAGCGCTGCCGAAGATGATTGAGCAGATCCAGGCGATGGAGGATACGAAGATCGTTCCGATCACAGATGATACGGAAGCGATTCATCATATTAGCAATGATTAAAGAATGGAGGATTAGGGAATGGGATTTTTTTCGGATTTGAAGGACGATTTATCCCAGGCTGTCAATGAACTGATGCCGGAAGAGGAGCTGGAAGCGGCTCTGGCGGCGGAAGGACAAGCCGGGGAGCAGGTATCTGCGGATGCTGCGGCAGCGGAGATGCCCTCTGCAGAAACACTCGAATCCCTGGATTTGAGCGGTATGCTGGATAAAATAGAGGAGATGGGAGTGTCTGAGCTTGAGACCGTGCCCGAAGTGGGGACGGCGCCTGCCGATGAGCCTTTGGAAGAGGAGGTTCTGGAAGTGGAACCGACGGTGGAAGAGGCAGCAGCGGAGGAACCCATAGCTGCAGAGGAAGAGCCGGCCGTCATGGAGGCCGTAATAGAAGAAGAGGAGGCTGAACCTGTAATGGAAGCAGAAGTGTTAACAGAGGTGGAAACGCCTGTGGAGGAGAACGAACAGAATAGTGAAGGAAAGGGAAAAACGATGGAAGTACAGGCAAATCGCGTGGCAGTGGATGAGACAGCAGTTGTGACAGAAGGTATGACAATAACGGGTGATATTGTGTCTGAGGGTTCTATGGAACTGATTGGTACCGTAAACGGTAATCTGGACATTCTGGGCAAGCTGAATATCACGGGTACCATTCAGGGTAATTCCAAGGCGGCGGAGATCTATGCCGAGGGCGCGAAAATCACTGGTGAAGTGAACAGCCAGGGCAGTGTAAAGATCGGTCAGAGCTCCGTAGTGATCGGCAATATTGTGGCTACCAGCGCAGTGGTTGCAGGTGCGGTCAAGGGCGATATCGATGTGCAGGGACCGGTTATTCTGGATACCACAGCTATCGTGATGGGCAACATCAAGTCCAAATCCGTACAGATCAATAACGGTGCGGTGATCGAGGGTATGTGTTCCCAGTGCTATGCGGATGTGAATCCTACCTCCTTCTTTGAGGAGTTCAAAAAGAAAAAATAAATCCGGGCATACAGGGGAGAGCGGTAAAATATGAAGCGTATACTCTTGAAGTTAAGCGGAGAGGCCCTTGCGGGCGAGAAAAAGACAGGTTTTGATGAGGAGACGGTGCGTGATGTTGCCGTGCAGGTGAAACAGCTTGTGGACGACGGCATACAGGTTGGCATCGTTATTGGCGGCGGCAATTTCTGGAGGGGACGTTCCAGTGAGAACATTGATCGGACGAAGGCGGATCAGATCGGCATGCTGGCTACGATTATGAATTGTATCTATGTGTCTGAGATTTTCCGTTCCGTAGGTATGATGACGTCGGTACTGACACCGTTTGAGTGCGGCTCCTTTACGAAACTGTTCTCAAAGGACAGGGCAAACAAATATTTTTCAAAGAATATGGTGGTTTTTTTTGCGGGCGGCACGGGTCATCCCTATTTTTCCACGGACACGGGAGTGGTTCTCCGGGCGGTCGAGGTGGATGCGGATGTGATTCTTTTAGCGAAAGCAGTGGATGGCGTCTATGATGACGATCCGCGGAACAATCCGAATGCAAAGAAATATGACGAGGTTTCCCTTGACGAGGTAATTGCCAAAAATCTCCAGGTGGTGGATTTGACGGCTTCTATTCTGGCCAGGGACAATAAAATGCCTATGTGGGTATTCGGGCTGAATGAGGAGAACAGTATTGTGAATGCCGTCAAAGGTAATTTTAACGGCACGAAAGTGACTGTGTAAGCGATGCGGACCTGACGGTCACCATCCCAAGAATTAATGCGTAGTTCTTGGTGTAGATTTTATTTGGGAGGATTACAGTATGGACGAGAGACTGAAGCCTTATGAGGAGAAGATGCAGAAGTCCTATGATTTTCTGGTAAACGATCTGGGGGCGATCCGTGCGGGACGCGCCAATCCCCATGTCCTCGACAAGATTAGGGTGGATTATTATGGGACGCCCACACCGATTCAGCAGGTGGGTAATATCACAGTTCCCGAGGCGAGAGTGTTACAGATTGCGCCCTGGGAAAAGACTTTGATCAAAGAGATCGAGAAGGCGATTATGGCATCGGATGTGGGTATCACACCAAGCAATGACGGTTCCCTGATCCGTCTGGTATTCCCGGAACTGACTGAGGAACGCCGTAAAGAGCTGGTGAAGGACATCAAGAAGCGGGGCGAGGAGAATAAGGTTGCGATCCGCAATACCAGACGGGACGGCAACGACGCGCTGAAGAAGCTGGCGAAAACCGAGGTTTCCGAGGACGAGATCAAGGAGCTGGAGGAGAAGCTGCAGAAGCTGACAGACAAGTTTATCAAGGAAGTGGATAAGCTGGTGGAGGAGAAGTCAAAAGAGATTTTGACCGTATGACGATTGGGCAGCGCTCAATTTATGGAAGAAATTTAGAGGGCTTAGAGGGGCTTACAGAATGAACGGTTCTGTTGCCCCTTTCCGTTTAATGGTTTACATAATGTGATTCCTTGCGGATGAGGACAGGAGGAACGGAAAGAGTATGGGTGATACAATGGCGGGAGAAAACAAGATTCCACAGCATGTAGCAATCATATTGGACGGCAACGGCAGATGGGCGAAAAGCAAGGGAATGCCCCGCAATTACGGGCATGTGCAGGGGGCGAAAACCGTGGAGGTGATCTGCGAGGAGGCTTACCGCATGGGGATCCAGTATCTGACGGTGTATGCTTTCAGCACGGAGAACTGGGAGCGGCCGGCGGACGAAGTTGACGCGCTGATGGGGCTTCTGCGCAATTATATGAAGACCTGTCTGAAGACGGCGGCAAAAAATAACATGTGTGTTCGCGTCATCGGGGAAAAGTCCCGTCTGGATGACGACATCAGAAAGCGGATCGGAGAACTGGAGGAGGCCACAAAGGATAATACGGGCCTGCATTTTCAGATCGCCATCAATTACGGCGGCAGGGACGAACTTGTCCGCGCCGCAAGAAAGCTTGCAGAGCGGGTGAAGAGCGGAGAGCTTGCGCCGGAGGAGATTACGCAGGAACAGTTGGGGAATGCGCTTGACACGGCGGGGATCCCGGAGCCTGATCTTCTGATTCGTACTTGCGGAGAACAGCGGATTTCCAATTTTCTGCTCTGGCAGCTTGCTTACACGGAATTTTATTTTACTCCCATAGCCTGGCCGGATTTTTCAAAAGAAGAATTGGAAAAGGCGGTAGCGGCATATAATAAGAGAGACAGACGCTACGGTCTTTTGAAGGAATAGTGGAGAGGAACGGCCCTTTGGCCGTGGAGAGTGACAAGAAATAGGAGGCGTCTGTATGTTTCGTACAAGACTACTGAGCGGCATTTTATTGGTGGCGATTGCGCTGGGAGTTCTCTTGAAAGGAGGCGCGCTTCTGGCGCTGGTGATTTTCGCTGTTTCCGTGATCGCATATCAGGAACTGACGGCAGCCAGCAAGGTGCGCGGAGACGGGCAGGTGCCAAGCGCTCCTGTGATAGCGGGCTGTGTGATGATACTTGTATATTATGCGGTGCTGGGACTTGCGCTGGGAAGGGATATCAGCGCAGCGTTTTCGGCGATGATACTGGTGATTGCGGCAGCTTTTCTTGTTTTTCTGTTCGTCTATGTGTTTACTTTTCCGAAGTACCATGCGAACCAGATTATGGCGGCCCTGTTCTGCTTTTTATATGGGCCGGTGATGCTGTCTTTCCTCTATTTGCTGCGGGAAGGGTTTGAGGATGGCATTTATCTTGTGTGGTTCGTGTTTCTGGCATCCTGGGGGAGCGACACATGCGCCTACTGTGTGGGTGTGCTGATCGGGAAACACAAGATGACGCCGAAGCTCAGCCCGAAGAAGTCCATAGAGGGAGCGGTAGGAGGCGTACTTGGCGCTGCACTGCTGTTTGTTCTCTATACGCATTTTGTGATTAACGAGTATACCATGATGACTTTGCAGCTGCCGCTTGCGGCATGTCTGGGAGCGGTGGGTGCGCTCGTCTCTATGGTGGGAGATCTGGCGGCCTCGGCGGTGAAAAGGGATCACGATATTAAGGATTACGGAAAGCTGATACCGGGACACGGCGGGATTATGGACCGCTTTGACAGTGTGATCGTGGCGGCGCCGATTGTCTTTTGGGGGATTGCGATGGCTGTGGGATTCATGTGAGGCGCGTTTCCTGAGATAAGCCGTCATGGGATGGCGTCAGAAAAGCGGCTTGCACGGGCAGCGGTTTAAAAGCAAATTTATGTTGAGAGAAAACGGATGAGAAGCGGAGCGGTCATGTGGAAGGACTGCTTCGGGATGAGGGCAGAAATGAAGAAAATAGGAATACTGGGTTCCACGGGCTCCATAGGAACACAGACATTGGATATTGTCAGAAAGGAAAAGGATTTGGAGGTCGTGTCCCTGGCGGCAGGCTCCAACGTATCGCTTCTGGAGGCGCAGATCAGGGAATTTCGACCCCAAATTGCGGCGCTCTGGGAGGAGCAGGCGGCGGCAGAGCTCAGGGCGCGGGTAAAGGATCTGCCTGTCCGCATCGTGAGCGGTATGGATGGGCTTTTGGAAGTGTCCACGGTGGAGGATATGGAGGTACTGGTTACCGGCATTGTGGGCATGATCGGCATCAGGCCAACCATAGCGGCCATTGAGGCGGGGAAGGATATCGCGCTGGCGAACAAGGAGACGCTGGTGACGGCAGGGCATATCATTATGCCGCTGGCAAAGAGCAAAGGGGTTCGGATCCTGCCGGTGGACAGCGAACACAGCGCAATTTTTCAGTCCATGCACGGGGAAAACCGGGCGCGGGTGGAGAAAATTCTGCTCACAGCTTCGGGAGGGCCTTTCCGGGGCAAATCCAGGGAGGCGCTTGCGGATATGACGGTGGAGGACGCGCTAAAGCATCCCAACTGGTCTATGGGGAAAAAAGTCACAATTGACTCTGCATCCCTGTGCAACAAGGGGCTTGAGGTGATGGAGGCGAAGTGGCTTTTCGATGTGGAGCTTTCACAGATTGAGGTCGTGGTGCATCCCCAGAGTATTCTGCATTCGGCGGTGCAGTATGCGGACGGCGGCATTATGGGACAGATGGGCGTGCCGGACATGAAACTGCCCATCCAGTACGCGCTGTTTTACCCGGACAGAAGGCCGATGGAGATTGGGAGAGTAGACTTATGTAAACTTGGAAATCTGACTTTCGAAAGACCAGACACGGACACCTTCCGCGGACTTGCGCTGGCGTACCGGGCGGCTGAAAGGGGAGGCTCCCTGCCAACTGTGTTCAACGCGGCCAATGAGAAGGCGGTAGCGTTGTTTCTGGATCAGAAGATTCGGTTTCTGGAGATACCCGAGTTGATTGAGGCGGCTATGGAGGCGCACCGGGTGACAGAGAATCCGACCGTGGAGGAGATACTTTTGGCGGAGGCAGAGACCTACGAGTATATCAGACTTAAAGGTGGAGAGTAGCGATTTGATCAGGACAATTATTTTATTTATCATAGTATTTGGTTTGGTAGTGATATCCCATGAACTCGGGCATTTTCTGATTGGCAGGAGAAACGGCATCCGTGTGGTGGAGTTTTCTGTGGGGATGGGACCGACACTGTTTTCTTTCACCAAAAATGGCACCAAGTATTCCCTAAAGCTTCTGCCGCTGGGCGGCGCCTGTATGTTTGACGGTGAGGACGGTGTGGAACGGGAAGCGCAGCAGGAGCCGGAATCCAGGATTGCGGATGGCCCGGAGGGTCTTGCCTTTACCGAGGCGGGTGTCTGGGCGCGCATAGCCACGGTTTTTGCCGGTCCGTTCTTTAACTTCATTCTGGCCTTTGTGATCGCGGTAGTTCTGAGCGCGTTTTCGGGGGCAGATCTTCCCACGGTAGGGGTTGTCACAGAGGGTTCCGCCGCCGAGGAGGCAGGTTTACAGCCGGGGGATGTGATCAAAAAGATCGGGCATGAGCCGATTCATTTTTATCGGGAGGTTTCCCTGATTTCCGCTTTGAACCAGGGGGAGAAGATGGAAATCACCTACGAGAGAAACGGGGAGAAGGCAGTGACCACACTTCTCCCGAAATATGACGAAAATGACAAGCGTTATTATATGGGGATTACCAACGGCGGCGAGTATCTGGAGTGCAATCCCCTGCAGGTGTTCCAGTATGGCTTCTACGAGGTGGAATACTGGGTGAAAATCACTTACAAGAGCCTGCGGATGCTGGTGATGGGGCAGGTGTCAAAGGATGATGTGTCGGGGCCGGTGGGAATTGCCCAGCTCGTCGGGGAGAGCTATGACACGGCCGAGGAAAATTACGGCACGCCTTACGCCATTCTCACGATGCTGGAGATTGTGGTGCTTCTATCCGTCAATCTCGGCATAATGAACCTTCTGCCGCTTCCGGCGCTGGATGGCGGGCGGCTCGTGTTCATGTTCGTGGAGGTGCTTCGGGGAAAACCCGTTCCGCCGGAGAAGGAAGGCATGGTGCACTTTGCCGGGCTGGTGGTATTGATGGTGTTAATGGTTTTTATTATGTACAACGATATTATGAGGCTGGTGCGTTAGCGCCGGCCTTGCTTTTTTTTCATAAGTATCGTATGATAGCGGTATCGGATTCTGTTCTTGAATCCGTAATGCGTGTGCGGCATGAGTGGAGGTTCCGCGAAAAGGAGCTGGGCGGCACACGGGTGACAGGGCGGGAGTCCCGCATGTTTCCTTGATTTAATTTGCAAAACGATTGTTATTGAATGCTGCCGGATGGGAAGGGCAGTGACGGTAAGAGTGAACGGACGGCTGCTTTTATAAGCGGCTGAAAGGAGGTGTGTGCAGGGCGTGCAGTATTTGACAGATGTATATTGGTGCCGGGGCAGTGCAGACCGAAGGAATCAGGATTCGGTTGTGCTGCAGCAGGCGCTGACAGGCAGGGGAAGGGTGCTTTTGGCGGCTGTGTGCGACGGCATGGGAGGCCTTTCACAGGGTGAGGCGGCAAGCGGTTATGCGGCGGTGCAGCTTCGGGAATGGTTTTACACGGAACTGTTTGCGATGATGCGAAAGAACAAACGGTACTGGGTGATCCGCCGGTCGCTGGACAGGCTGGTTTTTCACATGCAGGGACAACTGAAACGATATGCGGCGCAGGAAGGCATTTCCCTGGGAACGACCATGACGGTTGTTTTGGTGTGGGAAGAGGTATGGCTGTTATGGCATCTGGGGGACAGCAGGGCGTACCGGCTTAGGAAAAGGCGCATGGAGCAGCTCACAACGGATCATGCACAGGATGGGGGGAAGCTGACGAAATGTCTCGGAAGTTTCGGCTGTTTTGTACCCCAGCACAGGATGGGGGTGCTGAAGCCGGGGGAGGGGATTCTCCTCTGCACAGACGGTTTCAGGCGGCGCGCGGCCGCAGGGGAGCTGCAGGAGGTGTTGAATCCCCGTGAACTTAAGGCGGAGGCACAGATCGGACGGCGGCTCAGGGAGATCGGAGAGACATGCATGAAGAGAGGGGAGAGGGACCATCTCTCGGCGGTTTATGTGAAGGCTTGTAGATAACTGGTCTGCCTGTAAGGATGAAATAGACACAGTAAGTTGTGTTATGTAAACCATAAAATGATTGAGACATGCGATGGAAGAGGGGAGGAAGGGATGAAGGGGGAAAAACGTCTGGGAAAATACAGAATCATCAAGGCCTTGGGGCAGGGCGGAGAGGGCAGCGTCTATCTGGCGGAGGATGAGAGCCTCGGCAGGTATGTGGCGGTGAAACGTCTGTGGGAGCAGGAGGGAGAGGGCGGGGAAAGAATCCGG
>CAJTTT010000047.1:4401-4675 GCA_910579285.1 uncultured Lachnospiraceae bacterium | reverse complement strand
TGTATGAGCTGTTTTATGAGGAAGCGTGGTATCTGGTGATGGAATATGTGGAAGGAATAAGTTTACATAACTATATTGAAAAGCAGGGAGGTGTGGGGGAGCGCCAGGCTCGTCTGTGGGCGTCAGCGCTGTTAGACGTTCTGGACTATCTGCACACAAGGGAAACGCCTGTTATTTATAGAGATCTGAAGCCGGATAATATTGTGGTATGCAGGGACGGCGCTCTGAAACTGGTGGATTTCGGCGCGGCGGGAATCCGCAGCTTTGGAGAGGA
>CAJTTT010000047.1:0-4391 GCA_910579285.1 uncultured Lachnospiraceae bacterium | reverse complement strand
GGCAGGGGAAAGGCGGATGGCCTTCTCGGCTGGATTTGCGGCGCCTGAGCAGCGGGGAGCGGGAGGAAAGGACATCCGGGCCGATGAGAGGAGCGATCTGTATGCGTTTGGGAAAACGCTCAGCTATATGGTGACCGGGGTGGCTCCCAATATCCTGCCCGGCGCGCCGCTTCCGGCATCCTGTTACAACCCGCTCCTGTCAGAGGAGCTGGTTGAAATCATACGCCGCTGTACGGAGGAGGAGCCGGAGTCCCGCTATCAGGTGGCGGGCGAGGTTATGCGGGATCTAAGCCGCAAAGGCTCCCATAGGAAAGGGAGGCGGAGATGGGATTTTGTGCGGCATGTGGAAAAACAGATTTGTCTAACGGATTCTTTTATGGCATAATAAAGGGAAAACAACAATGGAGACAGGGAGGCAGCCTTGAGAACACACAGAGAACAGACGAAGGTTATTACCATAGGTGACAGAAAGATCGGCGGGGGAAATCCTGTTTTGATCCAGTCCATGACCAACACTCCCACGGAGGATGTGGAGGCTACGGCTGCGCAGATTCTGCGGCTGGAGCAGGCGGGATGTGAGATTGTCAGGTGCACGGTTCCCACGATGGAGGCGGCGCAGGCACTTGCGAAAATCAAGGAGCGGATACAGATCCCGCTTGTGGCGGACATTCATTTTGACTATAAAATGGCGATCGCAGCAATGGAATACGGCGCAGACAAAATCCGTATCAACCCGGGCAACATAGGCGGGAAGGAAAAGGTGGCGGCGGTTGTGGCAGCGGCCAGGGAACGGCATATTCCGATCCGCGTGGGGGTGAACAGCGGTTCTCTGGAGCGTGAGCTTGTGGAGAAATATCATGGCGTGACGGCTGACGGCATCGTGGAGAGCGCACTCGACAAGGTGGGCATCATTGAGGACTGTGGATATGACAACCTTGTCATAAGTATAAAATCATCGGACGTGATGATGTGCGTCAAAGCCCACGAGCTTCTGGCGGCGAAGACGAATTACCCGCTGCATGTGGGGATTACGGAGTCTGGGACGGTGATGAGCGGAAACATCAAATCCGCTGTGGGACTTGGCATTATACTTAACCAGGGGATCGGCGATACGATCCGGGTGTCCCTGACGGGAGATCCCGTGGAGGAGATCCGTTCCGCGAAGCTGATTCTGAGGACGCTCGGGCTCAGAAAGGGCGGCATCGAGGTGGTGTCCTGCCCCACCTGCGGCAGAACGAAAATTGATCTGATCAGTCTGGCCGGACAGGTGGAGGAGATGGTGAAGGACATCCCTCTGGATATCAAGGTGGCTGTCATGGGCTGTGCGGTGAACGGCCCCGGGGAGGCGAAGGAGGCTGATATCGGCATTGCGGGCGGTATTGGCGAGGGTCTTTTGATTAAACGGGGCGAGATTGTAAAGAAGGTGCCTGAACAGGAGCTTCTGAATACGCTTAAGGAGGAGCTTCTGCACTGGAATGAGTAAAGCTTTTTTTGAGGTATTTCCTACGTTAAAACTGGATACAGGATTGCAGGATCTGTTTGAGCAGGTTACCGTGGAGAAGGTGACCAGCACCAAGCGGAAAGATTTTCTGCGCGTTTATATCGCTTCCGACCATCTGATCCATAAGGAGGACGTGTTCCGGGTGGAACGGGAGATCGGGAAGCAGTTTTTTCCGAACATGCCGATTGTAGTCAAGTTCTATGAGCGTTTTTCCCTCTCTTCCCAGTACGACCCGGAGAAGCTGATGGACGCGTACCGGGAGAGCATTCTTCTGGAGCTCAGGGAGGCTTCCCCCGTAGAATACAGCCTGTTTAAACGGGCGGATATCGTCTTTTCCCAGGATAAGCTTCTGCTGACACTGGAGGATACGGTGTTTGGCCGGGAAAAGGGCGGAGAGCTTGCGCGGATTCTGGAAAAGATATATAACGAGCGCTGCGCAATCCCTGTGCAGGTGGAACTGGCCTATAAGGAGAAGGCGGCGGGCAGGAACCGGGAGGAGGACGAACATCGTCTGGAGATACAGGTGGCAGAGATCTCCGCGCGGGCAGGGTTCCCGGTGCATAGGAAGGGTGCCGCGCTGTCTGCGGGCTCAGCTGGCCGGGAGCAGATGGCGGACGAACCGATTGAAAGCGCAGGGTCTTGTGGTATGCAAGGACAGCCGGAAGGCGCAGGACAGGCATCTTGGCAGGGGCAGCAGAGTGCGGCAGGGACTGCCGCATCCCCGTCTTCCCAGGGAAATCAAGGGTTTTCCTTCCCGTCAAAAAAATCCGCAGGCGGCAGGGACAGGGAGAAGGGTGACTTTAAGCGCCCTCTGAAACGGTCCGACAACCCCGATGTGATCTACGGCAGGGATTTTGAGGAGGAGGCCATGCCCATCGAGGATATCATCGGGGAGATCGGTGAGGTGGTCATCCGCGGCAGGGTCATCCGTATGGACAAGCGGGAGATTAAGAATGAGAGGACCATTCTGATTTATGATGTCACCGATTATACGGACACCATGACGGTAAAATTTTTTGTGCGGAATGAGCAGGTCAAAGAAATAACGGATGTTATGAAGGAGGGGGTCTTTGTCAAACTTAAGGGTATGACGGCGGTTGACAAGTTTGACCACGAGCTGACGATCGGTTCTCTTGCGGGCATTAAGAAGATTCCTGACTTTACGACATCCCGTGAGGACAGAAGCGTCAGAAAGCGGGTGGAGCTTCACTGTCATACGAAGATGAGTGATATGGACGGGGTTTCGGAGGCGAAGGATATTGTGAAACGCGCCTATAAGTGGGGACATCCGGCCATTGCCATCACCGATCACGGGGTGGTGCAGTCTTTTCCCGACGCGAACCATGTGTGGGAGGATCTGTGGAAGGCGGAGAAGAGCCGGTGTAAGGATGCGGGTGAGCCGGAGCCGGACAAGCAGGGATTTTTCAAGGTGATTTACGGGGTTGAAGCCTATCTGGTGGATGATCTGCATGAGATTGCCACCAATGAGAAGGGACAGAATTTCGGGGCGGACTTTGTGGTGTTCGATATCGAGACGACCGGCTTTTCTCCCACGAACAACCGTATCATAGAGATCGGTGCGGTGAAGGTTTGCGGCGGTAAGATTGTGGACCGCTTTTCCACCTTTGTCGATCCCCTTGTTCCCATTCCGTTTGAGATCGAGAAGCTGACAGGAATAACAGATGATATGGTTATGGGGGCGGAGCAGATTGACGTGGTGCTGCCGCAGTTTCTGGACTTTTGCGGGGACTGTATTCTGGTGGCGCACAATGCCCAGTTCGACATGAGTTTTATCATGGAAAACTGTGACAGACAGGGGATTTCCCACGATTTTACTTATGTGGACACGGTGGGGATTGCGAGGATCCTTCTGCCCGGACAAAAAAAGCACACGCTGGATGCGGTGGCAAAAACGCTGGGCGTGTCTTTGGAGAACCATCACAGGGCGGTGGATGATGCGGAGGCCACGGCGGAAATTTTTGTGAAACTGATTCCCATGATGGCGAAGGAGGGAATCACAACGCTTGCACAGATGAACGAAAGAGGCAAGGCCAGCCCGGACATCATCAGGAAACTGCCTACTTACCACACGATTATTCTGGCGAAGAACAATGTGGGGCGCATGAACCTTTACCGTCTCGTGTCGGAGTCCCATCTGACCTACTTTTCGAGAAGACCGAGGATTCCCAAGAGCCTGCTTGCGAAGCACCGGGAAGGATTGATTCTGGGGAGCGCCTGTGAGGCGGGGGAACTTTACCGGGCGCTTTTAGAGAAAAAGTCCGATGCTGAGATCGCAAGGCTTGTGAATTTCTATGATTATCTGGAAATACAGCCGTTAGGGAACAACCACTTTATGATTGAGTCGGAGCGGACGCCGGATATCACGTCCGTGGATGATATTAAGGAGATCAACAGGCAGATTGTGAGGCTGGGAGAGCAGTTTCACAAGCCTGTGGCCGCCACCTGTGACGTGCATTTCCTAAACCCGGAGGATGAGATTTACCGCCGCATCATCATGGCAGGGCAGGGATTCCCGGATGCGGACAACCAGGCGCCCCTGTACTTGCGCACAACGGAGGAAATGCTTGAGGAGTTTGCGTATCTTGGCAGCGACAAGGCCGAGGAGGTGGTGATCACAAACACGAACCTGATTGCGGATATGATTGAGGTCATGTCCCCGGTGAGGCCGGACAAGTGCCCGCCGGTCATAGCGGACAGCGACAAGCAGCTTACGGATATCTGCTACAACAAGGCGCATGAGCTGTACGGGGAGACGCTGCCCCAGATTGTGGAAGACAGGCTCAAAAAGGAGCTCAACTCCATCATTTCCAACGGTTTTGCGGTGATGTACATCATTGCGCAGAAACTGGTGTGGAAGTCGGTGGAGGAC
>CAJTTT010000046.1 GCA_910579285.1 uncultured Lachnospiraceae bacterium | reverse complement strand
TTCGTAGACGATCGACTCACAGTCCTCGATCAGTATTTTCTCCAGTTGGATGCGCAGGGCGTCCCTTGCATCCGTCTCATCATCACAGATTGCGATTCGCAGCATGTGGCTCTCTCCTTCCGGCTTACGGTAAATGGCATGGCGCAGACTGCCCGCATGCCATCGCAGATATTTTACCATATTTTTAAGAGGCAGTCCTGCCCGGTCTTCCCAAATTTTACATCCGATCGGTCTAAACTTTACATCGTGTGTAAAAACCGGTCAAACTTTACATGCGGACTGTCAGGAATGACAGCCATTCTTTTGGCGGGCGGTATTTGTAGTATGCTTATTATGCAAATCTGCCATGCGAGGTAATTTGGCAGAAAATCAGCCGGAAGGGAAACAGGCATTCCGGCAGTAAAAGGAGGACACAGTGATGCTGTATGTGAAAGAGCTGTACAAATCTTACGAGACAGGCAAAAACAAATATGAGGTGTTGAAGGGAATTGATTTCCATGTACCGCTGGGAGAGTTCGTGGCGGTCATGGGGCCGTCAGGTTCCGGGAAAACCACGCTGCTAAATTGTATTTCCTGTTATATTCCTTTTGACAAAGGAAACATCAGGCTGGGAGGTATGGAGCTGGCGGGGATGAATGAGGACGAACTGGCAAGGGTCAGAAATACGAAGATCGGGTTTGTGTTTCAGGACTTTATGCTTCTGGACGGGCTGACTGTCCGGGAAAATATTCTGGTGCCCCGCATTGTGCAGGGAGAGGTGGAGCAGGAGGCAGAGAAGCTTGCGGATCAGCTTGCGGCCATGTTTGGCATCGTCCCCATTCTGAATAAATACCCGGCGGAAATTTCCGGCGGTGAGAAGCAGCGGGCGGCGGTGGCCCGGAGTCTGATCAACAATCCGCTCATTATTCTGGCGGATGAGCCAACGGGAAATCTGGATTCCAAGTCCAGCCGGGCGGTGATCGAGACCTTTATCCATGCGAAACAGAAAATGGATGCCACGATTTTCATGGTGACCCACGACAGTTTTTCCGCGTCCTTCTGTGACAGGGTGATTTTGCTGAAAGATGGCAGCATATACCGCCAGCTTGAAAAGCGGGAAGAACGCAGCGTATTTCAGGATCGGCTTCTGGACGCGATCAAAGAGATGAGTGAATAGGGGGATTGCAATGAGCTCGATGACAAATATGAAGCAGATGGAACAGAAGCTGCAGAAGGCGGACAGGAAGCAGTCGCGTCTTTATCTGTTCTGTAATTTTATGGCGCTTATGATTATTTCGGCATACTCTGCGCTGATGCTTTCGCCCACGGTGCAGAAGGTGTTTCCCAAGGGCGGCGACAGCGCAAAGCAGATGTACATGATCTTTGTGATGACGCTGGTGGGGTGCGTCGTCTTTACGATCTACGCGCTTGGACTGTTTTTCCGACATAAGTCCGGGCAGCTCGGCATTCTGATGGCTTTGGGCGCTTCCAGAAGGCGTCTTGCGCCGGGACTTTACCGGGAAGTGATTTTCTTGAGCGGGGTGTCTGCCATTGCGGGGACGGCAGCGGGGTTTCCCTTCGTGCAGGTGATCTGGCAGTCGTTTCGCCTGTTTCTGGTGGACAGCTCAGATATGGTTCTTACGTTTGATTTCAGGTGTCTGTTTGTCTCGCTGCTGTTTTTATTTTTTGTGGTGGGTTTTGCCTGTTTGACGGCGTGGCGGTATCTGAAGAAAACGAATATCATGGAAGTGATCCGGGAAGAGCATATCAACGAGCCGGTGAAGGAGCCTGGCAGATGGTGCGGCCCGGTGGGTGTTTTGGTGCTCCTTGCAGGCGCGGTGATGGGATATCAGGCTCCGGGGGCATGGCATGCGTGGTTTTCCGCTTATCCGCCGGCGTGGGCGGGTGTGTTCTATGCGCCGGTGTTTCCCGGACTTTATATGGTCATGCTGCACACGGTGGTGCACGGATGGAAGAGCCATCGGAAGAATCCTTATAAGAATATCATTTCCCGGAGCATGATGAAGTTTCAGGGAAGACAGACGGTCAATAATATGCTGGTGATTACCCTGCTGGTTGCGGGAGGATGCTTTGCCGTCTTCTATGTGCCGATAAACGCCATATCGGCATTGATTTCCTACGCGTCCCAGCCTTTTGACTATTTTTATAACTATCAGGCGGATCAGAAGGCGCCGGAAAGGGAAGAGGTGGAGGCGCTTGGCAGGGAATACGGTCTTTCATTTAAAGACTGGAAAGCGTGCGAATATGTCACTCTGGGAATCGGCGGAAATGCGGTGATTGAGGAGGAGGACGGCAGGAGCTATCATATTGAATATGTGGAGATGAAGAGTGAAGCGATCGTGTTTTCCGAGGATGCATACAGGGAACTGACAGGACAGGAGGTTGACGTGGAGCCGGGAACTTACTTTAATCTCACGAACGAGGAAGAATCGACGCTGTTTACCAACGAGTCGGCAAGGGGATTTACCAATATGGTGACGCGCACACAGCTTGCCACGCGGTTTGCGGGATATCTGCACTTTGATCTTCTGGTGGATCTGAATAGGGATTGCTGTGTGCTTGACAATGAGGATTACGCTCTCATATCCGAGGGACTGACGGATGACTGGAGAGGGTATTTCGTAAGATTTAATGTGGACGGAGAGGATTCCTATCCCTTTGCCAATGCCTTTTATCATCGCTTTGTGTCATCCTTTGACGCATCCTGTGAACGCCCTTCCTACTATGACAGGGTCCAGAAGATCCAGGAGAATGAGGCAGGGAAAGTGTACTGGGGGGATACGGATGATATGACGACCATCAGTTACGACATGTCGGATTCCTTTATGTTCAGAAACTTCTGGGTGTATCAGCCGGATTTTCGAATTTTGAACCAGAATGATTATGCAAGGAATATGGGGGTGATGTTTATGATGTTTCTCTTTATCTTCCTCGTGTGCATGATCACGGCGATGGTGGTGTGCTATACCCGCTGTCAGAGCATTGCGATCAACAACCGCTACATTTTTGATGATTTGAAAAAGCTGGGGGCGTCCCCCGCCTTTCTGGACAGGGAAGTGCGCAGCCAGTGCGGCAGTGTCTTTAAAGTGCCTTCTCTGGTCGGCACGTCTGCCATGTTCCTGCTCTTTTCCATGATCCTGTACGCGAACGATGGCAGGATTATCGGGACAGAGTGGGCGGCAATAGGCGCCTGTCTGTGTATAACTGCAGCGATCGGCGGGGTGATTTACACGGTGTACCGCTTTGCGGTGAAGGTGATTAAGGGGCAGCTTGGGATCATCTATGTGCGTAAATGAGTTGTGCAGGGGGTCAGTTAATGGTATGCTTCTGATAAAGGAAAACATGCAAATGCGGTGGGATTTGCGTATGGATAAATCTGGAGGACAGCATGATTGATTTGCATATGCACAGCAGGTACAGCGATGACGGGGAGTACACCCCGTCTGAGCTGGTGGAGAAATGTGAAAGAGCGGGAGTACGTCTGATGTCGGTGACAGATCATAACTGCGCGAAAGCAAATGAGGAGGCGCAGAGAGCGGCGGAGGAAAAGGGCATACGGTATATTCCTGGCATCGAGATTGACTGCACCTATGAGAACATAAATTTCCATGTGCTAGGATATGGTATTGACTATCGGGACAGCGGCTTTGAGGCAGTCGAAAAGAATGTGGCGGATCAGAGCGCACAGGCTTCTCTGGAAAGGCTGGAAAAAACGCAGGCCTTAGGGTTTTCCCGTATTACGGAAGGGGATATGCTGGCATTATCAGAAAACAGTTACTGGCAGAGGTGCTGGACGGGGGAAATGTTTGCGGAGGCTTTGCTTGCGATGCCGGAGTATGTGGAACATCCGCTTTTAAAACCGTACAGACCCGGCGGGGCAAGAAGCGATAATCCTTATGTTAATTTTTACTGGGACTACTATTCACAGGGAAAACCGTGCTATGCGAAGACAGTCTATCCGACAATGGAAGAGATCCTTGACACGATCCACAAAGGGCGGGGCGCGGCAGTTCTAGCCCATCCCGGCGTAAATCTGAAAGGGAGAGAGTCTTTGCTGGAGAGTATTATGGGGCTTGGAATAGACGGCATAGAGGCATTTTCCAGCTACCACAGCACAGAGCAGGCGGCGATGTTTGAAAGGGCTGCCAGAGAGCATCATGTGTTTGTCACTTGCGGCAGCGACTACCACGGGAAGACCAAACCGGCTATTGCGGTCGGACAGCATGGAGGCACGGTTTCGGAGGAGATGGAGGAGCTGTTTGGGCGGATGTGTTTGTAATGGCTGTATTGATGTGGTAGAATAGATGCAGGCAGTCGAAGAAGATAGTATTTGAGAACAAGATATAATAAAGTTTGAAACGGGACAATGTTCGTTAGAATTTGGAAGGAGGGGGGAAATGCCGCAGAGCATACATGATGTATTGAAAAAATATGTGGAAGATGTCAAGAAACTGTATGGCAGTCACTTGAAAACGGTCATTTTATATGGATCTTATGCAAGAGGGGATTTCCGTTCGGATTCGGATATTGACATTATGATACTGGTTGGTTTAAACGATCAGGAGATCAGGCAGGAGGACCGCCGACTTTCCCAAATGACCTTTGAATACGATTATGATTACGACTTGAATATTATGCCGATTGTGAAAAATATTGATCATTTCAATAAGTGGCTTCGCGCCTATCCGTTTTACTATAATGTAAAAAAAGAGGGGGTGGAGCTATATGCAACTTGAGCTGGATGACAAAGGCGGTGCAAGGGAACTGGCTTTTTACAGAATGAATACGGCTAGAGAAGATTTGGAGGCGGCCCGATTCAATTTTGAAAAAGGACAGTACAGAACTTCCAATAACAGAGCCTATTATGCCATATTCAGGGCGATATCCGCGTGTCTTGCGTTGGAATTTAAAGCGTATAAGCAACATGGGCAGACAATAGGAGCTTTTAATAAAGGTTTTGTGCACAGCGGAATTTTTCCAAAGGAAATCAGCAGGAAAATCAGCAGAGCGCAGGAAGTACGGCATGCCAGTGATTATGATGACTTCTATATCGTTTCTGTAGAAGACGCAAAGGAACAGCTTGAGACGGCGGAAGAAGTGGTGGAGATGGTAGGAAAATATCTGATATCGCTGGAATGAAAATACAAGGTAAATGATGGCTATAACTATTTTAGAAGGAGTCCCCAATGCTTTACCACCCGATCCCTCCGCTCTACGATGAGCATTCCAAAATTTTGATACTGGGCAGTTTTCCCTCTGTGAAATCCAGAGAACAGCAGTTTTTTTATGGACATAAGCAGAACCGTTTCTGGCGTGTGATGGCGCAGGTGCTCGACTGTGCGGTGCCGGAGACTGTCGGGGAGAAAAAAGAGATGCTTTTGTCCCACCATATCGCGGTGTGGGATGTGATTGCGAGCTGTGAGATCACAGGCTCCTCGGACGCCAGCATCCGTGATGCAGCGCCCAACGATTTGACAAAGATTCTGATCTGCGCGGACATACGGGCCATCTATACCAACGGCGGGAAAGCGCAGCAGCTGTACAGGAAATATATTTACCCGGTGAACGGCCGGGAAGCGGTTTGTCTGCCGTCCACAAGCCCGGCTAATGCTGGATATTCCTTGGAAAAGCTTGTGGAGGTGTGGCATACGATTCGGAATGAACTGTAAACGATTCCGATTTCGGGGATGTTTATAGGAAATAAGAAATGTAAGGTGAAGAGTTTTGATTGCAGGAGGTGGACAAAATGCCGTTAGTTTTGTGCATTGCAGGCGCTCCATGCAGAGGATGAGGACGCTGTATGGAGGAGAGACCTAAGGAGGTATCGTCCTCAGCCTTTGCATCCTGAATGTAACGTAAGTAGAAAAGAAGGAGCAAAGGAAAATGAAAAATACAATAAAAGATCTAAAAACGTTTCTGATTCTGTGGAGCACCCAGTCGCTGTCACAGCTTGGCAGCGCCATGACGGGCTTCGCACTCACCCTGTGGCTGTATGAAAAAACGGGGTCTGCGCTGCAGACGGCGCTTCTGGCAGTGTGCAGCTATGCGCCCTATGTGGTGATGAGCATTTTTGCGGGGGCGCTCAGTGACAGGTGGGACAAGAAAAAGGTGATGCTTGTCTGCGATACGCTGGCAGCCTGCTGTTCTGTGGTTGTTCTGGCATTGTTAAAGGCAGATCTTCTGCTGCCTGTCCACATGTACATCCTGAATGCGCTGACCGGCCTGATGAATACGGTGCAGCAGCCCGCAAGTGACGTGGCGATGACCATGATCACGCCGAAGGAATATTACCAGAAGACGAGCGGCCTGCGGTCGCTTTCGGCATCCCTTGTGACCATATTAAATCCGATCCTGGCCACGGCATTGTATGCTTTAGCGGGGATGGACATTGTCATTTATGCGGATCTGACCACGTTCGCGATCGCGTTTCTTTCACTGCTGTTTGGAGTGAAGCTCTCTGTGCCGGAAAAGAGGGAAGAGGCGGAGAAAGAATCTTTTTTGGAAACAGTCAGAGCGGGGCTTGTCTGTCTTCGGAAAAACGAACTGGTACTCGTATTGATTTTGTTTCTGGCGGGGGTTAATTTTGTGGCCTCAGCCTTTGATGCGGTGCTTCCGGCGCTGATTCTGCCGAGAAAAAACGGCGGGGAGGCAGTTCTTGGGATGGTTACCTCGTGCGCGGGGATTGCGATGTTTGCCGGGAGCCTGATTGTGACGGTATTGCCGGCACCGAGGAACCGCATCCGTGTGATCTATCTGACGATGCTGTTTTCTCTGGGAACGGAGAATTTTATTCTGGCATTTACGGATTGGCCCGTGCTTTGGTGTGTAGGACAGATCATCGGCTGGCTTCTTGTGCCTGTGATGAGCGCCAATCTTGACGTGATTCTGCGGACCACGATTCCGCTTGACATGCAGGGAAGAGTGTACTCCTGCAGAAATACCCTGCAGTTTTTTACGATCCCCATAGGGCTGCTTTTTGGCGGCTTTATGGTCGATGATATGTGCGAGCCTGCGATGGCACAGGCGCCTTCGCAGGGTACGCTTGTCAGACTGTTTGGAGAGGGGAAAGGCTCGGGCGCGGCGATGATGATGTTTATTCTGGGCGTGCTCGGGGTGGTGATCTGTCTGGGATTCGGACGGGTCTTGCGAAGATACAGATATACAGAATAAAGACAGAAACAGGTTATACGACAAAGAGCCTGTAAACACTAAACCGACAGATGTTTTCGTGAGAAAAACCTGTCGGTTTTATTACGCGAACAATGAGTCAAGCCAGGCGCCGTGCATGCATGAGCATTTGTGAGGCACAGAATTTACACCTGTGCACAGAATGCAAAATACCCTTTTCCCTCCGCACTGAGAAGCAGGCTGTAAGGGGGATATTCCTTGTCGAATGTGCGCACAAACTGTTCGAAGGTCAGCATGTCGTTTCGCTCGAAACTGCAGCACATGCTAAGCGGGAAGTGTGTCTGCAGACGGCTTATAAACTGTTCGGACAGAAGTTTCATGGCGGTGATCACCGTCTCGTCCATTCTGCGTATCTCTTTTCTGAGGATTTCGCTAAGCGCCTGCAGAACAAGGGATTCTTCATAAATCAGATAAACGCGGACGGGCTTCTTTTCTTCCGTGCGGTAAGTCAGGCGGAAGCACAGGGTTTTTCCTGTGGAAAACGCTTCTCCGCTGTACCGGCGGCTGATGACTTCCGTCTTGGACTGTGACAGGCCTTCCAAGCCCTGCATAAGCGCTTTCTCCACATTTTCCAGTTCGTTATCATCCGGCTGGTGCACCCATTTGTGGGGATTTTTGCCAGTGATGGCCCGGTCTTCGACAATGATGTGGCCATTGAGCCAGCCAACGCAGATGCCGAGAAAATGTCCGACGGATTCGGTGGAGTAATCCTGTGCCTCCATCTCCGCTTCCAGAGCCGGAAGTGTTTTATCCCGCAGGCTGTCGTGCAGACTTTTGTGCACGGCAAGACCCGGATAACCGATGGACTGCATGTAGGCTTCCTCGTCTGCAAAATGCTTCATGGTGTAGCTTTTAAAATACTTGATGCCTTCCCGGCATGCGTGCTGCTGCTTGGCCTCGTCCTCATTGAGCGCAATCAGCTTTCCGACGATGGAAAACAACTTTCTGTGTGCGCTGTCGATGCTTTCCACACCTACGTTAAAGCGGTCGTTCCATTTGATTTCTTTTGCCATAATACAATCATCTCCCTGGTAATTGATAGGAATATGTTACCATATTCAATGCAGTGTCTCAACCGATAAAAGCGGTTCTTAAAAAATAATAGTGCAAGAAACAGAAAGTTTTGCTATGATCTATCTATGAGAGGTTTTATAAAGTACGGAGGGGGAATAAAGAGTATGAAGTATAAGGTGCTGCTGACGGGAAACAACAAGATGGTGATCAATGAGTTCTTCACTTATATGGACTTCAGCTTTGAGTGTTTCAGCACTTCGGATCGGTATGATGATATCATAAACCATGTAAAGTACATACACCCGGATGTGCTAGTCTACTGTCTGTACGGGGAACACCCGGATGATTTGAAACGGTTCGTAAATGTGGAGCGGAAAATCTCCCGGGAAGGCGTTCCCATTGCTATTGTGGGAGATGCCGATGAGTGCGACCAGTTTGAGCGAGTTGCACCTTTGATGGATGTCAGTATTTTCCGCAGACCGATCTCGTCCCAGAAGCTGGAGGAGGCTGTCATAAGCCTTTTGAAAGAAAAACGGCCGGAGCCTGTCCGGGGAAGCCGGTCAGTGACCGTGACAGAGAGTACGCTCAAGACAGAGGATGTTATGCGGGTGGCGGAGGAGCTTCTTGCCCAGCTTGCCAAGGAAGAAGAAAAGGAGAAGAAGCTGCAGGAAGAGGCAGTGAGAAAGAAGCATATCCTCGTTGTGGATGATGACAGCAGTGTGCTGAAACTGCTGAAAGGATACCTGGTGGAGCGTTATGATGTGGCAACTGCGATCAATGGCAAAATTGCCCTGAAATTTTTGGAGACGAAGACGACAGATCTGGTGCTTCTGGACTATGAGATGCCGGTGGAAAACGGGGCCGCGGTGCTTGGAAAAATTCGGGAGAATCCGGCGACAAAGAATCTGCCGGTTGTATTCCTTACAGGTGTGACAGACAGAAAGAAGGTGATGGAGGTTCTTGCGATGAAACCGCAGGGATATCTCTCCAAACCGATTGATATGGAAAAACTTTCCTCCACGATTAAGGGCGTGCTGGGATAACAAAAAGCGGCGCAGAAATGAGGTAAAAATGGCGGTCAGAGAAGGCGAAATCAGGCTGACAGATTTGATAGATGTGGAGTCTTTACAGAAAATACAGGATGCTTTCTCGGAAATGACGGGCATTGCATCCTTCATTACAGATGCCCACGGTGTGATACAGACAAAACCTTCCGGGTTTACGGAATTTTGTCAAAAATATGTCAGAGGTACGGAAGAAGGGCGGAGACGGTGCGAGGAATGCGACCAGATAGGCGCGGCGAAAGCGGCTAAGTCTGGCTCCGCCTGTGCCTATTTCTGCCATGCGGGACTGGTGGAGTTTGCGGCGCCGATTATGGCTCACGACCGTATGGCGGGGTGCTTCATAGGCGGACAGATGCTGCCCGTACCGCCCGATGCGGAGAAAAAGCGGAAGGTGGCGATGGAGATCGGGGTGGACCCGGAGGAATTGATGAACGCCGCGTGGGATGTTCGGATTGTGGATGAGGAGACGATTGAAAAGGTATCAAATTCCATATACACAATCGCCAACGTTCTGTCGGATATTGCCTACAGCAGGTACCAGGTCAACTTAAAAAACATGGAGCTGCGCAAGAACTCCAATATGAAATCGGATTTTCTCGCGAATATGAGCCATGAGATCCGTACCCCTATGAATGCAGTGATCGGTATGGCGGAGATGGCGCTCAGGGAGGAGCTGACGCCTGCGGCGAGGGAATATATCGGGCAGATTAAATCCTCGGGACAGACGCTTCTTACCATTATCAATGATATCCTTGACTTTTCCAAGATTGAGTCCGGGAAGATGGATATCTGCGATGTGGAATATGAGCCGATGGCCCTGATCAATGACGTTTCTAACATTATTATGACGCGCATCGGGGGCAAATCGCTGGAACTGACACTGGACGTCAACCCGGATCTCCCGGCGGGACTTTACGGTGACAATGTGCGGATCAAGCAGATTATGCTGAACCTGGCCAACAATGCTGTCAAGTTTACCAAAGAGGGAAATGTACATATACTGGTGGACTATCTGCGCACAGAGGAGAGCATGATCGAGCTTTATGTGTCGGTCACGGACACGGGCAGTGGGATCAAAGAGAAGGATATGACGAAGATTTTCCAGTCTTTCCAGCAGTTAGACAGCAAGAGGAACCGAAATGTCGAGGGAACCGGCCTTGGCCTTGCGATTTGTAAACAGCTCGTATCCCTGATGGGCGGAATCATTCATGTGGACAGCGAAGTCGGGAAGGGTTCTGTCTTTACAATAGTCATTCCGCAGAAGATAACGAACGATAAGCCCTCTGTGGAGAAACTGCAGAAGAGGAAGACGGTGGCTGGACTGATGCAGAATAGTTATGCTGCGCGGGAACTGGCGATAGATATGAAAAAACTGGATGTCGTCTACGAACGGCTCGCGTCGGAGGAAGAACTTGGCCGGATGAAAGAGAAACAGATAGAGTATCTGTTTGTGGAGCAGCCTCTGTTTACAGAAGGCGTGCAGCATTTTCTGCGGCTGCACCCGGAGATCAGGGTGGTGCTTTTGGCAAATTACCATTCGATGGGCTCCTATGACCAGACGAATGTGCAGATTGTCAAAAAGCCGCTCTATGTCATGGGGCTGGCGAATATATTGGATGGAAAGGAAGACAGTGCGGCATTTTCCCTGATGGAGGCGGAGGATTTCGATTTTGTAGCCCCAAACGCGGAAATTCTGGTCGTTGATGACAATACCATCAACCTGACGGTGGCGAAGGGATTGATGAATCCCCTGCAGATGAAGATAGACTCGGCGCTGAGCGGAAAGGAAGCCGTTCGGATGGTTACGGATAAATGCTATGATATCATCTTCATGGATCATATGATGCCGGAGATGGACGGTGTGGAGACAACCAGAGTCATCCGTCGGCTTCTTGGAGAAAACGGGCAGGTGCCGATTATCGCCCTCACGGCAAACGCGGTGGGAGGAACGGGGGAGATGTTCCTACGCGAGGGTATGGACGATTATGTGACGAAACCAATTGAGATGAGGGACATTACCGCCAAGCTCCGCAAATGGCTGCCGGCTGAAAAGATTGAGAGGAAAAGTAAGAATAATGCGCCCGCCCGAAATGTACAGCGGAGCGAAGGGGCAGAGCAGACAACCACGGATATTGTCATTGAAGGGCTGGATGTGCAGAGTGCGATGGGATTCCTCGGAAACGAAGAGCTTTTCTGGTCCGTGCTGAAGGAATACTACCGGGTGATCGACAGAAAATGCAGTCTGATACAGGAATATGAAAAGAAAGAGCTGTGGAAGGAGTACACAGTGGAGGTGCACGCGCTAAAGAGCGCCTCAAGGCAGATCGGCGCCCTTGACCTGGCGCAGACTGCGGAGCAGATGGAGGCGGCCGGGAATGCCGGAAATGCAGCGCTGATCCATAAAATTACGCCGGGAATGTTGGAAGAGTATATGTTCTATAAGGGCATTCTGGCGCCTTACTTTATAAAAGAGGAGTCCGAGCAGAGCGGAAGAGCTGCGGAGTCGGAAGAGATGGCGGCGCTTTTTGCACAGATGGAGGAGGCGATGGAGAACCTGGATATGGATGCGATGGAGCAGGCAGTCCGGGATATGGGCCAGTATTCCTACGGGGATGCGCAGCGCAGTATTTTTGAAAAGCTGAAAAACGCGGTGGAAGATATCGACACGGAACGGTGCGAGGAAATCATCGCAGAGTGGAAGAGAGAACTGAACGGTTAAATATAAGCAGAAAAGTGCATAATATGCATTTTTCTGCTTTTCTTTCGGGAGGGGTTGTGGTATGATAGAGCGGGCACAGGAATGGGAATGGGAAAGGATGAAAAACGGATGGCAGAGTGGGCAGCAAATTTCAGTGATCTGTTTTATAAATGTTTTATCAGAGAAGACCGTTATAAGCTTCTTCTGAGCGGAATCGGGGTGACGATCAAGGTATCGCTTCTGGCGATCGTCATCGGTATTTTGATTGGCATGGTGATTGCCACCTGCAATCTGTCAAAGAAGAAACTGCTTCGGTTTATCGGCGGTGTTTATACGGATGTGATTCGGGGGACGCCCTCGGTGACACAGCTTATGATAATCTATTTTGTCATCTTTGCCACGGTGCCTTTGGACAAATGGATTATTGCAGCCATTGCATTTGGAGTCAACTCCGGCGCCTATGTGTCCGAGATTGTCCGGGCGGGCATTCTGTCAATTGATAAGGGGCAGACGGAGGCAGGAAGATCCCTGGGGCTTTCCGCATTCCAGACCATGAGCCGGATTGTGGTGCCGCAGGCGGTCAAAAATATTTTTCCCGCGCTGTGCAATGAGTTCATTGTGCTGATTAAGGAAACCGCCATTGTCGGGTATGTGGGGCTGATGGATATCCAGAAAGCGGGAGACTTCATCAAGAGCGCAACCTTTATTGCATTTATGCCGTTAATCGGAACCGCGGTGATCTATTATGTGCTGATCAAGATACTGACACTGGCTCTCCGCCAGGTGGAGATACGGCTGAGGAAGGCGGATGCAAGATAACAGTGTGAGAGGCAGTTTGGAATCTCACATGGGAGAATATCAGGAATGAGGTGTTCTCTGTATGGAAGATAGATGGAAAAATCATGCTGACATGGAGAATGTGATGATAAAAGTCAGAAACTTACATAAAAAATTTGAAGATCTGGACGTGCTGAGCGGAATTGACGAGCACATCACGCAGGGAGAAGTGGTTGTGGTGATTGGACCTTCGGGATCAGGTAAAAGTACCTTTTTGAGATGCCTCAACCTGCTTGAGACGGTTACCGAGGGGGAAATTTATGTGGATGACGAGCTGATCACGGATCCGAAAGTGAATGTGAACCGGGTGCGTCAGAAGATGGGCATGGTATTCCAGCAGTTCAACCTGTTTCCCCATCTGACCATTATGGATAATATCACGCTGGCCCCGGTACTCCTTAAGAAAATGACGAAGGAGGAGGCGGTGAAGCGTGGGCAGGAGCTTCTGGAGCGGGTGAATCTGGGCGAGAAGGCGAACGCTTATCCGGCGCAGCTTTCCGGCGGTCAAAAACAGAGAGTGGCGATTGCCAGGGCGCTTGCTATGGATCCCGAGATCATGCTGTTTGACGAACCCACGTCTGCCCTTGACCCGGAGATGGTGGGAGAGGTGCTGGATGTGATGAAGGATCTGGCCAGATCGGGCATGACTATGGTGATAGTCACCCACGAGATGGGCTTTGCCAAAGAGGTGGCATCCCGTGTGCTCTTTATAGATCAGGGTGTGGTTATGGAGAGCGGCACGCCGGAGGAAGTTTTCGGGAATCCCCAAA
Organism: uncultured Lachnospiraceae bacterium; assembly: GCA_910579285.1. Taxonomy (GTDB): domain Bacteria; phylum Bacillota; class Clostridia; order Lachnospirales; family Lachnospiraceae; genus UBA3282. Next base: position 4,749 of record CAJTTT010000046.1, on the reverse strand, counting down.
ACGAGAGGACGAAAAATTTCCTTAGCAAAGTGCTGTAGATGCGGCGGAGTCCGCAATGGATGGAGCGGTATCCGGGCTGTGACAATGAGAATATGTGACTTGCGCGGGCGTATTGTCCGTGGAGTGATGTATGATATAGGAAACAAGGAAATGCAGAGGAGGAACACATTATGAAAAGGACAACAAAATTACTGACAATGACGCTCGCCGCAGTGGTGACGGCGTGCACGCTGACGGCATGCGGCGGCTCTTCCAAGGGCGATGCGATTACCTTCGGCACCAATGCGGAGTTCCCGCCGTTTGAGTATGTCACATCAAATGGTGCGATCGGCGAGTATGACGGGATTGACATGGCGATTGCAAAGCAGATCGCGGAGGACAACGGCATGACAGCGGCCGTGGAAAACATGGAGTTTGACTCCCTTCTGGTTGCCCTGCAGAACGGGCAGATCGATGCGGTTATCGCAGGCATGACGGCCACCGATGAGAGAAGGGAAACAGTAGATTTTTCCACGCCCTATTACACAGCGACACAGGTTATGATCGTGAAAGAGGATTCTGACATCACATCGGCTGCGGATATGGCAGACAAAAAAATCTGCGTGATACAGGGCTACACCGGCGAAGTGTGTGTGCAGGATATGGGTTACACTTACGAGGCGTTTAAGAAGGGCACAGAGGCTGTCATGGAACTGACAAACGGCAAGTGCGACGTGGTTGTCATCGACTCTGCGACGGCGCAGAAATATGTGAGTGACAACGAGGGCTTAAAAATTGTGGAGGATCCGAGTGCGTTTGCATCCGAGGAGTACGCGATTGCGGTACAGAAGGGCAACACGGAGCTCCTTGACAAGATCAATAAGACCATTGACAAGATGCTGGCAGACGGCACGATCAATGAGCTGGCGGTGAAGTACACAGAGGAAGCGACTGCTGAATAATACATAGGAATGCAGAAATGGGGCGGCACAGATTTGTACCGCCCTATCTTGACGCAAGATACTTTCTCGTAGTAGTATAGTGAAGTAACCCGTGAATTTGCAAAGAAATGAGGGAAGCATGAAAAATGTGTGGGAGAAGTGGACAGGCATAAGCCTGGTCAAGAGAATTGTTGTGGGCCTGGTGATCGGTGTCATTCTGGCTCTTGTCGTGCCGGGAGCGTCAGGCATCGGCGTGCTCGGAGATGTATTTGTAGGCGCGCTCAAAGGGATCGCGCCGCTTCTGGTATTCTTTCTGGTGATGAGTTCGCTCTGCAATGCGGGAAAGTCCCACGGCGGGGTGATCAGAACGGTCATCATTCTCTATATGTTCAGTACGGTGCTTGCGGCGGTGATCGCTGTTTTTGCCAGCATGGTATTTCCCGTGGAGATGGTGCTTGTGGATGCGGCTTCGGACGCCTCGGCTGCTCCCAGCGGTGTTGTTGAGGTCCTTAGCACGCTGCTGCTGAATGTGGTAAAGAACCCGGTGGATTCCCTGGTGAATGCGAACTATGTCGGCATTTTGTCCTGGGCGGTGCTTTTGGGCGTGGCATTCCGAAACGCGGGAGAAGGGACGAAAAAGACCCTCGGCGATATTTCGGAGGCGATATCCAGGGTGGTTGTGGTTATCATCAATTTTGCGCCTTTTGGTGTGCTCGGACTGGTTTATACCAGTGTGACAGCGAGTGGTCTGGAGGCTTTCAGGGATTACGGCAAGCTGCTGATTCTGCTTGTGGGATGTATGCTCTTTATCTACTTTGTGACGAATCCGATTCTGGTGTACTGGTGTATCCGCAAGAATCCCTATCCGTTGATTTTTAAGTGTCTGAAGCAGAGTGCAATTACGGCTTTCTTTACAAGAAGCTCGGCGGCAAATATTCCTGTCAATATGGAGATCTGTGAGGAGATGGGACTGGATAAAGATACCTATTCCGTGACGATTCCGCTCGGCGCGACCATCAATATGGACGGCGCGGCGATCACCATTACGGTAATGACGATGGCGACTGCCTTTACGCTGGGCATCAACGTGGATATTCCGACGGCGATTATTTTAAGTCTGCTGGCGGCCCTCTCGGCCTGCGGCGCATCCGGCGTAGCCGGCGGTTCCCTGTTGCTGATACCGCTTGCGTGCTCGCTGTTCGGCATTCCGGATTCCGTATCCATGCAGGTGGTGGCGGTAGGTTTTATCATCGGGGTGATTCAGGACTCTGTGGAGACGGCGCTCAATTCCTCTTCCGATCTGCTGTTGTCGGCTTCTGCGGAGTTCAGACAGTGGCGGTTAGAGGGGAAAGAAATCAAATATTAATATCATGTGGAGGAGAAAAATTATGAAAAAGAAATGGGTGATGATACTGGCGGCGATGGCAGTCTGTGGAAGCCTTGCGGGCTGCGGCGGCGCAAAGGAGACGGCTGCGGATGCCGGAAACCGGGTGTATGCGGTGGAGGCAGGTTCTGCGGGAGAAGCGGCAGCCAGTGAGAAGGGCTTTCAAACCAATGTGGTGGCTTCCCAGGCAGATGCGCTGATGGAGGTGGCTTCGGGCACTTCGGACGCGGCGATCATTGATCTTTTGATGGCGGGCGCCATGATCGGGGAGGGAACCAGTTACCCGGATCTGGTACATACGGATAAACTGACAACGGAGGAGTACGGGGTAGGATGCCGGAAGGGTTCCGATCTGGCTTCCTATATCAACAGCGTGTTTGCGCAGAGCTATGCGGACGGAACCATGCAGGGGATAGCTGCGGCTTACGGTGTGCAGGAGGCTCTTGTGGAGCAGAAGGCCTGTGAATTTACAGCATCGTCTGCGGACAGCGATGTGGCTTATATTCAGGGAAAGGGTACGCTGATTGTGGGTATTACGGAGTTTGAGCCGATGGATTATAAGGACGATTCCGGCGAGTGGATCGGCTTTGATGCGGATATGGCGCGTCTGGCTGCAGAGCAGCTTGGCGTGGAGGCACAGTTTGTCGTAATCGACTGGGACAACAAGATCATGGAGCTGGAATCCAAAAATATTGATGTCGTGTGGAACGGCATGACATTGACTGATGAAGTCAAAAACGCGATGGAGTGTACCAATGCATATTGTAATAATGCGCAGGTAGTCGTAGTGCCTGGGAAGTAAAAGGAGAAGAAAACGTAGGGATTTCACGGATGTTAGGAGAGTAAGGCATGTTTTTGAGTGTGACGCAATCTCTGTTGGACGGTCTTTGGACAACTTTTCAGATTTTCATATTTACGCTGCTTTTTTCGCTGCCGCTGGGGCTTGTTCTCGCTTTCGGTGCGATGAGCAGATGGAAAGCCCTGCGGGGGCTGATCCAGACGATTGTATGGATCATAAGGGGCACACCGCTGATGCTGCAGCTGATTATTATTTTTTACGGGCCGGGGCTGTGGCTTAACCACAACATCTGGAGCGGCAGCGAGGCGGGACGGATCACCGCCACAGTGGTGGCTTTCAGCATCAATTATGCCTGCTATTTTTCCGTGATTTTCCGGGGTGGTATCGAGGGCGTTCCCGTAGGACAGCGGGAGGCGGGCGAAGTGCTTGGCATGACGAAGTGGCAGATCTTTTATAAGATCACGCTCCTGCAGATGGTGAAGCGGGTAGTGCCGCCCATGTCCAATGAAATTATCACGCTGGTGAAGGACACGTCTCTGGCGCGGATCATCGCGGCGTACGAGCTTACGTTTGCGGGCTATTCCTTTATGAAGAGCAATGGACTTACCTGGCCTCTCTTCTACACGGGCGTGTTTTACCTTCTGTTTGTGGGTATTTTGACACTATTGTTTAACTATATCGAGCAGAAGCTTGGCTATTTCAGGTAGGCGGCAGATTTTGAGCGTGTGCGGCGGCGGTATCCTGTCCGGCTGGAAGAATAAGGTCAGGGTGTCTGGGAATGGAGGAACAAATGGCTGTTTTGGAAGTAAAAAATATTGGAAAACATTTCGGCTCCACCAGAGTCCTCGATGACGTGAGCTTTGATCTGGAGGAGGGGAGCGCGCTGGCGATCATCGGGTCTTCCGGCTCCGGCAAGACAACGTTCCTGCGGTGTCTGAATTTTCTGGAGGCGCCGGACCGGGGATCCATTGCGGTGCGGGGGGAAACTCTGTTTGACGCGGACAATCCCGTCAAAGGGCAGGGGAAGGATCTGCGCACGAAAAGACTGCATTTTGGCATGGTGTTCCAGGCATTCCACCTGTTCCCGCAGTATACGGCACTGGAAAATGTGACGCTGGCGGAGACGCTTCTGGCGAAGGAGCAGCCGGACTTTAAGCAGAAGAAAAAGGAAATTCTGGAGGAGATCGAAGCCCACGGGAAATCCCTGTTGGACCAGATGGGGCTTTCGGAACGCATGGATCATTATCCCCACCAGCTTTCCGGCGGACAGCAGCAGCGGGTGGCCATTGCCAGGGCATTGGCGTTACAGCCGGATATCCTGTGTTTTGACGAGCCGACCTCGGCTCTTGACCCGGAGCTGACGGGGGAGGTACTGAAGGTGATCAGAGGACTTGCCGAGAAGCACACGACCATGATTATCGTAACCCATGAAATGAGCTTTGCCAGAGATGTGGCGGATCAGATTATTTTTATGGACGAGGGCGTGATCGTGGAGCAGGGGGATGCCAGACAGGTGATTGACCATCCGAAGGAAGAGCGGACGAGACAATTTTTGACAAAATATTGAATGAACAAGGAGCCTGCCGAGCGACAGGCTCTTTTTGTTCTGTTGAAAAGTGCGACAGCGTAAATCATGGAAGGAGAAT
>CAJTTT010000045.1:967-18415 GCA_910579285.1 uncultured Lachnospiraceae bacterium | reverse complement strand
AATAAGTCTGTAAGCTGTTTTTCTTGCTTACAAACTTATTATACGAGGAGCGTTAGGATATGAATATAAAAACAGCACTTGAAACAAAATTAGGTACAAAGACCGGCATCTGCCTGAACAATATTGAAATCGACCCGCTCACAATCAAGGCAGTTATGATCAATGAAGTCGTCCCCTCTGATCCCTTACAGGATTTTTATGGAGCCCCGGACGCTGACTATCTGAAAACAACCATTCCGCTTTTGCAGGCGGCGGGCGCGGAAATCACATCCATACAGGACGTACTTCAGATGGGCATCTATATCACAAACGCCGTAAAAACACCTAAGACGGCATCTGCCATTGAGAAAAGCAGCATCGAAAACAGCCTGCCTTACCTGGAAACAGAACTTTCTTTCTTCTCCGATGTAAAAGTGATTATGCTTATGGGTGATGTCGCAAAGAAGGCCTTTAATATGATTACGAAAAAGGCGTCTAAGAAAAATGCGGTTCCTGCCATTTCCACCTACAAACTGCGAAACAGCGAAATCTATTATGAGGGAATCCGGGTCATGCCGTCATACATTATGACCGGGGGAAACCTATTGATCGAAAAGTCAAAAGTGACAATGGCCGCAGAAGACATCGCGGTGATGCTGGAACTCATCAGGTAAGACCCAGATTTTTCCAGTTCCTCGTTCAGTCCCAGCGCGAATGTAATTTTAATAAGGGAGAGAAAGGAGATTTCGCCGCTCCGCTCGAACCGTTTCACAGATCCCAAGCTTACTCCCGATAATTCGCTCAGTTTTTTCTGTGACATTTTCCGCTTTCTGCGGATGGTACGCAAGCGATCTGCGATCAACTCCTGTATCTCTCCCGGTGTTTTTGAGAGAAAGGGAAATGCTGTATACATAGTTCATATATTATCCCATTCCAGCTAAAAATACAAGATATGGTTCACATATTATCCCTTTAACTCTTTTATTACCCCTTTGTATAACTCTGCCATTATAGCATAGTTTTACATCCATTCCTTTAAAACGCCCTGATCCCGCATCACCTTCTCTACCGCTGTGCCTTTCACCAGCTTCAGCAGAAGTTTCTTCACCGGGTTCAGCGGTCCCAGATTGATTTCAAGCGGGGACTTGCCGTCCATCAGCTTCACACTGCTGGAGAGAAGCTCCCTGATATCGTATACGCTTCCCCACACTTCCGGCACGCCCCTGTCCACGCCGAGCAGTCCATATACGGCTTCCATAGCGGTTCTGACAGAATACTCTGTGGTGAACACGGTGTCTCTCGGGGTCTGTGCAAACTGGCCAAGGAACGCGAAGTTCACACAGCCATCGGGAATGACATCAGGTCTGTCGCCCGCTGTTCTCGGCATAAAGAAGGCGGTAATATAAGGCATCATGGTAGGCACGCACACCGCACTCTTCTCAGCAAGCTCCTCGATCTCTCCCACGGGCACGCCAAGATGGTAAAGCCACTCCTGGGTGATCTCCTTACCTGTACAGTCCTTCATGGGCTTCTTCACATAATCGCCCTCCACGTCCGTGAAAAGACCGTACACCCAGACGCAGACTTTCTTTTTATCCTGCTCCTTAAACTGCCCCTGTCTGTTGATGGTCCAGCTTAAGAGCCAGGAGGAATCCTGACAGCTCACGATACCGCCGGTCACTACCTTGCCGCTTCTCGGATCGCGCTTGCAGATGGCCTCGATATAGGGAAGGATCTTATCGTCCAGCGTGGTGACGGTAGCGGACTCCCAGTTTGTCTTTGCCACATCGGAACAAAACTTCTCGGGACGGCCGAAGGAAGGATCCTGCTTCGCAATATTTTTCCAGAGGCTCCAGCATCCGCTCGTGCGCACTTCCGCATCCCCGTTGGGCGCATGGTTCTGGTCACCGTAGATCGTTCCCTCGGTGCAGCTTCCGTTGGTCACGAAAACAAGGTCGTTTTCGGTTAACATAATACCCTTCTCCACGCCCTTCACCTTGCACTCGATGGCCTTGGCGATCTTCTTGTCTCCCTCGAATCCAAAGATCACATTCGTCACTTCGGTGTTAAACTGGAAATCAACTCCCGCCGCCTCCAGATATTTCTGCATGGGCAGAATCAATGACTCATACTGGTTGTATTTGGTGAATTTCAGTGCGCTGAAATCCGGCAGTCCTGCAATGTGATGGATGAACCTCTGGAAGTACAGCTTCATCTCCAGAGCGCTGTGCCAGTTCTCAAAGGCAAACATGGTGCGCCAGTACAGCCAGAACGTAGAGTCAAATACTTCCTCATCGAAAACGTCCTCAATGGTCTTGTCGTAAAGGTCTTCGTCCTTTGTCATAAAGAGCTTCATAATCTCCATGCAGCCCTTCTGGCTCAGGTTAAACCTGCCGTCCGTGTGGGCATCCTGCCCCTGATTCACAGTGGCACGGCAGAGAGAATAGTTCGGATCCTCCTTGTTCAGCCAGTAATATTCGTCCAGCACCGACACACCCGGTGTCTCGATGGAAGGGATGCTGCGGAACAGATCCCACAGACACTCAAAATGGTTCTCCATCTCCCTGCCGCCGCGCATCACATAGCCTCTGGTAGGATCATCAATGCCATCGCAGGCGCCGCCTGCAATGTCCATAGACTCCAGAATATGGATATGGCTGCCGGGCATCTGTCCATCGCGTACCAGGAAACATGCCGCCGCCAGGGAGGCAAGGCCGCTGCCCACGATATAGGCGTTTTTCTCATCCACGCCTTCCGGCTTCCGGGGTCTCGCAAACGCCTCATAGTTGCCGTTGCTGTAATAGATACCCTTGCTGTTTTTATCATACCTGCCAAGCTCGGTGTTTCGGTAATCCAGCTCTGTGTACTTCCGATGGCTCCTGCCCGCAGCCTTCCCTGCGTTTTCCCCGTCAAAGCTATCCTGCGTCACCTGCCCCTGCTCCAGACCTACATTCGCATGTTTCTTCAAGCTCTTCGCCGCCAATGCCGCACCTGCTCCTGCTGCCGCAACTGCCGCCACACCAAGTCCGATATTTTTCTTACTTGCCATATATGTTCCACCTTTCCTGTTCCCGGCGGTTTTAAAAACCGCTCCGTTTCCTTTTTGTTACCTAAAGCTATCATATCCATTCTTTCTGTTTTTACCAATTTACAAAAAAGACGGAATGATAAAAAACTTATCATTCCGCCTTACATGTAAAGAAATGAAAAATACTTTTAAAACGTCCCGCCGCAGGACGAGAGGTTAAGAAGTCCTGGCTGTCACTCAGGCGAATGCTTAAAAAGCAGCATTCTCTGCCCCTCCGCTGTCCGCTCTCTCAAAGTTTTTGATAGAGCGGGCGATATTGCCATGCAGCATCACGCCCATATTTTCCACAATCTCCTCGTAATCCGCCTTCATGCCGCAGCTGATCCAGTCCAGCATGATTCCCACAAAACCATACTTATAGAAGTCCGCAATAAAAACCTTGTGATCCGCCGCAAGGTCAATCCCTCTGCACTTTTCCTCCACTACCTCTTTTATCAAATCGTATGTAAATTTGTAGAGGTAGCTCTCTATCTTTTCCCTGCCAATGCTGCGGTACACGTTCAGGATAAAGTCCCTGTTTTCCAGAACGGCATCGAATACCTGGCACATCCCCTCCTGCCAGGTATCGTAAGTCTTTTTGTCCTGCAGCGCCTTTCGGCCGTCCTCCATGCAGACCCATTCCACCAGATCGTAAATATCCTTAAAATGATAATAAAAAGCCATTCGGCTGATGCCGCAGTCGGCCGTCAGGTCGTTGATCGTTATTTTCTCCAGACGCTTTTTCAGAACCAACTTTTTCAACGATTCCGCAAGAGCAGTTTTGGTCGTGTTCGTATTCGGCATGGCTTACTCCTTGTCCCCTAAACCCGTTTCGCCTTCTTCTTCGGCTCCGGCAGTTCCCTGTACATTTCCTGTAAAATTTCCGCCATGAGCGCCTCGTTCTCCACATCCTCCACAATGACCATCTGTGTTTTGGAGCCCTCGTAGGGATAATCCCTGTCCGCGTCCGGCAGCAGGCGGAGAACCGATTCCGTGGGCTTTAGGAACAGACAGTTGCCGCAGATATCCCCGATCAGCTTTCCCTGAAAGTAGACGCAGTACTCTCCCATCATTTTTCTGGTGGTCACGTCACCCACCCTCTGCAGATTTCCCACCACATAATCGTGAAATTCCTTTGTCGTAGCCATCTTTCCCGCCCTCCCTCTTCGTTTCACATGTTTCTCACAGCGTATCGCCCGCCATCATTTTACAGTCCAGTATCACCGTCTCATCTCCCGCCGCTTCCCCGTTCATCAGCCTGAAGAGGAGCTTCACCGCCTCCTTCGCCACAGGTTCCACAGGATTATAGATGGTATAAAGCCGCGGCGTCACATAGTCTAAAATGTCAATGCCGTCGAACCCTACAATTCCGTAATCCACCCCGGCCTTTTTTCCCTTTCCTGTCATATATTTCATAATGTCCAGCGCAAAGACATCGCCGGAGCAGAAAAAAGCCGTCCTCTTTTCGGATATCTGCAGTTCTTCAAAGGTACGATCCACAAACCCTTCCCGGACACCGATCACAAGGCTCTCCACCGTCTTGTTCCCGGTATGTTTCCACCTCTCCACCGCCTCCGTAAAGCCCTCCAGACGCTGTCGGTGCACATAGGTGTTTCCTTCGGTCTGCTCCAGGGGCGGACACACGAAAACAATTTTTTCGTATCCTTTTTTTAAGATCGTCTCCGCAGCTTCCCCCGCCGCTTCTTTCTCCTTGATGCTCACAAAGGGAATGCCGTCCGCAATTTTATTTCCTATCGTCACAATAGGCGTGTCGAGACTTCTCAGAAAATCCCTGTACGCCTTTCCCTGGTTGACCGAGGAGAGGATAATGCCATCCACATGGTAATCCACCAGCCGCTCCAACTGCTCCTTTTCCATCTCCTTGTTCTCTTCATGGAGCGTGATGTTGACAAAATACCCCCGCTTGCGCGCCTCTGTGCTGATGGCGCTGAGCATCTGCGAGAAATATCTGTTGTTCACATCAAGCACTACCACGCCTATGTAAAAGGTCTGTCCTTTTACCAGCCCTCGCGCCAGCAGATCCGGCCGGTAGCCGCATTCCTTCGCCTTGGTCTGAATTAATTCCTTCGTCTGGGGGTTGATCCTTCCTGTATCTGTGAGCGCCCGGTGCACGGTCATTCTCGACACGCCGCACATTTCGGCAAGTTCCTTCGCTGTTATCGCCACCGCTTATCCCCCTTTATGACTGGCTTTTATTCGGAGAATGCCGCTTTTTAAGCATTCTTCTACGCGAAACTTAGCGCTTCCAGGTCAGCTTGCTGACCTGGCGTCTCCGTCCTATGCCGGGACGTCTTCAGAAGCACTTTTCACGTTTCCATTTTATCACAGAATTTCGATTCGTACCATATTCCAGGAAAAAGACGGCAGAATACTTGTCACTTTGTTGTCCTGAAGAACGCTTTGGTCCGACTGCTGCGGCCTTACCGCATGATGGTCTTCCAGATTGGTCATTTTCCTGTCCTCGCAGTGCATGGTGATATGCTCCTTGACGCAGACTGCATCAAATCCCTGCAGCTCCAGATCCACCTCCGCTTCCTTCCCCGTGCGGTTTACGGCAAACAGCACCACTTCCCTTCCCTCCTCATTATAAACCGCCGCATAATCCACACAGGGCACATCTTTGCTGAGATCGCAGTCATAACAGGGTATTTCGTCCACACCGAGCAGGGTTTTCCCCACCCCGTAATTGGCCATATGCATAAAGGGATAATAAATCGGCTGTACCCACACCTCACCGCCCCGCTCGGTCATAATTGCCGCGCTGATATTGGTCAGCAGGGACTGGCAGGCAATCTTAATGCGGTCCGCGTACTTTAAAAAGTTCATCATCATTCCGGCAAACAGGAGGGAATCTTCCATCGTGTAAATCTGCTCGCTCAAATGAGGCGCCACCTGCCAGGGGCTTTCATCCACCGAAGCCGCCACAACCTGATCCGGCACCGACCACACGCCCCACTCGTCGAAGCTGATGTACAGCGTCTTGTCCGAACGGTGCCATGCCTTCACATAGTCGCACGTTCCGATCACCGTTTTGATATACTGCTCCATATCAAGCGACTGGGACAGGAAATTCTCCGTGCCCAGTTCCTGCCCGCCGTAGTATTGGTGCAGGGAAACATAATCCACATAAGGGTATGTATATTTCAGCGTTTCCGCCTCCCAGTCGGGATACGTTTTCATATCGGATTTGGAACTGCCGCAGGAGACAAGCTCAATGCTGTTGTCCACCTGTTTCATGGCTTTTGCCGTCTCCTGTGCCAGCCTGCCGTACTCCTGTGCCGTCTTATGCCCGATCTGCCAGTCACCGTCCATCTCATTTCCAAGACACCATGTCTTGATGCCGTATGGGTTTTCCACCCCATGTTCCTTTCGCCAGTCGCTGTAATAGGTTCCCTCCTTGATGTTACAGTATTCCACAAGGGACACCGCGTTCTCGATCCCCTTCGTACCCAGATTTACGGCGAACACCGGCTCTATCCCCGCTTTCTCTGCCCACCGCATAAATTCATTGATCCCGACCTCATTGGTCTCGATGGCGCGCCATGCAATCTCCAGCCTGCGGGGACGCTCCTTTGCCGGTCCCACACCGTCACGCCAGTCATAGCAGGAAACAAAATTCCCGCCCGGATAGCGCACGGCCGTGACGCCCATCTGCTTTACTTTTTCCAGCACATCCTGCCGGAATCCATCCTCGTCCGCGGTTTCATGCCCCGGTTCATAGATGCCCGAATAGACCACACGGCCCATATGCTCCACAAAAGAGCCGTAAATCCTCCTGTCAATCTCACCCCTTACAAATTTCTTATTCACAGTAATACGCGCTTTTATTTTCTCCATGTCGTTACGGTTCTCCTTATTTTCGTTGATTTCTCAAATCTTTTGTCCTGTTTATGCGCTGCTCACGCTCCGCCTGCCTACTCTTTCACCCCGGATGCCGCCACACCCTCTATGAAATACTTCTGACAGAAAATATACAGGATCAGAAGCGGCGTCAGAGAGATCATTGTTGCGGCCAGCGTCGGCCCGTACTTAATCACCTTATTTCCCACCAGAACCGCAAGTCCCGCCGAAAGCGTCCGCTTATTCTGGGAACTGGTGAGCATCAGCGGGTAGAGCAGATCGTTCCAGTTATTCATAAAATGGAAGATGCCCAGACTCACCAATGCTGGTTTACATAACGGCATCATAATGGACCAAAAGATCCGAAATTCGCTCATGCCGTCTATCCTTCCCGATTCCTCCAATGACTTCGGCAGTCCCTGGAAGAAGGAACTCATCATATAAATGCCAAAGGCGCTTGTTGCCCGCGGCAGGATCAGCCCCAGATAACTGTCCAGAAGATGCAGCTTATACACTTCGATGTAAAGCGGCGTCATAATAATCTGGAACGGCACCATCATCGTCAGCAGAATGATGGAAAACAAAACCTTGGAGCCTTTAAAACGCATCCTTGCAAAGGCGTAGCCTGCCATAGAGTCAAACAACAGGCTGATCACTGTCACACCTCCTGCAAAAATTACGGTATTCTTCGTCATTTCAAAGATCGGAATGCTGTCCCCCACATACAGGTACTGGTGCAGCGTCCACTCTTCCGGGAAAAACCGGGGCGGAAACTTGATCACGCCCACATCGGTCTTAAAGGATGAGACAAGCAGCCACAAAATGGGGATCAGCACCGTAACGGCAATCAGAAACGTAAACAGATATCCAAACGCCGCAGCCAACGTTATCTTCCCAATTTTCTTACGCATCTGCATCCTCCCCTCCCTTCAGCACGAATCTGCGCAGCACAAAAGTCATCACCGCCACGATCACAAACAGGTACACGGAGATCGCCGATGCATAGCCGAGATCGTAGGGCGCCGTCTGGAATCCCCTGTCATAAATATACTGCACCACCGTCTCTGTCTTGTTCAACGGCCCGCCCTGCGTCATAACATAAGCCTGGTCAAACATCTGCATGGCGCCTATGGTCGTTGTGACAATGCAGAAACTGATGGTTGCCCAGATTCCCGGAATGGTAATGTGGATAAACTTCTGAAAACTCCCCGCTCCGTCCATCTGCGCCGCCTCATAAAGCGACTGGGGGATGTTTAACACCGCCGCCGCAAGAAGCGTCAGCGTATAGCCGAAGCCTTTCCATGCTGTCACGGCAATCACCGTAGGCATGGCGAACTTCGGGTCTTTTAAGAAGGCCGCCGTCTCAAAACCTGCCTGCTTCAGCCAGTAGGCCACAAGCCCCATGTTAGGATCAAGCAGCATGGACCACACAATGCCGATTGCCGTCATGGAACAGACAAAGGGCAGATAATAGACGGAACGCAGCATCTTGCAATACCTGTTGTTCTTCGCAAGACACACCGTCAAAAGCAGGGCCAGTCCCACCTGCAGCGGCACCTCGAGCAAGGTGAAATAGAGACTGTTAAACGTGGCATTCGACACCCTGTTGTCCGAGAACAGGCGGGTAAAGTTTTTGAGCCCCACAAAACTGACATCTTTCATAAAAATGTTCATATCGGTAATACTGATTACAAAGGAAGCAATCAGCGGGATAAACACAAATACCGATAAGATGATCATAGACGGTAATATAAAAAGATACGCGCTCTTCTGGTTCTGCGCCACATACTTTTTCTTCTTTTTACTGTTGGTCATAATTTTCTCCCGTAAAGTGCAAAGAACCGCCGAAAACGACGGTTCTTTCGGTTTTTCCATGTACCTCCTACTGTGCAAGCACCCTGTCCATTGCTTCGGACGCCTCCTTCAAAGCATCCTGCGGCGCCGCAGCGCCCGACATCACCTTCTCGAACAGCGGAATCATCACATCATTGTCAATCTGGCTTGCCAGCGAGTAACCAAGATTATAGGAACGGCCTATCTCCGTCGCTTTGGAGATGGCGCTCAGCACCTCGTCCCCCTGGATCTCCGGGTCCTCCATCAGTGTCTTCGACCATACCGGGAATCCGTTTCTCTGAGACCACTCCTTCAAAATATCATCCGTCAGCCAATACTGCATGAACTTATATGCCGCCAGCTTATGGCTTTCCTCTGTGCCTTTGGGAATCACATAGCTGCATCCGCCTGCTGGGGAAAAGGCGCCGGCGCTGCCAGCCACGCAGGGTGCAATACCAAAGTCGATGCCCTGTGCCCGCAGTCCGTTGATCTGCCAGGGCCCGCTCATGTACATACCGATCTGCCCCGCCTGAAGCATAGTGTCCGCCTCCGGCCCGGTGATGTTATTCGGAGACACCTTCTTATTCACCGTCAGATCCTGCAGCCATTCCAGGGTTTTTACGTTCTCTTCTGAATTTAACAGATTGGTATTTGTATCGGGATCATCTGCATCGCCGCCGTTAGCCCATAAGAACTGCATGTATGTAACGCTTGTGGGAAGCGCAAGACCAAACTGGTTCTTCTCCGGGTTCGTCAGCTTCACCGCATACTCCGCCAGCTCCTCCATCGTAGCAGGCGCCTTTTCAGGATCTAATCCCGCGTCTCTGAACAGATCCTTGTTCCAGTATAAATAGCTCACATTATACTGCATCGGCGACCCATACAGCTTACCGTCCACATGGGAAAGCTCCAGCACATTCTCCAGAATATTGCTCTTATCAACACCTGTCACATCCCAGAAATCACTGATATCCTCCAGAGAATCATTGCTCACATAGGGCGCAATGTTCTCCACGCCAAACAGCACAAAATCGGGTGCGGTACCTGTAGCGATCGCTGCAGGGAGCTTCTGCTGAAGCTGGTCATTCGGCATAATATCCATCTGAATCTCAATGTTATCCGTATTCGTCTTATTATAGTTATCTACAATCTCCCGCAGAATATCCCCGTCGGAGCCGGTAAACACATTCCAGAACTGTAACGTAATCTTCTCCCCGGACGCCGTGTCCGCCGCATCGCTGCCGTCCGCCTGTGTGTCCGCAGACGCCTGCTCCTCCTGCTTCGTGTCCGCCGTATCGCCGGACGCTGTCTGATTCGTATTTCCTCCGCATCCTGCCAATAATGTGATGCACATTGCCGCACTCAAAAGTGCGCTTATCCATTTCTTTCTCATTGTAAACCTCCTGTCTGTGATTGCCTGCTGCAGGAAGATGGCAATCCTCCCGCCGTTTTTTGACAGATACTTTACATTTATGCAGAAATGCTTTAAAATAACGGATGTAAAAAATATCCTAACGGCCTATCAGTTCTTTCGCGGGGACTATAGCGGTTGGGGTATTTTTTTGCGTTCCTCCCACAACACAGATATCATTTCCGTTTTTTCAACTGCAAAATATAGTGATCTGCCTTCTCCTATATGTGCAACTTTCTATTGCGTACTCGTGTACGCTATATGGAAATTATACACATTGTACAATGAGCTGTCAACCAGAAATTAAAAAAAGGACTGTCTCTGACAGCCCTCTCTACACTCATTACCATATATTACCATATATTACCATTGTTACCGCCCGGATTTCCTCAGAATCCTTCTTCTCTCCTCTGCCTGCGCATTTCCCTTCTTCTGATCCCGGCCTCCCACTCCGCTTTTTCCGACTCTGTCCCGATGATAAGCCCGGGAACCTCCGCCGGGTTTCCCTCCCCGTCAATCGCAACCAGCGTCAAATATGCCCTGTTTATAGGCTTTCTGATCCCATCCATGCTCTCAATGTAAGTATCTACCCGCACTTCCATCGAAGTCCTGCCCACAAAGGTGACTCTGCCGATCAGCACAATCAGATCCTTCAGGTAGGCGCCTCTGATAAACCGCAGATTGTCAACAGACGCCGTTATCACATCCCGCTGGGCATGCCGTATGCCCACAAGTCCTGCCAGTTCGTCGATCCACTCCATCAGCTTACCGCCAAACAGTCTGCCTGCGCCGTTTAAATGTTCCGGGCGCACCTGATATACCTGCTCTATTCTGGATTCCGATACTGCTTTTTCCATACCGCTCCTGCTTTCCAAAAGAATATGTTACCAGTTGACTGCGTCTATTATAACGTATGTCCGCGCCGCTTACAAGAATGATATTGCAGGGTATTCTGCTGTTAATAGTTCACCCCGTTCACTGCCGGATTTCATTTTCCTCGATTTTCATTCAGAGGAACCCGGCACATATCGGTTGTAAATTTCCACATGGTCGTATATACACCGCCAGCCGCTGGTTGAGCCCGCAGTGACACAGATATACGGCGTCCCGTCCGCAAACGTCTCGTAACTGACAGCGCAGTTTTTGGATTGGACAATATAACCCGTCTTGGCACAGAGCACTTCGCCGCCCGTATCCTTGTCCTCAATCTTGCGCAAAAACCAGTTAGAAATTTCAATCCCGTCAGGATGTTCCTCCGTGGGTTTCGTGGTGTAAATATGCTTCGACATCACTTCCCTGCATAAGTCGTTCTCCACTGCCGCCTTCATAATAACCGCCATATCATAAACCGTGCTGTAATGCGCTTCGTCATAAAGCCCCACACAGTTGGTAAAATGCGTGCTGTCCGCTATGCCAAGTTCCACAAGCTTCTGGTTCATCATCTCCACAAAGGCTTCCTGCGAACCGGCCACATAAATGGCAAGCCCCAGCGCGGCATCACCGCCGGAATGCATGGCTGTCCCGTAGAAAAGATCCCGAACCGGCACCTTTTCCCCATCCAGAAAACCAACCGAACTACAGTCATTTACATAAGCATAATCCGTAATCTCCAGCGTCATCGGGAACGTATCATCAAGCTTCTCTTCCGGGATATTTTCCGCCGCCACAAGAACCGTCAGGACTTTCGTCATGGATGCCGGCAGGATTCTCTCTCTGGCGCTCTTGGATGCTATAATCGTATCCGCGCTTTCATCCACCAGAATCGCATGCGTGCTGATGACATCTGCACTGTCAATGACCATCGTTTCCTCTGTCTCATCAAAACAGTAGGCGGTAAATTCTTCCCCCGATTCTGCCTCCTCTGTTTCGGACTTTCTGAGGTCTTCTTCCTTAATGCTTTCTTTTATCTTTTCTATCTGCAGCCAGTCCGGCTGCTCTATCGCTTCCACTGCCTGATCCTGGCTGGCGCTCTCCTCTTCCTTCGCTTTCCTGCCGGATTTTACGGCAGTACCGATCAAAATCACGACCACGCCGAACACGGCAAAAAACAGAATCCGCTGGATCATACGCCGTCTTCTCATACGGCGCTGTCTCTCCCGGCGCATCCGCTGCCTTCTCTCGTAACGGGCGCGGTATTCCCTCTCTTCGTCCGGGTCTGTCTCTTCAAAATAAGGTTCCGTCATTAATGCTGCCTCCAAATCTCCTTTCCTGTCTGCTGGTGGTTTATAAGAAGCCGTGAATCTATTCTGATTTATGTTTTGGACAGCAGGCACACAACTTCTGTATTCCCCGTATACGGAAACATATCAACGGGCGTCATCTCCCGCACCCGGTAACGGCTCTTACCCGTCAGATATTTCAAATCCCTCGCCAGCGTTTCCGGCTCACAGGAAATGTAAACCACCCGTTTCGGACTGATCTGAATCAGCGCATCCAAAAACTCCTCCGTGCTGCCGCTCCTTGGCGGATCCAGAAAGAGCACGTCCACCTGTTCCCCTGCATCCGCCATCTGAGTCAGAAATCTACCCGCATCGTTCTGATAAAAATCCGCGTTTTTGATCTGATTGATTCTGGCATTTGCAACGGCATCCCGCACCGCGTCCCTGTTCAGCTCCACGCCGATCACCTTCCCAGCCTGCCCAGCCACCGCCAAGGCTATGGTGCCAATGCCGCAGTAAGCGTCCACCACCGTTTCCCTGCCTGTAAGCTGTGCATACTCTGCCGCCTTTGCATAGAGCGCCTCCGTCTGCACAGAATTAACCTGATAGAAGGATTTCGCAGATATCTTAAACCGTCTGCCGCAGAGCTCATCCTCAATATAGCCCTTCCCGTAAATCACCTGCTCCTTCTCGCCAAGCACCATGCTTGTTCTCTTGTTATTTACATTGATCAGAATGGTTGTTATTTCCGGGTGCAGTTTACATAACTCATTTACAAAATTTTTCTTGGAAGGAAGAATGGGTGATCCCAACACAAGCACCACCATAATCTCTCCCGTGACATGGCCCACACGGACAAGCACATGCCGCAGCAGACCATATCCGCTGTCCTCATTATAAGCCTTGATCTTAAAGGACTTTGCAAGCTCCCGCACAGACAGAATAATCTCCCCCGCTTTCTGGTCTTCCAGAAGGCAGCTCTGCACAGGCACCACCCGATGGCTCTTTTCCTGATAGATCCCGGAAACGATTCCCTTTCCCTTCTGGAAATCAAAGACCGCGTGTACTTTATTCCGATAATGGGCCGGCTGCTCCATTCCGATGATCGGCCTCACCTTTCCAAATTCTTTTAAAAGCAGCTCTGCCTGCCGCTGTTTCTTTTTTAGCTGTTCCTCATAAGGCATATCCACATACTGACAGCCGCCGCATTTTTTTGAAACCGGGCAAAGACTCTGCCGTCTCTCTCCCGTCTCTCTTCCCGCCTCGCGGCTGAATGTTCTCTTCTTCTCCATTTCCAATCCCTTTCTCTCATCGTCCCATAGTCCCTTCCCCTCTGCCTCACGCCAGCCCGGTCACAGACTACGCATAAAACCCCGGGAAAACTCCCAGGGTCATTTTATCATAATCTTTACTTTTATAACAGCTGTACTATGCTGACGCAATCTGTACACTCTCAATCCCTTCTGCCAGATCTTTGGCGAGAGTGGTGTCCGCCTCGTTGATATGTATGGTGAATACTTCCTGTCTGCTTCCAATGCCTCCAAAGAAGCGCTCCCAGAAACTCTGTTCCGGCCACTCAATAAAAAAAGAAATACGGTTGGAAACCAAAAGCTTTTCCAACTGATCTTTACTCTCCGCATTATACACCTTGCAGAAAGATATCTCGTGATTAAAAAATAACGCATTCAAATTCAGCGCTGCCATATCGCTACCTCCAAGCCCCTCATTCTCTTATGCCGCGATTAGCTTTATGTTAACTATCTTTACACATTATATACCGTGTTTCTGCCAAAATGCAAGATTTTTCTACATTTTCCACAATATGACCAAATATTTATGTTAATCTTGTGGAAAATCACTCCTCTGTCCACGGTTTGTGCAGGCTTTCCAGCCAGTAGTCTTTTCTCTTCTCATACTGCCCGTTAATCCAGTCCGCCGCCTGTTCCACACCCTCCGCTGTAAGTGGCACTTCTGTTGATGTTTTCTTTTCCTCGGACGTATGGAATATGCCAAGAGGTTCCGGCCAGACAGTCACCCGGATCACATCCTCCTCGCCGCTCTTCACCTTCTTTAACAGATAACGCATCCCCTCCATACTGCCAGAGTACTCTTCCTTTTTGATATAGTTTAGAGGATGAAACGTTTGTTTATCAATCATTGCCTTATCTCCTGATCATCGAAAAGTCTCAAAAATAAATGCCCTGTGGAAATATATCCGTATTGAAATTAATATTAACATAGAAAATGTGAAAATACAAAGGAGATGAAGCCATGAATACTACAAAAGAATACATTGCAGATTATTTGGAATACTGCGCATCCCAAAAATGTCTTGATGCGAAAACACTCAAAGCATACCATATTGATTTACGCCAGTTTTCTGAGCAAAATCCTTACAGCACAATTGTGGAAGCCACCCCGGAATCGCTGGAGCAGTACATTGCACATCTGCACAGGCAGTATAAGCCCAAAACTGCAAAGCGCAAAATAGCATCCGTAAAAGCACTGTTCCACTATCTGGAATACAGGGAGCTCATCGGCCATAACCCCTTCAATAAAATACGAATCCGCTTCCGGGAGCCTGTGATACTTCCAAAAACCATCCCCCTTCACACGGTTGAACTTTTTTTATCTACTATTTACAGACAGCACAAAATAGCCGGAACGCCTTATCAGAAGTTAAATGCCCTAAGAGACGCCTCCGTTGCGGAACTGTTATTTGCGACCGGCATGAGAATATCCGAGCTCTGTTCATTGAAAATCGACGATGTGAATTTATGCGACGGAACGATCCTCATCTATGGCAAGGGAAGCCGGGAGCGGCGCATCCAGATCGGCAGTGAAGCAGTGATTCGTATTCTGACGGAATACAATGAGAGCTTTCGTGCCTTAAGGCAGTCCTGCCGCAGTTTTTTTATCAGTTGCTCCGGGAAGCCGCTCTCCGATCAGGCAGTCCGGCGGATGATCAATAAATATACTGCCCTGGCGTCCATCGACCAGCACATCACACCGCATATGTTCCGCCATACTTTTGCGACAAGCCTTCTGGATGCGGATGTGGATATCCGCTATATCCAGGAGATGCTCGGGCACAGCTCCATCAATATCACAGAGATATATACGCATGTCTCGGTGGCTAAACAGAAAAATATTCTTACAACCAAACATCCGAGAAAAGATTTTCATATATAAGTTGTGTGGGCAATCCCGTAGCGGGGATTGCCTTTTTTCGCGGGCGGGAAAGGGACGGATAATCAGAAGTTATCTGTTGGATGTGGTTTGGAGTGCTGTGAATGGTAACCCCAGAGCCCTGCTATAAATTATGAGGAGAAAAATGCATGGATTGTTTATATTTAGTGCCAATAGATGGATTATTTCACGAATTTAGTTTTCCTGTAAATTTAGAGTCTGCCGATGAAATAGGGATACTTCAGAATAATATCATAGATGGAAGCACCAAATTCTGGAATGATTTACTTAGTATAAATAGGCTTGAATCTCTCTTGAAGCAATTAGAAAATAATATTTTTACAAATTGGGCGAATACCCCACAATACTTGAGCATCAATGCAGACAAGAGATTATTTCTGGAAAACGTCTCTCAGGCTAAACATGGAATATGCGATCAAAATATATCTCAACAGACCTTTTTTTCTTATTTAGAAACACTTACTATTGTATGCAGACTCTATTCTGATTTAGTATTTTACCCATTTATTCTCGATCTCCAAAGCGGATTTCGGTTGATGGAGTATTCCAGTTTAGAAATTTATGACAATTGCTTAAATGCCGCCAAAAATCCATACTTAAATTTTATTGAAAAAGAAATTTTTCCATTAATTTTAAAGTGTAATCCTAAAGTGCTGTTTTTAGAAGGAAAACCTACGTTTTATAATATGGCTGTAGCAAGGATGACAAAGCTTTATCTGCCAAATACACATATAAGTATAAGCAGGCATTCATCCGAGTATTATTCTATGAATAAATTGACAAATTACTTACAAAAAAATAGCTTTTTATTTAAAATGGTCGATAGCATTGTTCTGGAATATTTTGCGGAAACAGAAAAACGGTTAGTTGATTTCATATGTAACAGGAATGGTACGATGGAATCTGTCGGAAATATTATGTATCAGAAAGATACGAACAAAATAATTGCTGCACCTCAAATAATTCCACAAAGTAAAGACAAAATACAAGTTTATTACAGGAGTGCAAATCAAACAGACAATTTAGAAATTGCTCCGAACAGTGTGGCTGACATTCGATTGGAACCATATGTAAAATGTCATTGGAATAAGTGTACCTTTTGTGGAATTAATAAGAAATATTCTTATAACAATCCAGATTATGACCCAAATGATTTCATTCAACGTATGGAACAAATTAAAAGTGTAGTATCACATGGCATTAGATATATGTGGTTTATTGATGAAGCCATATCTATTTATAAGCTAAAAAAAATGGCAGAATATTTTGTAAAGGAAAATTTACAGATACGCTGGCAAGCCCGTTGCCGTATCGATGATAAACTGCTGAATGAAGACATGGTTCGTTTATTTGCCAGATCAGGTCTTGCAGAATTGCGAATGGGATTGGAATCCGCATCCATGAGCGTATTAAGTGATATGAATAAGTTTGAAAATAACTTTTCATTAAAATTAGTAACAGAAATTATTGATTTATATTCAAAACATGAAATTTCCATTCATTTTCCAATGATTATTGGATTTCCAACTGAAACTGTCGCTGACAGACAGAAAACATATGAGTTTTTAGGGGAATTAAGGGAAAAATACCCACTCTTTACATTTAACATTAATATCTTTCAACTTGATATAAGTAGTGAAGTTTTTAAAAAATGGGATAACTATGCTATTTCAAAAATAGAATTTCCATGTGATCCAAGTGAGTTTCTCGGTAACTGGGTTAGTTATACCACAAATACAGCGTATTCTGTTTTACTTGATGAACAAGATCAATTTATGCGGGAAAAACTATTTCCCTGGATGCCGAACAATTCTATTGTTAAGCCGCATATTTTTTACCGATTAAGTGAAACTATTCGAAATACACTTATTTGGAAAAGCAAAGAATTAGTAAATGATACAAAAATTTTTTATAGCTATATGCATTTG
>CAJTTT010000045.1:0-957 GCA_910579285.1 uncultured Lachnospiraceae bacterium | reverse complement strand
GATATGTATCTTATTTACAATTGGAATAATCATCATTATATGAAAGGTAATCAATTACTTGTAAATGTTCTGCAAGAATGGAATGTGTCACAAAACGTGACAAAAGGTATTCATACTCTTACCACAAACAATCCCGAAGTTTATTCTGAAGATGATTTAGTTGTTTTATTAAAAAAACTAATATATTTTGAATATTTACTGGAAGTAAGCGGAGAGAAAAAGGAAATTGTTTCACTACAGTCATTCTATAACAATATGTATCAAACTGAATGTTTTCCGTATAGGCTGCAACCAGATGCTGTTCTTCACAATTGGAAAGAATTTATTCCTGTTGGAAAGGTGCTGGATCTAGGAATTGGCATGGGAAAGAATATTGATTATCTACTGAATGAGGGAAATACAATCATAGGAGTAGATTATTCCGAAGTGGCTATTAAAAAATTAAAAGAGAGATACCCATTCCCTGAATGTATATTCCTAAATGAAAATATTAATACGTTTAATATACCCCCTTCAACATTCTCCCTTATAATATGTTCCCTCGTTTTTTCTCATTTAGAGGAGCAGGAGATTATAACATTATCTAAAAAAATGATTGATGGACTTGCTCCTGACGGATGTATTTATATATGTGATTTGTCAGAAAAAGATCCGATGCATAAACTGGAAAAATGTCCGACATCACGAAGACGTATTCTTACAACAAAATATATTCTTGATTTATTTCACGAGCTTGAAATAATCAATGTTGCCGATTCATTTCTCAAAGAGCCCAAGAGAGTTGATTATGGTGGATATTTCGGCATAATCAACTTTTTAGGACGAAAAAAATCATAAAGAAAGGAGGTACGCTATATGGAAAAGTTATGGACGAAAAGGAAAAATATTTTTTCGGTAACTTTTGATGGCGAAGAAAAGTTTGCGGAAAACAATAAAGCAAAAGGAACTGTTATCAAC
>CAJTTT010000044.1 GCA_910579285.1 uncultured Lachnospiraceae bacterium | reverse complement strand
AAAACACACACATCGCCAAGAGGCATCTCCACATAAGCGTGCCCTTTCGGACAGACCGCCTCCTCCCATACCTGTCCGCCGCGAAACCGCAGCAGCTTCATAGGTTCCGGCAGATACACGGTTCTGCCCGCCGCATTCTGCTCGTGGACGGGCGCGATCATTATGCTGTCCCCGAGAAGAAGCTGATCCTCCACGCGTCTTGCAGCCGCGTCATCCCCATAGACAAAGCCAAGGGGCCGGAACATCATCCCATCACCCAGCGCCGCTTTCATAAATTCGCTGTAAAGATAAGGCATGAGCATGTAGCGGACACGAATGACATCCCCCATTAAGTCTCTGCCTGCAAAGCGGCAGACCTCCTGCTTTCTGGTTCCCTGCGCCGAGTGGTTGCGCATGAGGGGCGTGAACACACCGAAAGAAAGCCATCTGATCAGAAGATCTTCCGTTGTGTCTGCACCAAAGCCCCCGATGTCCGCTCCCGTGTACAGGAAACCGCACATGTTCAGAGATGGCATCATCTTGATGTTCAGCAGAAGGTGAGACCACCAGGAATTGTTGTCCCCCTGCCAGATTCCGCCGTATCTGTGCATCCCTATGTAGGAGGCCCTGGAAAAGAGCAGAATCCTTTTATCCGGCGACAGCTCCTCGAATGCCTCTGCAGCGCTGCGCGTCATGTAATACCCAAACAGATTGTGCACCGTTTCATGGCAGTACTTCTGTCCCTTATAATTATGGTAGAAAGACGCATAGTCCTTCGGGTTGTTGGATATGCCTGCCACCAGATCTTTGAATGCAAAAAAGGTCTTAATGTCCAGATTCTGCGTGCGGTATTCATCTATTTTTTCAAAAACTTCCCGAAGCCCCTTCTCCGAGTAAAAAATGGCTGGCTCGTTCATGTCGTTCCAGAAACCGTCAATTCCCTGGTCCAGCAGGATCTTATACTTTCTCCCAAACCACCTTCCGGCCTCCTCGTTTAACATATCCGGCAGACAGCATCTGCCCGGCCATACGCCAAGCACGAAATCTTCCCCCTGCTCATCCTTGCAGAAATACCCTTTCTCCTTCCCCTCCTCGTACACATCGTAACCGTCCTCTTTTTTGACGCCGCCGTCTATAATGGGCACCAGATGGATGTTTTCCTTCTTCATCTCCTCCACGAACGCTGCAAAATCCGGGAATGTCTCCTGGTTGACCGTGAAGTCCTTGTAACGCTCCATGTAGTCGATATCCAGATACACACTGTCCATCGGGATATGGTTTTCCCTGTATTCTTTCACCACCTGCCGGATCTCCTCCGCCGAGCTGTACCCCCAGCGGCTCTGTCCGTAGCCGAAAGCCCACAGGGGCGGAATATAGCTTCTGCCCACAAGCTTCCGAAACTGCCCCACAATATCGTCAGGCGACTCCCCCGAAATCAGATACAGTTCGAAATCCGATGTCCGGGGCGCGATCCGCAGGGTGCGCCTGTCTGTGTAACCGATGTCAAAAACAACCTGGGAAGGCGTATCCACGAAGATGCCCAGTCTGCTCTCCCCGTCCAAAATCAGAAAGTTGTGCGCCCCATACAGGGAATGCTTGTCCTCGGTGTGCTGCGGGTCGTCCGTGCAGTTGCTCTCGTAGATCCACCCCCGCTTGTTGATGCCCCGCACCGCCTGCCCGAGACCGTAAACGATCTCCTCTTCCTCCATTTCGCAGGTAAGCGCATTCTCCTGAAAAGAAAGCCTTCCGTTTTCCCACTGATCCGCTTTTGGTTTACATAATACAGAATCCGTCTCAATGGGACTGCCAAACACATACCGCTTTGTCATAGTCGTTATCCTTTCACTCCGCCGGACATCAAGCCGGCCTTAAAATATTTTTGTGCGCAGGCATAGATCACGATAATCGGAATCATGGAGATCAGACTGCCTGCCATAAGAAGATTATACTCCGTTCCATACTGCCCGTTCAAACTATTTAACGCCAGAGTCAATGTCATTTTATTTTTGTCTGACAGCATGAGAAGCGGCCACAGGTAATCGTTCCAGCTCTCCATGAACGTGGTGACCGTAAGCGTGGCAACCGCAGACCCCGTCAAAGGCATGATGACCTGTCCGTAAATGCGCAGGATCCCCGCTCCGTCCATCCGGGCCGCCTCCATAAAATCATCTGGTATGGACCGCATCTGCTGTACCAGCATAAACACCGCAAACGCGCGAAACACGGAGGGAAGAATCACGCTCGGATAGGTGTCGATCAGTCCCAGCCTGTTCATAATGACAAAGAGCGGAATCAGCGTCACCTGCGTCGGAATCATCATGGAAGCCAGATATAGTTTAAAAACTCCTTCCGCGAAAGGAAACCGTATCTTCGTGATGGCAAACGCCGCCATTGAGGAAGACAGAATCGTGATCACCGTGTAGCTGACCGTGATAAAAAAACTGTTCCCTATGGCTTTCAAGAGAGGAAATCTCGAAAACACCGTCCTGTAAGAGTTTAGCGTGGGCTCCTCGGGAATCCATTGTACCGGTATCTGCATCAACGCTCCCTTGCTCTTCAAAGAAGTGGAAAGCATCCACAAAAAGGGGATAATGACAACCACGCCAATCAGAACTGCCGTCAGATAGGAGCCGGCCGCTCCCGCCGTCTTTTTCCATTTACTATGATTCATAATGCACCCACCTTTTCTGCAGCTTCATCTGGATCAGAGTCAGAACAAAGATAATCACAAACAGAATCCAGGAATACGCCGCCGCATAGCCCATCTTAAAGTATTTGAAACCGTAGGTGTAAATGCGTTCCACCATCACCTGTGTAGCCCCGTTCGGCCCGCCTTCCGTCATAATCTGTATCTGCGGGAACAGTTGAAATGCATTGATCAACGCCATGATCACACAAAAAAACAGGGATGGTGTCAGAAGCGGCAGGGTGATGGAGAAAAACTGCCTCACCCTGCCCGCTCCGTCCACTCTCGAAGCCTCGTAATAACCCACGTCAATCGCCTTTAAGCCCGAAAGTAAAAACAGACCGTAAAATCCCATGTCCTTCCACACGGAAGCCAGCACGACGGCGGGCATGGCCCACACCTTGTCCGTCAGCCAGTTCGGGCCTGTGATTCCGATATAACCCAGAAGCTGATTGATCACCCCGTACTGGGGACTGAGCACCCACTTCCAGATCAGACTTGCCGCCACCCACGACGTCAGAACGGGAATATAGTACAAAACCCTGAATACCGTGATCCCCCGCATCGTCCTGTTTAAAATGGAAGCCACCAAAAGGGACATGACAAGCACCAGCGGAATGTAGAGAATGATGTAGTAAACTGTGTGCCACAAAACTGCCCAAAATTCTTCACTCTGTAATATGCGGACATAATTTTCCAATCCGACCATACTGTTTCCCAAAGTCTCCCCGTTCAGTTTATCCAGTCCGTTCCAGTCGGTCAGACTGATCACGATGGAAATGACAATGGGCAGAAAACTGAAAATAACCATGCCGAGCATACTTGGCAGCATGAAAGGCACTGCCTGTATCAATGATTTTTTCTTTTTCATGTTTCCCTCATTTCAATTTTTCACCTATACTCCGTCTGCTCACTGCAGTTTAATCTGTGCACTGCACTCTTCCTGTGCCTGATTTAACGCCTCCTCCACAGTCAGCTCCCCGCTTGCCGCGAGAGACAGCTTGTCCGTGATCATATCTGCCATCATAGAGTATTCCTCGATAATCGGCGCCACCGCAAGATAATCCAGAGAATCGAACACTGCCTGTTTGTTGTCCGGCGGTGTAATTTCCAGATACCCGGAGAGCACGGACTCATCACTGACTGCCGGAAGATCCCAGCCTGCCTCAATGCGCATTTTTGCCGCCTCGTCACTGGATGCAAGCCAGTTGATCCATGCTGCCGCCGCTTCCTTCTTACTGCTGTCCTTATTCACCACCAGCGCATTGCTGAAGAAATGCGTAGCCTTCTGTGTGCCGCCCGGTTCCACGCATATATCCCAGTTAAAATCGCAGGCATCCGTAAATGCGCCGAAAGCCCATATTCCCGTAGGAATCATGCCAAGCCTGCCGCTCTCAAACAGATCCCAGTCTCCCATACCGCCCATCTGGGATTCCGTGGGCTGCACATTGGTCTTCACGATTTTGTCGATCATCATCTGCGCTGCCGCGAGGTTCTCCGGCGAGTTGATGGTAAAGGCAGTCTTATCCTCGCTCAGCACACTGCCGCCGTACTGGGCCGCCACCTTAAAAAATTCGTTGAACGTGATGGGCTGGTAAATCCCGTAAATATCATCTCCGAGCGCGCTGATTTTCTCACAGGCCGCCATCGCATCATCCCATGTCCATGCGGCATCCGGGTATGTCACGCCTGCCTGGTCGAACAGATCCTTGTTGTAGATCAGCACCACGTTGGAAAAGTTTCCGGGCACGCCGTACTGCCTGCCGTTTACCTGAAAGGCAGACAATGCGGTGGCATTGTAACCGCTCACATCAATACCCGTCAGTTCCGCAAGCGCCCCTTTGTTCGCATAGGCTGCAAAGTTCTCGATATTCAGCTCGTAGCAGTCGGGCGCCGTGCCTCCCGCCACTCTTGTCTGCATCTGGGTAAAATAATCATCGTATCCGATGGTCTCAATGTTCACCGTAATATTGGGATTTTCTGCATGAAACGCCTCGTACATTTTCTGCAGAGTCTCCTCATTGCCGCCTGACGCGTTAAAGTTGGCATAAGTGATTGTCACCTCCCCGCCGCTCTCCTCCTCCGCAGAAATATCGACACTCTCCCCGGAAGCCTCCTGCTGCGTTCCCTCCTGCGTCTCCTGGCTCTGCGCCGTCTGCTCTTTCGCGGGAGCTTCCGCCTTTCCTCCGCATCCCGTCAGCGCGGATGCCGTAAGTGCCGCCGCCAATACTGCCGATACTGTCCTCTTTTTCATAACTTTCCCTTCCTTTCCTGACTGTTTCCAGCCGCCGCTATATTAATTGTTCCAAGTTGAAACGGTTAACCTCTCAGACTAAATCACAAAAATCCACTCAATTTCCCCAAACATCCCTCCTTCTTCCTCCATCTCTATCTTTCCCTGCTCCCATACAACTTCGCAGGTATGCTGCCCGAGGCATATCGTGTCTTTTCCCTGCTCTCCGTACACATATCCTCTGCTTCTGCCGCGGCAGTCACGCAGGATCACACTGCCTTCCTTCACATATACAGGGAATTTCTCCTCTTCATGGGACTTCTGCCAGCTCCCTCCCCCGTATTTTTTCCCGGTAAAAAATCCATACCAGTTTCCGGCCGGAAAGTAAAGCTCTCTTGTCCTCTGCCCCGGTTCCATAAGCGGCGCCACAAGAAGTTTGTCCCCAAGCATATAGGCGTCCTCCACTCCCAGACAGTTCCCGTCCTCCTGAAAACTGTAAATGAGAGGCCGCATCATGGGCATGTTGTCTGTCACCGCCTGTCTGGCCGTTTTGTACAGATAAGGCAGCAGTTCCATCCGAAGCTCGTGCCAGTATCTGATCTCATCAATCAGTCCGGGCTGTCCGTACACCTTCGCCATATTCCACGGGCTTCGTTCGTTATTGCCCGTAATTCCCGGCATCAGCTCCCGGAACTGCCCTCCCTCCGGCTCCGAATGCCACTGCATCACCGGGCAGAAACACGCCATCTGCGTGGATCGAAGATACAGATCTGGATCAGGCAGCGCCCCTGCAAAGCCGCCAATGTCAAAGCTCCAAAACGCCATACCCGACATGGCCGCCGAAAGCCCGGCTGTCAGGACACTTCGGAATTCCTCGTTGGTAGACTGGTGGTCGCCCGCCCAGTGGATCGGGGTTCGATGCGCCCCCGCATACCCGGCGCGGCTGAACAGTACCTGGCCTTCCTCCAGAAATTCCGTGTAAGCGTCCAGATAATCCTGACAATACTGATTTTTCCCCTGCCTGCCTGTATTCCCGTCGGAAAAGAGGATTTCCTCCCGATAGATAAATTCCCCGCCGTCCGTCTTAAACCCGTCCACACCCATTTCGGTTAAATACTGCCTCTTTTCAAACCAGAATGCTCTTGTCTCCTCCTTTGTGAAATCCGGGATCACAGAGCCGGCAAACCAGTTCCCCTCCGGGATCTCATAGGGCGTGCCGTCCTGGTTCATCACACAGAGTCTGTTTCGCACCGCGTACTCCCTGTCCAGGGCAAGCTGCGGCGAATCCGTCCCTTCCTGCCGCTTCCACACCGGGATCTGCCAGAGCACCAGTCTGATCCCCTCCTCATGCAGCCGGTCAATCATCCCCCTGGGGTCACTCCAAAACGCGCTTTTTGAAAAATCATAGTCCTCATACCTCGCCCTGCCGGGCTTCGCTTCGTAAGACGCCCCGTTCCAGATATAGAACGTCGCCTCATCGCTCCAGGCTTCCAGCACCAGAACACTTGCTGGAAAACGGTACTTTTTCAAGCAGGCAAGCTGCTCCTCCACATCCTGCTCGCAGTTCCACCGATTGGCCGAGATCCACACGCCGAAAGCCCATTCCGGCGGCAGTTTCGGTCTGCCGGACAGATCCACATAGTCGCCAAGCATCTCCCGGAGGCTTCCGAAAAACACATACACCGCCGCTTCCTCCGGGATCTCGCACCGAATCTTCTCCTGAAAGGAAAATACCGTCCGCTCCTTCGTATCCACATAAATCCCGAAGCCCGCATCTGTCATAAAGAATGGTGTCACACAGTAACTGTAACTCCCCTGGCAGCAAAACTTCTCCACCACCTCATTCACCACCGTCTGTCCTTTCTGGTTCAGTAAGTCAAACTTCTCTCCCATGCCATAGACGCCCTCATACTGCGCCGTGATCTCCAGAATACCGTCCCTGCGCTCTACCGCCACAGTCCGGCCATCCTGCATGGTATGCTGTCTCTTATATTCTCTGCTCTCTATTTTTTCTGCAATCATCTGTTTCTCCATGCCTATCTCTGTACCATTCACACTGTTTCCGTTTTCATTCCCTAATATGCAGAAACGCTTTCCGCGTTCCGCACGCTCTCCCGCTCAACCAGCTTCACTTCCAGCACTTCCTCCACTCTCTCCATCTTCGAATCCCCTATGTTGTCGAGAAGAAGCTCCACCGCCCGTTCCCCTTTTCGCGAAATGGGCTGCTGCATCGTAGTCAGTCCCGGCGTCGTGTACTTCGACTCCTCCAGCCCGTCAAAGCCAATCACCGATATCTCTTCCGGCACCCGTATACCCAGCCTGTAAAAGCCGCTCATCAATCCAACCGCCAGAATATCCGCGGTGGCAACGACAGCCGTGATCCCGATATCCGCCTGCACGATCTGCTCCGCGATCTTAACGCCGCTCTCATAGGACACCACATCCTCGAACAGAAACTCGTCCGAACAGTCGATCCCGTTTTTTGTAAGCGCACGCCGATAACCGTTAAACCGCTTCTGCATGACACCGTCCTCTTTGATGCTGCCGGAGGCAAAGGCAACTCTTCTATGCCCCTTCCGAATCACATAATCGGTTTCACAATAGCACGCATATTCATCATCAATGCGGATCGCATGGAACCAGTCGTTCTTGCAGTAGCTGTCCACCAGCACCACCGGGACTTCCAGCTCCCTGAGCCTGTCCCAGAACCGGCTCTCGTAGGTTCCCACGATAATGACACCCGCAAGATTCCGCTCCCGTATCAGATTCAGGTAATCCTGTGTCATATCCGTCGCCGAGATGAGTACATGATACCCCCTGCGTCTCGTGGCAAACTCAATGCTGCCCAGAAGCTGGCTGTAAAAAGTGTTGTGGAACATCAGTTTACTTCCCGGCTCCGTCTGCGGAATCACTACGCCGATCAGCCTCGTGTCCTTTCCCGAGAGCCCTCTGGCATTCAGATCCGGCACAAACCCGGTCTCCTCAATCACCTTGAGCACCCGCTGTCTGGTCTCCTCGGATATTTTTTTCTTTCCGCTCAGCACATAGGACACCGTAGCGTTGGATACTCCCGCGAGAGCGGCCACATCCCTGATCGTATAACGTTCCTTCATAATCCCCCCATATTGTTGCTCTACAAAATCCACGTTTTTCAAGTGGTTAACCGTTTCACTTAAGTAAATTATACTGCATTTTGACATTTTGTCAACAGGGATTCCCGTATTTTTATATTTTCGTTCGGATTCCCGGCGGAACAAATTGCTTTTCCGCATTTTTCTGGTATAATGAACAAAACAAGACTCACTATTAAGTATGCTTACGATTAGAAGGAGAAATCTGATGACAGACCCTTATATAACATGCCCTGCTTTTGAAAATGACCGCTATCTTTTGCGGCTGGTGGAACCCGCCGATGTCCCTGACCTGTTCGGGGTATATTCCGACGAAAAGGCTGTGCCTCTCTTTAACAGCGACAACTGCCACGGTGATGATTTCCACTATACAACGCTTGAGCGTATGCAGCGCGCCGTAGACTTCTGGATGGAATCTTACCGTGAGAAATGGTTTATCCGCTGGGTGATCGTCGATCGGAAAGATCAGAAAGCGGTGGGAACCATCGAGCTGTTTAACAGACAGGCGCAGGACTATTTTAACGACTGCGGCCTTCTGCGGCTGGATCTGCAAAGCGGCTGTGAAAACGCAGCGGACATCCATGAAATCTTATCACTGATTGTGCCGCCTGCTTACGACCTGTTTCAATGCAAAATGATCGCCACCAAAGTGATCCCCGCCGCTGTAAAACGCAGGGAAGCGGTAGAAAGGCTTGGGTTTACGGCCTCTGCAGAGACGCTTGTGGGCCACGATGGGACATGCTATACCGATTATTATGTGAGAATGCGGGGATAAAACGGATTGCAGGGATGTGGAACGTGTTTGGCCACACGAACACGATCGTGCATAGGCCAGGGTGCATGTCTAAAAACACGGATGAAAGGAGCCGATCATGGCAGTTTATCATATTATATTTTCCCCTACGGGAGGCACAAAAAAAGTGGCGGATCTGTTCTCCAAATCCTTCTGTACCCAGAGCACATACATTGATCTCACAGATCCCGGCAGAGACTTTTCTGCCCTTTCCTTTCAGGAAGGAGACATCTGCATCGTCTCTGTTCCCTCCTACGGCGGCCGTGTTCCTGCCATCGCTGTATCACGTCTGCAGAAGATGCGCGGAAACGGAGCCCGGGCAATTCTCATTGTGGTCTATGGAAACCGGGCTTATGAAGATACCCTGGCAGAACTGCAGGATACGCTGACAGACTCCGAATTTACCTGCGCCGCTGCCGTAACCGCCATCGCAGAGCACTCCATCATGCGCCAGTTCGCCGCCGGACGCCCGGATGCACAGGATGAACAGGAACTTACGGAATTTGCCGCAGCCATCCGTTCCAGCATGGAATCCGAAACGGCACCCGCGCACCTGAATCTGCCGGGAAACCGTCCCTACCGTGAATATGGCTATATTCCCATGACACCCAAGGCCGGAAAAAACTGTACCGGGTGCGGCCTTTGCGCCGGCAAGTGTCCTGTCGGAGCAATCGATGCTGCCGATCCTTCCAAAACCGATAGCAAACAGTGTATTTCCTGTATGCGCTGTATTGCCGTCTGTCCCCGGAAAGCCCGGAGTGTCAGCAAGGCGCTCCTTGCCGCCGGAAACATGAAACTGAAAAAAGTCTGCAGCGGTTACAAAAAAAATGAATTATTCCTGCAATAACCAGTCAGCTATATTATAAGTTTCATTCTTTTTGAAACCTTGTTCTTTCTTGCAATAACTTGCACATATTTGTAAGATATCTTCCGTTCCCTTGCCTTCCCTGTCACTCGATGCTATGCTGGTGCAAGACTTAAGAAAAACGGCTCACCATTCAGGTCATGCAGGCATTCTTCCTTTCCCTGATCTCGGGTATCGTCTCCACAATCATCGGCATTCTCCGCACATCCAAAGAGCAGTCTGCAGATCTTCCCGTTGTAAAAAGCTTTGCCATGAAAGCCTTCGGTTTTGTCGAGAACGTGACCTACACGCAGTTCCCGCAGGCGCAGTCTCAGAGCCAGCCCAAAGATCAGACGCAGGAGCAGTCTCAGAATCAATCTCAGAACTAGTCGCGGGAACTGCCGATGAGACAGGAATCGGACAAGTGGGCAATCGGTTATCCCTTTCCAAATCAAGTTAACCAAAACAGCCGCCCGGGTATCTTTGCTGTCCCGGACGGCTGTTTTTTAGTGATAATTTTTCCATTTTAGTTTACATAATATTTCTTCCGCACATTGATCTTTTTATTTTAGTTTACATAACATCGAGGCCATACATTGGTCTTCTTTAGTTTACATAACATTCTATCATATCACTTCGTCAGCATCATCATAATCTCGTTGCTTCTCGCCACAAACTTGGTCATGGCCTCCGGCTCAAGGGGCGCCTGCTGCAGCAATGCCAGATCGTAGAGCTGCTCGCAGATCAGCTTCACATTCTCGCCGTCCTGATGCTCCAGCACATACTGCACAAGCGGATGGTTCGCGTTTAAGACCAGTGTCTCTCCCTCCTTGCCGAACATCCCCATATCCATTCCCGGCATGGAATACATCTTCATCATATCCTGCATCCTGCGGGACTCTTCCGAGAGCGTAATCATGGAAGAAATCTTCTTGTTCTTTAACTTTTCAATCTTCACCTTGATCTGATCCTTCTTGAGAACTTTCTTCATCAGCTTGGCGATCTCTTCCGCCTGTTCCTCCATCTCCTTCTCGGCCTTCTTGGAAGTCTTTGCCTTAAAGGTGTCTGTCAGATCGGCATCAATACGCTGGAACTTGATGCCCTCGTTCTTCGCCTCGAGCTGGGAGACAAAGGGCTGGTCGATATTGTGGGTCAGAACCACCGCATCCATCTTTGCAGACTTAAACATATTGATGTACTGGCTCTGCTGTTTCTCGTCCGTCACATAGTAGATGACTTTCTCCTTCTTCTCCTCCTCGACAGGTTCGCCGTCCTCATCCAGCACTTCACCATCTACCCTTTCCGCTTCTTCCACGACCTCGGCTTCCACTTTCTCGCCGTTTTCGTCCACCGCAGCCGCTTCGGATTCCTGTTCTTTGCCCGCAGTTTCCGCCTTATCGCCATCGGTATCTTTGTCGGGATCAATCTTGTTGACTTCCAGGCACTCCGGCAGGGTCATGTACACGCCGTCCAGATTCTTAAAGAGAATATAATCCGTCATCTTCTCACAGAACTTGTCGTCCTTTAAGCAGCCAAATTTGATGAAGGGACTGATGTCATCCCAATACTTCTCGTACTCCTCCTTCTCGGTCTTGCACATGCCGGACAGCTTATCCGCCACCTTCTTTGTGATGTACTCGCTGATCTTCTTCACAAACCCGTCATTCTGCAGCGCGCTTCTGGACACGTTGAGCGGCAGATCAGGACAGTCGATCACACCTTTGAGCAGCATCAGGAACTCGGGAATCACTTCCTTGATATTATCTGCAATAAACACCTGGTTGTTGTAAAGTTTGATGGTTCCCTCGATGGACTCATACTCCATATTGATCTTCGGGAAGTAGAGGATGCCCTTCATATTAAAAGGGTAATCCATGTTCAGGTGAATCCAGAACAGCGGCTCCTTGTAATCCTGGAAAACCTTGCGGTAAAACTCCAGATATTCCTCCTTCGTGCACTCGTTGGGGTGCTTTGCCCAGAGAGGATGCGTCTCGTTGAGAAGTTCAGGACGCTTTTTGATCTTATACTTCTGCTCGTCCTCCTCCTTCTCCTTCGCGATCTCTTCCACTACCTCATCGGTGTCCAGCTTTTCCTCTTCCGTAACGGTCTGCGTCTCCGTCGTGTTGGCCTTGGACAGATAGATTTCTGTAGGCATGAAGGAGCAGTATTTCTTAATGACTTCTTTGGCCTTATACTCGTTGCAAAATTCCAGGCAGTCCTCGTTGATGTGAAGGGTGATCTCCGTCCCTATCTCGGTTCTTGTACCGTCCTCCATATCAAACTCCGTGCCGCCGTCACAGGTCCAGTGCACAGCCTTTGCCCCCTCCTGCCAGGAAAGGGTGTCAATCTGCACTTCATCCGCCACCATAAACGCCGAGTAGAATCCCAGGCCGAAATGGCCGATGATCTGGTCCTCATTCGCCTTGTCCTTATATTTCTCAATAAAATCAGTGGCGCCGGAAAAAGCGATCTGGTTGATGTACTCCTCCACCTCGTCCGCCGTCATACCGATACCGTTGTCGATGAATTTCAGCGTCTTCTCCTCAGGGTTTACGATCACCTGGATCTTCGCCTTATAACCATCCGGCAAGGTGTACTCGCCCATCATATCCAGCTTTTTCAATTTCGTGATCGCATCACATCCGTTGGAGATCAGCTCCCTGAAAAAGATATCGTGATCGGAATACAACCACTTTTTGATAATCGGGAAAATATTATCGCTGTTGATTGATAAATTACCATGTTTCGCTGCCATTTTACCACGTTCCTTTCTTTTCTCACTGAAATACCGTCTGTACAGGACGCCCCAGCGCCCCTCATTTACACTGCACAAATCCCGTTTCCTGGGATTTTATTACCTAGGGGATAGTGTAATACACGCCATTTCAGAAGTCAAGACCAAATTAGCACTCATTAGAGATGAGTGCTAATAATTTTGATTCTATTCTGATTATACTTTGATTTCATGCGGGTTTCAGAAATTATAAACTTTTTGTAAACTCCCGCATGCTTTCTCTCTGCACTGCCAAAAGGAGGGCCGACAGACGCACTAGTCCCCAAAATACTGTGCATACACCTCAAAAAAATTCTGCGTTGACACTTCCTCATCGTGGATAAAATTTACGCTGTCCCACAGCTCCTCGTTTAAGTTTCTCGTGAGAGTGGCCACATAAGCGTCATACTCCCGCCCAAAGGCCTCCTCCTGCCTCTGCTCCACGATCTTGATCTTATTTGCGTCCGTCTCCTCCCTGTCAAAGGTATTGATGCATTTAATGATGTGATAGCCAAACTCTGTCTCCACCACATCACTGATCTCCCCCGTTCCCAGATTAAAGGCCGCCGTCTCAAAGGACTCCTCCATCTCCCCCTTGCCGAAGGAATACGTCACTTTGTCGTCCTCGCTGTACTTGCGGACCAGCGCGTCAAAATCCTCGCCTTCTCTCGCCTGTCCGAGCGCCTCGACCGCCCGCCTGTATGCGTCACGCTTTGCCTCCTCCGTGTACTCAATTTTCTTTCCCGTCCCGTCCAGCGCATAAGTCTTGATCAGGATATGCTGCACGGTGATTGTGCGGGCCTCGTCATCGCTGATTTCCGGGTTGATGTCCTTTATCGTGTACTGGTACATCTTCTCCGCCCGGGCAAGCTCCGTGTACAGCGATTTGATGGTTTTCTCATTGATGTCCATCAGCTCGATCTCCCGCTCTCCCAGCGTCTCATAATATGCTTTCGCCGCATTCTCCGCGCGGGCGCGCTCCTCCTCGTCCAGCTCCACCTCATACTTTTCCGCCATCAGGTTCATGGTCTTGATCTGGGCGATCTGTGCCAGCGCCGTATTTTTCACATTTTCCTCCAGCGTCACGCCGTCCGCAATCGTCCCCCATATCTCCTGTCCGTATACGCTCTCATAACGATTCTGGATCGTTGTCAGATATACCATAAGCTCAGGCACCTTGCAGGAACTTGTCTCAATCCGAAAGATTTCGTCCTTTTCAAATCCCGTGGTGAGCACCACTTTCGTGCCGAACCCCTCACCGTCCCCGCAGCCTGTGACCAATCCAGTCAACACACATGCCGCCAACAGGTATGCTGCTGCCTTTCTACATCCGCTTCCTCTCATACGCCTCCTGCTTCGCCGCTGTCCCTCACGGCTGTTTTTGCTATCAAATACTTCTCCTGTATATATTATGCTGTTTGTACCATCTCAATCATCAGAAATACATCTGCCGTATTTATCATACCACACTTTTCCGTCTGTCATCACATAATCCTCTCCGCCCAGCACCGCCTGCACATAATCGGCTCCCGAACGCAGTCTTCTGCGAAAAGCCATGCCTCCTCCAAACAGGTTCGTGGAGTGAATGTCAGATCCAGCGCTCAAGGGAAACCCGTGCTCCCCCGCATAGGCCACTGCCCTTTTGTCAAAGACGGTCTTGTCACGCGAAGTTCCAGCATACCAATGATGTGCGGCATTGATTCCCTCCACGCCGTCCACCCAGTCGGGAAAAAGGCGCACCTTCGGAATATAGGCCTCCTCCCTGTAAGGATGCGCGTGCATCACCAGGCCGCCCGCCCCATGTACCAGCTCGTACTGCTCTTCCACAGATATATGGCGAAGTTCCGGGTGTATCTTCATCCAAGCCTGGTCAATCCCGTACACCAGAAATTCCGTGGCGTCATAACCGGCCTCGTAACCGAAAAAGACATCCAGCCCGATCCTGTCCCCTTCCGCCTTCGCACGCTCATACCCAAGACAGAACTGATCTACCCACGCATCCCAGGAAAGACTCCCGTCCACACAAGTATTTCCGCCCCAGTTATGGTCTGTCACAAAAATGCCGGTATACCCATACTCCTTACATGCCCTCGCCATCTCCTCCCCGGTATTCCTCGCACAGGCGCTTGCCTCCGATGTATGGAGATGGGTCTCATAAAGATAAGGATACTGCTCTCTGATCGCTTCACTCTTCATTGCTAAGTTTCCCTGTTCCTTCCTGCCGTCCTTAACCCGAAAAACCGGGTGCCCGCGCACCCGGTTTGTTTATGCCTCCGGCTCTTTCCAGCCTATTTAATCACATGAATCCATCCCTCGGGTGCGTCAATCCTGCCCATCTGGATGCCCGTAAGCGTGTCATACAGCTTTTTCGTAACAGGCCCCATCTCGCTCATGCCGCTGGGAAAAGCAATCTCTTTCCCGTGGTCTACAATCTTTCCTACCGGGGAAATTACCGCCGCTGTGCCGCACAGACCGCACTCTGCGAAATCCTTCACCTCTTCGAGCGCGATCGGCCTCTCCTCCACTTCAAGACCCAGATAATCCTTCGCCACCGTCATCAGAGAGCGTCTGGTTATAGAGGGCAGAATGCTGTCGGATTTCGGTGTAACCACCCGGTTATCCTTCGTCACGAAAAGGAAGTTCGCGCCGCCTGTCTCCTCCACATAAGTCCTGCTGCCCGCATCCAGATACATATTTTCGTCAAAGCCTTCCGCGTGCGCAGTCATAATCGCATGCAGGCTCATCGCATAGTTTAATCCTGCCTTGATATGCCCCGTGCCGTGCGGAGCTGCCCGGTCAAAATCACTCACCTTGATTGTGAGCGGCTTTACGCCGCCTTTAAAGTAAGGACCCACAGGCGTGGTGAATACTCTGAAGTGGTATTCGTCCGCAGGCTTCACGCCAATTACCGGGGAAATACCAAACATAAACGGTCTGATATAGAGGGTTGCGCCAGAACCATAGGGCGGCACATAAGCCTCGTTCGCTGCCACCACATCCGTCACAGCCTGGATAAAACGCTCCTGCGGAAACACCGGCATTTCCAACCTTTTACAGGAATCTTCCATGCGCTGCGCGTTCAGGTCAGGACGGAAAGTCACGATACGCCCGTCCTCGGTGGTGTAGGCTTTCATCCCCTCGAAACAGGTCTGCGCGTACTGCAGGACGCCCGCACATTCACTCATCACAATGTTGGCGTCATCCACAAGCGCGCCCTCATCCCACGCACCGTTTCTGTAATTCGCCACAAACCGCTTGTCTGTCTCATGGTAGCCGAAACCAATATTCGCCCAATCCAGATTCTTTTTTTCCATAATACCCAACTCCTCTCACTCAGTCATTTCCTCTGACGCTTTTTTGTACTGCTTCATTTCTTCCTAATACTACATTATACCTTTATCCTCAAAAGTCAAGTCCGTTTAAAGCACTGCATTGACCACTTCGAGGGCAATGTCATAAGCATAATCCTTGATTGCCTTCTCACAGAGCCTAAGCATCTTCTTATCCGTCTCAGGTCTTTCATACCGTTTCAGCTCCCTGAGCTTAATCGCTGCGCTCTCCCCGTCAAAATCATCCAGCCTGGCCGCCAGCTCCTGCAGGGCCCTTACCCATTCCTCTTCCGTGATGGTGCACACGCTCTCTTCCGGCTCCTGCTTCTGCGTCTGGCCGCCGGCATCCTCCGTTTCCAGATAAACCCGAAGGCTGTTCCTCATGGTGCTCATCATGCTGAACAAAATCGGAGACCGCACCGTCACATCCTCAAGCTGCCCTGCTTTCGCCATCTTCTCCAGCTCAAAAGCTTCATCCGCCAGATCATCCGCGCCCACATTTCTGGCATTTCCCTTCAAGGAATGCACAATAATTGTGTAGCCGGGCATGTCTCCTTTCTGTAAAAAGTCTTTGAGAGCCGTCTCCTTCTCATGTAAAATGGAATGGAAATCCTGGAGAACCTTGCCGTAAAGCGCCTTGTCCCCGCCCATATATCTGAGGCCGTTTCTCAGATTAAAGCCCATCAGATAAAGCTGACTCTCTCTGATGTCAAACTCTCCTTCCTCCCTCGTCTGCTCATACTCATCGCTGATATCCCTGTTGTTGGTCATGTAAACCACGTTGCTGGGCAGATACTCAATCAGCATATTTTCAAATTTATCCGCGTCGATAGGTTTTGTCAGATAATCCTGAAATCCCTCTTTCAGATAGAGCTCCCTGGCTCCCGCCACCGCGTTTGCCGTCAGTGCAATGATCGGAATATCCCTGGAAGGATTCCCTTCCAGCTCCCGGATGGCATGCAGCGTCTGTACGCCGTCCATCACCGGCATCATATGATCCATGCAGATCAGATGGTACGTCTTTCTCTTAATCAGCTCCAGACATTCCTCTCCGCTGGACGCCACATCGATCTGCAGCCTTGTTCCTTTTAAAAGCCCCTGCGCCACCGCCAGATTCATGGCGTTATCATCAACGATGAGGATTCTTCCCATAGGCGCAATAAACTTTTCGTGGTAATCCTCGATGCTGCGCAGGCTGTCCCTGTACTGTTTCTCAAAATCGCCAAGAGGCTCCCTGTCCACGATCTTCTGCACAATCCGAAACGAAAAGGCGGAACCCTTTCCGTATACGCTCTGCACCTCCAGCTTAGCGCCCATCATCTCAAGCAGCCGCTGCGTGATGGCAAGCCCCAGCCCTGTCCTGTCGTCCTTGCTGCGGGCCGTGGAATCCATCCTCTGGAACGCGTGGAAAAGTTTTGGGATGTCTTCCTCCCTGATGCCGATTCCCGTGTCCTTCACAATCACAAAAATCTCTATGGAATCTTTCGGCAGCTCCTTCCAGCTCACATGCAGCGTAACCCGTCCCTTTTCTGTGTAACGCACTGCATTTGACAGGAGGTTGCCGATCACCTGCCTGATATGTATCTCGTCACCAAAAAGCTTATAAGGCATATCCTGCGCGATGTCCAGTACCAGATCCAGTTTTTTGCGGCGCTGCTGTACCGAAATGCTGTTAATCAGATCATTCAGAAGGGAACTGACATCATAAATCCCCTCCGTCAGCTCCATCTTCTCCGCTTCCAGTTTGGAAAAGTCCAGAATATCACTAACCAGCGCAAGAAGAATATTGCCTGCCTGCCTGATATCCCGGGCATACTCCTTAACCGCCTCCTCCTGACTCTCCCTCAGAATCAGCTCATTCAGCCCAAGAATCGTATTGATCGGCGTTCTAAGCTCATGGGACATATTTGCCAGAAAAATATCCCTGGCAAACTCCGCTTTCTCCACCGCACTCTTGGCCGCCTCCAGCTCTTCGGCTTTCTGCTGCAGCGCCTCCTTGGCCTGCGAAAGCTCCATCCCCTTATTAGCCATCGTTACCTTTGTCTCCTGCCCCATACCGTATACCCTTCCTCACTGTCAGCTCCGGCTGCATTTTCATCCTGCCCCTCAACAAGTGTGCCCCGGAACAAATCTACACTTTTCTTTCATATTTTACGAAGTAGTAAGGCAGATCAAAATAAGTCTGCTCCTCACTCTCCGCTGTAATCTCCCACGCCCCATCCTGATCCAGGTCCGGGAAATACGCGTCAGCCTCATAATCATGGTCAATCTTCGTCACATGCACCACATCGCATTCTGGAAGCATCATACGGTAAACGCTCTCCCCGCCGATGATATACACGTCCTCCGACGCATATTTTTTCAGCTCCTCGTCCAGCTCCTCCTTACTGTGCACCACCACAGCGTCCTTCACCTGATAATCCAGATTTGTGGACAGGATAATGTTGGTTCTGTTCGGCAGGGGCATCCCCTGTGGAAATGTTTCAAGCGTCTTTCTCCCAAGCACCACCACCTTGCCCGTTGTCTCCTGTCTGAAATTCTTGTGGTCCGCCGGGATTCTGACAAGCAGGCTGTTTTTACAGCCGATCGCCCAGTTATTGTCCACCGCTACGATTGCGTTCATATTTCGTGTCTCCTTGCTCTGTTTTCATCTCACGCCTGTTTTCTTTTGCGCGGTGTTAAACTCGCAAACCCGCGCTCCGCGC
>CAJTTT010000043.1 GCA_910579285.1 uncultured Lachnospiraceae bacterium | reverse complement strand
AGTTTCACCTCCGGCTTAAGTGCAACCGTGGCGGTGAAAACAAAAGGCTTCCCGGCCTCGATCTGGGTCACTTCAATCTGGGGAGAAGAAACAATGTCCTCCTCACACTCATCCAAAGCCTTATCATACGCATCGGGAATCAGAATATTCGCGGCCTCCTCAAAAAAGACCTCTTTGCCGTACATCTTCTCTACCATCTGCCGGGGCACCTTGCCCTTGCGAAAGCCAGGAATGCTGATCTGCTTCTTCTGTTTCTGATAAGCCTTCTCGATGGCCTTCTCAAATTCCTCAACGCCGGTCTCGATTGTCAGCTTCGCCATGTTCTTCTCTAATTTTTCCACCTGTAAACTCATGTTATGGGTTCCTCCTTCAATTCCGCTGTCTGCTTTCGTAACTGTTTTGTACCTTCACAGTCACTTTCTTTTCATCTATCATAATGCCCAAACGGGCTTCCAGCTACAGTCACCCACACATTATAGCACAGGGTTATTGAAAATGCCACAATTTTTTCCGCGAATAAGCAGAGCCAGAAAGCGGCGCAGGCATAGCGCATGCCTGCATGCAGATATGCCTGTGACGATTTATGGCGAGCAACGCGAATGAGAGATGCGAAGCATCTCGAATCTGCTTATTCGCTCTGACTAAAATAGAGACAGAAAGCGGCAGAACAGGAAGGCGCCCCGCCTGTGCCTTCACAAACGGGACGCCTTCGCTTTTGTTCTTCGTTACTTCATCTGCTCTTCCTGCTTCTTGATCATTCTACGAACCATCTCACCGCCGATGGAACCTGCCTCCTTGGAAGTCAGGTCACCGTTGTAACCCTCTTTCAGGTTTACACCGAGCTCAGACGCAACCTCAGTTTTGAAACGATCCATAGCTGCCTTAGCCTCAGGAACTTCTACTCTATTGGTCTTGTTGCTTGCCATTTCTTTTCACCTCCGAAATACTTTGAATCTTTATGATTCTTTATCTATATTTGAGACAAGCGCATCCTCCGTGCGCCTGTCTGTTGCCTTGCCGCTTGACTGCACACTTTGTTTGCCGCTTATCTTGATGTTAGTATGTTCGGATGAGATGAAATTATAATAGTATTTTTTTCCAGTTCAGCCAGACCACATTTGTCTGCCATATGATGGTCTGAGGGAGCGCCCGTATATGAACAAAACAACCGTTTTATTTATACACGATCTTCACAGCCAACTCCTCAGCCGCTTCTTTTCCCTGCAGCTTTTCCAAAATGGCAAGCCCGAAAGGAATCGCCGCGCCCATGCCACGCCCCGTGATGATATTGCCGTCAATCACAGCAGGCTCCCGAAGCACCTCGGCGCCTTCCAACTGGCTCTCCATATCGGGGAAGGAGCATGCCTTCTTTCCATTTAAATGTCCGCGGTGTCCCAGAATCGAAGGCGCCGCGCAGACAGCCGTCACAATCTTTCCTGCCTGTACGAAAGCATCCACCTGCTCCATCAAAGCCGCGCATGCCTCAAGATTCTTCGTGCCCGGCATACCGCCCGGAAGAACGATCACATCCGTCTCATCAAAATTCACTTCTGAGAGAACCTTGTCCATCGTCACTTCCACACCGTGGGAGCTTGTGACAGTGCGCTCGTCCGTGACAGACACCATCGTGATCTCCTCTCCCGCGCGCCGCAGGATGTCCACCACCGTCAATGCTTCGATCTCCTCATAACCTGTTGCAAAAAAAATTGCTGTCCTGCTCATGTTTTCCTCCGTTCCGGGGCTTTCGCCCCTTCTTTTTTTATTCTTCCCTTTTTACTTTTCTTTAACAGACGCTTCCATGCAATTTGACTTTTTTACATGATACCAAATCAAATCTTTCTATTTCATACCTCTGCAAACTGTTGCGCCCTGTCAATAAGCTCTTTCCTTGTCAGATTTTTTCATCGCATTTCCTGCCCCGCCTCATCAGCACAAAGCCTGTCACATCCGCCAGCGCCCAGCCGATGGGAATCGCCCACCAGATACCGATCACGCCGATTCCCGGAACTGCCGCCAGAATGTATGCCAGCGCAACGCGCGTTCCGAGGGAAATCACCGTAAGCACAAGGGACACACCCGGCCTGTTGATGCCCCGGAAATATCCGTACAGCAGAAACAAG
Organism: uncultured Lachnospiraceae bacterium; assembly: GCA_910579285.1. Taxonomy (GTDB): domain Bacteria; phylum Bacillota; class Clostridia; order Lachnospirales; family Lachnospiraceae; genus UBA3282. The sequence goes on along the minus strand of CAJTTT010000043.1, from coordinate 16,701 downwards.
ATGCCGATACCGATATAAAAGGCGCCCTCGATCCGCAGATACTGCATACCGATCTCTATGATCTCCGTTTCTCCGGCGTCCACAAAAATAAGCATCAAAAACCTTGCGAATGCAAATACCAGCGCCGAAATCAATCCGCAGAAAACAGCGGAAACCGTCATCGCCTTCCCTGTCCCCTGCTTTACCCGCTCCGTCTTTTCCGCGCCAAAATTCTGCGAGATGAAAATGGAGTAGGCGTTGCCAAACTCCTGTGCCGGCATATAGGCAAAAGTATCTATTTTCACTGTGGCCGCAAAAGCCGCCATCACTGCAGGCCCGAAACTGTTGACAAGGCTCTGCACCATGAGAATACCGAAGTTCATCACCGACTGCTGCATCCCCGTCATCAGAGAATAGCCGCAGATTTCCCCAACCGGCTTCTCTTCCCGCAAAAAGCGTTTCGGCGAAAACCGATAGTACGGCTCCTTCTTCCACAGATACAGGCCAAGCCCCAGCCCGGACACCGCCTGCGCGATCACCGTCGCCTCCGCCGCGCCCGAAAGTCCCCGCCCCAGACTGCACACAAAGAACAAATCCAGAACGATATTCAAAACTGAGGCCGCTCCCAGAAAGTACAGCGGCGCCACCGAATTGCCAAGCGCACGCAGCAGGAATGCGAAATAATTATATAGGAAGATAAAGAAAATTCCCCAGAAGACAACCGTCAGATATTCCCTTGTCATTTCATAAAGCTCTGAGGGCGTGCGAAGCAGCATAAGGATCGGGTGAATCAGCGCCTGCGAAAACACCGTGAGCACCACCGCCAGCATGCCGATCATCACGAACGCCGTCTGCGCACAGATACGCACCCTTTCCCTGTCTCCCTTCCCTATATAATAGGAAAAGACAGCGCCGCTCCCCATACAAAGACCGATCAGCAGAGAATTTAAAAACGTCATCAATGCATAGGAGGAGCCGACCGCCGCCAGCGCGTCCGCGCCCACGAATTTTCCCACCACCCATGTGTCCGCTATATTGTAGCACTGCTGCAGCAGATTCCCTAAAATCATTGGCGCCGCAAAGAAAAGCAGCGATTTTGTCACATTTCCTTTTGTCAAATCATGGTTCATCATATCTTTTTCCATTTTTATTTTATATTCTGCCGTGAGCAACGCTGTAATTATACCACATTACCGTCTGAATCACAATGAGGCGGCAGATTCCTTATTTTTCTTTGCAAACGATTTATCGTATATTTATCAGTCCCTTGACAAACAAATAAGACTTTACACCTCCACTAAATCTCTCTATATATAGAAGCAGTAAAAGAACATAAATGCATAACTGTCTGGAAGGAGGGTGAAAGGATGTATGAAATGCCGTCTGATCTGCAGTATAAGGATGAACTGAGAAAAGAAGAAATAAGAATTGAGAACGAACTTGAAATGTTAGAAAAGAAGGAGTAAAAGACAAGTATTGTGGGAAAATCAAAACTTTTGGACTTTTCCACAATGCCGACTATTACGGAATCCCATGCATATATCTATCCGATTTTGCTTTATCAAGCGCAAAAAATCTATTCCATGTTTAAGGAATAGGTACTATAATAAAGCTATCGACAATCGAAATTTGGAGGTGGCAAATATGTCAGGGTGTTTAAGATTAAGAAATATCTAAATACATAAGGCTGTGTTAAATAGTTTTATGTACAATCAGAATGCTAAAAAACTATTTAATAAAGGAGATTTTGTAATGATATTTCAAGACAATGTACTGAAAGAGTATTTAAAAAATGTTTATTTTGTAACAGGAACACCTTGTGGAGGAAAGACAACGATTTCAAGAGAGTTAGCAAACCGACACAATATATTAGTCTACGATATTGACGAGCAATTTGAGAAACATCAACAAGTTTCAAACGCTGCTTTTCAACCAGCAATGAATAAGAAGTTTAAAGATGCGGATGAATTCTTTTTGCGTACTGTGGATGATTATAAAAAGTGGTTGCTTGATAATACACGAGAACAATTAGACTTTGTATTATTGGATTTGATACGTTTTTCTCAAAATCAAATTGTGCTATGTGATAGCCATTTAACTATGGAGCAGGCGGAACGGATTACGGAACCATCCAGAATTGTTTTTTTGTTAAAGGAACCATCTAATATCATTGATGATTATTGCAACCGCCCGGATCATCAAGGTTTTTGTGATTTTATTAATAGCGCGTCTGATGTTGAAAAGGCAAAAGAAACATGTAATGCAACTTTGAGGAGTCTCAATGAGAAATATTATTGGGATATCAAAGAAAGCGGTTATTTTTGGCTTGAAAGAACACCGCAGAGTACAGTTAAGGAAACAGCAGACAAAGTAGAGCGGTATTTCGGGTTAGTAAATTTATTGTAAACTATGGCAATGGGATAGACCCTGCACCTTTTTAAGGTGTATCTGCCATCTCTTCCGTATACATGCATTTTGGAAAATTGGAGCATCCCCAGAACTGCTTTCCCTGCCGCTCTCCTTTTTTTGCTATGCGTATCACAAGCTTCTCGCCGCACCTGGGACAGACTGGCTCCTCAGTTTTTGGCATTACCACAGCAACAGGCGCAGGTTTTGAAAAATCATCCCGTGTTTTCTGTTGTATATTTTTAATATGCGCCATTTTCACGGCTTCGTCTATCTGCGTAAGCGGATACAGTATTTCAAACAGACTGTCAATCTTTTCCCTCGATAACTGACCGCCTGTCTTCGCAATATTATGGCGAACCGCTGCAAGAAGGTGATAACGGTTAACAACACAATGCTCTTCACTGGTTGTCTTGATATTTTTCAACGTGCACCGATCACTGAATACGATATAAGAATAAAAAGGCAGTGTCTGATCTGCAAGAAATGCTTTCAGCCATTTCAGATGCCCTTTGTTCTGTAAGATCGGATTGAAAAATTTATTCTTTTGCGACCGGCCTTTTCCCACAGGCAGAGTCTGCGTCCAATATTTTTGAGATTCTGTTCCAAAAATCCATCCGCTATAATTCTTAGATTCAAACACATAAATACCTGATTCATGCAGCAGGACAACATCTAGTTCCGTGGTTTCCCCATTTTCTTTTGGAATATACAAATTGAACAGGTACCGCCGGTATCCGTCAAGCGGTTTCAAATATTGATATGTATAAAATTCTCCCAGACGTCCCTTATCAAAAAGAACGCTTATATATGAATTTTTAGTCTGCTCATAATACTCTGTCTTTTTATAACGCTTGTTCTGAAATGCATATATTACAAATAAAGCAATGATCAAAAATAACGTAAACAAATACATCCACATAATCGTTTTCCCCTTTTACTGTAATACGTCCAAATTCTTTAGATTTCACTCGCAGATATTATAACACAGAATACAAAGAAACCGACAAATTAATTTGCAAAATCATTTCACCTTGTTTTTAAAGCAACTCACCCCACCCACGCGCATTGACATCCGTATATGCACTTGCTACAATGAGTTACAAAACACAAAACAAGGAGAACACACCATGACAGAGCGTGAAAAAATGTTAGCCGGACAGCTCTACGACTGCGGTGATCCCGAACTGCTGTCGCAGTGGCACAAGGCAAAGGATCTGGTGAGAAACTACAACAGCTTACCTTCCGAAGACGCCGCACAGAAAGAGCAGATTTTAGGGGAACTTCTCGGTGGAAAAGGAAAAAACCTCTGGATCACTGCGCCGTTTTTTGCAGATTACGGCAATAATATATACTTTGGAAACAACTGCGAAGTCAATATGAACTGCACCTTCCTGGATGACAATGAGATCCGCATCGGGGACAATGCGCTCATCGCCCCCAATGTTCAGATCTATACCGCCTTCCACCCGACGAACGCGCACGACCGTTTCGGGGAACCGAAGGAGGACGGCTCCTTTGCCTTCTGCAAAACACAGACGGCCCCGGTTGTCATTGGGAATAACGTCTGGATTGGCGGCGGAGCCATTATCATGCCCGGCGTCACCATTGGAAACAATGTTGTGATCGGTGCGGGAAGCGTTGTCACAAAGAACATCCCGGACAATTCTGTCGCATACGGAAACCCCTGCCGGGTTATGCGCGAAAACAACTGAGCAGAAAGGAACCTTTCATGGAAATTGAACGCAAATTTACAATCACAAACCTGCCGGTCAATCTGGAGTCCTACCCCTGCCGCATCATCGAACAGGCCTACCTCAACACTGACCCGGTTGTCAGAATCCGCAGGCAGGATGACTCCTACTACCTGACCTACAAAGGAAAGGGGCTTCTTGCCAGAGAGGAGTACAATCTCCCCTTAAATGAGGAATCTTACTATCATCTGCGGGAAAAGGCAGACGGAAACATCATTTCCAAAAAGCGCTATGTCATTCCCATCGACTGTCCGCAGTTCAATCCGACATATATGTCATCGGCAGAAAAAAGTATTGACCAGATCAGTTTATGTGTGGAACTGGATATTTTTGATCCACCCTTTGCCCCGCTGGTAATTGCGGAAGTGGAGTTCCCTGACAGAGAAATGGCGGAAGCGTTTCTCCCTCTCGACTGGTTTAGTCAAGATGTTTCAAACGATCCCGCCTATCATAATTCTAATCTGAGCCGCCGGACTCTTTGAGGTGCGGCTCTCACTTTTTACATGGCCCGGTAGATTCTCTCACCACCAGTTCCGCCGGAAAGACAATCTGCTGATGCTCCTTCCGTTCTCCGATCACATCGAGCAGCAGGCGGATCGTCTTTTTCGCCATCTCCTCCACCGGCTGTTTGATCGTAGTCAGCTTCGGATTGTAATACTCTCCCATCTCAATCCCATCATACCCGGCCACCGAAATATCCTCTGGAATCCGCTTTCCTGCTTCGAGCACCGCCCGGCATGCGCCGATAGCCAGCGCATCGGCCACCGCATAGATGGCTGTCACTTCCTGCCCGGACTCTAACAGCTTTTTTGCCGTCAGATAGCCGTTTTCCATAGAATAATGTTCAATGTCCTCCTGCACATAACAGATCAGTCTGTCCGGCACATCCAGCCCGTGCTCCGCAAAAGCCCGCCGGAACCCCTCCATGCGCAGTCTGCCGATGGGCCGCTCCGACCGCTCCGTAATCAGGGCGATTTCCCTGTGTCCCAGATCAAGCAGATACTCCGTCATCTTTTTGCTTTCCATCCTGTCATCCACCGCAATGTTGGAAAACTCCATTCTGTTGATCTGATCCGGCACATTGACTCCGATGGTACTGAAAATGAACGGCACTTTCAGCTTCCTTATCTTTTCTTCCGAATGCTCAAATTTACCGCCAAGAAAAACGATGCCGCGCAGCCGCTTCTCTTTCTCCAGCTCCAACGCCACGTCAATCTCGTCTTCCTGCGGCTCCACATGCCGAAGCACAAGCGCGTACTTGTTCCTCTGCGTCTCTTCCTCGATGATCTGGATCATGCTGCTGAAAAAGGGATTCGTGATACCCTTCACCAGCACCGCAATGCATTTGGCATCCGTCCGTTTTAAGTTTCTGGCGCTGTTATTCGGAATAAAACCAGCCTGGTCAATAACGTCCAGAATCATTTTCTTGGTTTCCGAATTGATATCCGGGTGATTGTTGATTGCCCGGGAGACCGTACTGACGCCTACACCGCACTGTTTCGCTATGTCTTTTATCGTAATTTCCGCCATCTGCATCCCCCGCCATATTCTCCGCACTCTCCACACAATGCGGAGAATGTCGTGTTTTTGGCATTCTCCCGTGTGAGAAAAGTCTGCGCAGCAGACCTAGAACTTCTCCGCGAAACAGCCGCTGCTGTGAGCGACTAGAAGTTCTTCTCGCACTGTGCCCTGCCGTAGAGCTTTGACATCTCCAGAATCCGCGCCGCCAGCTCACTCGTAAACTGTCCTGGCAGCATCCGCCACTTCCAGTTCGTCCCAAGTGTGGAAGGCATATTGGTTCTGGCTTCCGTCCCAAGTCCGAGATAATCCTGCATCGGAATCACGCAGGTATCGGATACGCTCGCCATAGCCGCCCTGATAAACTCCCACTGGACATCCCTGTTCGACTTGATGTTCAGATATTTTTTGGCAAAAGCCTTATCTCTGCGGCTCAGCTTTTCATACCAGCCAAGCGTCGTATCGTTGTCATGGGTTCCCGTGTAGACAATGCTGTTCGACACATAGTTGTGGGGCAGATAATCGCTCTCTTCCCGCGAGTCAAAGGCAAACTGCAAAATTTTCATGCCGGGATACCCGGTCTTTTTTACCAGATTAATGACTGATTTGGTCAAAAATCCGAGATCCTCCGCGATCACGGCCTTTTTCCCAAGCTTTGCCTTCATCGTCTGAAAGATATCGTATCCAGGTCCCTTTTCCCAGCGCCCAAACTCCGCCGTCTCATCTCCAAAGGGAATGGAGTAATATTCGTCAAATCCTCTGAAGTGGTCGATCCGCACCACATCGTAAAGCTTATAGCAGTAGGCAATCCGCTTCATCCACCACTCATAATCCGTCTCTTTATGGTAATCCCAGCGGTACAGCGGATTTCCCCAGAGCTGTCCCGTAGCGGAAAAAGCATCCGGCGGGCAGCCCGCCACCGCCACAGGCGTCAGCGTCTCGTCCAGCTGGAAAAGTTCCGGGTTTGCCCAGGTATCCGAGCTGTCAAACGCCACATAAATAGGAATATCCCCGATAATTTCTATTTTCTTTTGATTCGCGTAGGCTTTCAGCGCAAACCACTGCTTCGCAAACAGGTACTGCTGGAACTGGTAAAAAGCCACTTCCTCCGCATATTTTTCGGCATAGCTCTTCAATGCCTCCTCTTTGCGGAGCCTGATATCCTCATCCCACTCAGCCCAGCTCTTGCCGCCGAAGGCATTCTTCACCGCCATATAGAGGGCGTAATCCTTCAGCCAGTAAGCGTTCTCTTCCACAAACTTCTGATATGCCTCGTCCTTCTCGATCTGGCTGTTCTGAAACGCTTTCTTTAACACCTTAAAGCGGGACAGATAAATCTTCTCATAATCGACATAAGCATCGTCATCCCCGAAATCATACTGCTCACAGTCCTGCTCAGTCAGATAGCCGGCCTGCACCAGTGACTCCAGATCAATATAATATGGATTTCCTGCAAAGGTGGAAAAAGACTGATAGGGAGAATCCCCATAGCCCGTGGGGCCAAGCGGCAGAATCTGCCAATAAGACTGCCCCGCTTCTTCTAACAGATCAATGAAGGTATATGCCTCTCTGGAAAACGCGCCGATCCCATACTGTGAGGGGATGGCGGAAACGGGCAGTAAAACACCGCACTTTCTCATAACGTCCACATGTCCTTTCCTTTCACACATTCCGAAGCCGTTCGGAAACCGATTTCTACTCGAATTCTACATTATTTTGTCAAAAAAAGCAAGTATGATCAGGGGCTCGCACCCCTGATCATCATTCTCTCAATTTAACCTTTCACTGCACCGGCTGCCACACCTTTGATGATATACTTCTGGCAGCACAGGTAGAAAATGATCACAGGAATAATGCTCATCAGGATAAGGGCCATCGTCGCACCAAGATCCACCGTACCGTAACTTCCTTTCAGATACTGGATATGAATCGGGATCGTGCGGTATTTATTGATGTCAAGCACCAACACAGGCAGCAGATAATCGTTCCACACCCACATAATCTCCAGAATACCAACTGAAATCATCGTCGGTTTTAACATCGGCACGACCACCTGGAAGAAAATTCGCACCGGCCCGCATCCGTCGATGGACGCAGCCTCCTCCACCTCAAGCGGAATCGCCTTCACGAATCCGACGAACATGAAGATTGCAAGCCCTGCGCCGAATCCCAGATATACAATCGAGATCGAAAGCGGCGTGTTCAGATGCAGCTTATCCGCCGTTTTGGACAGCGGGAACATCACCATCTGGAAGGGCACCACCATGGAGAATACGCACAGGAAGTAGACAACCTTACAGATCAGGGAATTGACTCTCGCGATATACCATGCCGCCATGGAGGTACACAGCAGAATCAAAAATGTGGAAAGTAACGTAATTTCAACGCTGTACAGCACGCTTTTCACAAAAGGATAGTTACCGAACGTCATTCCTTTTACAAAGTTACTGAAACCGGCGCTCATCTCCCCTGTGGGAAGCGCAAAGGTATCTGTTTTTACAAATGTATTCTGTTTAAACGAGTTAATCACTACTGCCAGCACAGGAAGTACATAGATGATGCTGACCACGGCCAATATCACGGAAAGAATGGTTTTTTGCCGGTTCGCGGCAGAAATTGTATTCTTGTTCATTACTGCTGCACCTCCCTCTTACGCGTATAGCTCAACTGAAGCAGTCCGAGACCCGCCACCAGAATGAAGAAAACCACTGCCTTTGCCTGCGCCACACCCTGAGAAGTCGTGTTGGAACTGTAGAATGTATTATAAATATTGAGCGCCAGCATTTCTGTCGTCTTAACCGTTGTTCCGCCCGGCTGAATGATAAACGGCTGTCCGCCGGTCAGCGCCAGGTTCTGGTCAAACAGCTTGAAGCCGTTTGTCAGGGTAAGGAACATACAGATGGTAAAGGAGCTCATCACGTTAGGAATCGTCACCTTAAACAGTGTCTGCATGGAAGTCGCGCCGTCGATGCGGGCCGCCTCCAGAATATCTCCGGGCACATTCTGCAGCCCTGCAACATAGATGATCATCATATAACCGATCTGCTGCCAGCACATGAGGATAATCAATCCCCAAAAACCGTATTTGCTTTCTAACAGAATGGACGTCTGATAGCGTCCGAGTATGCCGTCAAAGATCATCGACCAGATGTAGCCCAGTACGATACCACCGATCAGGTTCGGCATAAAGAATACCGTTCGGTACAGGTTGCTTCCTTTAATCTCCAATGTCAGGATGTACGCCACGATAAACGCTAACACATTGATAATGACAAGCGATACGATCGCAAACATCGCCGTGTACCAGAAGGCATGGCGGAAAGAAGCGTCCTGAAATGTCTTCACATAGTTGCCAAAGCCGATGAATTTCGCATCAGAAATCAGGCGGAACTGGCACATAGACAGCCAGATGCCCTGAATGAATGGCCAGACAAATCCAATGATAAATGCGATAAGTACAGGACCCATAAAAAGGAATCCCCAGCGTTTCGTCGCCTTTTGAAGAGAATTTGTGGCGGTTATTTTCTTACTTTTCATGGTATCACCCCCAAATTATTTGCTAACTGATACAATCTCATTTGAAAAGGCGGGGCGGATAAGACCGCCCCGCCGCCTGGTTTACATATTAATTTTACTTTTTGCCTGTTATGATTAGTTATTCACTGCATTGTATTCTGCTGCCCAGCCGTCTACAAACGCCGTGCGTACGGTCTCCCAGTTTGCATCGGACTGATCTGCATTGTACTGGTTCAGAGCGCTCACCAGAGTAGCACGGTAGGAATCCACGTTAGGCTGGAAGTTGGTTGCCCAGTTCATAACATAACATCCGTCTGAGGTGTACTTGTCAGCCGCCGCGAGGAATCCGTTGGTGGACTCTGCCGCGGACTTGTAAGGCATAACGCCGAAGGTATCTACTAACTTGCGGGAAGCGTCAGGATCGGTTACACACCAAACCATGAAGTCCATGGTAGCCTGCTGATCCTCTGCGGAAGCCTTGCTGTTGATTGCCCAGCAGTTCTCTGTACCGCAGTTTAAGCCTGCCTTTTCCTCGCCTGCAACACCACAGTAGTAAGGGATCATCGTAGCGTTCGGCACATCCGCCTTAACCGCTTCATATTCCCAGGAACCGTTTACGAAGAATGCTGCCTGACCTGTCTTGAACTCGTTCTCCGCGTCATGTCCGCCGGTAGCCAGCTCCTTCGGATCTGTCAAGCTGTTGTTGATGCAAAGATCATACAGGTTCTTGAAGTTATCCAGATACTTGCCGGAAATAGTAGGCGGGCACTCTGTCCAGTTCGTTCCCTCCTGCTCATAGTAGTACTCAAGGTTCGCCATATGTCCCGTAAATCTCCAGGAAGAAGAATCATCCATATCGGAGGAGGAGAAAGCGTCAAATCCAAGCTCGCCTGCGCGTGCGTGAATATCCTCTGCCACCGCCTTTAAGCCGTCAAAGTTCTTGATCTCATCCATTGTATGGCCCGCTTTTTCGATCAAGTCAGGGTTTACGATGATGCCGTAGCACTCGTAGCAGTAACCGATGGAAACCAGCTTGCCGGTCTCATCATAAAGGTTGTAAGCGTCTGTGTTCAGCTCGTTGGCAATCGCTGTGCCGTTCAGATCAAGCGCGTAGTCTTTCCAGTCTTTCACGCCTGCCTGGTTACCGATAACGAACAGTGTCGGAGGCGCGGATTTGTCCATCTCAGATAACAGTGTGGTGGAATAGGTACCGGAAGCAGCGGTAACCACTTTCACTTCTACGCCGGTCTTAGCCGTGTAGTCTGCTGCAACTTCCTGTAACACTTCATCGGACTCCGGCTTGAAGTTCAGCCAGTAAACCGAACCACCGCCTGCTGCCGGAGCTGCTGCGGAATCATCTCCCGCAGGAGCCTCTGCTGCGGAATCGTCCGCTGCGGGTGTCTGTGCTGCGCCGCCGTTATCGGAACCGCCACAGCCAGCTAACATCGTAGTAATCATCGCTGCACAAAGCATTGTGCTCACAATTTTCTTTTTCATTGTTCTTCCTCTCCCTTTCAGTGATTGTAATTTTGGTTTTCGTTTTGGAAACGTCCCCGGTAACGTTTCCGTTTGCTTGGGTTAAGTATATAACCTTACCACAATTTTTGCAATAGGATATTTTATTTATATTTCATTTTTGCCATTTTCCATAGAAATTATACAGGCTGTTTATGCATTTTGCACATGACCTTTGCGATCCCCGCGCAAAAAGGGCAGGGAAGTTTTCTTCCCTGCCCAATGTATTGACCAAATCACTGCCTGCTCTGCAGAAATTCCAGAAATGCCGCCTCAGGAAGCGGCCTGGAGAAATAGTAGCCCTGAATATAATCAATCGAAAGCTCTTCCATCGCCCGGTACTGCTCTTCCGTCTCGATTCCCTCCGACACAATCTTAAGCTTCATGCCGTGAATCATCTGCATAGCCGCATTCAACACATATTTTGCCTTCTCATCCCGGAAAAAGGCCTGGCTCATCTCCCGGTCAAACTTGACGATGCTGACCGGCATATCCACGATATAATTCAGATTGGACTGGCCGGTGCCGAAATCATCCAGGGAAAAATGCACGCCATACTCCATCAGTCTGTGCATGTTTTCCAGAAGGGTCTTCTTCGCCGCCAGAGACGCAGACTCCGTGATCTCCAGATTGATGTATTGGGGATTGATCTGGTACTTTTCCATAATCCCCATATAATCCTCCGCAAGTCCAGGATACCCGCACTGGACGACGGAAAGATTGACTTCTATATAGTGCAGTCCGTACTGCTCCAACTGTTCCCTTGTAAAGAAGCGGCAGACTTTTTTAAACACGATCTCCCCCAGCTGCAAGATCTTGCCGTTTGCTTCCGCCACGGAGACAAACGCACCCGGCGGCACCAGATTGCCTTCCCGGTCCCTCATGCGCACGAGCGCCTCTGCGCTCACAAACTTTTTCTCTGCAGTGGAAAAAATCGGCTGATAGAATACCTCGATCCGATCCTCCTTCATGGCCTCCTCCAGCATCTGCTCCATACTTTTTTCTTTCCGCATCTGCTCGACAAAATCCATATCCACCCGCTTAAAATTGGATCCGCTGTGATCACTGCTTTTCCATCTGGCGTACTGCATCAGATGAACCATCTCCTGGTAGTCACCTACCAATGCAGCATCCGGCATGTAGGTGAAAGCCGCCTGCGCCATACCGCCAAGCTCTCTCCTTCCATACTCCACAAAGCTTTTGACCTTCTCGATGGTATCCTCCACATGCTCCTGGTCCTCAAAGACCATCCACACCTCATCGTCAGCCATCTTAAATACTCTGGTATTGTCAAGTTTTGGCAGTCTTCTTGCAAAGGCAAGCATCACCGCCTGCTCTCTCGCCCCCTCGTCGGCCTGGCTGACCCCCAGATTCCACCAGACGGAAAGCAGGGAAAAATTCTTTTCCCTGTTGTAAAGCTTTCTGGCATACAGCAGCAGCCCCTCCTGGTTGTACAGGCCAGTTACCCGGTCCGTCAGATACTCCGGGTTTTCCAGCCGGAAAAAGATCACCAGAATGCCAAGCGCCCCCGCATACCCCATCAGCAGAAGTTCATTGTTCAAAAACTGCACAAACGCCGCACCAAACCATATGGCCATCCAGCACAGGATCACCTGGCTTCTTCTGGCATTGGCCTGTTTTCGGTGGACTATGGTAAAGATAATATTAAAGACAACGAAGCCCCCCGCAAAGGCATAGGTCGAAAGCACCGCCGGCCCCGCTGTATACACCACGCGCCCCATCTTGTAAATGCCGATTGGCAGACAGGCAATCACAATGCTCTCCGCCAGCCAGATCCCGCATCCGGCTACCGCCGCCCACAAAAATTTTTTCTTTCCCTCATACACGTCCGAGCATTCATAGAGAAATCCCAAAAGACCTACCAGAACCAGTGATATCAGATACAGCTTGCAGACCGCCAGCACCAGCCCTCTGTAGTCCAGCAGCAGCCTGACAATCGCCCAGATGGAAAGCATATCGCAGATCACGCAAAACAGCATGCCAAACAAGAGCACCTGAAACATAATCTGCGTGCCCAGCTTAAGTGACTGATATCTCTTATAGAAGAGAAACATCGTCACAAGTAGAATAATTCCACACATTTGTGCCTGTATATTCATGTGAATCCGACTCCTTTTTGTCAATCATGGCAAACCGCCAATCCCTTTATAATACAGGAAATTGCCCGGACATGAGGCGGTCTTGAAACCGCCGGCTTCCGGCACGGATTTTGCCCCCAAATATATCGGCAGCCCTGCTGCTCCCCATTATAGCAGAAACGGAATCATCTCCCGCACCGATGAAAAAATCAGATGCGGCTTTACTTCAGAACACTCTGCATCCGCAAGCGACGCCTCACCGCTCAGGACGAGCACACTCTTTAACCCATGATTCCTGCCCGCAGCGATATCCGTGTACAGCCGGTCTCCCACCATAGCAATATGATCCCGCTCCTCGTTGACCCTTATAGTCAAATATTCAATGATATCTTCATTCGGTTTACCGATCACCCTGTCCGGGTAACGGAAGGCGGAAGCGTGGATAAACGCATGGATGGCCCCCGCGTCAGGAATAAAGCCATCTTCCGTTGGGCAGTTATAGTCCGGGTGTGTCGCCAGATAGGGAAGGCCCGCACGCACGAAATCACATACCTTACACATTTTCTGATAGTCAAGCGACGTGTCAAAAGCCGTCACCACCACGTCAGGATTATCCTCCTCCAGAAGGATGCCCGCCTGTGAAAATTCCTCCCGCAAAAGCGTATTGCCCAGCAGAAACACTCTCCTGCCAGGAAACTGTTGTTTCAGGTAATGGATCGTGGCCTGTCCCGAAGTGACGATTTTTTCCTCCCCCACGGACAGTCCCATGCGCTTCAGTTTCTCCACATAAACCGCTGCATTTTTGGAAGAATTGTTGGTCACGAACACATAACTTCTCCCGGACGCCTCTATGCGCTCCAGAAACGCCTTCGCGCCCTCAATCCATCTCTCTCCCAGGTAAATCGTGCCGTCCATATCGAGAGCAAAGCATTTCACCTGCGAAAGGATGCCTTCCGGGTCCTTGTTTATCTCAAAAAGATTCGATTTCATAACGATGTACTCCTCACTTTGTTTTGTCTTGGCTCCACTTTCGCCCTATGCATCCATTCGGATAAACATTTCGGTGAGCTCGCTCCCCGCCCTGTTTATCCTCTGTCTGCGCACTGCTCATTGCTTTCGCGTACATTATAGCAAAAGACTGCTGTGTCGTCACCTGTGATTTGTATTCTGCACCGGCGCCTGCCCGGAGGCTTCTCTGCGCGCGCTCTCAGACCGCCCTTTTCATCTCCCCTCCGTGGTGCTATACTGGATGATAAGAAACAGGAATCCGTTGTCCGTGAAAGGAGCCATGCACATGAAAGAGAAACTCTACACCATCCCCCTAAACGATGCCATGAACGCGCAGGACGAATGCCCTTTCTGCTTCATTGAGCGGAATGTGGAACAGGATCTGCTTGATTTTGTCTTAGGCTCCGGCTCCTCCTACATGGAGAGCGATGTGAGAGAACAGACGGACAGAGAAGGCTTCTGCCGAAACCATTTCAAAAAAATGTTTGATTACGGCAATACTTTGGGCAATGCCTGGATTTTAAAGACACACTATCAACGGATGAACCGGGAACTGCAGGAGAAAATCCGAACCTTTACTCCCGGGAAAACTTCCCTGAAAGACAAGTTCAAAAAACAGACAGAGCGCACAAATCCCATCGGCATATGGATTGCTGAAAAGGAGGCGTCATGCTATATCTGCAAACGCTTTGCAGACACTTATGAACGTTATCTGGACACCTTTTTCGTTATGTACAAAAAAGACCCTGCATTCCGCACGAAAGTATCGGAGAGCAAAGGTTTCTGTCTCCATCACTTCGGCGACCTGTGCGAGGCGGCGGACAGCCGTCTGAATGATAAGGAGAAAAAGGACTTCTACGATACGGTTTTCCCTCTGATGGAAAGCAATATGGCGCGTCTGTCAGAAGATGTCTCCTGGCTGGTAGAAAAATTCGACTACCGCAACAAGGACGCGGACTGGAAAAATTCAAAGGACGCCATCCAACGCGGCATGCAGAAGCTGAAAGGCGGATATCCCGCCGATCCGCCGTATAAGGCGAATAAATAGAAAAGGACAGACTATTCCGTCTGCCCTGGTTTCCATGCGAACAAGGTTCGCATGGCGCTAAGTCATGGAGAATGACACGTTTTAGCTTGTCCTCTTGTAACGCAGCGAAATAAAGTACCCACTTACCGCAGCTTTACCGCAGATTAAATTCGCAAAGTAAAAATAACAGTTACTCAGTTGGTGGTTTCTGAAAAAAAGGTAGCGGATTGTCTGTTAAGATAACCGCTACCTAAAAGTAAACCATATTGAGTTTTTACATCATTTTTCTATCTTGATTTTTCCTGACAAAGGGGAAGTTATTTATGTGTTATCATTCAATCTAGCATATACATATGTATCCTTCCATATTGCTTTTTCAGCCTCATCCTTCCAGAAATACACATTTTTTCTAAAATGTGCTTCACGCTGAAATCCTAGATTTTCAAGTAGTTTCCATGAACTCTTATTATTGGGGTCACATTCTGCATATATTCTATGTACGCCATCAGAAAATGCCTGTGTAATTAAAGCTTTGCAACTTTCGGCAGCATAACCATATCCCCAATAATTTCGATTAAACACATATCCCATTTCCAGTGCTTCAAAATCACGCTTGCCCATATATACATTCCCAATCATTTTATGGGAATTTTTCAATTCAACAGCAATCATTTCGTCTGTACTAATGCGCCATTCAAGGTTTTCTTTTGTTTCATCAAAAGTTAACGGTTTATATGGTTCATATTTCACAACTTCTTTATCAGATAAATATTCAAATAAGTCCTGCACATCCTCCTTTTTGTATCTTCTTAAAATTAATCTTTCCGTTTCTGCTATAATCATTTTATTCTCCATGTCATACAAATTTTCTTATCCATGCAACAGCATTTTGAAATTCCAGTTCAATATTCCAACATATAAATTAGAAATTTATTGAAATGTAATTCTCAAAAGACAAAAATCAAATCCTTGCCGTATGCTTTGCACAATTTCTGCATCAACAGACCTTTCAAAAACAATTTCAAAAAATTTTTTGTTATATCCTGCGGTGCAATGACACCATGTTAGCGAATTTGAATTTTCTGCTGCCTCCAGCATGGGGCATTGGCATATAAACATTTTAGTATATATCTGATTATCTCTGATAAACCAACCTGCACCGTTTGCGTTCATAGTTTCTACAAACCTAAACAAATTCTGATCCAGAGAAAGATAGAGTTGCCTTAAACTGTTTGCTATATCTTCCAGTTTGCCATTTTCATTACAATAGCAACCTTGACGGATATTTTTTACCGTCCTTTCATCAAATCGTTTTTCCAATACGTCAGATAATTTTTCCACCCATTCTGCACGCATTTTCGGTGTTGAATTTATAGCTAATGGAAGTTCCGTCATTACGGCTTCTGCCATTTCTTTAGAAACATTTTGTTCCAGACTATGTTTTAATCTTTCCAGTTCATCCAACTCCAATGTCGGAGAAACTTGCTCTGGCATAGAAAAATTTTTCATACTCAATAATCACCATTCCTTTATATTTGGTCTTGGTTCCCGCCACCATTCTTGAAAATCTTTTGAATATCTTGTTAAAACTACTGCCAAGTCTTTAGGCGGCACATAAGTTGTAATCTCAATGAACTTATCCACAAATCGGTCTGCATCTTGTATACTTTGGGAGATTTCAAGTCTTTTCCCCAATCTTACGAGTTCAACAGTTTTTTCCGACACAGATTCAACCTGTTGTTCCAGTCGTCTATTACACTCAAATAAAATCTCATTTTCTTGAAGTATCATACGATATATACTATAAATGATTTCTGCTATCGTATTCATTTTCATATACCCGTCAATCGGGCATGATTTAAGGAAATAATAATAATTG
>CAJTTT010000042.1 GCA_910579285.1 uncultured Lachnospiraceae bacterium | reverse complement strand
ACTCTATACCGCGCCCTTTATCTGGATACCGGCGGGAAAGGCTTCGATCATGTACAAAGAAGATCAGAATAAGGTGAAACGGTTTACCTGCAATGACCGTTTCTCGGTTTCTTCGATCCAGTACAGTGATGACCGGGAGATCAGTGCTCTTGTGATCGTAAACGAAAGAGGAGAGCCTGTATATGAACTGAAAGAAAAGGGAGCAGGGACGACGGCTGCCCGTAAAGGGAAAGCCGCTTCGGGAACTGGAAGCAAAGCGGAACCAGCGCAAAAGCCGGGGCAGAAAAAAGCAGCGGGGAAAACGCCAAAAGATTCTGCGGCGATTTCCAAGGCGCAGATGGATTCCCTGCAGGCGGAACTTGACAGGACGGGTGTGACTATGGAAACGGTGCAGAGCAGATACCAGATCAAGGAGCCGGGAGCGATGAGCGCAGAACTCTACAAGAAGGTGATGGCTGCCCTTGCAAAGACAAAATCCGCGGAGGCGGCATAGAAGGGATGTGTATGGGAAGGTGGATAAAAAGATGGAAACAGTCATAAAAACAGTAGTCATAGGGATTCTCACAGTGATAATTGCCGCGTTGAATCAAGATAACTGAGGCGAAAATAATATTAATTTGGTCGGGTGATTCCATTTTCCATTTGTTTCCGTTATACTTTTAGGGTAAAGAGGGGAATACAATGGCAGATGGTGTTGACAACGACGCTGACAACAACGGGTGGAGATATTAGGAGTACCAGAACGTATCATTATGGAAAAATACAGGCTTTATACGGGTATATGGAAGGGGCTTTCCGGTTGTCCTGTGACTTAAAATCCTGCGGGACTAACCTCCCGTACCGGTTCGATTCCGGTCGCCGGCATTATTAAAAAGCGGTTAAACTCAGTATTTATGCGGAGTTTAGCCGTTTTTTGTTTGGTGCGGGAGTGGTGCATGGAAATGCCCCCGTCCGGCGATGTTTTTTTATTTTTTACATGAAACTCTAAAGTCCTGCAGAAAATAACCGATACCTATAGTGTAAGATAGTGAGAGCGACAGAACGGTTATTATGTGAGGTAAAATTCCTGCGGGGATTCACCTCGTAAGGAAGGAGGAAATTCGTATGCGTATCGAGGCTTATACACAAGTACAGCAGGTCTATGGCGCCAAGAGCAGGGCCAAGACACAGAACGCAGCTAAAAATGCGAATTCTGACCAGATTCAGATCTCCAGTTTCGGTAAAGACATTCAGACTGCGAAGAATGCGGTTGCAGCGGCAGAGGATATCAGAAGTGAGCTGACGGCTCCCATCAAGGCTGGTATCGCGAACGGCACTTACCGTGTGAGCGGTGAGAGTTTTGCCGAGAAACTGATGAAGCAGTATGAGGAGATAGAGAGTCTATAAATGTGATAAATTTGCATGCGGATTTGCGGCAAATGAACCACGGGAGGTTGTAATAGTGGCAAGCTTAATGGAAACATTGATCGAGGTTTTGGAAAAAGAAAATCTGGAATACAAGAATCTGTTAGAGCTTTCCATAAAAAAAACATCTGTCATTGTGTCTGACGATGTAAAAGCTTTAGCTCAGATCACGGATGAGGAGCAATTCATCGTAAGCAGAATCAACCATCTGGATAATCAGAGAAATGAAGCTGTTAATGATATTGCGAACGTGCTTAACAAGGATGTTACAAAGCTTAAGATTGCAGAGTTAATTAGTATGCTGGCGGCCAGGCCCCAGGAACAGGCGAAACTGGCATCGGTATTTGACGAACTGCGCAGGAATGTCCGTGCGGTAAAACAGATCAACGAGCAGAACAGGGAGTTGATCGAGAGCGCATTGGAGATGGTGCAGTTTAACATGCAGATTATACAGTCCATGAATAAGGCGCCGGAGACGGCGAATTATAACAGGGGCGCCTGCAGTACCGGTGATGTGATCGGCACAGTCAATAAGGCTTTTGACGCTAAGCAGTAAATTGTTGAGGACGGTGGAATATGTCATTAATGGGAAGCCTTTATATAGGCGTATCAGGATTAAGAACTTCGAGCAATGCGCTGAATACCACAGCGCATAACATGTCTAACTTAGACACCCAGGGGTATACCAGGCAGCAGGTGCAGCAGGGTACGCGGAATTATCTCACGCACTCAAGAGACACTACGAGAAACTGGATACAGACAGGTCTAGGTGTCAATTATACCCGAACAAGACAGGAAAGAGACGCTATACTGGACAGGAACTACCGCCGCGAGTCGGGGCGGCAGTCTTTTTATGATATTTCCTCGGCGGCTCTGGAAGAGATCGAGTATATTCTGGGAGAATCCAACGAAGGGCACGAGTTCTCAGAGGCGCTTTCCGGCGAGGAAGGACTCTGGGCAGCGGTGCAGGAGCTGGCGAAAAATCCGACCCTTTCGGTGAACCAGAACCTGTTCGTGACAAAATCGTACGAATTTCTCACGAAGGCGCAGAAGGTCTACGACAGCCTTTGCGAATATCAGGATAATTTGAATAAAACGGTCAAGACGGACGTTAATAAGATAAACAGCTATGCCAAGGAGATTGAAGCTCTGAACCAGGCAATTATGCGGGTGGAAGGCGGCCCGGAGCATGCCAATGATCTGCGCGACCGCAGAAATTACCTTCTGGATGAGCTGGGAAAGATCGGCAACATCACTTATTCCGAGGATATGTCAGGATATGTGAGTGTGCGCTTTGAACAGGTGGATCTGGTGAAGGGAAGTCTCGTTAATGAGATGTGTCTCTACGAAGATCCGCAGACCGGCTTTTACACGCCCTACTGGAAGATGCTTGCGAAATATGACAAGTTTGACAAAGAGGGAAATCCCATTGTCTCAGAAAAGAATATAGAGGGGGCGAAGGTCTTCAATCTGGCCCAGGAGATCTCCTCACAGTTTAACACGGATATCGGTTCCCTGAAGAGCACACTGTTAGCAAGAGGCGACCACAGAGCCACCCACAACGAACTTGATAACATCAACCCGGACGGTGAGTATGAGGCAAACTGGTACAATGCGCATGTCAAGGACTCCGTTGTGATGAATGTGCAGGCGGAATTTGACAAGCTTGTACATATTATCACCACAAAGATCAATTCAGTCCTTGCGGACGCGGCGGAAAGGGCGACAGCCCTCAACCCGGATTCCAATTATCTGCGGGACGAGAACGGCAATCCGTACCAGATGTTTCAGCTTGTGGTGGCGGAGGACGGAACGCCGCAGACGGGCTGGACAGTGAAAAATATGATCATTAACCAGGAACTGCGCCAGAATCCTTCCCTTCTGAACTTCCGGCTGGATGAGCACTCCGAGGACAACGAGACGATGGAGGCTTTGAAGAAAGCTTTTGAGGAAGCGATATATACGCTGAACCCCAACGTGACGACGCCGGTCTGCTTTAAAGATTACTATAAGAACCTGGTGTCCCAGATCGCAAATACGGGATCGGTTTTCCGGGCAGTGCAGGAGAACCAGAATGTAGCTACAGACGCTCTGCTGTATGCGAGGGAACAGATCGTCGGCGTATCCTCCGATGAGGAGCTGACCAATATGATCATGTACCAGAACGCGTACAATGCATCCAGCAGATATATCAACGTAATCAGTGAGATGTTGGATCATCTGCTTACCACACTGGGACGTTAATAGAGAGGTAAAATGATATGGCATCTACATTTTTCGGACTGACAATTGCATCTTCGGGACTTCGAGCAGCCAACGCCGCTCTGAATACCACAGGTAATAATATCAGCAATGTAAATACGGCCGGGTACAGCAGACAGCAGGTACAGACGGAGGCTGCCAATGCGCTTCGTGTGTTTGCCACATACGGCTGTGCGGGCGCGGGTGTTGAGACGCTGGCCATCGAGCGCGTGAGAGACCTCTTTTACGACCATAAATATTGGGCGAATGAGACGAAGCTTGGCGAGTACGATGCGAAGGTCTACTACTGCAAGATGATCGAAGAGTATCTGAAGGACGATAATAAGACTGGGTTTAAGACCCTCTTTGACCAGATCGGCGTAACCCTTCAGGAGATCACAAAAAATGCCAGCAGCACCGATGTGAAGGCCGAATTTCTGGGCGCGGCGAAGGCGCTGACGGATTATTTCAATAATTTGTACGGCGATCTCCGGGATCTTCAGTCGGATGTAAACGACGAGATTAAGATCCGGGCGGATCAGATCAATTCCATTGCCCAGGATCTGGCTACAGTGAATAAGCAGATCAACACCATCGAGATGACGGGCAGTATAGCGAATGAGCTGCGGGATAAGAGAGATCTGCTGCTCGACGAGCTTTCCACGCTTGTGGATGTGCAGACACAGGAGCTGCCGATTCTGGACCAGGAAGGCAACCCGACAGCGGCTCACAGATATATAGTAAAGATTGCTGGTGGACAGACGCTGGTGGACATGGACGATTACAAGACACTGATCTGTGTGGCGCGTTCTGATGAGGAGAAGGTGAACCAGACAGACGTGGACGGACTTTATGACATCATGTGGAGCAACGGCCTGGAGTTCAGTCTCTACAATGCCTCTATGGGTGGTGAGCTGCGCGGCCTGATTGAGATGCGCGATGGAAACAACGGTGAGTATTTTAAGGGGACGGCCACCAAGGTGTCTTTCTACAACAGTTTTTCCACCGTGAATATCAAGACAACGGAATCCCATCTGCAGAATATGACTAAGTGTAACCTTTCCGATACGGGCGGCGTGATTAATATCGGAAACCAGCTTTTTTATTATACAGACTGGAAATACAACGGTAACGGCGAATATACGTTCACGATTGACAATAAAAAGAGCGATATGCCGCTTACCCAGGAAAAGACATGGTCAGAGGCCTCCATAGGCGGCGAGATCAATTACCAGGGTGTGCCCTACTATTTGAAACAGATGAATGAGTGGGTGCGTGACTTTACGAAAAAGGTAAACGATATTTTCAAGGAAGGTCTGACAGCGGAAGACCCGCCGAAGAAAGCGGATATTCTCTTTACCGCAAATTACATCAGAAAGGACGGGCAGTATACGCAGAGTGAGCTGGATACTTCCGCGCCGAACGGGGAAAATACCGGGTACTACGATATCACGGCCGGCAATATCACCATTCTGGATGCGGTGCTGAAGAACCCGGATTTACTGGGAACGAGAAAAGACATTGACACGGACAGCGGAGTCGGGACAAAACCTCCGGAGGGAGACGGCGTTGACGAGATAGAGGGTAAGGAGCAGTGCGAACAGGTATGGGCAGTGATTTCCATGCTGAGCGACACGAATCAGTTCAGTTTCCGCGGCAGGGACGCGGGCGGTTTTCTGGAATGTGTGCTGTCTGACGCGACTCTGAATGCCAGCAACGCGGAGACTTTCTATACAACTTATTTCAGTCTGGAGACAAACATTGATAACCAGAGAACTTCCATTTCCGGCGTGGATGAGGACGAGGAAGCCATGAACCTGGTGAAGTATGAGAATTCCTACACACTGGCTTCGAAGATGATCAACGTGCTCACGGAAGTGTACGACAGGTTAATCCTTCAGACGGGTGTTTAAATCATTGAGAAAGAGGGCTGTAACATATGAGAATGACAAATAAAATTATGCGGAACAACTCCGCATATAACATTAACCAGAACAAGATCTTACAGGATAAACTCACCAACCAGATGACCACACAGAGTAAGATCGTGCGTCCTTCTGACGACCCGGTGGTGGCGATCAGAGCCCTCCGCCTGCGGAGCAATGTGACTACCGTTACCCAGTATAACGACAGGAACGCGAAGGATGCGGACCAGTGGCTGGCTTTGACGGCGGACGCCATGAACACGGTGGATGAGGTGCTCACAGACCTCTATAAGCAGTGTCTGACCTCTGCGGATAAATATGAGACAGCGGATGATCTGCGGATTCTCATGTCCCAGATGAAACAGCTGACAGCGGAGTTTTACTCCTGTGCAAACGTGGACTATGCAGGCCGTTTTGTCTTTTCCGGCTACAGGACGGATCTCCCGGTGACTTTCACCGAGGAGGATATGAAACAGATGAAGGAACACCCGATCTCTTATAATATCAATGAGAGCTTCGGTTTCAAGGATATCAGCAGGGTGGAATATACCGGATATGATACGGTGGGGGATATGGGAACATTCCCGGCTCCACCCGCAGGAGTGAACGATGAGCAGTCCTACGAGCAGTCGGTTGTGAATGAGACACTTTACCGTTTCCGCATTTCCTACAACAATATCGATTCCTTAAACGGGACCGATATGGCCGGAAACCCCAGAGAATTGAATTTCACGATGCCGGACGGCATGAAAGTGACGGTGAAGGCGGATCTGGATGCGGCTGGAAACGCACAGTTTGACGCCAACGGCAATCTCATGGTGACAACCAGCGCAGTTGATAAGGATGGGAACACGGTTGCGGCGGCACAGATTCCTCAGGTGATGGAGTTTACGGATCAGGAGGCGGCTTACAAGGCGATTCAGGACGGCACATGCACGGGAATTGCCTACATTCCTACGAGCGGAGAGATGGTATTCTCCAAAGATTTTTATGACAAGAACTTCAGCGAGGCGGCTTTCAATGGGAGCACGACAGGTTTCCAGGTAAATTACGACAAGTCGGCCTGGAAGAACGGGGATATCAACCCGGTGCACTATTTCAATTGTACCGAAACCAAGAACATGGCGGCTCCGGGAGAAAAGCCGGATCTGAGAATGACCGCTTACAATACGCAGCGTGACGAGGGAAGAAACCAGAGTATCTACTATGATGTGGGATATAACCAGCAGATCCAGGTCAATACCCGTGCGGATGAGATTTTCACCCACAACGTGCAGAGAGATATGGATGATTTCGAGCATTATCTGAAGCAGCTTGAGGACATTGAGACGCTGCAGGCGGATCTGAAGAAGAAAATGGAGGATTACCCGGAGGACAGCGAAGAGTATAAGGATCTGAGCAAGCGCCTGGAAGGCGCGGATAAGGCATGGTCGTATATCCGCGATAATGTCCACACCAAGTTTGAAAATCAGATTACGAAGTATCAGCAGTACATGGATGATTCCAGAGTGGCCATGACGGATAACGCTACGAGAAGAAGTCGTCTGGATCTGATCTCCACCAGACTGACGAACCAGAAGATGACCTTCAAGGAGCTGCAGCAGGACAATGAAGGCATTGATATCACGGAAGTGGCTGTGGAACTGACCAGCTCTGAGCTGACCTACAGCGCGGCGCTCATGGCGACAGGAAAGATCATGCAGACTAACCTGATGAATTATATTTGATAAGCAATGAGAGCAGCGGAGCTGTGGTTTTGCGAATGTAGCACGGCGAAATAGTAGAAAGGATGACAGGTATGCAGATAAAAACCAAGGTGTTTGGAGAGATTACGATTGATGATGAGAAGATCATACATTTCCCCAGCGGAATTATAGGTTTCCCGGATCTTCAGGATTTTGCTCTGATACACGATGAGGAGAAGGGGACGGATACGATTCACTGGCTGCAGTCTCTGCAGGAACCTGCTTTTGCGATGCCTGTGATGGATCCGTTGATCGTGCGCCCCGATTACAACCCGGAGGTGGAAGATGAGCTTCTCAACAACATTGGGGAGATTATGCCGGATGAGCTCCTGGTGATGGTGACAGTGACGGTGCCGAAGGAAGTGGAAAAGATGACCGTGAACCTGAAGGGTCCCATTGTGATCAACGCAGCGCAGAGGCTGGCAACACAGGTGATTGTCGAGGGGGATGAGTATCTGGTTAAGTACCCTATCTACGATATCTTAAATGCGAATAAAAAGAAGGCAGGTGAGTAAATGTTAGCTTTATCCAGAAAGAAGAATGAAGCGCTTGTGATCAACAATAATGTGGAGATCACGGTACTTGAGATCAAAGGCGAGCAGGTAAAGCTTGGCATTAGCGCACCGAGGGAAGTGCCGGTTTACCGCAAAGAGGTTTATGTGCAGATTCAGAATGCAAATAAGGAAGCCGGGGATGTGGACGGCATGGAAGCGCTGAAGAATCTGTTAGGATGATATGGAAGTGAAAAACAGGGCAGATGTGACATAGATGTCATATCTGCCCTTTGCTGTGTTCAGCGTCAAATTAGGATGGGATATGATCCGTCAGCGTTTTGATCATCTGGGCTAATCGAATCTCGTATGTGTGGCAGCTCGCCACTTTTTCATATCCGTTAATTGCGATCTCCACGCGCTCCTCTTCGTGAGACAGATAATAGCGCACTTTTTCCTCCAGCTCCTCCATAGACTCGTAGGTTTCCAGATCCCGTCCGATTTCAAAAAAATCGGGGATTTCCGCCTGGTAGTTGGTGAGGAGGAAACCACCGCAGCCGAGAATATCCCAGATGCGGAGGGACAGGCCGGTCTCGATGGCTCTCATGGTGATGTTCAGGTTGATTTTGCTTGCCTGAAATACTTTCGGCATTTCGGTCAGGGTGCTTACCCCGCCTCTGCAGTTTACATCCGGCAGACAGGAGGCATCGCTTCTGGTATAGAGACTGACGGGAAACTGCCTGGAGAGGCGGCCGAGAATCCGTTCCCGCTCCACGGCGGCCATTTTCATGCCGATATACTGGTGGGCGGCCAGATAGCGGTCCGTGTCGCCAAAGGTATCTTCCCCTTTATAAAACCGGGGATCGGCGGCGGCAATTTCCTGGATGATTTCCGCAGTCAGGCTTTCGGCAATGAAATTACAGCCGAACACCTTGAGCTGTGCCTCGATCAGTCCATCCACGAAACCGCGGGTGTGGTCAGAGAGGCGGAGGCTGTCATACTTACACTTTTCCGTATACAGGGAACCCACAAAGGAGACATCGGCGCCATAGGCGGCATAATCTGCATCGCTCATGCCAAGTACGGCTGCCTCCCAACGTTTTACATTTGTGGCCAGGGGCAGATAGTAAATGCATGCCGGGTTGACAGGGGAAAAAAAGTCATACTGGGCTCTGTCAAACAGGAAGATGCGGTTGTAGGCGTTTTTCAAGGCGTTGGAGAACAGCTCGGGCACCGGGGAGTCCACACTCCAGCAGACGTAGGGCACCTTTAACTTCTCGCAGGTATAGGAGATGGCCGGGAAAAAATTGATGCTGAAAACAAAGGCGAGCGGTTTTTGCAAAATCCACTCGGATACTTTTCCGGCACATTCACGCGGCGTGACGTTTTTTTTGCGCATCTCCAGCTCTTCGGTGTGCACGGTGATGCCAAAACGCGCAAATGCCTGGAGAATGTCAGGCTCGCATATGCTGTTGTAACGGTAGAATAATATTTCCATGCATATCTCCTTCTGGAACGGTACCTGTCCTTATTCGGACTCTGAAAACTCTTTTTCGGCAGCGGCGAAAAAGAGTTGTGACAACTGTGTCAGTTTTTCTTTGTAGGATGTCAGGCTGCAGTGGCTGCTGACTCCCACATAATAGTTGAGAACGGCCTCTTTCAGCTCGTTTGCACGGACAGGCAGCTCGTCGTTCTCCAGATTGTCGTAGATGGAGAGCAGAAGCTCTTCGATCTGCTGCAGGATTGTCACGGCGATGAGATAAGCATCGCCCGGCAGGGCAGCTCCCGCCAGCATCGCCTGGATGAGATTCTTCAGATCGCCTGCCCGGGCGGTGATGTCAGCGGCGCGTGAGAAAAGAAAGGAATCGGTGCCGTTTGTGCGGGCGAAATCCGAAACGGCCCCGCTCATGGTCAGGGCGTAGACCGTGCAGGAGCCGAAACTGTCTTTTTCACCCATTGCGCACAGCTCTTCCAGTTCGGAAGGAAGCGTGTCTTTGATCGTGTAGAGCAGGATGAGTCCGCCCTGCTTCACCTTGCTTATGGCATTGCAGACGGCAGCTGCGGCCGGACAGGCATCCAGCCGGTACAGCAGGGAACAGCAGGCCGCCTCCCGCAGGGCGGTGAAGGAAAACGGACTTAAGGCCAGCGCGGTCAGGGCGTTGCCCTTCTGCAGAAAAGTCATAAAATCCTGGATCACCGGGTAGGCGCCGCAGTCCGGGGACGCGCCGTAGGCGATCACGTTCTTGGCCCGGCTGTCTGAGAGAAGCGGACGATAAAGCTGGCGCAGGGCCAGGGCGTAACAGCCCAGATAAGGATCGTTTTGACAGAAAGCGGGAAGCCGCTCCATGCAGAGGCGGAAACGGTCCCATATGGATTCGTCCTCGATATAATAAAAAGTGATATAGGGTCTTTCCGTGACATTCGTATAGTCCGGGCGCTCCGGCTTTTCAAGAAGGGTGAAGCTTTCGGCTCCCTCCTCCAGGGAAATACAGGTATCGGATGTCGTGATGTTCATGGCCGCCTCCTTTTTATCTGCTGCACATCCACAAGAACATGAAGACGCTGCGCTAACCGTTCATAATCAAAAAATTCCTGCATGTAAGCCCGCATGTCGTGGAAATTGCGGGCCAGATAGGCGGGATCCTGACAGAGGGCCAGAAGCTGTCGGGAAAAGCCTTCAAAATCTTCCACATCCGGGGAGACCCGTCCAACCCGTCCGCAGTCCGTCATATCGTCGGCCGCGTCCACCCCGGTGGTGACAACAGTACAGCCGAAAATAGCGGCTTCCGAGAACACGTTGGGGCTGCCGCCCTCCAGACGGGAGGGGAGGGCAAATATTTTGGCCCGTTTGTAATACTGGTAGAGCTTCTGCTTGTCTGAGATGTTGCCCGTCAGGTGAATGTGTGGAGCCAGCACGGGAAAACGGCCGCACAGCTCGTTGTAATCCTCCTGAAACTCCGGGGTGACGCTTCCCACCAAGACCAGATCCCAGGGCTCTTTCAGTTCTGGAAAGGCCAGCGCGTAGGCGTACAGCAGAAGAAGCGTATTTTTTTGGGCTGTGCCCAGTCTTCCGACGGTCAGGATGATATTTTCCTTGTCCTCAAAGCGGACGTCAGCCGCTTCGGGATAGAGCGGATAGTAGACCCCGTTTGGGATGTAGTCCACCGGCCGCTGCCATTTTTTATAGAGAAAGGCCTGAAGCCTTCTGGCCTCGCAGCTTATGATGTCGCAGCTTCGCAGGAAGGCGGCAAAGGACTCGTCAAACAGCGGGAGAGCGTTTGCCCAGTCGATATTGGAGTCCAGTTTCATATAGATGATGCCGTCCGGGCGCAGGGATTTGTAAGTGCGGGCAAGCTCCATGTATTCCCCTCTCGCGCCGAAAAGAAAGAGAAGATCAATCTCACCGCTGTGCGCAGACAGATAGTGGACAGCGGCCTCCATATGGGGCTGATCCTCCGGCAGTTCTTCGAGTCTGGCGCCTTCCAGGAAGGAGAGGTAAGGGTATTCCCCGGTGCGCTTTGTCACGAGGGTGAGACTTTCACCGAAAGCCCGGTAACAGGCGTAGGGGAAGATGACACGGTCTTTTAAAAGCTGCACGTTTTCTAACGGATAGGCCGGGATCATAGACATTCTGTATTTGCTCATGGAATCAGCTCTCCGATCTGTTTGGTTTGTGCGGGCGGGAGTACCGCCGCGTGCCGGTCCGCCGGAGCGGACATGTCAGAATCATTATATAGGAAACGGGAAATGATTTCAAATTTTTAAGTTTTTTCAACTATTTTTTATGTTTTGCTAAATTTTTATTGTCTTTTTCCGATATAGAATACAAGAGATTGCGTCTGTCTGCACGCCTGCGGCGGGCGTTATCGTGAGACGATTCCATTAATTTTTTACAAATATCACACGGAGGTGATTGACGATGGCAACAATCGAACCATTAAACAGTGTCATGTCATATCAGGCACAGACAGCAGCAAAACCTCAGGCAGTGACACCGGTGAACACGGAAGTTCCGGAAGATGGACAGACGGTCAATGTTGATGAGACGACCGCGTCCGTGAAGAGAACGCAGCCTGAAGACGAGAAAGGGAGTGGCAGCGAGGGAGCCGGCGGCCAGCAGCAGCAGGCGGCCAATTCCAAGCAGACACAGCAGCAGGCGGCGGGCAGCAAGCAGGCACAGCAGCAGTCCGAACAGCTGAAGAAGGCGATCGCCGAGATGAACAGAAGAATCAATAACAGCAACGAAGAGGCTGTTTTCGGCGTTCACGAGGATACGAACCGAATTATGATTAAGATCATGGATAAGGAGACCAAGGAGGTCATCAAGGAATTTCCGCCGGAAAAGACGCTGGATATGATTGCCAGAATCTGGGAGATGGCCGGCATTCTCGTGGACGAGAAAAGATAGGCAGTTAGGAGGAGACGATCATGGCTATCAGAATCACAGGTATGTACTCGGGTCTTGATACCGAAAGCATTATCAACGAGCTGGCTTCAGCTCAGAGCTATAAGAAAAATAAACTGGTGAAGGCGCAGACCAAGCTTTCCTGGAAACAGGATGCGTGGAAGTCTTTGAATACGAAGATTTACAGTTTCTATCAGAAGCTGGACGATATGCGTCTGCAGTCCTCTTACATGAAAAAGAAAACGGTGGTGTCCAATCCCAATGCCATCAAGGTGACGGGAGGAACACTGGACGGCGCCCACAGCGTGAAAGTGGAAAGCCTTTCCAAAAGGGCACAGCTGACCAGCGGAAAGATTAACGAGGGAAAGAACTACAATTATTCGGGCAATGCCACCTTGGGGCAGCTTGGATTTAAAGGCAGCGGCAGCATCCGTCTCAGCGACAGCAACGGCGGTTATGTGGACATCGCTGTGGATGAGAACATGAAGATCAATGACTTCGTGAAGAAGATCGGGGATGAGTCGTCCCTGACGGCAAGTTTTGATCAGGATAACCAGCGCATTTATCTCAGCTCCTGGACATCCGGCGAGGGGGGTAATTTCTACCTGACAGGAAATGACCAGAAGGGTCTGGAGGCTCTGAAGACATTGAAGCTTCTGTCCACCAACGATATTGATAAGCTGACCGGCGACGGCGGCGAATATGATACATGGTCGAAGTACAGGGACAAAGACAATGGCAATGCGATCACATCGGAGTACCAGAAAGTCATCGAGCAGGAGACGCTGGCTCGCCTGAAAGCGATGAAGGAGCAGAACGATAAGCTGGCCAAGGAAAATGAAGATTATGAGAAGGCCAACAAAGATAACATCGACATGCTCAAGAAGATCCAGCAGAATGAGGA
Organism: uncultured Lachnospiraceae bacterium; assembly: GCA_910579285.1. Taxonomy (GTDB): domain Bacteria; phylum Bacillota; class Clostridia; order Lachnospirales; family Lachnospiraceae; genus UBA3282. Next base: position 6,001 of record CAJTTT010000042.1, on the reverse strand, counting down.
TGGCAAGTATGATGCGTTCCAGAAGTATATAGATCCGTCTTATGACTTTGACACCATGACGGAAGCGGACATACGGGCAGTCGGCGAAAAGCTGTACGATGAGATTTATGGAAAGCTGGAACCCGTACAGGCCAAGGATGAGGACGGAAATCTGCTGTTCGAGGCGGATGGCACGACTCCCATATATGAGCAGGCCAAAGACGAGGAAGGCAATCCGCTGTTTGAGGCAGACGGCACCACTCCTGTTTATGTGAAGGCCCGTTCCGGCGGTATGGAAGGGGATCTGAAAGATCTGCAGGCAACGCTGGACAGCAAGAAAGAGGCGCTTGAGCAGGCCCGCAAGGATCTGGAGGCGGACAGCGGCAACGCTGATCTGCAGCAGGCTGTGAAGGATGCGGAGCAGGCGGTTGCGGACGCTTCCAAGGCTGTCAGTGACAAGCAGGCAGAGATCAAAAACGCCAAAGACGTATACAGCTTCTATCATGCATACGGCTACAATGCCGACAAGAAGAATGCCAATCAGGCAGCCATCGATGAGAATAACAAACATTTCACCTACACGAAGGACGCTGATGGCAAGGAAACCTATATGGAGAAGGATGCTGACGGCAATGAGGTGGCCGTTGGACAGGGTCTGACAGCGGCTGAGGTTACGGAGCAGTTTGACAAGAAGGTAACCGCAGCGCAGGACATGATGGATAATAAGGCGGACTGGCTGAAAGAGGCGAAGGGAACCAAGATCGACGGCGCGGATTCCAAGATTGTTGTGGACGGCGTGGAATACACTTCCAAGGATGACGTGGTGACGGTGAACGGCATGACGATCACTGCTATGGAAGTGACGGACAAAGAGGTGAGCATATCGACGAAGACCGATACGGACGGCGTCTATGATATGATCAAAGATTTCATCAAGTCCTACAGCGAGCTGATCAACGAGATGGATTCCCTCTACAATGCGGAGTCTGCAAAGGACTACGAGCCTCTGCTCTCAGAGGAGAAGGAGGCGCTGACAGACGCGGAAGTTGAGGAGTGGGAGAAGAAGATCAAGGACTCGCTGCTGCGCAGGGATTCCACCCTGAGCGGCGTAGCGTCAGCCATGAAGATGACTATGATGCAGGGATTCAAAATCGGCGGGGAAACCTTCTACCTCTCGGATTTCGGCATCAATACGCTGGGGTACTTCGGTGCGCCGGATAATGAAAAGAATGCCTATCACATTGACGGTGACGCGGATGACGCAAAGACCAAGAACAATGCCGACAGGCTGCGCAATGCGATCTCGAAAAACCCGGATGTAGTGATGGATTTCTTTGTGGGACTGTCGGATGAGATGCATGACACCCTGGCGGAGAAGATGTCTGCCACAAAGATGAGCAGCGCACTCACCGTATATAACGACAAAAAGATGAAAGAGGACTACGACGACTATACCGAAAAGATCAAGAAGCAGGAGGAGAAACTCAACGCTTACATTGACAAGTGGTATGCGAAGTTTTCTGCTATGGAGACGGCGTTGTCGAAACTGGAGTCCAAGAACAACTCTCTCGCAAGCCTGTTTGGCGGCTGATGAGTGAGCTTGTGATATCAGGCAGGTAGGATCAAGGAGGAGAATAGCTATGCCGGCACGCAACCCCTTTGCGGAATATCAAACGAACAAAATTCTGACGGCTTCCCCGGCGGAAGTGACGCTTATGCTCTATGAAGGAGCGATTAAGTTTTGCAATATTGCCATTGTTGCCATTGAACACGGCGAGATCGAGAAGGCGCATGTGAACATAAAAAAAACGCAGCGCATTATTGAAGAGTTTCGGAATACGCTGGATCATAAGTATCCGGTGGCGGAGGACTTTGATCGGATTTATGTGTATCTGCTTCAGCGTCTGTTTCAGGCGAATATGAAGAAGGATACGGCGATTCTGGAAGAGGTCAATATGCATTTGAGAAGTGTCCGGGATACCTGGAAAGAAGTGATGAAGAAAAATAACCAGCATGGGTAGAGAGGTGACGGCATGGGTCTGAGCAGTGCGCAGGTTCTGGTGGAGAGTCTGGTAAAAAAGAGCCGTATTCTTGACGAGATCATAAAAGAGAACGAGGTGCAGGAACGTCTGTTCAAACAGGAAGAAATAGATATGGATGCGCTTGATGCCTCCGCGGACAGGATGGGAGAGCTGGCTGAGAAGCTGGAGCTTTTGGACGAAGGCTTCGAGGCGGTGTACGACAGAATCAGGGAAGAACTGATTCAGAACAAGTCGGCCCACAGGGAAGAAATCAAGCGGATGCAGAAACTGATCGCGGAGATTACGGAGAAGGTGGTGAGCATCAATGCCGCCAGAATGCGCAATAAACTGCAGGCGGAAAACTATTTCAAAAGGAGCAGGCAGCAGATCGGCAAGGCCTCCTCTAAGATGAAAGTAAGCCAGAACTACTATAACAACATGAACCAGTTAAATTATGTAGATCCGCAGTTTTATGACAGCAAAAAGTAGGTTTTTCCCCCTTTAAAAAATTTTAAAAAAATTTTTGGCGAGGGGTAAAGTATATCGGATTCCCACCGATATATAATACAAGTAAAGTAAAAATACTTACTTGAAGTCAGTGGCAGGGCTGAAGTCAGCGGACGGGACGGAGGCGAAGCCACACAAACAAAAAAGGCGGCAAGGAAGCCGCAAAAAATTCAAGGAGGAATATATTATGATAGTAAAACACAACATTACAGCGATGAACTCTAACAGAATGTTAGGACTGACAACATCTTCTCAGGCGAAGTCTACAGAGAAGTTATCTTCCGGTTACAAGATCAACCGTGCAGCAGATGATGCAGCAGGTCTCTCCATTTCCGAGAAGATGAGAAGACAGATCAGAGGTCTTACACAGGCTTCCGCTAACGCACAGGATGGTATCAGTGTTGTACAGACAGCTGAAGGTGCGTTGAACGAAGTTGAGGATATGTTACAGAGAATGAACGAGCTGGCTGTTAAGGGTGAGAATGGTACACTTACAACATCAGATCGTGCATCTATCCAGGCTGAGATCAGACAGTTAATGAGTGAAGTTGACCGTGTACAGAGCACAACCACTTTCAATGAGATGAACCTCTTAGATGGTTCCTTCATTAAAGGCCTTCAGGTTGGTGCAGAAGCTGGTCAGCACATCGACATCTCCATCCAGAACATGAGTATGGCAGGTCTTGCAGCAGGCATCGACAACAAGATGTATACCAAGATTACTTACAACAATCTGGTTAAGAATGAGGCAGCAACTTATACAGCTACCACATATAGCAGCACAAAACTGTCATCTGGTCAGAGTGTTATGATTGGTGCAGCTGGTAATAAGACAACTACAACATTCTCTACATTGAAGGGTACTGCATATTCTTCTGCAACTATGACAAGCGCAGTTGCTACTAAGCTGATCAACTCCTTCATGAAGTTGGATGGTGGTAAGGCTGCATCCGTTGCAACAGCACAGGATTTCAACTCCCTGAATGCATTCATCAAGGGCGCGCTGGTATTAGTATCTCAGCAGAGATCTGACCTCGGTGCAATCCAGAACAGATTAGAGCACACAATCAACAACCTGGATAACATCGTTGAGAACACCTCTTCTGCAGAGGCAGCTATCCGCGATACAGATATTGCTACAGAGATGGTTCAGTACTCCAACAACAATATCTTACAGCAGGCTGGTACTTCCATGCTTTCACAGGCAAATCAGTCCAACCAGTTGGCACTGTCCTTACTTGGCTAATTGCTACAGTAGAGAGAGTTCGCAAAGTAAACTACCAAAGCCCACCCGAAAGGGTGGGCTTTTTTCTGTATATCCAAGTCCGCGAAGCGAATCTTGCAATCAAACTTGTTCCATCTGTTAATCTTCCAGAGAATTTACTTCGCTTCGAGTCGTGCCAATGCTTCTATAGCTGGCGCATAGTCACCGCAATTCTGGTAGTGTGTCCTGGCGATATCGTTCTTGCCATAATATTCGTATATATAGCCGATATAGTAGGAAGGAACCCGTGGGTCGTTAGAATCCCTTGTGGGGGCTGTCAGTGCCTTGACAAACTCCGGAAGGGCTCTGAGAGGCTGTCCCAGCAGCATGTAGCTTAAGCCGATCATACACAGGTAATCTATATTGTTGTCGTAATATTCATAATAGGAGAGGAGCTTGATAGCGTCCTCAGGCCGGTCTGTGTCAATCAGGGCATTGCCGTAATTATTTACCAGAACACGGGTGTAGCTTTCGGCAGGGGGAGGATTGCGCAATAGAGCTTCCTTAAAATATTCACAGGCCTGTTGGTGATTACGCATCAACATGTAACTCTGACCAATCTGAAAATAAGGATATGGGTCATCTGGCGCCTTATCTACTTCTGCTTTGAGCAGGGCAAGATTTCGCTCTGCTTTACTTTGCAGTGCCTCCTGGCCGCCCAGATAGCCAATATGATCTATGGTAATGGAAGTCTCATAGGAGGTGTGGGCAGTGTTGGACAGGGGAAGGATTACCTCATGGATGGGGCGTTCATAGTGATAATAGCGTCTGTCATAAATCCGTTCAATCATGACGTCATAATGTCTGATTTCAGAATTAACCTCAAAGTAATCCAGACGCCTGATATATCCTACGCTCTTTGGATGAGATGCAAGCATGGACTGTAAGGCATCCCAGTCAAGGGAGGTGATGATCTCATCGGTGTCAATGGGAAAGATAATGTTGTGAGAAGCGCAACTGGCGGCGTAGTTTCTGGCGGCGCTGAAATCATCTGTCCATGTATAGTCGAAGACTTTGTCCGTAAATTGGCGGGCGACATCTTTGGAGTGGTCAGAAGAACCGGTGTCAACCACTACAACCTCAAAGGGAAAAGGCTGCAGGGCCGCAAGACAGTTTTCCAGGTGTGCTGCTTCGTTTTTAGTGATGATACATACAGAAACGGGTATCATAGTAGTCTCCATTTTATTGTTTTAATCACAGGCAGATTTGAACCTGCTTTTTTATAGTATAAGAAATTGCTCTGGGGTTATGAGGCTGCGAAGCGGATCTCGTAATCGAGCTTGGCTCGACTTTTTATAATATTAGGAAAGCCTTCCGCTTATCCGAGTCCGCGAAGCGGATCTCGTAATCGAGCGAAGCTCGACTTTTTATTGAGGCGTCTGACCATTTAATAAGGCCAGGCGTTCCATGGCCAGAGGATAATGATAAGCCGCGGATTTTTGATAAAAGGTCATCGCGGAGGGGATATTCCCAAGCATTTCGTTGACCAGTCCCATATTGTAGTAGGGAATATAGGTATTGGCGCCTTCCTCACGTACATGAGAACACTGTGAGGCTTTTACATATTCCATCATGGCCTTGAGGGGCTGCGGGTTTTCCAGATTCAGGTAAATGTTGCCCATACTGCAGTAGAAGTCCGCAGAGTTAGCGAAATGATCGTAAATTGGCTCAAAAATCGCCATTGCCTCATCGGAACGGCCAGTGTGTGTCATGGTATTGATAAAGGTAGTGGCCATGAACTGTACCCAGAGTTCGTCTGTATTGAGGGGCAGTTCAAAAGCCTTTTTATAATAAATATAGGCGTTCTCATAGTCACTGATCAGATTGTAAGACTGTCCTACCTGGAAATAGAAGTAAGGGTCGTTAGGATGTTTCTCAATTTCTTTAAAAAGCAGCTGATTGTTTCGTTCTGCTTTCAGGCGCATGGCATCTTCATTTCCAACATAACCCACATGATCCAGGGTGAGAGGGATATCATAACGTTCACAGTAGGTGCTGTTGGTGCTGATATCACATACCTGCTCATGTATGGTGTAATTATAGTGATAATAACGTTTGTGGAAAAGCCGCTCCACACGGTCCGGATTACAAGTCAGCATACCGTTTGATTCGCAGTAGTTGATGCGCAGTACCAGACCTATGGCACGGGGATGTTCCTTTATGGCTTGCTCGATACCGTCAAGGTCAATCTCGGTCAGGAACTCATCACAGTCGATGACCAGCACATAAT
>CAJTTT010000041.1:17062-19426 GCA_910579285.1 uncultured Lachnospiraceae bacterium | reverse complement strand
GAACCCGTGTTACCGCCGTGAAAGGGCGATGTCTTAACCGCTTGACCATGGAGCCCCAACGAAGGTATGATACCACACTCCGCCCTATTTGGCAAGGGAAAACGACTTTCTTTTTTCAGATAAAAATTTTTTGTGAAAAGGCAATCATTTGGAACCGTCAGTTTCGTTATATACTAGTAAGGGGACATCCCCGGGAGGAACAATCTTGACGCGTGAAGATGAACTGATTCAAAGAATAGAAAGCGGAGATCTCCGTGCGGCAGACGAACTGGCCGCCATATTCTACCCCGAAATTCTCCGCTACTGCCTTTGGCATGCCCCTGACCGTTCTCTTGCAGAGGACGCCGCTCAGGAAACCTTTCTGAAGGCAGTCCGTTACCTTAACCGCTATACGCACAGAGGAAGGTTTAAGTCCTTCCTCTACCAGATCGCCGCAAACACCTGCATTGATCTGCAGCGGAAATACCGGCGCCCCGCTCTTTCCCTGGAGGAAGCCGCGGTTGACCCCGTCTATCTGGAACCAGCTTTCGAGGACCTTCCGTCCGAGCTGATGTTTCAGCAGCTTGTGCGCGGTCTGCCAAAAGACCAGCGGGAAATCGTTGTTCTGCGGTTCGGCCAGGATCTGACTCTGCGTGAAATTGCGGACGTGGTGCACCTGCCGCTTCGGACGGTGCAGTCCAGACTGCGTTCAGCCCTGAAAAAGCTGAAAGCCGAAATTCCCCCGCCCAGGGAGAAACCTATTCTTAAAAAAGAGGAATCCGGGAAAGGAGACCATCCATGAAACATGTATTATTTGGAAGAGAACCGCAAAAAAGCAGCCGGGATCTGGAACAGAACATAAGGCAGTCGCTGCACCAGCCCCCCTCTGTCACCGATGATGCGCATATGCATGACACTGTTTTGCTGCTCAGAAAGGAAATCTGCCGGAAACGGGACAGACGGCGCATCTCCTTCGTGTGCTTTGTCGGCAAGCAGCTTTCTTTGATCGGCTGGAAGCTCTGGAGCATCCAGGGCGTCTTCCTTCTGCTGACCTGCCGCGTCCTCTCTGGCTTTCCCGATGTTTTGAATCGCCCGCAGTCTCTGGCAAAACTGCTGTTTTGTCTATCCGTTGCGGTTTTTATGACGGCACTCCCTCTGCTTGGCCGTTCTGTCCGCTATCAGATGCAGGAAGTCGAGGCGGCGTCACTCTTCTCATCGGTAAAGCTGCTGCTGGCAAAGCTGATTGTCATAGGCATCGGTGACCTCTCCCTGCTTGCCCTTATTTTTTTCTTCACGCTTATAAAAACAGATTTGCCGGCGCAAAACGCAGCCTTTTATCTGTGCTTTCCGTTTCTGCTGGCCAGCAGCGGCTGTCTGTTTATGCTGGGGCATTTTCCTCCCGGAAAGTTTCTGACAGGAAGCCTCCTGTTCTGCCCGGCCTTAATTCTCGTGTTTTCCGTCCTTCCCGGGCCGCGCGCGTCTTTGTTTCAACCGTCTTTTTCCAAGGGCTGGTTTCTGGTATGTATTTTGCTTTTTGCCTTTTGCGCCAGCCAGCTTTGTTATATCGTAAAAGCTTCCTCCTACGAGGAAATGCAGCTGACATAAAAATAGAAAAAGGAGATTGCAATGGAATTATATGTGGAACACCTTTCCAAACAGTTTAAAGACCTGACCGCCGTAAACGATGTCTCCCTGCGGATCACACCTGGTGTCTGGGGACTTCTCGGCGCAAACGGCGCCGGAAAAACAACGCTTATGAGAATGATCGCCGGCATTATGAAGCCTTCCTCCGGGCAGATTCTTTACGACGGCATTCCCATCCATGACCTGAAAGAAAGCTACCGGGATGTGTTCGGCTACCTGCCGCAGGATTTCGGCTTTTATCCCGAATTTACCGTAAAAGACTATCTGGAATATGTGGCCGTTTTAAAAGGGCTGCCGGCCAGGGACAGCAGACGCCGGATAGACAGTCTGCTGGAACAGATGACACTTTCCCACGTCAGGAACAAAAAAATCATCAAATTATCCGGGGGAATGAAGCGGCGGGTCGGCATCGCACAGGCGCTCCTAAACGAGCCAGAGATACTGATTCTGGACGAACCGACCAGCGGGCTTGACCCCGGGGAGAGAGTTCGTTTCCGTAATCTGCTCTCCGAGTTTGCCCACGACCGCATTGTCCTGATTTCCACACATATCGTCTCCGATGTGGAATATATCGCCACACAGAATGCGGTTATGAAAGGCGGAGAGCTGATCGCCCAGGGAACAACCGGGGAGCTGGTGGAACTGGTTGCCGGAAAAGTATGGACTGCCCAGATTCCGATAAGCCGTCTGACAGAGTACGAACACAAGCTGCCGATCGTAAACATCCGCAACGAGGACAAT
>CAJTTT010000041.1:0-17052 GCA_910579285.1 uncultured Lachnospiraceae bacterium | reverse complement strand
ATGGCCGGATATCCATTCGTTATCTGGCAGATGCTCCCTGTACCGAAGATTCCGAGCCTGCGGCGCCGCACCTGGAGGATCTGTACTTATGGCTGTTCCCCCAGGAAACCAACAACAGGAGGTAAGTGACATGCGATTGCTAAAAGTGGAACTGAAACGAATTTTGAAGACAAGACTGACACTGATTCTGCTGGGCGCAGCCCTGCTCCTCTCCTTCCTCATGGCATGGCTGCCCATCACGTTTTCCTACAACAGCTATAGAGACACGCAGGGCCGGACAATTGAGCTGCAGGGGCTTAAGTCCATCGCTTACGAGAAAGAATTGCAGGCGGATATCGCCGGAACCGTCACGCCCGAAAAAGCGCGGCAGGCCGTGGAAAACTATCAGGCATGCCTGTCCAGATACGGCGCTGAAACTTCCTACGATCTTCCCGAAGGCGTCTACGCGGCCGAAATCCTGCCCTATGCCCCGCTGCTGCACGGGATCCGGGAAATTTTTGCCGATCCCGATTCCGGCATTGCACCGTCCATTCCCGAAATTGATTCTGAAAAGGTGGACAATTATTACGATTTATGCAGTGAACGTATCGTATCTTTGATGAAACAGGAGCAGAAAAAACATCCCGCGGCTCAGCAGCTTGCTGTTGACCGTTTTAGTCAGGTTCAAAAGCCGTATCTGTTTTTTCCCGGCTACAGCAAGGACGCTATGGATTATCAGATTCTCCTCTCTTTTCTGATCCTGCTTTTCTGCACCGTCATCGCCGCGCCTGTTTTTACTTCCGATTATCAGACCGGGGCGGACGATATCTTCCGCTGTACCAAATACGGGAAGACAAAATTTGCTTTCATCAAAATCGCAGCCTCCTTTCTAATCTGCGGCGCTGCCTACTGCCTCTGCGCCGCCATTTACATCCTCGTATCAAACAGCCTCTGGGGCTGGGAGTGCACCAAAACTTCCATGCAGATGATGTATTCGATTATCAATCTGCCGGACTGGAACATCGGGCAGCTTCAGGGATTTGTCGCCGTGTCCGGGCTGCTTAGCCTGCTGGCGACAGCCAGCCTTACCCTGCTTCTCTCCTCCAGAATCAGAAATGTGGTGACGTGCCTGTCAACTGCACTCCTGTTCTGTATTCTGCCAATTATCATTTACATGGCTATGCCTGAAGAGATTTCTATCTGGCTTTACAGCATCCTGCCTGCCGGAGCGCTCAGCCTGCAGACCAGCATTCTGTATGCCGCCGCGGATTTCGATTTTTGGAATATCGGCTCCCTTTCCGTCTGGCTGCCCCATGCGATGCTCGGGGCTTATGTGGTGGAAATTCCGCTGTTTGCCGCCTTAGCCATTCACTCCTACGCCAGCCGCAAAGACCGCTGAAAACCTTGTCGCAATTTCCTATAAAAAAAGGGGGGGGCATAAGCCATCTGTCACAGACTTACGCCCCCGGTTACCATTTGATTATTCCTTGCTCTTATCTGATTTGGCCGTCTCCTTTTTCCGTTTCAAAACCACAATCACCACAATTGCCGCAATCACTGCCGCTGCAAGCAGAATCAGCCAGACAAAATAACAGACACCAAGGAAAGTCGGGCAGATATGGCAGAGCGCGCATTTTGACGCATGATCTGATCCTGCCTCTCCCTCTATAACCCCGCCGGATATCTCGATCTTTCCGTCATCTGCGGACATCGAAGCCGTCTGTTCTTTGTCCTGTCCCGGCTGTTCTGAATCCGCTTCTGACAGTTTTTCTTCCTTCTGCGGCGATGCCGCTTTTCCCTGTCCATTCTCATCTTCCTGCCGGCTGTCCGGCGTGTCTGTCTGGGCGGTCGGCTGTGACTCTTTGGAAAGGTTTATCCGCGCTGCATCTGTGGGCGGCGCGGCTGTCGCCGATGGCGGTGTAACTGCCGGTTTTCCGGGATTTTTTCCGTTCCCCGGTGCAGTGCTGCTACCGCTGTTTTCACTTCCGCCACTGCTGCCGCTGCTGTCTTCACCAATGTTTTCACCGCCGCCGTTATTATCACTGCCGCCATTGCTTCCGCCGCTGGACGAAGGTTTTCCATTCTCAAACCGAATCGTAATGCTGGCAGTGTTCTGTCCCGTTGCCCATGCGGGCAGTTCCACGGTTCCGCCCACCGTTTCTTCACCTGACACTCCGCCAAACTCCTCTCCCACAGAACTTGTGTCCCATGTGACCGCCCGTGTTTCCGTCCTCGTCGTATAGCCTGTCCCCGTGTAGGTTACTGTGGCCTGTGCGGGAAGCCATGCACACACTTCCTGCTCCGTATAGCCGCCGTTCTTCCGTTTCTTCCTGAGTGTATCCGGGTTCTGTACCGATGCGGTCAACGGCTGTACCGTCAAGGCGGCTGTACATGTCCTTCCCCCGACGGAAACCGTATAACGATATGCCGTGCCCTTTTGTACAAAACTGTCTGTCGTGACAAAGGACGCCTCCTCCTGCACGATTTCCTTTGTTTGGTTGTCATAGACTGTCTGTACGTTACAGTGGTCTTTCAGGTATGCGGTAAGCGCTTCCATGCTCCCGTTTGCTGCATCATCCGCATAGATTGTCAGGCTGTCCGGCGCTGCCGCAATACCGGTAACGACACGCTTCCGAAACTCCACGGTAATCTGTACATTTGATGTGCCGCCCGGTATCTCATAGGTATACTTCCACTCTCCACTATTCCCATCCCATGTCATTTCCGAACCGGGCGTACCTTCTCCGGGTACTATCTCTTTTCCGTCCACTTTGATGACCGGGGTATATTCTTCCCCGTAAGTTCCCGTAAAAGTCACTGTGTCTCCATCCCCGTCGGGCGCATCCGGCGTAAGCGCGGTATTCTCGGTCTGCCCTGCGCCTTCGCCTGTAACATTCGATTCTTCTATCGTCACATAAGTCCGCACTTCCGTCTTTGCAGACTCGGAGGCAAAATAATCCTGCGTCGCTTTCTTCCTTACATACAGCTCATACTCCTTATTAGGGTCCAGTCGCGTAAATACCCCTGTCTCATTTACCTTGTCTGCATTGTCCCAGTCGGGGTCTGCACCTTCCGGCAGGCTCCCTTTTTCCACAAGGATATATTCTTCCCCTGCTGCCGGATCCGTCACCGTCACAGTCGTGTCGGTCACTGCCGTCTTTTTGGGCGCGGGCGCGGCGGGTCTGCCCGGAATATCAATTTTTGCACCGCCGCTTGCCGGGGTTGTCTCCCCGTCCTCCGTCTTTTCGGGATAGCGTACATAAACAGGCGTACCCGGTTCCACCGGCAGGGAACCGTCCGCTCCCGGCTCTATCTTACTTCCCGCCGGGTCTTCTGGATTTGTGTAAACCTCTGCATCCCCGAAACTGTCTGGCAGTCTTACGGTTTCTTTCTCATAATCTATGTCAAGGTCACGAAGCGTAATCTCCGGCGCTTTCTGCAGGGTGGTAAACGTTACTTCCTTTACCACGGACAGGTTGCCTGCGGCATCCTCCAGCACCACATAGACAGTATGCTTCTCCCCGGAAGTAAGCCCTGTGACAGTAAAGGTATCCGGCATACTGCCCGTAACATCTCTGACACCGCCTTTCCCTGCGCCTCCCTGCGCGCCAGCAATGACATCCTGCGCACCCGGCGCTGTGCCGGTATCAGACACAATCCAGTATGCCTTTCCGCCTTCGGACGGGGTAAAGGTAATATCCGCCCCTTCCTCTGTGCGGTTTGTGACGCTTACGTCTCCGCTAAATTTCGGATTGCTTATGTCAATGCGGACTGTAACCGTCTGCCACCCGCTCTCATTTCCCGCATTGTCCGTTGCCTGCACATAGTATGTATGGGTACCGTCCGTGTCCACGGGTATCTTAACTATTTTGCTGTATACCGGCGTGGTTCCCGGCAGTCCCGCCGCCGTCTGCTCCGGGCCGCTTTCCCCGTCCTTCCACTTGATTTCGGCAATGCCGCCGGAAGTGATATTGTTATTTCCGCTGTCCTTATCATCCGTCACGGTCACGGTGATGTCAAAGGTCTCACTGTACCAGCCGTCCGCATTCGGCTGCGGAGTATCCGGTAATGTAATGTTAACAACCGGCGCATAATCTTCTGCTATGACCTTTCCGCCAGCAGCCGTAAGGCTGACCTGCGTGGTATTGCCTGCCCTGTCCCTGGCGGTCAGTCGGATTATCCCGCTAAATTCCGCATTTAGGGCAATCTCATAATACCCGCCTTTTACAAGGAGCGTTCCGCTCTGTCCCGTGCCGCTGTCAGGCGCCGTCTCGTAAGTCACTTCCTCTATGCCGGAAGGGGTGTCGGTAATGTCCCCTGCCGGTATTTTGATACGCATGCTCTTTTTTCCGATAATCCAGTTCCCCAGATCCTTTGTGCCGTTCTCCACCGTCATATGAGAAAGGTCTGTGACAGGCGGCGTTTTATCCAATTTATAAGGAAACTGCGCCTGATAAATATTCCCTGCGCCGTCTTTGATATAAATGGTCTTTGTCTCCCCATCCGTCCCGGTTTCCTCTGAAATGACAACGCTGTCTCCTATATCTCCGGGCGTTTTTCCCACACTGTAGCCGTCCTTCGGCGTCAGGACAATGTCGGCACAATACCAGCCGTCCTCATTCGGGGACGAGCTCATATCGACATAATCCGTCAGGTTACCGGACGGAAGCTCCCTGCATTCTATCGTAAAAGTCTGATTGACAGTTCCTGTATAATTGCCCTTTCCCGTAACCCTGACCGTAGCAGGCCCCGGATTCACGTTAGCCGCATAGCTGACTGTATAGTCCGTGCCGTCTAACAATACCGTACTGCCGTCCCTAACCGTTATGTCAGGTGTAACCGCATTTCCCGTGTAATAGTGCGGACCGGGAGCTATGGTTACCATATCGGCCGTCAAGGTTTTGCGCAAAATCTGAAAAGTTATCTGTCTTGTCCCACTGTAATTCATTCTCCCGGTAACCGTTATGGTATACTCTCCGGCATCCGTTCCCGTATTGCCGACTATGGTATAATCCGTCCCCGGAATCAACGTCCTGCCGTTTACCGTGACGTTTGTCACCTCTTTGGTCTGTTCCTGACCGTTATAGGTCAGCGCGCCGTCCGCCAATGTAATTGCCGCATCGTCCATGCTGGCGGCAGCAATAGTAAAGTTAAGACTTGCCTGCGCACTTAGCCCAATGGTAAGTGATGCCGTGGCTTGTCCGACGTTTATGTTAGAGGAATACCTAATCCTACTGTCGCCTGGCCTGGACGATCCGGTTCCCACCCAGCCGTCGCTGTAGCTCACGGTGACAGGCTTAATCCCGCTTCCGGTATATGTCAGGTCTGCATTCTTCTGTAAGGAGAGCGTTGCTGTTTCCTCATGTCCGCAGGTACAGCTTTCGATGACGACATTCCCTTTTTCGGTACTTGCCTTATATTTATAACTGTGCTCGTGAATGATCAGCCCGCCGTCCTTGTATGCATACAGCCATCCTTCGTTCAACAGTGTGAATTTGTCCTTGTTTCCCTCAGATACCTTGATGGCATAGGCATCCTTTCTGCCGTTTGTGGCATCCTCCATTACTGTCAGCGCTGCTCCGCTGTAGCTGACGGCATCCACTTTTACATTTTCCAGCGTAGTATCGATACGGGTATGCAGATACAAGTCCGCCTCCTGACCAGAAACTTTCGGGCTGCCGGACAAGTAGGAAACGGTGGCATAAGGCCCTTGATATATGCCGTACTTTTGCCCGGTAATCGTACCGCCCTCTATATTGAAAGCCCCGTATAAATTATACACCCCTCGCTCTTCGCCGGAGAGCTGCGCGTTATCCTTCACTGTCAGCACAGTGCCGTCTCTACCGTTATTAAAAACTGCATATTTACCGCCTCTTACCACGGTATCGCCACTAATGGTGAGTGTCTTGGAATTTAAGATTTGTTCTTCGCTGCCGCCTTCAACTATGCCGCCGGATAGATTACATGTGCCACTCGTTGTAATTACACAACTGTAGTTGCTCGTAATCGTACCACTGTATAGATTGAATGTCCCACTATTATCAATAGCCTTCCTCCTATCGTTGTGAAATACCCCTCTGCCTTGGCAGTCATAGATATGCAGTGTACCGTACACATTAATTGCATCGTAAATATCAGGGCCATTGAGCGTATTTCCGTTAAGACAGAGTTTTACCTCTTCGCTGGATGATATCGAGATATAGTCTTTCAGAGTAACATCCCCATCCAGATAATAGTTTCCGCTCGTCAGCCTCCCGCCGTCTGCTGGCAGCGGAGTATCGAAAGATATGCCGCTATGGGAATGAGATGCCGTCGCCATGACCTGCGCGCTTTCCCCTGCTATCTCTGCAATCTCCGTCCATGCCGTCAGCTTCGCCAATTCTTCCCCGGAAATGAACGCCTGCTGTTCTTTGGTCAGCGTCTCGTATTCCTCCATGATGGAAAGGGCTTCCTCCGCATATTCATACAGCTTTTCCTCCCATGCGGCATAAGCATCCTCATCTTCCACATCCGGCTCTGCGGCCAGGTATTCCTCCGCGTCCGGCAGGGCGTCAATCCGCGCAAGCAGAGCCTGTACCGCAGCGTCTGTGCCGTTTTCCTCATGTCCGGCATCTTCCGTTTCTTCGTCCTCCCCTTCGGGGGACGTGTTTTCTCCTGCGCCGCCTTCCTCCCCTTCGGTGTCATCTGTATTTTTATCTGGCACTATTGTTTCATCTGTCCCCCCAGATTCTTCGGTTTCTTCCTGCTTCGTAGAAGGGGTATCATCAACGTTATCGTTTAACCCCCCCCCCGGTATTTTTTCATCATCCGGCGGGATATCCGTCTCTTCTGACGCCGCAAAGACAGTGAGCGCCGCCGGAAGAGACGGGAGCGATGTAAGCAGCACACAAAAACTGAGTATTGCCGCCAGTATGCGCAAATATCTTTTTCTCCCTACTGCTTTTAACCATGCACGCTTCTGATCCATACTTAATACCTCCCACAACTTACTTTTGCACTGCTGTATGCCACAGTAAAAATATAACTGCAGCTCTGCGTGAGTGTATT
Organism: uncultured Lachnospiraceae bacterium; assembly: GCA_910579285.1. Lineage (GTDB taxonomy): Bacteria > Bacillota > Clostridia > Lachnospirales > Lachnospiraceae > UBA3282. Next base: position 10,026 of record CAJTTT010000041.1, on the reverse strand, counting down.
GTACTTAAAAAGTCTTTTGGGTGGTATAGGCTTGGTATGGATTGCTCATTTTATGGTATAATTTGTCGATTTGGTTTGCATAACTTTTCCTGCGCATACAAAAAATCCCGGTAAGAAAATGATTCCTGCCGGGATGGTATTTTCATCATACATCCTTTTTAGCAGCTCAAGCTGCCCCACATGACTCAACGCTATAAGCGGCGTTGTGTTTACCACTACCTTACGCCTTCCCTATCTCCTCCAAAAGTTCCTCCTCAGACGCAAATGCAAATATGGAAATTCCGTTCATCCCAAGATACTTTATGAGCTCTTCCTTCGACATTTCCGCAACACTGGAACAATAACCAAGAGATACCTTTTTGTTTTTATACAAATCCACCGCAAGCATTTTTTTCATATATTCCGCAAAATCATTCATATCTTCGTGAAGATCCAACAATATTTCTTCCGGGACATTAATTGAAACCACGCACATATCTTTCTTCCCTCCTCTGTTGCTTTATAATCTTATTATACCCTAATCAAAAACTATTTCAACAAATAAGCAAAAAACGGCAGCCCCACCGACGTCAGCACATCATAGAAACCGTGAGCAATCACCAGAGGCACAATCGTCCCTTCCTTTTTGCGGAAAAGATAGATGCATAAAATCACCACATTCGTCGCAAGATTGTAAAATTCTCCAAAGGTATGCTGCATGGTAAACCAGTGAATCAGATAAAAAAGAAGGATATTTATCGCCACACAAATCCATCTTTGAGAGAAAATATCCTGCGTCTTTTTCAGCAAAAAACCGCGGAATATGAGTTCTTCCGCGAATCCCACACACACAAAGCAGTACAGCAGCATCACCACCATATACACGGGATCCGGCGCCATCGCGTAGGCCGAATAATCCATTTTCATAAGCAAAAGCGGTATCTGCTGTACGATAAACATACAGATTCCCAGCCCAATCCCTTCCCAGATATGCCTCGCACAAACAAATTTCAGTCCCAAGTAAGATAACGACTGTTTTTCTACTTTAAGGACATAAAAGAGCAGTACCGCACAGGGAATCCAATAAGCCAGTACACCAGCCAAAAGTCCGTATCCGGCGCCAAATACCGCCATCAAAATAGTAAGCGCCGCCATCACCCCAACGCATACGGCCAGCTCTGTCGCCGCCCTTTTCTTTTTGTCCTTTTCCGCTTTACTGTTTTCCATTGTCACACCTCCCATTTATTTTCCCACATGTATCTTACAACATCTGCATATACTTTCTCTTAATGCAACCTTTCTGTTACCTTAAATCGGTTTCCTCCACTTTCCTTTTTCTGCGTCTCGCTTATCCGCGAGTTGAAAATGATAAAAAACATTTGACAATCTGTCACAAAAGTATTATTGTGTAATAAATTAATTGCAAAAGCACATATCCGAAACCTTTGAGAAAGAGTAGTAAGTATGGGTTACCCATTACAGAGAGCCGTCGGCTGGTGAAAGACGGCATGGCACTTATACCGAATGGACTTTCGAGGCCGGGTGGAAATGTCAGTGCATACCGACAAAGTAATCCCCGGCGGGAACCGCACCCGTTACCAAGGCGGCATATATGATTGTATATGGAAAAAGTGGATCGGGGAGTCATACTTCCTGTATCAATTTGAGTGGTACCGCGATAATAACCTATGTTTATTACCGTCTCAAGCATCTATTGCTTGAGGCGGTTTTTTTGCGCGATTAAGCAGAGTCAGAAGGCTTCCGAAGGAAGCGCCATGCTGGCATGAGCGCAGACTTCGGATGGCTTATGACGAGCAACGCGAACGAGAAATGCGAAGCATTTCGAGTCTGCTTATTCGCGCAAACACCCCCAAAACCCAACCTGAGATAGGAGGAAACTATTATGAAAAACAAAACTATGACACTGTTACTCACTGGCGCGGTTCTCACTGCCGCTCTCACAGCCTGCGGTGCATCCGGCAGGAATGCCGCAGACACTGCCGCATCCATCGACAGTACAGACACCGCCGATGCATCCGCCGACTCCCGCACAGATAAATCCGCCTCTTCCGACGGCCAGACCTACAAAATCGGTATCGTACAGTATGTGGACGATGCGTCCCTAAACCAGATCGTAGCCGCCATTCAGGCGGAGCTTGACAAACAGAGTGCGGAACTTGGCGTTTCCTTCGACTACAAAAATTATACCTACAACGGGCAGGCGGACGCCACCACCATGAACCAGATCGCCGCTGATCTGATCGCCTCCGATGTGGATCTCATCATCCCCGTAGCCACCCCTGTAGCTATGGTGATGCAGAACGCAACGGCAGAAAATGCGCGGGACGACGGCAGTCTGATCCCCGTGGTCTTCTCCGCCGTATCTGACCCTGCCGGCGCCGGACTTGTGGCATCGGCGGATGCCCCCGGTTCCAACATCACAGGCACTTCGGACGCCCTGAACACGGAGGCCGTCTTCGACCTGATGCTGGCCGCGGACCCGGATCTAAAGACAGTGGGACTTCTCTATGACAAGAGTCAGGACGCCTCCACCGCCGCCATCGCTGCCGCCAAAGCTTACTGCCAGGAAAAAGGCATCACTGTGGTGGAAAAGACGGGTACAAACAACGGGGAAATCTCCCTTGCAGCGGACGCCCTGCTCTCCGCCGGCGCGGAGGCTGTCTTCACACCCACCGACAACAACGTGATGACAGCGGAGCTTGCCATCTATGAAAAATTCATCGACGCAAAAGTGCCCCACTACGGCGGCGCAGACTCCTTCGCATTAAACGGCGCATTTATGGGCTACGGCGTAAACTATGTGGAACTTGGCACCGCCACCGCCGGCATGGCTGTGGATATTCTGATAAACGGCAAGGATCCCGCCTCTATGGCCGTTCAGACCCTGGACAACGGCATCGCCACGGTGAATACGGAGACGGCAGAAGCGATCGGCCTTGACTACGGCATGTTTGCAGACAAATGTTCCGAACTGGTGGAAATCCAGACAGCCGAAGAATTTAACTGAGCGCCTCGACGCTTTCCCTTCAAATCAAAACGATTAAGATAACGCTTGTAATTCATTCAACCAGGAGAAAGATTCTATGAATACACTATTTACACTGTCCATATTACAAAGCGCCTTGGAATTAGGCTGTATTTACGCCCTGGTGGCGCTGGCGCTGTTTCTCTCATTCAGCATCCTAAACATCGCAGACTTGTCCACCGACGGCTGTTTTACCTTAGGCTGTGCGGTAGGCGCTGTGGTAACGCTGTCCGGGCATCCAGTGCTTGCCCTCTTTGCCGCCGCTGGCGCAGGCGTCTGCTCCGGCTTTGTCATCGCCTTTTTGCAGACCAGAATGGGGGTTCCCTCCATTCTGGCCGGCATTATCGTCAATACAGGACTTTACACGGTCAATATTGCCGTGATGGGGTTTTCCTCCAACGTGAACCTGTTCGCCTGCGATACCATTTTCAGTCTGGCAAAGGAAAAACTCCACTACGGCCTGTTTGAGGACTGGTACAAACTGCTGATCGTCCTAGTCATCGTAATGATAACCAGCGTCCTGCTCTCCCTGTTCTTGAGCACGCGGATCGGACTCTCCATCCGCGCCACCGGGGACAACGAAGATATGGTGCGGGCTTCCAGCATCAATCCGCTGTTTATGATCACCGTAGGGCTGTGCATCGCAAACGCGCTGACCGCGCTCTCCGGCGCAATTCTGGGCCAATACCAGAAATCCTGCGACATCAACCTGGGCACCGGCATGGTCACCATCGCCCTGGCCAGCCTGATTATCGGAGAAACACTTGTCGGAAAAGGCAGTATGTTCAGAAAGATAGCTGGTGTTATTTTAGGAAGCTGTCTCTACCGCTTTATCGTAGCGCTGGCCCTGCGCATGAATGTGCCTGCGGAAGCCCTCAAGCTGGTCTCCGCCGTCATTGTCGCCGTGGCAATCTCCTTCCCCTATCTCAGGGAGAAGTTCTTATTAAACAGACAGCGAAGCCACAACCGAAACGCATACAGAAAGGAGGAATCCGCCAATGTTAGTCATTGACTCCATTTCCAAAACGTTTAACCCCGGCACCGTCCATGAGAAAAAGGCGCTTGACAATGTGAGCCTGACACTGGAAGACGGTGATTTTGCCACCATTGTGGGAAGCAACGGCGCAGGAAAGTCCACGCTCTTTCGCGCCATCACAGGAAATTTTTATGTAGATGAGGGAAGGATTGTTCTGGGCGGCGAGGATATCACTTACTGCAAGGAGCATGTGCGGAGCCGGGTGATCGGCCATCTTTTTCAGGATCCTTTAAAGGGAACCGCCCCTCACATGACCATTGAGGAAAATCTGGCGCTCGCCTACCTGCGGACCTCCACAAGAAAACACGCCTATTTCAGCCGGATCAGCACAAAGGAAAAGGCTGTCTTCCGGGAACAGCTCTCCCTTCTGGATATGGGACTGGAAGATCGGATGAAGCAGCCCGTCGGGCTTCTCTCCGGCGGCCAGAGACAGGCGCTCACACTCCTCATGGCGACTGTGGTCACGCCCCGCATCCTTCTGCTTGACGAGCACACAGCCGCCCTGGATCCCGCCACGGCGGACAAAGTGCTGGCTCTCACAGAAAAAATCATTGCCGAGCGGCACATCACCTGCCTGATGGTCACACACAACATGCACCAGGCGCTCTCTCTTGGAAACCGCACGCTTATGATGGACGGCGGACGAATTGTATTTCATGTATCGGGAGAACAGAGAAAGAATCTCACCATAGACGATCTGCTGGAGCAGTTCAAGGTGTGCGCCGGGAAACGGCTGGATAACGATCGGATCTTATTGTCAAGATAGTCGCCGCGAATAAGCAGAGTCTTTGCAAGCATCCAGCCTGCCTCTGCCGCTTTCCGCCTCCAAAAATAAGCAGAGTCTCGAAATGCTTCGCATTTCTCGCTCGCGTTGCTCGCCGTAAACCGTCACAGACAGTCTTGCCTGCAAGCATCCAGCCTGCCTCTGCCGCTTTCCGCCTCTGCTTATTCGCGGAAATAAAAGAACAGGCGAATGACCAGAAGTCTTTCACCTGTCCAGTGTAAAAGGGGAATTTTACAAGAACGATTGTATCAAAAAATTATGTCAAAATCAAGAGGTATTCTAAAATTTTCGCGAAAAATTACATGTAAGTTATCGCGCAAACTACAATCGGCCTATCTCATGTTCTCCGAAAGCCCATATACATTCACATATTCCACTTCTTCTGAAACCTCATCGGCGTTCCCATAGTAACGTCTTTCCGTAACACAGCTTCCAAAGGAATCATATTCGTATTCCACTTTCCGATTCAGATTTCCGTCCGCATCGTACTCTGCGATGCCAGTCTGCCTTCCCTCCTCATCATAGGAGCATTCCCCACGGGCATTCATCATGCCGTCCGCATAGAATGCCGCATATCCTACCGTATTGCCGGCATTATCATAATAGTATTCCTGCCAGCTGCTCACAGACCCGTTTTTATTATAGCTGGTATCCAGAATCTGGTTGCCATACTCGTCATAGTCATAAATCTTCCACCATTTCACGCCGTTCCTTAACACCCTGTCCATGCTGGAATTTAGGGTCAGCCCCCGCGTCTCATAATACTCTTTTCGCGCCAGTCTGCCGGATGCTGCGTACTCTGCAATATACACATCCGTCATCTGTCCGCTTCTGTCATAGGCCGCGTAAACATTTTCCGTTCCGTCCTCATTATAGGCGATTCCGCTCCTTTTCGCGCCATTCTCATAATAAGAAACCTCGGAGGCCAAAACACCGTCATCATACACATACTCGTCCCAGCCCTCCAGATCTCCCTCCGAATCGTACCGATACCGCGCCTGTATCAGCCCATCCGCATTGTACTCACAGATTTCCCGGACGGTATCATCCATATATTTTTCCTGCCTTGTCAGGTGAATGCTGTCGAGCAGCTCGTTTCTTCTCGCATCCAGCGTAATGTTTTCTGTTATTGAAATTCCCTCAACGAGGACGGACATCGCTGACATATAATCTTCTTCCTGCATATACAGATCGCTCTCCGCAAGATAAATCTCCGCATTCTTCGGCGCTAAGCTTTTGGCTTCGGAAAAACATTGTTTTGCGTTTCCGAAATTTCCCGCCGCCAGATTCGTCCTGCCTTCCTCAAGAAGAGCCGCCGCCTTCTGCTCCGGGTCTTCCCGGTTTTCCTCCTCTTCCTCCTGTTCCGGCTGCTCTGCATCAGCCAGCTCTGTCTGTATCGTTTCCAAACCTTCCGCAGAATCCATTTCCTCTTTTCTGCCTCCCGATGAAATCAGGATGATCAGCAGCACCACGCCGGCCGCGGCTATGACAGCCCAATACTTTTTGGCAAAAGATACCGCTTTCTCAACCATGTCCCCCGGTTCCCGGCCAGCCGTCTCCCTCGTCACCTGATCCTGCTTCACCGGCGCAGGCGGTTCCTGCTCTTTCACCGGCTGCTGCTTTACCGGCTGCCCTATGGCGGTATCCGCCGGGCGTCCTGTCATCATGCGCCGGCTGTCTGCCATCAGTGCGTCCATAAACTCAGACATGGACTGATATCTGTTCTCCGCATACACTGCCATTCCCTTGACCAACGCAGCTTCCATTTGTGGAGAAATTGCCACACCAAATTCCGATGGCTTCTTTAAGTCATCCTCCCGCATGCGCTCCATTGATTCCGGTGGAGTAACACCCGTTATGCATTTATAAATAGTTGCCGCAAACGCGTAAACGTCTGACCACGGCCCCTGTTTTCCTCTCGTCCGATACTGTTCTTCCGGCGCGTATCCCGGTTTCAGCAGAACGGACAGACTTTTTTCATCTTCCGCAGAATAATCCCTGGCCGCGCCAAAATCCAACAGCTTCATACTGCCGTTTTCCAACAGCATAATATTGTCCGGGCTGATATCTCTGTGAATCAGTCCTGAATCATGTACTTTTGCGAGAGAGGCCATAACCGGCTCCAGGCAGTTCAGCAGATGGCTGACTTCCACTCTCCCGCCGCAGGACTTGGCATACGTTTTCAAGGTCATGCCCTCCAAATACTCCATCGCTATATAGGCCGTGCCATTCTCTTCAAAGAAATCCTTCACGCCTACAATGCCGGACAGATGAGAACACTTGGCCAGCGTTCTCGCTTCCCGAATGAAATTACTCTTCCACTTGGAAATAGCTTCCAGATTCGTCCCCCGATAAACACTTACCAGGCTTGTCACATCGCTTTCCCGCGTAACATAGCCGTTTGGGTAAAACTCTTTGATGGCGATCGGCAGTTCCAAATTGATGTCAAATCCGATATAGGTAATGCCGAAACCACCCTCGCCGAGCACTCTGCCCACAAGATATTTGCCGTTTAAGATTGTATAGGGTTTCAGATAATGCCCTTCCGTGCTCACGGCCGCCGGATTATATCCGCAATTCGGACAAATCCCCGGCGTCTTCAACTCTTTCATACATCCCATACATAATTTTTCAACATCCATCTTTCCATTCTCCTCAATTCCAAAACTCCGCATCCGCCTGACGTCTGTTTCCACACCCTCCTGACCCGCTCCCTGCCGAAATCACATGCCGTATTCACAGATATATGCAATTCTTCCCTCATAAAACGGCGCCTCAGACAACAGATCCTCCGCCACGTCATTCCATACCCATCTCTCCTGGTCCGTTTTATAAAACATCATCATAAACCGTTCCTGCGACTCTCCGCTCTGATAACTCGGTTCCCCTTCCAGCCAGCAGTCCTGATATTCCACCGACGCATCACTGCCGCAAAGCGGGTCTTCTCCCATATTCCCCGCCTCATCGACCCAATGGTACTCCCGGCTTTCACTAAGACGCATGCCGCCCAGCCAGAAGAGATAACGTTCCATTTTCTGATCCATAAGCTGTTCTGTCAAAATCTCAAATTCTTCCGGCGATTCGATCGTCACCAGATGCCCGCCCCGGGCAATACAGTCTTCATAGGCCTCATACCATGTCACATCACCCACCAGAAACTCGTAACGATAAGTGACGATTTCCTTCTCTTCCGTCTCCTGTTCTTCAATTCCCGGTTCGCTTTCCAGACTGTCTGCCGTCTCCCTTGATACCGTTTCTTCCTCTTTCTCAACAGGAACTGCCTCAAGGTCATCCCCTTCTTCAGGAATGCTCAGTACGGTCTCATCCCCTCGGTTTCCGTTGTCCCCTGACAGATGCAGAAACATAAGGAATCCCATAAAGAGAACGGCGGCACAGCCTGCGATTTTCGCAGATCCGATGCGCTTTTGCCGGCCTTCTTCTTTACGGACAGGTTCTGCAGCGCTCTCCCTGTGTAAAACCGTTTTCTCCCTGCACGATATCGCTGTCTTTTCCTTCTCCGCCTTTGCCATCAGTGCATGGTGAAATTCATCCATAGTCTGATACCGATTGTCCGTATATACACTCATTCCTTTTAGCAATGCAGCTTCCACAGAAGGAGGCATGTTTATTCCCAGACTGCCGGGCGCGGCAAGATGATCCTCCCGCATTCGCTCCATTGCTTCAGGCGGCGTAATACCGGTAATACATTTATAAATCGTTGCGGCAAGCGCATAGACGTCTGACCACGGTCCCAGTTTTCCTTTCGTCCGATACTGTTCTTCCGGGGCATAGCCGGGTTTCAACATAATGGATAGGCTTCTTTCCTCCTCCTTCATCAGATCCACGGCCGCACCGAAATCCAGCAGTTTCATCATGCCGTCTGTTGTTATCATAATATTGTCGGGGCTGATATCCCTATGAATGATCCCTGCCCTATGTACCTGAGACATAGAAACCATAACCGGCTCCAATGCCTGCAGCGCCTGCCCCACAGGAAGCTTCCCTCCCTGTCTGTTTAAATATTCCTTTAAGGTCTGCCCTTCCAGATATTCCATGACAATATATGCCGTATTGTTTTCTTCAAAGAAATCCTTGACCCCGACTATGCCAGACAGATTGGTGCATTTCGCGAGACTTTTCGCCTCTTTTACAAATCTGCTCCGCCATTTCTCAAATGACTCTCCCTGTGATCCGCCATACGAAGACAACGTATTTGTGACGGAAGATTCCCGCCTGCAAAAGCCGTTCGGATAAAATTCCTTGATTGCGATTCTCAGTTCAAGATTCAGGTCATAGCCGATATACGTTATGCCAAATCCGCCCTCTCCAAGGACACTGCCAACCAGATATTTACCGTTTAAAATCGTAAAAGGCCGCAGCTGGTGGGTAAGTTCCAACCCCCGTGACACCTCGCAGCCGCAGTATGGGCAGACTCCGCTTCCGTTTTTTTGTATCTCCCGCATGCAGTGCGGACATAGATTATTGTAATTCATATTTTCCTTATTCCCATGTAATCCGATATTCAGAAGAACCAATCAGCAGAATATCATCCATTTCCACCTTGTATTCCCCGACAATCGGCACGCCGTTTACAAAAGTTCCATTTGTCGACCCCTTATCCTCCACATACACACTGCCGTCACGGTACAAAAGGGGTATATTTAAAGAGGACGGAAAAAGTGTGAGTTTTTGAAAAGACCACCTTTTCCCCAAGCTGAAATCAGCTTTATTATAGCGAGAAATGGAGGAATTTACAATGACGAACAGCGCAAAGATTACCGCCCTCTACGAAAGACTGTCACGAGATGATGAACAACAGGGCGAAAGCAACAGTATCATAAACCAAAAACAGTATTTAGAGGAATACGCAAAAAGACAGGGTTTTTCCAATATCCGGCATTTTACTGATGACGGCATATCCGGCACTACTTTTGAGCGTGAGGGTTTTCAAAAACTGATAGCCGAGGTTGAAGCGGGCAATGTAAGCACAGTGATTGTAAAGGACATGAGCAGGCTAGGCAGGAATTACTTAAAAGTCGGCTTTTACACAGACATCATGTTCCCCGAAAAGGGTGTGCGCTTCATAGCGGTAAACAACGGCGTAGACAGCGAAACAATGGGCGACAACGATTTTACGCCGTTCCTAAACATTATGAACGAATGGTACGCAAAGGACACAAG
>CAJTTT010000040.1 GCA_910579285.1 uncultured Lachnospiraceae bacterium | reverse complement strand
ACCATTTAAGGAGAATGCGGAGCATTCTCTGAATCGAGCGTGCCGACGCTCGATTTTTTTTCAGTTGGTGACAGATTGACGAGAACAAGCAGGGTTAGAACTGTCACAAATATAAGTGATGACAGGGCGTACATTTCAGGCTTGATTCCCTTCTTGATTTCTGTGTAAATCTTAGTAGAAAGCGTGTCCACGCCAACGCCTTTGGTAAAATGTGTGATAATGAAATCATCCAGAGACATTGTGAACGCCATCAGGAATCCCGACAGGATGCCCGGAAGCAAATCGGGAAACACCACTTTAAAAAAGGCATGTATAGGTGAGGAGCCCAGATCCAGAGCTGCCTCGTAAGTGCTCACGTTTAACTGCTTCATGCGCGGCATCACACTCAAAATCACATAGGGAATATTAAAAGTAATATGGGACAGCAGTATGGTACCCATGCCAAATTTGATTCCCAGACTGATATAGAGCAGCATCAGAGAAATGCCGGTAACGATGTCCGCATTCAGCATGGGAATATTTGTAATTCCCATAAGGACTGATTTTGCCCTGCGTTTCATTCCATTCATGGCGATGCAGGCAACGGTACCGATCACCGTGGCAATCAGGGAGGACAGCAGTGCGATGAGCAGGGTGTTAAGCAGAGCCCGCAGGATCTCCTCATTCTGAAAAAGGGCACGATACCAGTGCAAGGTGAAGCCGCCCCACTTCGCACGGGTCTTGCTCCTGTTAAAGGACAGTACCATAAGAATGCCGATAGGAGCGTACAGAAAAAGGATAATCAGGGCTACATATATTCTCTTTGCAATGGTTTTCATAGCATGGAACCCTCCCCGTCCTTATCAAAAATAGCGGATAAAACCATGTTGACCAGAATAAATACCATCAATATCATGGACAGGCCGCTGCCCAGATGCCAGTTGGATGTGCGCGTAAATTCCTGTTCAATGACATCACCGATCAACAGCAGTTTTCCGCCGCCAAGCAGTGAACTGATCACAAAGGTGGTCAGAGCCGGAATAAATACCATAGTAATGCCGCTGATAATGCCCGGAATGGAGAGCGGCAGAATGATGCGGATAAAGGTTTGCACATGGTTCGCACCCAGATCGCGGGCGGCGTTTATCACATTGGTATCTATTTTGGACAGCGCGTTATACAGAGGAAGCACCATAAAAGGCAGGAAATTATATACCATGCCAAGGATAATAGCCGCAGGCGTATTGATGATTCTTAACGCGGGCAGATGCAAAAAGGAGAGTACATGGTTAATGACACCGTTTTTCTCCAGTAAAGTCTGCCAGGCCAGCGTGCGCAGCAGGAAATTCATCCACATAGGCAGAATGAAAACCAATATAATAAAGTTGTGCCGCTTTACCTGCACGCTTGCGAGAATCATCGCCAGCGGATAGGCAAGCAAAAAACAGACCAGTGTGCTGACCAGAGAGAGCAGAAGCGATACCCGAAGCGCTTTCGCGTGCCCGGCAGAGGCTATCGCTGTGATATTGTCCAAAGTAAAGGAACCCGTCTGATCAGTCAGCCCGTAGTACAGGATCATGCCGAGAGGAACGATGATGAACACGGCAGACCAGAGAATATACGGAGCGGAAAGCCATTTATTTTTAGATTTCAATGCCGACTGCCTCCTCATCTTCAGACTCTGGTTTGTTCATTATCTGGATATTATAAGGGTCTACCCGGATGCCGACTTCTTTTCCGACCGGGGACAGGGTGGTAGAGTGCACCAGCCATTCAAAGCCGCATGCCTGCACTTCCATTTCATAGTGGACACCCTTAAAGATCAGATGGCTGACAACCCCCTGGATGATCCCCTCCGAAGGCTCAACGAGAATGACATCCTCCGGGCGGATCACCACATCCACGGGACGGTTGCGGCCAAAGCCCGTATCCACGCAGGTAAAGCGTGTTCCAAGAATGTTTACCAGCTTATCCTCAATCATTGTAGCGGGGATAATATTGCTTTCCCCGATGAAATCCGCCACAAATGCGTTTTCCGGCTCATTGTAGATAGACTCCGGGCTTCCGATCTGCTGGATATAGCCCTGGTTCATAACCACGATGGTGTCAGACATGGTAAGCGCTTCTTCCTGGTCATGGGTGACGTAGACAAAAGTAATGCCAAGTTCATTTTTCATGCGGATCAGCTCATACTGCATTTCCTGCCGCAGTTTTAAGTCAAGAGCGCCCAGCGGTTCATCCAGAAGGAGGACTTTCGGCTCGTTGACAATGGCGCGGGCAATGGCAATCCGCTGCTGTTGTCCGCCGCTCAGGGAATCGGGCATGCGGTTTTCATAGCCGTCCAGATTTACCAGTTTCAGCGCGTAGCGGATTTTGTCATCTATGTAGCTTTTGGGTTTCTTTTTTATTTTCAGTCCGAAAGCGATGTTTTCTGCGATGGTCATATGGGTGAAGAGGGCATATTTCTGGAAAACCGTATTTAACTGTCTTTTGTTCGGCGGAATCTGTGTGATCTCCTTACCGTCAAATACCACCCGGCCTTTGTCAGGGCTTGTAAAACCGCCCAGAATGCGCAGCGTAGTTGTCTTACCACAGCCGCTTGGGCCAAGCAGAGTAACAAATTCATTTTCGTGGATGTTTAGGTTCAATTCATCCAGCACCATCTGTCCGTCAAAAGATTTCGATATATCAATCAACTGAATCAGTTCTTTTTTCATGGGAGTAAATCCTCCATTATTTTTCCTGCGTATTTGTTCCGATTCTCTGACAAGCGCTGAGTCCGCGAATCAGCTCTCGCATTTGAGTAAAGTTCACAATTGTGCGCCGCTCTATCTGCTAGAAGGCGGGCGGTGTGCTGATCCATAAAAACACAGCGCCGCTCTTACCGTTCGCCTTGATATAATGCTCTGAGTCCGGGGTGAAGTAAAAGGCGTCTCCCTTTTTGGCCCGGATGCTTCGGCTGCCAACGATAATGGTGATGGAGCCGGAGAGCACATAACCAAATTCCTCGCCCTCATGGGGTAAATCGGGATAAGTGGAGCCGTCCTTTTCCAGCGTCACGCGGATCGGTTCCATCTTGTTTTTCTGGGCATTGGGAATGATCCATTCTATTTTGTTTTGCAGTTCGGTATCGGTTTTTTCAAAAAAGTCCTCTTTGCTGAAGACAATCTGTTCGTCTTGCGGATCGTTAAAAAAATCTTTCAGGCTGGTACCGAGGCACTGCAAAATGTCCATCAGCGTAGCGATGGAGGGGGAAGTCAGATCGTTCTCCAGCTGGCTGATAAATCCCTTGGACAGTTCGCAGCGGTCCGCAAGTTCTTCCTGTGTCAGTCCTTTTTTGTTTCGCAGTTCTTTGATTTTATTGCCCAGATCCATCCGGGAGGAAGCATTGTCCATAACATCCTCTTTTCCTGTTTCTGCAATTCAGTAAAAATAAACTTAAAGTTTACTAAAACTAAACATGCGCTGAATCCCATTATACTAGAGTAGGTGGCGATGTCAATGGAAAAATGTCAAAAGAAGTCATCTTTTTTAAAAATGAGAAGAATCCGAAGAAAAGGATTAACAAGTTTCGGAATTTATGGTAAAATTCTGCTAAAGACAAGGGCGCTGGACGAGGAGAGGGATGCGCCCCGGTATGGAGGAATGGGATGAATCAGGATAAATATGTGGCGTATGTGTCTACTTACACGACAGCAAAAGAAGATAACTACGGTATCAAAATTTATGATGTGGATATGCAGAACGGCAGGATGATGGAGAAGAATCAGGTGGAGATTACAAATTCTTCTTACATCACCATCTCCCATAACGAAAAATATCTCTATTCCATCACAGATTTTGGAGTGGAGGCATATAAGATTTTACCCGGCGGGGATCTGGAGGTGATCAACCAGGGCAGCATCAATGGGATGAGGGGCTGTTATCTTTCCTCTGATTACGAGGATAAGCTTCTTTTTGTGGGAGGATACCATGACGGAAAGATCACGGTGCTGCGCCTGAGAGAGGACGGCGGTATCGGGGAAATCACAGACGAGATCTATCATAAGGGCATTGGCAGCATTGCGGAGCGTAATTTCAGACCCCATGTCAACTGTGTGAAGATGACCCGGGATAACCATTATCTGTGTGCCGCAGATCTGGGGCTTGATCATGTGAATGTATATCGGGTGGATCACGCGAGGGGAAAGCTGAAACCCATCGATATGATCCGCAGTGAGCAGGAATCGGCGCCCCGCCATCTGAAGTTTTCAAAGGATGGGCATATTCTCTATATAGTGCATGAACTGAAAAACTATATTGAAGTATATACTTATGAAGAGAGAAACGGTAACCCTGAGTTTGAGAAGATCCAGACGATTTCCACGCTGAATGATTATCATGCGGGAGGATCCGCAGCCAGCGCGCTCAATATTTCAGAGGACTTTATGTATCTGACAAGCTCTAATGCCGGAGATAACAGCGCCATTGTTTACAAGATTGACCAGAAGACGGGGATGCTCACAAAAATCTTCTGTCTGCCGATCAGCGGGGACTACCCGAAGGATGCAACGCTTTTCCCGGATAACAGGCATCTTGTTTCCCTGAACCACGAATCAAATACCATGACGTTCTTCAACGTGGATTTGAAGAACGGGCTTCTTGTAATGAATGGCAGGGAAATTAAAGTGGATCAGCCAAACTGTATTATTTTCCACAAACTGAGACAGTAAAAAAGTACGAGGTCTCACTTGGGAGAATGCCTGAAAAGCGGCATTCTCCGGGACGAGCTTGCTCGTTCGCCAATTTTGAGATTCTGCCGTATAAAACGAAATCCTTCTGCATATACATTTACCAGTATAAGCAGGAGGATTTTTTATGGATATATTACAGAATAGTACATATGACCTGTATAAAGATATACAGCGCAGAACGGGCGGAGAAATCTACCTGGGCGTGGTGGGACCGGTCAGGACAGGAAAATCCACGTTCATCAAGCGGTTTATGAACCTTCTGGTACTTCCCTATATGGAGGATGAGAACGAAAGGGAGAGAGCACAGGATGAGATGCCCCAGAGCGCGGGCGGGAAGACCATTACCACCACGGAGCCGAAGTTTATTCCGAAGGAAGCGGCGCATGTAAGGCTGGGCGCGGACATTGATGTGAAGGTGCGCCTGATCGACTGTGTGGGCTACATGGTGGACGGCGCAGCCGGCCATATGGAAAAGGAAGAGGAGCGCATGGTCAAAACGCCCTGGTCTATGGAGGAAATTCCCTTCACGAAGGCGGCGGAGATCGGAACCAGAAAAGTGATCCGGGATCACTCTACCATCGGAATCGTGGTGACCTGTGACGGATCTTTTGGAGAGCTTCCGAGAGAAAGTTTTCTGGAGGCGGAGGAGCGGACGATCAAGGAGCTGCAGGCGCTGGGGAAGCCTTATATCGTGCTTTTAAATTCCGAAAAGCCTTATGCGGAGGAAACGAGAAATCTGGCTGACGAGATCAGCGAGAAGTATCAGGTGACGGTTATGCCGATCAACTGTGAGCAGTTGAAAAAAGAGGATATCAACCATATTATGGAGAATATTCTCTATGAGTTCCCGCTCACCATGATCGAGTTTTACATGCCGAAGTGGGTGGAGATGCTTCCTTTCGACCACAAGATGAAGAAGGATATCATTGTGCAGCTGAAAGCGCTGATGAACGATCTGAACCATATCAGGGATATCACAGCTGACCGCTTTACGGTGGAGAGCGAGTATATCAGAAAGTGCAAGCTGGACGGCGTCGATATGTCTGACGGCAGTGTGCGGATTATCCTCGACGTGGATGACGCTTACTATTACGAGATGCTAAGCGACCTGGTAGGGGAATCCATAGAGAGTGAGTACCAGCTTCTCGCCACACTGCGCGAGATGGCGAAGATGAAGCGGGAGTATGTGAAGGTGCTGCACGCGCTGGAGGCAGTGCGCTACAAAGGCTACGGCGTAGTTATGCCGGACAGAGAAGAGATTGTGCTGGAGAAGCCGGAGCTGATCAAGCAGGGCAACAAATTTGGCGTGAGAATCAAAGCTGAAAGCCCCAGTATTCATATGATCAAAGCCAGCATCGAGACGGAAATCTCACCCATTGTGGGAACCGAGGAACAGGCCAGGGATCTGATTCAGTTTATCTCGGATACCGACACGAGCGAGGAGGGCATCTGGGAGACGAATATCTTTGGCAAGACCGTGGAACAATTAGTCAATGACGGCATCACAGGCAAGATTTCCATGATCAACGAGGAGAGTCAGATCAAATTGCAGGAGACCATGCAGAAGATCGTCAACGACTGCAACGGCGGAATGGTGTGTATCATCATATAACAATTCAGCGGTACAACACTTATGATTGCGAATCTCTTATTTATGTGATATCTTACTTAAAGAATGAAATTCTTTTGAGCCAGGCGCCGGGACATTTCGTTTCAGGCATCTGGCTCAAGTTTCGCAGAACAGAGTTTTTGCAGTAAACGGATTACTTTTTACAGCAGGGTGGCAGCTATGCAGATAATTCACATTCTTTGGGAGCGGCGGGAGTTTTTTATGACCTGCCTGCTGGAGCATATTCGGATTTCTTTGACGGCGGTAGTGTGTGCGGGCGTGCTGGGGATTCTGCTTGGTGTTTTTATCAGCGGACATAAAAAGCTTGCCGGGGTGGTTCTTGGCGTGATCAATGTGATCTATACCATTCCGTCCATTTCCCTTCTGGGATTTCTGATTCCTTTTACAGGAATCGGCAATAAGACAGCCATTATTGCCCTGACTGTTTACGGTCTGCTCCCGATTGTCAGAAATACCCATACCGGCCTCATGAATGTGGATGCGGGTATTCTGGAGGTGGCGGAGGGGCTTGGCTCTGACGGACGTCAGATATTGCTTGGGATTCGGATTCCTCTTGCGCTTCCAGTGATTATCAGCGGGTTTCGCAACATGGTTGTGATGATCATTGCGATGGGAGGCATTGCTTCCTTTATCGGCGCCGGCGGACTGGGTGCTGCAATCTACCGTGGCATCACCACTTACAATATGACGCTTACGGCGGCGGGATCGGTGCTGATTGCGCTTTTGGCGCTCTTTAGCGACTGGCTGCTTGCGAGAATACAGAAGGCAGTGAACAGGAGGTACGGCATTGAATAAGGCGATTGAAATACGGAATGTGTCGGCATCCTATGGAGACCATGAGGTGCTGCGCCAGATAACCCTTGCCGTGGAAAAAGGAGAGTTTCTTGTGATAATCGGGCCTTCCGGGTGCGGAAAGACGACGCTTCTCAAGATGATAAACGGACTGGTGCTGCCTGTGGAAGGGGAAGTGCTTGTGGAGGGAGAACGGCTGTCAGCATGTGATCTGACAAGCCTGCGCAGAAGGATCGGCTATGCGGTACAGGGGGCGAAGCTGTTTCCGCATTTGACGGTGGAAGACAATATATGTTATGTTCCCGGCCTTGATAAGAAGTTATCGAAAGAGGACAGGCGTAAGCTTTCCGGGAAAATGCTGGAGCTGGTGGAGCTTCCGGCGGAACTGGCAAAGCGTTTCCCGAGGCAGCTTTCCGGCGGGCAGAAACAGCGCGTGGGTATTGCGAGGGCTATGGCGGCTTCCCCGGACATCCTGTTGATGGACGAGCCGTTCGGAGCGGTGGATGAAATTACGAGGCGTGCGTTACAGGGGGAGCTTTTGGCTCTGCAGAAAAAAACGGGAATAACCATTGTGTTTATCACGCATGATATAGAGGAGGCATTTAAGCTGGGGAGCCGCATTCTGATTATGAAGGATGGGGTGATCTGGCAGGAAGGCAAAAAGGAGGAACTTTTGCATGCGCCGAGGGACGGGTTTGTGAAACAGCTCATCGGCGGCATGTGAGCAAAGTTACGGAATGGAGGAGAAGATGAAAAGTACAAAAAAGAGAATGGCAGCGATTGCATTGATGTGCATTGCGTGCGGGCTTTGTGCCTGTGGAAAGAAGGAACCGATCAAAATTGCGTCTAAGCCTATGACAGAACAGTATATTTTGACGGAGATCATGGCACAGTTGATTGAGGACGGGACGGATTACGAGGTGGAGATTACCAAAGGTGTGGGAGGCGGCACGACAAACATTCATCCCGCGCTTGTGAAAGGGGAGTTTGATCTCTACCCGGAGTATACCAGATCAGCATGGTTAAATGTACTGAAAAAGGAAGAGATGGAGAAGGATGACGACAAGCTCTACGAGGAACTGCTGTCGGCGTATGACGCGCTCGGACTGACATGGACGGGACTGTATGGCTTTTCCAATACTTATGGGCTGGCAGTCAGACAGGATACGGCGAAACAGTACGATCTTTCCACTTATTCGGATCTGGCGGCGGCTTCCGGGGAACTTACATTTGGCGGCAACCCGGATTATATTGAACTGGAGACGGGGTATCCAAGACTTTGCGGCGCTTACGGTATGCAGTTTAAGAATACGGTGCAGATGGAAATCGCCCTGAAATATGAGGCGTTAAAAAACGAAGAGGTGGATGTCATCAACGCTTTCACAACGGATGCGCAGCTTGCGGCCAACAATCTCGTATTGCTCACGGATGATCAGGTGTTTTTTGAGACCTATGACGCGGGAACGATTGTGAGGAAGGATGCGCTGGAAAAATACCCGGAGCTTCGGGGGATTCTGGAGAAAATGAACGGGCTCATTACTGAGGACGAGATGCAGCAGATGAACTATGAGGTGGAAGCAAACGGCAGGGAGGACCGGGAAGTGGCGAAGGAGTTTCTGGAGAAAAAGGGACTGCTTGGCCGCTAGTGCCCGAAAGAATCGGTATAACGATATGAGAGATGTTTGCGTCGCCTCGTCGCGTAAACGCTTCGGAATGGAGTTAAGATGCAGGAACGTACAAGAAGAATATGGATGACAGTGTGCGGCGTGCTGATCTGCGGATTCAGCGTTGGCATGTTCAATTTTTCGGCGCTGGGCCTTGATCCGTTTCAGGTTTTTGTGCACGGAGTTTTTGAAATACTGCCGGAGGGCGCTCCCGGTTTTGGAACGGTGTATGCGGCAATCAACCTGTTAATGCTGATAGCCATTTTTCTGGCAGACAAAAAGAAGATCGGGCTTGGGACGGTGATCAATATCTTTCTTTTGGGATATGTGGTGGAGTATTCCTCCCTTCTCTTTGAGCGGCTGATCCCGGAACCGTCCCTGGCTGTCAGGTTTGTCTTTCTGATTATGGGAATCGTTATTATGTGTTTTTCTTCCGCCCTCTATTTTACGGCGGATATGGGTGTGTCTACATACGATGCCGTGTCACTGATTCTCTCGGAAAAGAAAAAGTGGAAATTTCAGATATGCCGGATCTCTTCGGATTTATTCTGCACAGTCGTGGGATTTGCGTTCGGTGCAACGGTGGGAATCGGCACGGTGGTGACGGCATTTTTTATGGGGCCGCTCATTGCGTTCTTTAACAGGACGGTGGCGGAGCCGCTGAGATATGGAAAACGTTAACAGCGCTGGAGCATATAGAAACGAAAAATCTATATGCTCTTTTTTCGCCATTTGGTTGAGCAGATATCTGATTTTCAACAGATACGTTATGGTGAGAGAAACAGTCTGCTGTTATGATGGGAAAAACAGATGCTTTACTGATAGGAGGAAATGGGTTTGAGTGACACGCTGGGAACGGTTATTATGAAAAAGAGAAAGCAGCTGGGATACACACAGCAAAAGATTGCCGATTATTTACATGTGTCTTTTCAGGCTGTTTCCAAGTGGGAGAATGGTACGGCGTCCCCGGATATCAGCCTTCTGCCGCAGCTTGCACATATTTTAGGAACTACCACAGACTCACTTCTTGGATACAGCGCTGCGTCAGTGACGGACTATGAACGGAGGTATGAGGGAGAGGATTACTACTGGGGGCTGAACCCGAATGCGCTGTGCTACGAGATTATGAAACGCAGGCCTCCCGTGAAGCCTTACCGGGTTTTGGAGATCGGCTGCGGGGAGGGGAAGGATGCTGTTTTTCTGGCAAAAAACGGGTATCTTGTCACTGCTTTTGACGCGGCGGAGAGCGGATTGGAGAAAGCGCGCAGTCTGGCAGAGCATCACGGTGTACAGGTTGATTTTTTTAAGGCGGATGTGCTGGATTACAGGCCGGAGACTTCCTTTGACATTGTTTTTTCCAGCGGGGTGATCCACTATGTTCCACAGGAATTGAGGAGAGAAGTGATTTCCTGTATGAAAGAGCATACTTGTGCCGGAGGGCTGCATGCGGTCAATGTCTTTGTAGATAAGCCTTTTATTGCGCCGGCGCCGGACCGGGAGCCTGCGGAGATTGAGCGGGGAAACTGGCACTCCGGGGAACTGCAGGAGCTGTATCACGACTGGCTGTTTCATGTAAATGAAGAAATAATCTTTGACTGCAACAGCGGCGGCATGCCGCATCAGCATTGTATGGATATATTGATTGCGGAGAAAATGCAGGGATGATATAATTAGGACATCAATAGAAAGGCGGTAATCATATGAATCCAGTATACGAAAAACTTAAAAAATGCTTTGCGTGTTACAAAGAGAAGATTGATTTCGAGCCGAAAGTGGCGGTAGTTCTCGGTTCCGGCCTCGGCAACTTTGCGAAGGTCGTAGATGTGAAAGCGGAACTTCCCTACAATGAAATCGAAGGATTTCCCGTATCCACCGTGCCGGGACATGCCGGGAAGTTTATTTTTGGCTATATCAATGAAGTGCCCGTTGTGCTGATGCAGGGGCGCGTGCACTATTATGAGGGATATCCCATCACGGATGTGGTGCTGCCCACCCGCCTGATGAAGATGATGGGCGCAAAGGTGCTCTTTCTGACGAACGCTTCCGGCGGAATCAACCCGGCGTTCCATGCGGGCAGTCTGATGCTGATTCAGGATCATATTTCTATCTTTGCACCGAATCCGCTGATCGGACCGAATATAGAAGAGCTGGGAACCAGATTCCCGGATATGTCCCATGTTTACGATGAGGATTTGCAGGGGATTATCAGAGAGACGGCCAAGGAGAATGAGATCGAGTTGTTTGAGGGTGTGTATGCACAGCTCACGGGTCCTTCTTTTGAGTCGCCGGCTGAAATACAGATGCTTCACAAGCTGGGAGCCAGCGCGGTCGGCATGAGCACTGTCGTGGAGGCGATTGCGGCGAACCATATGGGAATGAAGATCTGCGGCGTATCCTGTGTCAGCAATCTGGCGGCAGGTATGAACAGCGCGCCTTTGACCCATGAGGAGGTGCAGGAGGCGGCGAATGCGGTGGCTCCCAAGTTCGAGAAACTTTTGGTGGAGTCCATCACCAGGTTTAAGGAGTATATTTGATGCAGGTGCAGATAAAAGAATTGATTGCAGCGGCGATAGAGGCGAGAAGGAAATCCTACTCGCCTTATTCCCATTATCAGGTGGGCGCGGCGCTGCTTTGTGCGGACGGGCGGATTATCACAGGCTGTAATATCGAGAATGCGGCTTACGGGCCAAGCAACTGCGCTGAGCGGACGGCTTTCTTTAAGGCGGTCAGCGAAGGCATAAGAGCATTCGCAGCGATTGCCATTGTGGGCAGTCCAGAGGGGGAAACGCTGACTCAGTACGCTTATCCCTGCGGAGTCTGCAGGCAGGTGATGATGGAGTTTTGTGAGCCGGAGCATTTTCAGGTTATTGTGGCAAAATCCGAGGAGAACTACCGCGTTATGACACTGGCGGAACTTCTTCCTGAGGGGTTCGGGCCGGATAATTTGAGCGATGGCAATGAGCAGTCTTAGGGAATGCCGGCAGTATAAACTCTGCGGCGCTGTACGATAAATAGAATACAGAAAGGGTAAAGCATGAACTACAGATTTTACAACGCAAAAATTCTGACCATGAAAACCACGGATATCGTGGAAGGAGAGCTTTGGGTACAGGACGATAAAATTTTGTATGTGGGAGAGGGCGGTGATGCGGCTGAAATCTGCCGGTCACTTTCCATAGACAATGTTTCCTGGGACAGGGAAATGGACTGCAAAGGCAATCTTCTCATGCCTGGATTTAAGAATGCCCACACCCATTCCGCCATGACGTTTCTGCGCTCCTACGCGGACGACCTGCCTCTGCATGACTGGCTGACAAAGCAGGTGTTTCCGATGGAGGATAAGCTTGACGGAGAGATGATTTATCATCTCACAAAGCTTGCTGTGCTGGAATATCTGACCAGCGGCATCACGTCCATTTTCGATATGTATCTGAACCCGGAGAAAACAGCGCAGGCCTGCGTGGAGATGGGAATGCGCTGTGTGCAGGTCAGCGGCGCCAGCGGACAGGATGGCTTTGAGCAGTCTCTGAAGCAGATGGAGGAGCGGTATCATGCGCTGAATGCGTTAGATCCCCTGCACTCTTACTTTATCGGATTCCATGCGGAATACACATGCGCAAAGTCACTGTTAGAACAGGTGGCGGCTATGGCGCACAAGTATCAGGCGCCTGTATTTACGCATCTTAGTGAGACGAAAGCGGAGGTGGAGGGCTGCAGGGAACGCTATGGCATGTCCCCTGTGAAGCTGTTGGACTCCCTTGGCATGTTTGATTATGGCGGAGGCGGTTACCACTGCGTATGGGTGGATGAGGAGGACATGGATATCTTTGCGAAACGTGGATTGAGCGTTGTCACGAATCCAGGCTCCAACACGAAGCTTGCCAGCGGCATTGCGCCGGTTTCGGAGTATTTGAGACGGGGAATCAATGTGGCGGTTGGCACGGACGGCCCGGCCAGCAACAACTGTCTGGATATGTTCCGGGAAATGTTTCTGGTCACGGGGCTTGCCAAACTGAAAGAACAGGACGCAGCGGCTGTGGATGCGCTGGAGGTTTTGAAGATGGCAACGGTGAACGGTGCAAAGGCCATGAATCTGCCTGACACGGATGTGCTTGCGGCTGGAAAACAGGCGGATGTGATTCTGATTGATCTGCATCAGCCCAACATGCAGCCCCTCAACCACATTCCGAAAAATCTCGTTTACAGTGGCAGCAAGCAGAATGTAAAAATGACGATGATCCGTGGAAAGATTTTGTATGAGAATGGAACATTTGCTAAAGACATAGATGAGGAGGAAATCTATAGAAAGGCAAACGAGATTATCAATAGTCTCAGGTGAAGATGGACGCTTTTATTTTTGTATGCCTGATTCTGCTTGCCATTGTGCTTGTTATGACCAAGGAGTATGTGGACAGCAGAAGGTTTTTAGAGAGAAGACTACAGGAGATTTATGCAGGTTACGGCGTGCCGCCTGAGCGCAGCTACGGGGCGGAGGAGCTTTCCCACATCCGTATGTATTACCAGAAGCATCAAAAAGCAGATCAGATTGATGAGATTACATGGAACGACCTGCATATGGATGCCGTTTATCAGCGAATGAATACCTGTCTCTCGGCGGCGGGGGATGAGTATCTGTATTACAGGCTCAGAACGCCGGCGGCGGACGTGGACGAGCTTAGAAAACTAGAACAGCGGATTTCGTATTTCATGGAGCGGGAGGGAGAACGGCGCAGGCTGCAGAGAGTCTTTTATCAGCTTGGACGCACGGGACGGCATTCCATCTATGAATATCTGGATCATTTGGACTTACTGGGAGAGCGGAAAAGCGGCAGGTATTTTTTCTGGGATACTCTTGTGCTTTTGAGTATAGCGGGCATGTTTTTTTCTCTGCCGGTGGGTCTGGTCTGTCTGTTTGGGGTGTTGTGCCATAATCTGATCGATTATTTTAAGGAATATCGGCAGGTGGAGCCTTACGTCACCAGTTTTGCCTATGTGAGAAGACTTCTGAAAGGCGGGGAGGAGCTGGGAAAGGCAGAGATCGGCGGGATTGAGGAAGCGCTTGCGGCGGTCAGGGAAGCCTGCAAAAGTCTGCGTGGATTTATGAACAGCTCCAATCTCGTTTCCGGCGCCAGACAGGGGAGCGGCAATCCTCTGGAGATTTTGTTAGACTATCTGCGGATGCTGTTTTATATGGATCTGATCCGTTTTAACAAGGCGCTGCACGACCTGCAGAGGCATATGGGAGAGGTAGACCGGCTGATTACCGTGATGGGGGAGCTTGAGTGTGCGGTGGCTGTTGGTTCTTTCAGAAAGAGTCTGGGGGACGGCTGGTGTGTGCCCGCTTTGCGGGAGGAGCCTGGGAAAAGTCTTTTCCTGCGGACGGACGGGCTGTATCATCCATTGCTGCAGGAGGCTGTGCCGAATACTCTGTACGCGGAAAAGAGTGTGCTGCTGACAGGTTCCAACGCTTCAGGAAAGTCTACTTTTCTGCGGGCGGCGGCGGTGAACGCGCTGCTTGCGCAGACGGTGCATACTTGTGCGGCCGCGTCCTATGAGGCGCCGTTTTACCGCATTTATTCCTCCATGTCCCTGCGGGATGACTTGGCTTGCGGCGACAGTTATTATATGGTAGAAATAAAGTCCATCAAACGGATTATGGATCAGGCGGGGCAGGAGAGGGAGCGTCCCGTCCTCTGCTTCGTGGATGAGGTGCTGCGGGGCACCAACACGGTGGAGCGGATTGCGGCCTCCACACAGATTATGAGAAAACTGGCGGCTGGACATGCGCTCTGTTTTGCGGCAACCCATGATGTGGAACTGACGAAACTTTTGGCACAGGAATATGATAACTATCACTTTGAGGAGCGGATTGAGGAGAAGGATATTTCTTTCCCTTATAAACTGATGAGGGGGCCTGCGTCCACCAGAAATGCCATTGCGCTTCTGCGGATGTTAAAGTATGATGAGGATGTGACCTCGGAAGCGGAGGCGATGGCGGAGCGGTTTTTGAGGGACGGAAGCTGGAAGTGATATGAGCGGGCAATGAACACTATGATGATCGGTCGGTGGATGGCCATTGCCGCAGTGCAGATATGGAATAGTGGAAAGGAACTGGACATGAAGGTAACCATCTATACGGACGGCGCGGCGCGCGGAAACCCGGAGGGACCGGGCGGGTACGGCACGGTGCTGCAGTATATTGACAGCAGGGGCACTCTGCACGAGCGGGAGTATTCCGCAGGGTACAAGAAGACAACGAACAACCGTATGGAGCTGATGGCGGTGATTGTAGGGCTGGAGGCGCTCACAAAACCGTGCGAGGTGCTGCTGATCTCCGATTCCAAATATGTGACGGACGCCTTTAACAAACACTGGATTGAGGGATGGCTGAAAAAGGGGTGGAAAACAGCGGGCAACAAGCCGGTCAAGAATGTAGATTTGTGGGAACGCCTGCTTCGGGCCAAGGAGCCGCACCGTGTCACCTTCCAGTGGGTAAAAGGACATGACGGGCACCCGGAGAACGAGAGGTGTGATAAGCTGGCTACCACGGCGGCGGATGGTACAGATCTGCTTGACGATTCACTCTGATTGGTGGTATCATGGATGTAGTCTGGGAGAAGGAAAGATTCCGCTTCCCGGCGGGAATTCTTGAAGAGAAGGATGTGGAAAAATGGCAAATTTAATTTTATTTGTGAACTCGTTTTTATCGTATCTGCTTCTGTTTGTACTGATTGTTGCGCTGGTAATTGTGGCATGCATCATCGGCGTGAAGTGGAGAAAGAGTAAGGACGCGAAGGCGGCTTTGGAAATGCGGGCAGATACTGCGGACGGAAGTACAACAGCATAGTCTGTTACAGGCGTAAGGATGAATGAAAAAATGGAAGGGTGTTCACAGATGAACGCCCTTCCTTCTTATCCGCACATAGGCGGAGTCAGAAAAAGGCAGGAGAGAGGAAATGGGAAACTATACAACAATACTTTGGGATCTGGATCAGACGCTGCTTGATTTTGATCTTTCTATGGAGCATGCGCTGCTGGCAGTATTTGCGCAGTACGGGCTGGCAATAAGCGAAGAGACGAAAGCCCGCTATGATGTCATAAACAGAAGCTATTGGCGTCGACTGGAAGCGGGGGAACTGACGAAGGAGCAGGTGACTGTCGGCCGGTTCCGCGCTCTGTTTGAAGAGCTGGGAATCACCCATGTGGCGCCGGAGGAGATCAATGCGGATTACCAGAGAGAGCTGGGAAACGTTTTCTTCTATATAGATGGCGCCAAAGAACTTGTTACGCTGCTAAAGGAAAAAGGATACCGGCAGTATGTGGTGACCAATGGAGTCAATACCACACAGGCAAACAAAATGAAGCTGTCCGGGCTTGACGCGGTCATGGACGGGGTATTTGTCTCAGAACTCATGGGATATCCAAAACCCCGAAAAGAATACTTTGACGCCTGCTTTGCGGCGATGCCCGGTGTGTCACGGAAAGAATGCATTCTGGTGGGAGATTCCCTGACGAGTGATATGAGAGGTGCGGAGAACGCGGGTGTGGCTTCCTGCTGGTTTAACCCGGAAGGAAAGGCGAAAGATGTGGAGGTGCGGACGGATTACGAGATCCGCCGTCTGGAGGAGCTGATGGCGGTATTAGAGTAAACAGTCTTGAAAAGAGGCATTCTCCGCGTAGGTGTGAGATACCGTAAGAAGGATTATGGGGTTAGGGTATGGCAAGATCGACGAAACAAAAGCAGAAGTTATTATATCTACTTAAGATATTGACGGAGCAGTCCGATGAGGAGCATTGTCTGAGCGCCCAGGCGTTGATCGATGCGCTGGCGGCTTACGATGTGAAGGCGGAGCGCAAAAGCATTTATGATGATATTGCCCAGCTGATTGATTTCGGATACGATATTGAACTCGTGAAGGCAAAGACAGGGGGCGGTTACTATCTGGCAGGGCGGGATTTTGAACTGGCGGAGTTAAAACTTCTGGTAGAGACGGTACAGGCATCCCGGTTTCTGACGGCCAATAAATCCAGAGAGCTGATTTCCAAGATCGAAAAACTGGCGTCGAAGGCGGAGGCCGGGCAGTTACAGCGTCAGGTCTATGTGGCGAACCGCATTAAGACGGCAAATGAGAGTATCTACTATGTGGTAGATGATATTCACAGGGCGATTCAGGGAAACAGGCAGATTTCGTTTCAATATCTGGAATGGAACCTGCAACGGGAGCTGGTGCCGCGCCGGGGCGGAAAACCCTATCAGGCAAGCCCCTGGGCGCTCACTTGCAAGGACGAGTATTACTATCTGATTGCCCACGACAGCGGGGAGGATAAAATCAAGCACTTCCGTGTCGACAAGATGGCGAAAATCGAAGTGCTGAATCAAAAGAGGGAAGGCGCCGCGCTTTTTGAGCGTTTTGACATCGCGGATTATGCCAACAAGACATTCGGTATGTACGGCGGCCGGGAGGAGACGGTGACTTTGTTGTTTGAAAACAGCCTGATCGGTGTGGTGATGGATCGGTTTGGCAGGGAAGCATCCATCCGTAAACGGGACGAGGCGCATTTTTCCGTCAGAGTGCGGGTGGCGGTCAGCGGACAGTTTTTCGGATGGATGACGGGGCTTGGCACAGGGGCGCAGATTCTGGCGCCGGAATCTGTGGCGGAGGATTACCGGCTTCATCTGAAAAAAGTGCTGGCGGGGTATGAGGAAAAACAGGCGGATTGAGCAGCTTTGGGATATGTCACAAAAAGGCATATCCCATTTTGGTATTTTTTGCGGGGTGTTTTCATTGACATAACATGTTTATTACCGTATACTAATCCTAAACCGCAATATATTGTGCTATTATGTTAACTGGCACTATATTTTGTGGGAAATACCGCGAAATTGCGGTGGGATAAAGATACGGAGGGGCGTATGAGTAGTAAATTTGAGTCAGGTCATTCGGATGGGGAGAATTACGGGCTTCAGTACCAGCCGGATAAGGGTGTGAAGGTGATCAAAAAGGATGGCAGTCTGGAGGCGTTCAATGTTCAGAAGGTCATTGATGCGGTGGGGAAAAGCGCATACCGCGCTCTCACTAAGTTTACAGAAGAGGAAAAGCGTCATATCTGCCAGACGGTAGTTGAAAAGGTGAATGAGCTGGATGAGGAAAAGATCCCTATTCAGATTATGCACAATATTGTGGAGAGTGCGCTGGAAGACGTAAAACCGATTGTGGCGAAGAGCTATCGGGATTACCGCAATTACAAGCAGGATTTTGTGCGCATGATGGATGACGTCTATAAAAAGAGCCAGTCGATCATGTATATCGGCGACAAGGAGAACGCTAATACGGACAGCGCCCTTGTTTCCACGAAGCGCAGTCTGATTTTCAATCAGTTTAACAAGGAATTATATCAGAAGTTTTTTATGACCACAGAGGAGATTCAGGCCTGCCGGGACGGCTACATTTATGTCCACGACATGTCTGCCAGAAGAGATACCATGAACTGCTGTCTTTTCAATGTGGCGGAGGTGCTTTCCGGCGGTTTCGAGATGGGAAATATCTGGTACAATGAGCCGAAGACGCTGGATGTGGCTTTCGATGTTATAGGAGATATCGTTTTGAGCGCGGCGAGCCAGCAGTACGGCGGCTTTACGGTGCCAGAGGTAGACAAGATATTAGAGCCTTATGCGGAGAAATCCTACAAGAGAAACATTGCGAAATATAAAAATCTGGGGATTGACAGGGAAACGGCGGAGGCGGAGGCGCTTGCGGACGTCAAGAAAGAGTTCGAGCAGGGATTCCAGGGCTGGGAGTATAAGTTTAACACGGTGGCCAGCAGCCGCGGAGACTATCCTTTTATTACGGTGACTGCCGGAATCGGTACGGGCCGTTTTGCGAAAATGGCAACGATCCAGATGCTCAATGTGCGCAGAAAGGGGCAGGGCAGGAAAGAGTGCAAAAAACCTGTACTTTTTCCTAAGATTGTATTTTTATATGATGAAAATTTACACGGTCCCGGCAAGGATCTGGAAGATGTGTTTGAGGCGGGTGTCAAGTGTTCCGCAAAGACCATGTATCCCGACTGGCTGAGTCTGACCGGGAAAGGCTATATTGCCAGCATGTATAAGCAGTATGGCAAGGTGATTTCCCCTATGGGATGCCGTGCCTTCCTTTCGCCCTGGTATGAGCGGGGCGGCATGCATCCGGCGGATGAGACGGATACGCCTGTATTTGTAGGCAGATTTAACGTGGGGGCGGTTTCCCTGCATCTGCCCATGATTCTTGCGAAATCCAGACAGGAGGGCAGGGATTTCTACGATGTGCTTGACTATTATCTGAATCTGATCAGACAGCTTCACATCAGGACGTATGCTTATCTCGGTGAGATGCGCGCATCAACCAACCCGCTTGCCTACTGTGAGGGCGGCTTTTTGGGAGGGCATCTGCAGCTCCACGACAAGATTAAGCCGATTTTAAAGTCGGCGACGGCCAGTTTTGGCATCACGGCGTTTAATGAGCTGCAGGAGCTTTATAACGGAAAATCGCTTGTGGAGGACGGCGCCTTTGCGCTGGAAGTGCTGGAACATATCAATAACAAGATTACGGAGTACAAGGAAGCGGACGGTCATCTCTATGCCATTTACGGCACGCCGGCTGAGAATCTCTGCGGCCTGCAGGTGAAGCAGTTCAGGGCGAAGTACGGCATTGTGGAGGGCGTGTCCGACAGGGAGTATGTGTCCAACAGCTTCCACTGTCATGTGACGGAGGACATCACGCCCATAGAGAAGCAGGATCTGGAGTACCGTTTCTGGGAGATGGCCAACGGCGGCAAGATCCAGTATGTGAAATATCCGATTGATTACAATATAGAAGCGATCAAGACGCTGATCCGCAGGGCAATGGACATGGGATTTTATGAAGGTGTGAACCTTTCACTGGCGTACTGTGATGACTGCGGACACCAGGAACTGGAAATGGATGAGTGTCCCGTGTGCGGCAGCCGCAATCTGACAAAGATCGACCGTATGAACGGGTATCTCGCTTATTCCCGTGTACATGGCGATACGCGCTTGAGCGAAGCAAAAATGGCGGAGATCGCGGAGAGGAAGAGCATGTGAAAACAGCGAGGCGGAAACATGCGGTCTCTGCTTGCAGAAGAGCGCATGTTTATGGCGGGCGTCCGACATGAGCGAAGGAGAAGCGCAGCGAATGATCGACTTGCAGGAATGCAGAGGTTTTCACAGGAAAGTGAGAGAAATATTTTATGAGATACCATAATATAACAAAGGACGATATGCTCAACGGCGACGGCCTGCGGGTGGTACTCTGGGTGGCAGGCTGTACCCACTGCTGCAAGGAATGCCAAAATCCGCTTACCTGGGACCCGGACGGCGGCCTTCCCTTTGATGAGGCGGCAAAGCAGGAAATATTTTCGCAGCTGGACAAATCTTATATCAGCGGTATTACGTTTTCGGGCGGTGATCCGCTTCACTCGGCAAACCGGCTGGACGTGAGGAATCTGATGGAGGAGATCAAAAACAGATACCCGGGTAAAACAATATGGCTTTATACGGGGGACAGCTGGGAGGATGTGCTGCATTATCCTGCCATGAAGTTCGTGGATGTGCTTGTGGACGGAGAATATCAGAAGGAGCTGAAGGATGCGAGACTGCGCTGGAAGGGCAGCAAAAATCAGAGAGTGATTGATGTACAGAAGAGCCTGGAGCAGACAGATCCCTCAATCCCGGTGCTTTACTGTAAGGATTATGCGTAGGGGGAACGACAATGCGGATGGAGCATATTAAAATTAAATATTTTACAGACAAAATCGAGAAACTGGCTTATATAGACAGCAAGTCGGACTGGATTGATCTGCGGGCCGCGGCGGATTTTGTTTTAAAGAAAGGGGAGTTTCAGCTGATCCCTCTGGGAGTGGCGATGGAACTGCCGGAAGGCTATGAAGCCCATGTAGTGCCGAGAAGCTCCACTTTCAAAAATTTCGGCATTATACAGACCAATCACCAGGGCGTGATTGATGCGTCCTATTGCGGGGATAATGACCAGTGGTTCATGCCCGTCTATGCAGTCAGAGATACAAAGATCCATGTAAACGACCGCATATGCCAGTTCCGCATTGTGGAGAATCAGCCGAGGATTATTTTTGAAGAGGTAAAAAGTCTTGGAAATGAGGACAGAGGAGGGCATGGAAGCACAGGAATATAAATAACAAGTGTTTTTATGCGAGACAAAAATTGAGGAGGTTATAAG
>CAJTTT010000039.1 GCA_910579285.1 uncultured Lachnospiraceae bacterium | reverse complement strand
ATTGGAAAGAGGCTGGCGGCATGCCTGCTGGCGGTGGCACTGACGGCAGGCATGCTTGCCGGCTGCGGCGGCAAAGGAAGTACAGAAGTCGTCGGCGGTGAGAGTCAGGATGGAACCAACGTAGGCGCAGACGAGCAGGGAACTGCGATGGGACGCTATGTGGAAAAGGATGTGGAACTGAACGGCAGCGCTCTTACCGACTGGAACAGCCGCCTGTTTAAGCAGGCTGACGGCAGCTATCTTCTGGCGGATAACAGCGGGTTTGTGCTGCGGTCTACAGATAACGGGGCAAGCTGGACGAAAGCAGATCTGCCCTGGCTTGCCAAAATGAAGGCGGAGAACAAATATATCTTAAGCATGGCGATCGGCCCTGACGGCACGGTTGCCGTGATATGGACGGAGCCGGAGGAGGGCACTGAGGACAGTGGCAGCGGAGTGCAGCTCAAGATGGATATGCAGCTTACGCTTGTTAAGCCCGATGGGACAGAAACTCCGGTGGAAATAAAGCTGGGAGAGGATGAGTGGTGGTTGAACGCCGTGTACATATCGGATGACGGCAGAATCTTTGCCACCGCGTCCGGGTCGAATCTGTATGAGGTGAAGGAGGATGGCAGCAGCGAGAAGTATCTGACAATAGACGGTTACAGCATCGACTTGCTGCAGTTCCACGGTAATATCATGCTGCTTGACGGCTTTCAGGTCGATGTGCCGCTGCTCTATGATATGGAGGCGAAGGAATACATAGAGGACGAGGTGCTGGCGGAGTTCGTAAAGGAAAATTTTCAGGACAGGGATGGCTATGCGGGAAAAAGCCATGATCTGTTTCTCGTATCGGGCGGCGAAGATGCCATATATCTGGCAGGGAACAGCGGGGTGTACCGGCATGTGCTGGGCGGCAGCGCTATGGAACAGGTGATTGACGGGAGTCTGAATATTCTGGGAAATCCGGCTTACCAGATTATGGATATGCTTGTTGCCGAAAACAATGAGTTTCTGGTGGTGCTCACAGGAGAAAAGATGACCCGCTTCGTCTATGACCCGGCTGTGCCCTCCAGACCCGAAGAGAAACTGCAGGTGTGGAGCCTGGAGGATGAGGCGGTGATCCGGCAGGCGATCAGCAAGTATCAGAAAGATAATCCGGCCGTTTATGTGGAGTATGAAATCGGCCTTGCGGGAAATTCCATGACCAGAGAGGATGCCATCAAGAATCTGAATACACGCACTATGGCAGGGAAAGGGCCTGATGTGCTTGTTCTGGATCATTTGCCGATGAACTCCTATATAGAGAAGGGCATACTCATGGACATCGCGCCGATTTTAGACGGTGTGAGCGGCAAGGAAGCGGTTTTTTCCAATGTGGTGGACGCTTTCAGAAATGACGGACATGTCTATGCGGTGCCCGGCAGGATCCAGCTTCCCTATATCTGTGGGAAAAAGAGCGATCTTGAAAAAATGACAGATTTGTCATCTATAGCGGATGAGATGGAATGGATGCGGGAGAATGACCCGGATGCCTACCTTATGTGTGTTCCATCGGCAAAGGGAATTATGCGCATTTTCTCACTGTCATGTGTTCCGGCGTGGCGGACCGAAGACGGCTCGCTGGACAAGGATGCCGTCGCCGATTTCCTGACACAGACAAAGCGGATGTACGATGCGCAGGTGAACGGTCTTCCCGAGGAAGGAATGCAGAGCTGGGAGGCAGATGCGTCATACTATCAGGAATTTGAAAGCCCGAACGGGGAAGCGTTTGAGGATGCGGATGGGGTGCGGACACGCCATGAGGCGACGCATCTGCTGGGCGAGCGACGACAGTTTGTAGCAGGTGCGGCAGAAGATGTCTGGAACTACAACATTCAGACATCCGTCTCGAAGATGGAAGGGTTTGGAGATTGTGTGAGCGTCCCTATGAATGGACAGTGTGACAATGTGTTCTGGGCAAGGACTCTCCTTGGGATCAATGCATCCTCGGCCAACACACAGCAGGCGCAGGATTTTCTGAAAACAGTACTTGGGAATGAGATACAGTCGGAAGTCCTGAACGGTTTCCCGGTAACGCCGAAAGCGCTCCTGGACAACTATAAAGATCAATGGAGAGTTTACAAGGATAACGACTATGTTTCCGGGCAGGGGGGAACGACAGATTTGGATGGAGAGGAGATCCTCATGCCGATCCGGGTGCCTGATGAGAAGAAGGTCAGTGAACTGATTAACTGGATTGGATCCGTGGACACCGCCTATGTGGAAGACAAAACTTTTGAGAATGTTGTCTATGAGGAAGGAGAAGGTTATATCCGTGGAGACAGGAGCCTGGAGGAGGCCATGAACGCGATTGAGACAAGGCTTGGCATTTATCTGGCTGAGTAAGCGCGGACAGGCAGCAGG
The DNA here is from genome assembly GCA_910579285.1 of uncultured Lachnospiraceae bacterium. Classification (GTDB taxonomy): domain Bacteria; phylum Bacillota; class Clostridia; order Lachnospirales; family Lachnospiraceae; genus UBA3282. Next base: position 18,981 of record CAJTTT010000039.1, on the reverse strand, counting down.
ACAGCCTGCAAGGACAGCGCGTGAATGAAAGAAAGACTTTCCACTTTTTCCCAGATTTGGTATAATCAACATATAACAGCCGCACAAACAGGGACAGCGGCATATAAGGGGAATATATGGGAAAAAGTCTAAGCTTTGACATTGCAGCGCTCTTAATTCTGACACTGCTTCTGGTTTCATGCATTGTGAGGAAGATGACCAGCGGTACGCCTAACCGGCTGTTTCTGGCATTTATTTCCTTTAATCTGCTTGCAACGGTTTTTGACATCTGGGCGGTGGCGCTTGACAATGCGGCCAGTACGAATCTGCCTGCGCTGTATGCGGCACATTCGGGATATTTAATCATTCATAATTTCACGGTGCCCGTGTATGTGCTGTTTGTCATCAGTCTCACGGACACCTGGCATAAGATCAGGAAGAGCTTTTGGATCCAGTTTGTGCTGTGGGCGCCCTACTTGACAGTATTTGCGGCGCTGCTTACCAATCCGCTTACCGGGAAAATGTTTCTGGTGGAAGGCGGTTATCAGCGCGGATCCTGGTTCTTCCTGATTTATGCTGCGGTTGCGGTTTATCTTGTCTTTGTGGTTGGATATATGTTTCGGTATCGCAGGCTGGTGGAGCGTTCCAAAATCATTGCGGTTATGTCCTATATTCCCATCGGCATAACAGCCCTGCTGATTCAGCTCGTGTCTCCCTCCACACTGGTGGAGATGTTCAGTTCTGCGATCAGTCTGCTTCTTATGAGTGTCGGCGTGCAGAAGCCGGAGGAGATCGTGGATTCAGACACACAGTTTATGAAGTACAGCGCTTACGCTTCGGACATGAAGCGGAATTACCGCAATGCAAAGAACGTGGATGTGGTCATGCTTAATCTGGGCAGTTTTTCCTCCATCAGCGCAATGATGGGGTATGACTTTTCCATGCTTGTGCTGAACGATGTGGTGGACAGGATACGCAGAGTCAATAAGCTTTTGGATAACAAGGGAGAACTGTACTATCTGGACCGGGGACGGTTCCGCATGGTGTTTGAGGAGAAGAACCGGGAAAAGGCGGTTAAGGCGGCGGAGCTTTTGGTGGAGAGCCTGAAAGAAAAATCGGATTTCAACAATCTGGATGTAAGTCTGAATCCCTTTGTAATACTGGCGCGCTGCCCGGAGGAGATTCCTGATTTTAAGACGCTTATGATTTTCGGAACGGATTTCCATGAGAAACTCAAGTACGAGGGGCGTGTGATGCATGTGGACGAGGTCTATCATAAGGGCCTCTTTGAGATACACAAAAACATTGACCAGATCATTGAGGAGGCGCTGGAGTTTCATCGGTTCCAGGTGTATTATCAGCCCATTTACTCCATCGAAAAAGGGAAATTTATCTCTGCGGAGGCTCTGCTTCGCCTGTTTGACCCGGCCTACGGCTTTATCTCGCCGGAAATTCTCGTCACGGCGGCGGAGAGAAGCGGCGCCATTCACAGAATCGGGGATTATGTTCTCGAGGAGGTCTGCAAGTTTATTGCAAGCGGGGACTTTCATTCGCTTGGCCTGGAGTATATTGAGGTGAACCTGTCGGTGACACAGTGCATGCGTGTCAACCTGGCAGAAAAAGTGATGTCGATTATGGAAAAGCATCAGGTTCCTTCAGAGCTGATCAATCTGGAGATCACGGAGACTGCGGCCAGCCATACGCAGGAGATTATGGCGGAAAATCTGGACAAGCTGACGCAGGCGGGCGTCTCCTTTTCGCTGGATGATTATGGGACAGGCTACTCCAACATCAAGCGGGTCATCCAGCTGCCGCTCAAAATCATTAAGCTGGACAAAACTTTTGTGGATGAACAGGACAATCCGAAAATGCGGGTCGTTCTTAAGAATACGGTTGCCATGCTCAAGGATATGGATATGGAGATTGTGGTGGAAGGCATTGAGACCCAGGAAATGCTGGATTTCTTTACGGAGCTGCAATGTGATTTTATCCAGGGGTATTTCTTTTCCAAGCCTCTTCCGAAGCCGGAGTTCATTAATTTCCTAAGATCTCAGGCGGAATGAAAACAGACCATTGCATTTCCGGCGCTGTAATGCTAATATAGATTCGTTACAAAAAATAGGCGATACAGTACGGAATGGAGGAGTTTTATGAAAAAGAGAATGGTGACAGTAATGCTTGCGGCGGCAATGGTATGTTCCCTTGCGGCCTGCGGCGGCGGTGAGAAAGCAGCAGCGCCCGAGGCTGCGCCGGAGAACACAGAGGAAGCGGCTCCTGCGGCGGATGCGGCAGAGACGGAAACGGCCGGTGAGGAAGCTCCGGCGGCGGAAGGCGAGACGGCAGCAGGACTGAAGATCGCGATTGTGTCCAGTCCCTCCGGCGTGGATGACGGTTCCTTTAACCAGGACAACTATAATGGTATTCTTACCTTTATTGAGAGCCATCCCGACAGCACGGTGACGCCCGTGCAGGAGACAACGGGTGACGTGGCGGCAGCCGTACAGGCGGTGGCTGACATTGTGGCTGACTATGATGTGATTGTGTGCTGCGGATTCCAGTTTGCGGGCATCACAACGATTGCACAGGAGAACCCTGATGTGAAGTTTGTGCTGGTGGACGCTTTCCCTTCCGGGGAAGATGGAAGCGATGTGGAAGTGGACAACATCTATGCGATGCAGTTTGCAGAGCAGGAGTCCGGCTTCTTTGCGGGTATGGCGGCAGCTCTCGAGACGAAGTCCAATAAGGTGTCTGTGGTGAACGGTATCGCTTATCCCTCTAACGTGAATTACCAGTATGGTTTTGAGTGCGGCGTGAAATATATCAATGATACGGAAGGAAAGTCTGTTGAGCTCGTGGAGCTTCCCTCCTACGCAGGTACGGACGTGACTGGCGCAGATGTGGGCGGCAACTATGTAGGCTCCTTTGCGGACGAAGCGACCGGCAAGGTGGTCGGCAATGCGCTGATCGCAGAAGGTGTGGATATCATCTTCGTGGCAGCGGGTGCATCCGGCAACGGTGTCCTCACAGCGGTGAAGGAAGCTGACGGCGTCTACTTTATCGGCTGTGATGTAGACCAGTACGATGACGGTGCAAACGGGGATGCCAATGTGGTTCTGACCTCTGCGGTAAAGGTGATGCATCTGAATGTGGAGCGTGCGCTGAACGCAGTTGTGGACGGCAGTTTTAAGGGCGGAAACGTTACGCTGCATGCGGATACGGATTCCACAGGATATATCAATGCGGACGGCAGAAATCAGCTTTCCGCTGACTCTATCACAAAGCTGGATGCGGCATATGAGCAGATCAAGAGCGGCGCAATTGTTCCGGCAGCAAACTTTAACGGTGTGACCCCGGAGGATTTCAGCTGGTAGGAAACGAAGTCCTGTGCGCAGTCCGGCGCACGGAAAAACAGTATATGAAAATGGATTGGACTGCGGGAGTATTTCTCCCGCAGTCCTTCTGCTTATTTCACAGGAAATTGCGACAGTGCAAACCATTCTCTGAATCGAGCGTGCTGACGCCCGATTTTTTATCCGCAAAGCCAGAAAAACGACAGAAGCAGGCGCAAGTATATATCTTGCGGGATGTGCCGCTTTGCCTTATACTATAAACAGATACGCGTTAGGTTGCAGAGAAGGGCAGGAGACCGCATATGTCTGATTATATTATTGAGATGAATCATATCACGAAGCGTTTCCCGGGTATTGTTGCAAATGATGATGTTTCCATTCAGGTTAAAAAGGGTGAGATATATGCCCTTTTAGGGGAGAATGGAGCGGGGAAGTCCACTTTGATGAGTATGCTGTTCGGCATGTATGAGCCGGACGAGGGGGAGATCATTATTCGGGGAGAAAAGGTAAAGATTGCCTCCCCCAACCATGCCACCCGGCTGAATATCGGCATGGTGCATCAGCATTTTAAGCTGGTGAGCAACTATACCATAGCAGAAAACATTGTTATGGGGATGGAGCCGGTCAAGAAACATTTTGGCATTTTTAAGACGCTGGATCAGAAACGGGCCAATGAAGAGATCAGAGCCTTGTCGGAAAAATTCGGTCTGGAGGTGGATCCCACCAAGGTGATTGAAAATATCAATGTCTCCATGCAGCAGAGGGTGGAAATATTAAAGATGCTGTACCGGGAGGCGGAAATTCTGATTTTCGATGAGCCGACGGCGGTGCTGACGCCGCAGGAGATCGAGTTTCTTTTGGAGATCATTGAGAGTCTGCGGCGTGACGGCAAGACGATCATCCTGATTACCCACAAGCTGGAGGAGATCAAAAAGATTGCGGACCGCTGTGCCATCCTCTGCCGGGGGAAGCTGATCGATGTGCTTGATGTGAAGGAGACAGACACAAAGACGATGGCCAATCTGATGGTCGGCAGGGAAGTAAACTTTTCCGTGGACAAGCCGGAGCCGGAATATGGCAGAGAGATTCTTAAGGTGGAGCATCTGACGGTACAGAATGAGGACAAGTTCGAGGTGGTGAAGGACGTTAGTTTTTCTGTGCGCGGCGGTGAAATCTTTGCGGTTGCGGGCGTTTCCGGCAACGGGCAGGTGGAGCTGGCCGATGCAGTGGCCGGACTGTTAAAGCCTTCGGGCGGCAGCATTACCTTAAACGGAAAGGATATCACCCACGCGGCGATCCGAAGCCGCAATCTGGAAGGCATTTCTTATATCCCGGAGGACCGGCAGAATGTGGGACTGGTGATGGATCTTTCGCTGTCGGATAATCTGGCTTTGAAGAATTATTTCATGCCGCCTTTTTCCAGAGGATCGGTGATAGCGGGTGAGGCGTTTACCAGATACAGTGACGAGCTGATAGAGAAATACGACATCAGAAGCGGACAGGGAAGCGAAACGGTTGTGCGTTCAATGAGCGGAGGCAACCAGCAGAAAGCGATCATTGCCAGGGAAATTGAACTGGATTCCTCTCTTCTGATTTTTGTACAGCCAACCAGAGGACTGGATATCGGGGCGATTGAGAACATCCACAGGCAGATTGTAGAGCAGCGAAACAAAGGCAAGGCAGTGCTTCTGATTTCGCTGGAGCTGGATGAAGTGATGAATCTCGCGGACACGATCGGCGTCATCTATAACGGCAGAATCGAAAAGATTGCGGATGCGGGAACGCTGACCCCGGGCGAAGTCGGGGAATTTATGATGGGAGTGGGGGGACGCCATGAAAAAGCATGATCTGATACCGTTTTTTACAGTCCTTTTAAGCCTGGTTCTGGGAATTGTGGTGATAGCGCTGCTGGGGAAGAACCCGTTTCTGGCATACTACAATCTGCTGCAGGGATCGGGGCTTGCGCCGAAGGCGTCCTATGCGGGCCATAAGGGAATGATTACGGACTTTACCAGCTTTCTGAACGCGCTGACTCCGATGCTTCTGGCGTCGCTTTCCGTGCTGATCGCCCTGAAGGCCGGGCTGTTTAACATCGGTGTTTCGGGACAGATGCTGGCGGCAGCCTTTGTGGCAACGGTTCTGGTGGGCTACTCGGAGCTGCCCGCTGTGCTGGCGAAGCCGCTTGTGATTCTGATCGGTTTGACGGTAGGTGCGCTTGTGGGCGGTCTGGTCGGATATCTGCGGCATCGTTTCAACATCAATGAAGTGGTCTCCACCATCATGTGCAATTACATAGTGCAGTTTGTAGCCAGCTTTTTTATCAATGTGTTCTTTGTGGATCCGGTTTCGAGACAGTCCAAAAACATAGGCGCAGCCAGCAGGCTGACGCTTGTGGACACGGTGGTGGGCGATTATAAGATGGATATTCCGCTTGGGATTCTTGTAGCGGCGGCAGCGGTTGCGGCCACGGTTTTCCTGCTCGGGAAAACCACGCTTGGCTTTGAGATCAAGGCGGTGGGCAGCAGCAGCCGGGCGGCGGAGTATGCGGGCATCCGCGTGGGACGCACCAGAGTGCTCGCCATGATGCTCTCGGGAGGCGCGGCCGGACTTGCCGGCGTGACCTATTATCTTGGGTATTTCTGCTCCATGCAGCCGAGAGTGCTGGCCAGTACAGGATATGATGCCATTGCGGTGGCGCTGCTTGGCAACAGCTCCCCGATCGGCATTATTTTCTCCTCTTTCCTGATTACCGTGATCTCCAAGGGGAGTACCTATATGAGTTCCACGGCCGGGGTGCAGGCGGAGATGGCTGCCGCCCTTACGGGAATCATCCTGTTAATCAGCGCATGCGGCGCTTATGTGAGAGAAAGATTAGACAGATGGAAGGAGAACAGATGATATGAATACGATCATAATTGACGGCTTATCCTTTGCGCTTCCCCTGTTTATCATGGCAATCGGCGGTATTTACTGTGAGCGGAGCGGTGTGACCAATCTGGCGATAGAGGGCCTGCAGGGATTCGGGGCTTTCTGCGGCGCGCTGTTCGCGGTCTGCATTGCGCCATATTTTGCAGGCGATTCGCCGGTGCCTTTTTATCTGGCAATGGTATTTGCCTTCTTGGGAGGTACGCTCTTTTCCCTGCTTCACGCGATGCTCTGCATCCGCTTTAAGGCGAACCAGGTCATAAGCGGTGTGGTGATCAACATTCTGGCTATGTCACTGACGGAGTTTATGACGAAGCAGATCAACGCCAGCATCTTTAAGGCGGCTTCCAACAAGTTTGTGCTGGGCGTGTCGGCCCGCGTGACCGTGCCGGGGATCTCATCTGTTCCTGTGCTGGGGGCGGTCTTCACTAATCTGTATCCCTTTGAGCCGGTGATTGCGCTGATAGCGGTGATCGCCTGGTATGTGCTTTACAGGACGCCTTTCGGCCTGCATCTGAGAGCATGCGGTGACAACCCGCACGCGGTGGACGCGGCAGGCATTGAGGTGGGAAAGGTGCGTCTGATTGCAGTCCTGGTTTCCGGGGCTTTGTCGGGACTTGGAGGCATCTGTTTTGCCTACTCCATTTCCGCGAATTTTTCATCCAATATCTATTCGGGGTATGGGTATCTGGCTATCGCGGCGCTGATTTTTGGCAATTGGAAGATTCTGCCTACGCTGGGGGCATGCCTGCTGTTTGGCTTTGCGAGATCGGGCGGGTATGAGCTGGTAAAGATTCTGGAAATGCCAAGCAGTTACCAGGATCTGGTAATGGTGCTGCCCTATGTGCTGACGCTTCTGATGCTTGTATTCTTCGGTAGAAAGAACCATTCGCCGAGGGCGCTTGGCGTGATCTATGACAAGGGTGCACGGTAGGAGAGAGTAACATGAGTATTGCGTTTATCGGACTTCAGATTTTGGGAATATGCGCTGTCTTTTTTGCGCTGGCGCTTCTGCTGAACGGGGATGGATCCAGGGAACAGAAGATGATGGAATACTTCCTGATGGGAGCCCTGATACAGAACATTGGTTATCTGCTGGAACTGACGGCGCCTACGATGGAGGCGGCTATGGTGGCAGTGAAGGTACAGCATCTGGGAACGATGATCATACCTGTCTGTTACTGCTACTTTATCTATATTTACTGCTTTGAGGAGGCGCCGCTTAAGGCGTTGAAGTTGCTTGGCTTGATTGACGCGGTGCTTCTCCTGTTAATTCTGACCTGTGATTACCACAGCCTTTTCTACAGATATCTGGACTGGGAGACAACGGCGGATGGACACTCTTATCTGTTTTTGGAGTATGGGCCGGGGTATGCGGTCTTTATCATATGTGCAACGCTCATCCCCTATGTGATGTCCCTGCGTGTGCTGATCCGTGCCAAATCCAGAAGGGGTGAGGATGCAGTGGACCGCAAGTACGGGCTGATTCTGATGTTGTCTTTTCTGCCGGTCATTGCCCTGTATGCCTATGTCACAAAACTGACGCGCGCCTTTGACTTTACACCGGTTGTCCTTGGGCTTGTGCTTTCGAGTGTGGTGATTCTTGTGTGGAGCAGGAAGGTTTACGATTTCGGAAGTCTGGCATCGGGCACGCTGCTCAACAGAATGAGCGACGGCGTGATTGCACTGGATGAGCGGGGACGGGTTGTCAACTATAATCCGGCGTCGGCCGCCATTTTCGCGGGACTGAACAGCCGGGCCGTCGGCAGGAAGGTCTGGGAGATATCGGATTTCCCGGAAATTGTTCTCGGGGAGGATGTGCAGGACGAGTTTTTTCTTGGGGAGCGGTATTACCAGAGCCATGTGGAGCAGATCACGGATCGGTTCGGGGTGGTAAAGGGCTATGTGGTACGGATCCTGGACATGACGGAAGTGAGAAACTACATCGAGGAGATCAAGCAGATCAGAATACAGGCGGAGCAGGCCAACGAGGCGAAGAGCGAGTTTCTGGCGAATATGTCCCACGAGATCCGCACGCCCATGAATGCCATCGTAGGATTGAGCGATATCATTATGGAGGAGAGCAAGGGCAGGAAGGTGCACGATTATGCCTGTGACATCAAGTCGGCTTCCCGAAATCTCCTGGCGCTCATCAACGATATCCTGGATCTGTCTAAGGTGGAAGCCGGTAAGATGGAGCTGGTGTGCACGGATTATCATATTAAGAACATCGTGGATGAGGTGATTAATATGATGGACGGTGCGGCGTCAAAGCGGGGCATCCTGCTCAAATGCGAGTTCGATATGTCCATACCGTGCCGGTATCACGGCGATGAGGGAAGGATCAGACAGATTTTGATCAATCTTCTGAACAACGGTCTGAAATTCACCAGGGAGGGCTATGTGAAACTCTCTGTGGGCGGCGGACCGGGAGAGACTGCGGATACGGAGCTTTTGCACATTGAGGTGAGGGACACCGGCTGTGGGATTAAGGAAGAGGATCTTGGAAAAATATTTGAGAATTTCAGCCAGGTGGATGCGAAGCGAAACCGCACCGTGGAAGGCACCGGGCTCGGCCTGTCTATCACCAGGCATCTGGTGGCGCTGATGGGCGGAACAATCCGGGTGGAGAGCGTGTATGGGGAGGGAACGACCTTTATTCTGGAGATACCGCAGACCATTGTGGACCGCAGAACACTGAATGAGGCGCCCCGGGAGACCGTCAGCGAGGAGGATGAGATCAAAACGTTCCAGGCGGAGGAATGCCGGGTGTTGGTGGTGGACGACAATCTGGTTAACAGGAAGGTGGCGAAAGGTTTTCTGCGGCCTTACGGATTGATGATTGACGAGGCGGACAGCGGCCAGAAGTCGATCGAATGTGTCAGAGAGACAAGGTATGATATAATTTTCATGGATCATATGATGCCGGAGATGGACGGCATAGAGGCAGTACAGCGGATCCGTAGGGAGTGCGGGGAAAACGGCACACTGCCGGTCATCATTGCACTGACGGCAAACGCTATGGAGGGTGTGCGGGAGATGTTTCTGGAAAACGGCTTTCAGGACTTTATCACAAAGCCGCTGGACAAAAAGGCGCTCAATGAGGCTCTGAAGAAGTGGATTCCCGAGCAGAAGAGACGGGAGCCGGATACCTGGGAGCACAGTGTGGAGAAGATGAGAAAGGTAAAGCCGGCGGAAAAATAGAAGAAATAGGATGTGGAAGTGTATTTGAGGCAATAGTGCCAAAAATACACTTTCTTTTTTGGAATGGGTTACGCGATTAACCTATTGTGTTTATGGGAGAAGGGGCATACACTGATCTTAGCGGAAGCCAGAATGGAAGAAAGGCCGGTGCAGGGAAAATGGCAGAGCGGGTGAGGATTGCGGATCTTGCGGAAGAGCTGGGAGTGAGTACGGCGACGGTCTCCAATGTGATCCACGGAAAGACGAAAAAGATATCGGATGAGACGGTGAAGCGGGTGCAGGCGCTTTTGGAGGAACGGCAGTATATTCCGAGTATGGCAGGCATTCTGCTGGCGAGAAACGATTCCCGTATCATCGGCGTGGTGGTGAACAACCATGAGAAATATGAGGGAAAGGTGTTGGAGGATGCCTTTGTGTCCGCCTCTCTGAATGCCCTGCTCTTTGAGCTGGAACAGTCGGGATATTTTATGATGATAAAGGCCACGCAGGACTGGAGCGAAGTAGAACGGTTTGCTTCCATGTGGAATATGGACGGGATGGTGCTTCTGGGATTTTGCGACAGCGACTATGAAAAACTCCGGGCGAGAATGCACATTCCTTTTGTAGTCTATGACGGTTTCTTTGAGAACGATCGGGGGATCTGCAATCTGACAATTGATAATTTCGATGGCGGCCGTCAGGTGGGCGCGTATCTGAGAGAGATGGGGCACCGCCGGGCAATTCTTATCTCCGACAATGATATCTGCATGGATGCAGAACGGATGGCGGGCTTTCTCGCGGGTTTCTCGGATGGAGAGACGGACTTTATGGAGGTGCCCATGAACCGTGCGGGACGGCGTCTCCTCTACGAGGAACATTTGGAGCGGATACGGGCGTGTACGGCAGCATTTGCCGTTTCGGATGTCTATGCGGTGGAGTTTATGCACTTTCTGACAGAACAGGGGATTTCTGTGCCGGAGGAAATGTCGGTGGTTGGATTTGATGACAACGCGCTCTGCGTCAGCTGCTTTCCCAGGCTTACAACGGTGGGACAGGATGCAGGAGAGCGGGCGCGGATGGCAGTGCGTGCCCTGAAAACCTTGCGGGAAGGGCATGAAGAGCCGGTTGTGGAGGCGCTCCCGGTGAAACTGATCATACGAGAGAGTACAGCAAGGCGCAAGGGGTGAAATGCCTTGTGTGTAAAACAGATTGGGTGATGATCGGTACCCTAAAACTATGACATGGAGGTAGAGATGGAGGGAAAAGAAAACAGCTTTCGCAGGGAGCTGATCAGCATAGCGCTGCCGGTTACCTTACAGGCCCTTTTGCAGTCATCTTTCGGGATGGTGGATCAGATTATGATCGGCCAGCTTGGCAGTGAGAGCATTGCAGGGATCGGGCTTGGCGGAAAATTTGCCTCTCTCTATACGGTGACGCTCGGAGCGGTGGCGGCGGCAGCAGGCATTATGGCGGCGCAGTATGTGGGAGCAAAGGATGAAAAGGGGATGGGGAGAAGCTTTTATCTGAATGTGACAGCGGGGATTCTGCTCGCCTGTGTGTTTCTGACGGCGTGCGCTCTCTTTCCGGGGCAGATCATGTCCCTGTATACCCAGGATCAGGCAGTGAGGACACAGGCAGCGGTCTATCTGCGGATCTATGCAATCTCCTTTCCTGTTATGGCAATATCTACCATTATGTCAGTGCTTTTGCGCTGTATAGGAAAGGCATTTTTTCCGCTTGCGGCAAGCTTTTTTTCTGTACTCCTGAATACGGGACTGAATTATATGCTGATCTTTGGAAGGGGCGGATTTCCGGCAATGGGCGTGCGGGGGGCGGCCGCTGCAAGTGTGATTGCGCAGACGGCAGCATTTGGCATGACGGCGGTTTATTTCTGGCAGGATGCCGGGTTTCGGGCTTATTTTCAAGTCGGCCGGATGCGGTCTTCCCTTCGGTTGTCAGGGGAGGAGCGGACGCAGTATCTGGGGATTCTGGCGCCCATTCTTATATGTGAGCTGATGTGGAGTCTGGGAGAAAATATGTACGCGGTGATATACGGGCGTCTTGGAACAGCGGCCTGCGCGGCCATGACAATGACGGGGCCGGTGCAGGGGATGATGATGGGGGCTTTGAGCGGGGTTTCCCAGGCGGCAGGTATTATGATCGGGCGGCTTCTTGGAAAAGGAGATGACGGAGCGGCTTATCGGGATTCCAAAAAGTTAATGGGGTGCGGATTTGCGGGTTCGGCGGTACTGTCTGTACTTCTGGTATGGCTGGGGGGAGCCTATGTGTCGCTGTATCATGTGGATTCCGAAGTACAGCGAACCGCATATATGATTTTAGCGGCATTTGCGATAATCTCTCCCATTAAGGTACAGAATATGATCCTGGGCGGCGGCATTATCAGAAGCGGCGGCATGACACGCTATGTGATGTGGATTGATATGATTGGTACATGGGCATTCGGCGTGCCGCTTGGCTTTCTGGCTGCTTTTGTGTGGAATCGCCCGATTCCACAGGTGTACTTGATCCTTTCGCTGGAGGAGATCGTCAGATTCCTCATTTCATTGGCAGTTTTTCGGAAAAAGACTTGGATGAGGCGGCTGTGACGCCTAAATAATACGGCCTGTCTGGTCGATATATACTATAACAGCCATATGTGGCAGACAGTCGGCTGTGAAGCGAAAAAAGGCCGCAAAAGACAGGCGGCTCCCAGGCAGGACGGCGGCAAACGGATTTGCCGCTTCGACAGCATCATGGAGGATATGAGTATGGGCATAGAGATAGGAACCAATCCGGCTGCATCGCCCGACCCTTATCAGCGCAGGACGAAGCAGGACATTAAGAACGAGTGCGCAGGCATTGCGGCAAAGAAAACGGCGGATGCGATCAGGATCCAGAAGAGTAAAGCCAGACAGAAGAAGAAAAAGCTGAATTATAATTATAAAAAAATTTCGAGGCAGATTACCATGAACAACACCTCCACAGGGGCGCGCAGGGTAATCACGAAAGCACGCGAGGAAGTGGTTTCTCTTCTCAGAAAGCAGATGAGCGGCAAGTATGATGAGACCGATCTTCGTCATGCGATCATCCATGCCAGAAAGATGGAGCGGGTTGCGCGCAGGAAGAAGAAACATCTGGAGGAGGAAGAGAAGGCGGCGGCTACGGGAAAAGGTCTCATTGAGCAGGGAGCGGCATCGGACGAGGATGAGCAGATGAAGAAGCTCGAGGAGTCTATGGAGAACCTGAAGGATGAGGAACTGGAACGGATGCAGGAGCTTATGGAGGAGTATGAGAGGCTCATGCAGGAGCTGGAACAGACGGGCGGAGCCAACGATCTTATGAAGGAGTACATGGGCGCCACGGAGCAGGAGATGTCGCCGGAGGAGATTGACGAGCTGCGGAAGAAACACCGTGCCGCTGAGATGAAGGATATCGTGGAGGCGGATATGAAATATCTGAAAGCGATGTTCAATAAGCTCGCGCGGGAGAAGCAGGAAGGCATACAGCAGGTGTTTCAGCAGGAGGCAAATCCGGCGGTATCGCTGGAGCTCCAGGGTGTGGATATCCCGGTACCTGCAGAGACCGGGCAGTCTGCGGCGGAACTGGCTGCGGGCGCCAACGTGGATGCGCTTGCGTAGGAGGAAGGATGAAGGATGGGCTTACAGGCGCGGTGTTGAAAAACACCGCGTATGTTACGATGCTGATAGACCACTTTTTTGCGGTTGTCTTTCTTAATTATATGGGACTGTATACGGTGGATGGCAGATGGGATCCGCGCCTTGAGCCGATTTACCGCGCCGGCAGAGCAGTGGGCAGGGTTTCGTTTATACTGTTCACATATTTGATTGTGGAGGGTTTCTTTTATACAAGGAGCAGGGGACGGTTTTTACTGCGGCTTTTTTTGTTTGCGCTGATTTCTGAGATTCCTTTTGATCTGGCGCTTTCGGGGAAACTGACAGACTGGGGCGTACAGAATGTGTACTGGACATTGTTTCTGGGTGTGCTGACGCTGACCATATGGGAATATCTCTCCCATTATAGGAATGTTTTTGCGGCGGGTGGGCGCTGGATTGTGCTGCTGGCGGGGTGCTCGGCGGCGTTTCTTTTTTGCACCGATTACCGTTTTATGGGGGTTCTCCTGATTTTTACCATGTATCAGACCCGGGAAAAGGACGGGGGTATCCAGTTTATGGCGGCGGGACTGGTCATGCTGTTTGGTACATGGGGATCCAATCTGATCCGCTATGCAGGGTGGATTACGGCGGATGACCTGTTCTGGTCTTCTCTGCGGGAAATGTATGGACTGCTTGCCTTCCTGCTTATTTTTCTCTATAACGGTGAGAAGGGGCGGCAGCTCCCAAAACCATTTTATTATGCGTTTTATCCGGTGCATCTGCTGATCCTATATGGAATTGCGAGGGTTGCTGAAGTTATGTAAACTTGTAGGCGCGGAAAGGAAATCCCGGGATGTGGCTGTGATCCCGGGATACTATGTTGTGATAAATTATGTAAACCACCGGCCGGAAGCGCCGCATGGAAGCACGAGTCCGTTTGAGGAAACGGGCAGTCCGATTTCCGAGGATTCCACACGGCCGCCGTATTTCGGAACGAGGGCAGTGTGCATCATATAGGTGAGCACTGCGGGCTGAAGCCCGGTGGTGTAGGAATTTACAAGAAAAAACAGGGCATTTTCGGACAGCAGTTTTGCGGCCAGCTGAATCAGGGGAAACACATTTTCCTCGATTTTCCAGATTTCGCCTTTGGGGCCTCGCCCGTAGGAGGGCGGATCCATGATGATACCGTCGTAGGTGTTTCCGCGGCGGATTTCCCGTTCCACGAATTTTACGCAGTCGTCCACCAGCCAGCGGATCGGCGCATCGGAAAGCCCTGAGGCGGCAGCATTCTCCTTCGCCCAGGTAACCATGCCTTTTGAGGCATCCACATGGGTGACTGCCGCGCCGGCAGCGGCTGCAGCGAGAGTGGCGCCGCCAGTGTAGGCAAAAAGGTTCAGGACTTTGAGCGGCCTGTCGGGAGCATTGGTTTTTGCCTTCTTTATAATAGAAGAAAACCAATCCCAGTTCACCGCCTGTTCCGGGAAAAGCCCGGTGTGTTTGAAACTGAACGGTTTGAGCCGGAAGGTCAGATCCCGGTAACGGATGCTCCATTCCTGCGGCAGATCGAAAAATTCCCATTCGCCTCCGCCTTTCTGGCTGCGGTGATAGTGGCCGTTTTTCTTTTTCCAGCGTTCCTCTGTCTGCGGCGTTTCCCAAATGACCTGGGGATCGGGGCGCACCAAGATATATCTGCCCCAGCGTTCCAGCTTTTCTCCCTTTGAACAGTCTATCACTTCATAGTCTTTCCAGTTGTCTGCGATCCACATGGTATATTCCTTTCTTGTGCCTGTTTTGCGGCGGATATCGTTTGACGGCAAATGCGGCCAGTGTGTGTTGTATTTATTAAAGTAAGAATAACATAGAAAAGGGAGAAAAGAGGTAATGTATTAAATTTTGTACAATATCAGAGGAGTTTTCCCTGTTTTTCTCTGAAATAGTGCTTGCAATTCCCGAAAACATCATATATACTAGTTTGTGCTGTGGCATGATAGCTGTGAAGCGTGAGGTTGCTGCCCGCGTGGCAGGTTTTCCGTGGAGCGAATGTCAAGTTAGGAAACTGACGACAAGTCACTGTACAGGCAAAATGTCCGGTCAGCCGGAAACGACGTGTTTGTGATCAGATATGTGAATGCATAGGACACACACGGGAGAGTGTACAGTCACCGCTTGTCGTACTTAAGCTTTAAAAAGTGCGAAAAGGAGGCGACTTTTTTTATGGCAAGTCAAGTAATGAGAATCACCCTGAAAGCCTATGACCATCAGTTGGTGGATGCATCGGCGAAGAAAATCATTGAAACTGTTAAGAAAAACGGATCCCAGGTGAGCGGCCCGGTGCCCCTTCCTACTAAGAAGGAAGTCATCACCATCCTGCGTGCGGTTCACAAGTACAAGGATTCCAGAGAGCAGTTCGAGCAGAGAACCCACAAGAGGCTCATTGATATCATCACCCCCACCCCCAAGACGGTGGATGCACTCCAGAGACTGGAGATGCCGGCTGGTGTTTATATCGACATCAAGATGAAGAACAAATAAGACCCCTACTAGAAAGATTCCCCAACGCAAATTACGATGGGATCAGCGCCTGAAGGACCGAAAACGGTTTTTCGCGCGGAGGGCAGAAGGGAATCCGCTGTAGAAGACAGGAGGTAAAAAGGAAAATGAAAAAAGCAATCTTGGCAACAAAAGTCGGAATGACTCAAATCTTCAACGAAGACGGTACACTGACACCGGTTACCGTACTTCAGGCAGGCCCCTGCGCAGTGACGCAGATTAAGACCGTGGAGAACGATGGTTACAGCGCGGTGCAGGTAGGTTTTGTGGACAAGAAGGAAAGAATCGTCAATAAGGACAAGGGCGGTAAGAAAGAAGTGATCCATCGTCACGGTGTGAACAAGGCACAGAAGGGGCACTTCGATAAGGCAGGCGTTTCCTGCAAGAGATTTATCAGAGAGTTTAAGTTTGATAACGCGGACGAGTATACACTCGGCAGCGAGATCAAGGCGGATATCTTTGAGGCTGGCGACAGAGTGGACGCGACGGCGATCTCCAAAGGTAAGGGATTCCAGGGCGCGATCAAGAGACATGGCCAGCACAGAGGACCTATGACACACGGTTCTAAATTCCATCGCCATCAGGGTTCCAACGGCGCCTGCTCCTCACCCAGCAAGGTGTTTAAGGGCAAGGGAATGCCGGGACACATGGGCTGCGTGAAGGTTACAGTACAGAACCTCAAAGTAGTGAGGGTTGACGCAGACAAGAACCTCATTCTGGTAAAGGGCGCGGTGCCCGGTCCCAGAAAGGCCTTAGTAACCATCAAAGAGACAACTAAGGTTGATGCGAAATAGTGGCTTAGGTCACAGATGAAAGGAGGACCATTCAGATGGCAAACGTATCTGTTTATAATATGGAAGGTAAAGAAGTCGGCAAGATGGACTTAAATGATGCGGTGTTTGGTGTCGAGATCAATGAGCACCTGGTACACATGGCAGTTGTCCAGAACCTTGCCAATAAGCGTCAGGGCACACAGAAAGCCAAGACACGCTCGGAGGTTTCCGGCGGCGGCAGAAAGCCCTGGAGACAGAAGGGGACGGGTCATGCGAGACAGGGTTCCACCAGATCACCCCAGTGGAAGGGCGGCGGCGTTGTATTTGCACCCACACCCAGAGATTATTCCTTCAAGCTGAACAAGAAGGAGAAGAGGGCGGCCCTCAAGTCGGTTCTGACAAGCAGAGTACAGGACAACAAGCTGATCGTGCTCGACGAGCTGAAGCTTGATGCAGTTAAGACCAAAGAGTTCAAGAAGGTTATGGATAACTTAAAGGTTGGCAAGGCGATGGTAGTGATTGGCGGACAGGATGAGAACGTGATTCTTTCTGCAAGAAACCTTCCCACAGTCAACACGGCGGTAGCTGAGAATATCAATGTCTATGACATCCTCAAGGGCGACACGCTGGTGCTCACCAAGGATGCCGTAGCTAAGATCGAGGAGGTGTTTGCATAATGGCAGCGATTCAGTATTATGATGTGATCCTCAAACCTGTGATTACAGAGAAGAGTATGGCAGGCATGAGCGAGAAGAAGTACACCTTCTTAGTTCATCCCGAGGCAAACAAGACACAGATCAAAGAGGCTGTGGAAAAGATGTTCGAGGGCGCGAAGGTTCAGAAGGTTAACACCATGAACCAGGTTGGTAAGACAAAGAGACGCGGCATGGTGTACGGAAAGACCGCAAAGACCAAGAAAGCGGTTGTACAGCTTACCGAGGACAGCAAGGATATTGAGATTTTTGCAGGACTCTAATAAACCGAAAAGATTTTCTGAGGCGTCTGAGGACGCCGCCTAAGAAAATCTATAGTTTCGGTTGAGAGAATCGCAAGCGATTCCCGGCAGCATGGGATTCAAAACAGCGAGCGGTTCTCAGCAAGCCCGGTTAAGAGAATTTCAGGAGTCTTTTCCGGGTTGTGAGATAAATTTAGAAAAGGAGATAAGAGATCATGGCAATCAAGACATATAACCCATATACACCGTCGAGACGTAACATGACCGGCTCTGATTTCAGCGAGATCACAAAGACGACTCCCGAGAAGGCGCTCTGCACTTCTTTGAAGAAGAACGCAGGTCGTAACAATCAGGGTAAGATCACGGTGAGACACCACGGCGGCGGAAGCAGAAGATTATACAGAAACGTTGATTTTAAGAGAAATAAGGACGGCATCAGCGCAAAGGTGATCGGTATTGAGTATGATCCCAATAGAACGGCTAACATCGCGCTGATCTGCTACGAGGATGGTGAGAAGGCATACATCCTTGCACCCGAGGGACTGAAGGACGGCATGAAGGTAATGAACGGACCCGAGGCCGAAATCAGAGTAGGCAACTGCCTGCCCCTGTCTGAGATCCCTGTAGGTACACTGGTTCACAATGTTGAGTTATATCCCGGAAAGGGCGGCCAGATGGTACGTTCTGCCGGCAACAGCGCACAGCTGATGGCGAAGGAAGGCAAGTACGCAACCTTGAGACTGCCCTCCGGCGAGATGAGAATGGTTCCGATCGTGTGCAGAGCTTCCATCGGAACAGTGGGCAACACAGACCACAACCTGATTAAGATCGGTAAGGCTGGACGTAAGCGCCACATGGGCATCCGTCCTACCGTCCGCGGTTCCGTTATGAACCCGAATGATCACCCGCACGGCGGCGGTGAGGGCCGCGCTCCGATTGGACGCCCGGGCCCGTGTACACCTTGGGGTAAACCGGCACTCGGTCTTAAGACCCGTAAGAAAAAGAAGGCTTCCAATAAGCTGATTGTGAGAAGAAGAGACGGCAGAGCCATCAAATAATATAGGAGGATAGATCATGGCAAGATCATTGAAAAAAGGACCGTTCGCAGATGCGAGCTTACTGAAAAAAGTAGATGCAATGAATGCGTCGGGACAGAAGCAGGTTATCAAGACCTGGTCCCGCCGGTCTACGATTTTCCCTTCTTTCGTAGGACACACCTTTGCAGTCCATGACGGAAGAAAGCATGTACCGGTATATGTTACAGAGGATATGGTTGGTCATAAACTCGGAGAGTTCGTGGCGACCAGAACTTATAGAGGACATGATAAGGACATAGATCCCAGATAAAGAGAGAGAGAAATGCGAACAAGGATGTCAGACCTTCGGCAAAGCTGTCATATGCCCGTGTGTCTGTACAGAAAGCTTGTTTCGTGTTAGATGCGATCAGGGGGAAGGATGTCGAGACAGCGCTCGGAATCCTTGCATATAATCCCAGATATGCGTCCAGCATCATCAAGAAGCTGCTGGAGTCGGCTATCGCAAACGCTGAGTACAAATACAGTCAGGATCCCACAAAGTACCCGAATCCGGAAAACCTTTATGTAGCAGAGTGCTATGCGAACAAGGGGCCTACCATGAAGCGGATTCAGCCC
>CAJTTT010000038.1:3622-23233 GCA_910579285.1 uncultured Lachnospiraceae bacterium | reverse complement strand
TTTGTATAGATGTGGCGCGCAGGTATGGAGATGGAGACTGCCGGATGAGCTGGAAATACTATTAAATGGGCTGTTTCGTGCAGAGCTGGATTATGTTTCGCAAATGGTAAGGAAAGCAGATGTTTTAATTGTGGATGAACGGACTGCTTTAGAGCTTAAGCGAAACGATTTCTATGAAGCTGAATACATTATTCTTAAATCAGTGACGCAGGATGTCCAGGAACAGATTTGTGCAAGGGCGGCGTTGAGGATAGAAAAAATCATAGATTCTATGTGGAAAGGGACAGTTCTGTATAGGAGCTATTTGATGGTAAAGAACGATAGCAAAGATAGCCTGAAATGTATTAGTGAGGGGGTAAAAAATGAATCAGTGTCTGATGGATGAAAAAAAGAAAATTGTTATTTGGGGCGCAAGTAACCGGGCACATCGTTTTATGATGGATTATTGTATTTCAGAAGAAAAAGTGGCATTTCTTGTGGACAGAAAAAAAGGAGTGCAGGATGAAGGCTTTGTCTATATGGTTGGAAAAGAAAAAAAGAAGGTATATTCCCCGCATGTTCTGGACGAGTTATCGGTGGAAGATTATATATGGGTAATAACGGTCGGACAGCCGGAGGATATTGTGGAAGAACTCAAAAGTAAAGGGGGGGGGGTAAAACCGCTTGTTTATCCATCAGACGAGCTTCCTTGTAGAAATAATTTAGCGCTGTATGCTATGTGGGCTTATAATCTGGAAAATGAGAATAGACACAATTTGACCTATGATGACTTGAGAAAAAAATATGAAGAACTGTTTTATAATAACAAGCTTATTTTGCCGAGAATGACGATGGTCTTGACAACCAGATGTACTTTCCGTTGTAAAGAATGTATTGAGATGATTCCTTATTTAAAAAAGCATGAAGATATCGCCAAGGAAGAGATTTTTAGGGATATAGACAATCTTGTGAGCAGTGTCGATGAGTGTGTGTTTATGGAACTGATTGGCGGTGAACCATTTCTGTATAAGGATTTGGATGAAGTAATCAGATATATCCTGAAACAGGATAAAATTCGTAATATTGCGGTTGTTACCAATGGGACGGTCAATATATCAGCAGAGATGTTATCCTTGCTAAAACATGAAAAAATTTCTGTAATTGTGAGTGATTATGGTATCAGCGATAAGTGTGGAACTTTTGTTGAAATATTGAAAGAACATGCTATTTGTGTACAGGTATTGCAGGAACAGGAATGGTTTGCGCCGGGAGAAGCCCATAAGAGAAACAGGAGAATGGATGATTTAAAGAGACAATATGATAAGTGCCATTCGCCTTGGTGGTGCAAGACAATATATAAGGGTGACATGTATGCTTGTGTTAGATCGGTTGCATTACATGAACTGGGTTACATTGGAAACGAGCAGGATTTAATCAAATTGGATTCGGAGAGTAAAGAAAAGATTGGAGAATTTTTTAAGAGAGACTGGTGTGAAGCCTGTGATCATTGTGACCTGTATGCAGAAAGTCATACATACTGCAGGGCTGGTGAGCAGATAAAACAGTGACTTTTGATCGATCAGTGCATACAAATACATAACTAAATGAGGAATAAAATGAAATTTACGGAAGAATTGTCAAATGATATAGAACTGCATAAGGACAACTGGAATCATATACAGAATAAAATTGAAACAGCGGAGATATTGGGAATATGGGGCACAGGATTGGCAGCACAACAAGTATATAAAGAATTAAGTGTCATGGGATATCTTCCGGCATTTTTCTCAGATAATGATGAGACAAAATGGAATACTTTGTATAAGGGGATCAAAGTTATCCATATAGATGAGATACCCAAAAACAGTCTGGTTATTATATGTGCCAATATCAGGTATCAAATTCATGTGCAGCTGAAGAATCAAGGAATATATAACTATATATATATTGACCCTGAGTATTTTCAATCCCTTCCTAATAGCCAGGTCAGAGAGACAATTGTTGCAAATACAGAAAAAATTGAGCAGGTGTATGCAATGCTTTCAGACCAGGTATCGAGACAGGTGTTTAGAAATATTTTGCTGCACAGGGCAGTCCATGACCTGGAACTGGTTTGGAAAGTGTATGAGGAAAATCAGTATTTTGGAAACCGTATTGTCAATCATGTATCGGGCGGTTTTGTGGATTGCGGGGCTTGTGAAGGGGATACATTGCAGAGATTTCTGTCTCAGATAGGTGGGGGGGGGGTAAAACCGAATTATCGGTATTATGCGTTTGAGGCTGACAGAAAAAATTTTGAAATATTGCAGGAGTATTGTCAAAGTAACAGGCTAACTAAAGTAGAATGTTTTAACATGGGTGTATGGAACCGACGGCAGGAATTGCTTTTCAGCACAGGCGATGATTTCGTGTCTGGGACACTGTTAGACGTTGAAACTGACAAAGAAGTTGTAAAGATTGACGTTGATGCGATAGACAGTGTTTTGGATGGGAAGGAAATAGACTTTATTATCATGGACATTGAGGGAAGTGAGACGAAGGCGCTGGAGGGAGCTTGTAAGAGTATTAGAAAATGGAGTCCTGTTCTGGCAATTTCAGCATATCACAAGCTGGAGCATTTGTGGGAGATTCCTTTGCTGATTAAGAATATAAATCCGGCGTATGATATTTATTATGCACATCATCGGTGGAATATGGATGATACAGTGTGCTATGCAATTAGTAAAGGTAAAGATAATTAGTATGATGAAAGAGTAAGGCTAAAGGGCAAATATGTTAAATTTATCTGAATTAAAAGTGGTAATTCTGGCAGGAGGTGCCCAGAGCACTTTAAATGATGCGCGGGAAGGAATACCAAAGCCCATGCTTGATCTTGGCGGGCGTCCCCTGCTCTGGCATATTATGAAGCAGTTTTCCAGACATGGATTTAAGGAGTTCATTGTATGCGGGGGATACCATGTGGATATGATCAAGGAATATTTCCAAGATTTTTATATTTATGAATCCGATATTACAGTAAATCTCGCGGATAATACAGTTGAAGTTCACAAGAATAAAACAGAAGACTGGAAAGTTACAGTGGTAGATACGGGATTGTTTTCTTCAACGGGACAGCGTGTCAGCATGATTGAAAAGTATGTTGAGGGCGATACGTTTCTGGTTACCTATGGTGACTGTTTGTCAGATATAGATTTTACGGCATTGCTGGAGTGTCATCGCAAAAGTGGGAAAGACGCAGCAATGGCAATGGCAAAACCGACGGGACGGAGCCGTTTGCTTCCAATCAATCGCGATGGTATTTTGAAATATACGGCAGACGATATGACAGATAACGATACAGCGTGGATCAATGCTGACTGTTTTGTCTTTGAGAGAGCTGTGTTTCGTCTTTTGCAGGGCAATTATAATCTGGAGCAGCAGCTTCTGCCGATGCTTTCGGCCAGAAATGGGCTGGCGGTTTACAGGCATTACGGATACTGGGCGGCGATAGAGACAAAGAGGGATTTTGCAGCGGCGGAGAGCTTGTGGAATGCCGGGATTGCGCCGTGGATGCAGAGTGGGAGTACATAGGAATGAAAGTGGTGATTTTGGCAGGCGGCCGAGGAACCAGAATTGGGGAAGAATCCCAACTGCGGCCAAAACCTATGATAGAAATTGGCGGCAGGCCAATTTTGTGGCATATTATGAAAACGTATTCGCACTATGGTTATCACGAATTTATTGTATGCTGCGGTTATAAAGGCCAGATGATAAAGGAGTATTTTACACACTATTATGTGAGGCAGGCGGACAGCACCTTTATTTTGGCGGACAGGCAGACCGTAGTACATGAAAGCCATGTGGAGCCGTGGAAAGTAACGCTTGCGAATACAGGGCTGGAAACGTTGACAGCTGGCCGGATTTTAAAAATACGGGATTACATAGATGGGGATGAATTTTTTCTGACCTATGGGGATGGTGTCTCCGATGTGGATATTCCTGCATTGCTGGATTTTCACCATCAAAAGGGACTGATTGCTACGATTACGACCACCCAGCCAGCAGGGCGTTTTGGCGCGATCAAGATTGATCCAAAGACCAATGTGATTGAGAGTTTTAAGGAGAAAGCACGAGCGGATCAGGCATGGGTAAATGCCGGCTTCATGGTGATGAGCACGAAAGTATTTGATTACCTGGGCGATGGCAGTACGATGCTGGAAGGGGAACCTTTTGAGAGACTGGCGGCGGATCACCAGATGGCGGCTTATAAGCATGAGGGCTTCTGGTCGCCGATGGATACGATGAGGGATAAGGAGTATCTAGAGAGTCTGTGGGAGAATGGGAATGCTCCGTGGCAAAAGCAGCGTGTGGCTATAAACACAGTAAAACAGGGATAGAAATGAGGAAGAGATGAATCAGAAAACGCAAATACAGGCCAGAGATGAAATTTTACAGCGAGTGAAAGAATATTGCGATACCTACCACCGACAGAAAGAGTATCACGAGGGCGACCGCATTCCTTACGCTTCCCGCGTCTATGACAGCGCAGAAATGGTGAATCTGGTGGACAGTGCGCTGGAATTCTGGCTGACTTCCGGGAGGTATACAGATCGGTTTGAAAGTGCGTTTGCGCGGTATCTGGGTGTAAAGCACTGTTCTCTGGTTAACTCGGGATCGTCTGCAAACCTGCTGGCGTTTATGGCGCTCACGTCTCCGCTTCTGGGGGAGCGTGCAGTCCGCCGGGGAGATGAGATCATCACGGTGGCGGCCGGATTTCCGACTACGGCAGCGCCGGCGATACAGTTTGGGGCGGTGCCGGTATTCGTGGATGTGACAATTCCCCAGTACAACATAGACGTAACGATGCTGGAAGAGGCGCTGTCAGAACGGACCAAGGCGGTTATGATCGCCCACACGCTGGGAAATCCCTTTGATATCAAGACGGTCAGTGAATTTTGTAAAAAACATAATTTATGGCTGATTGAGGATAACTGTGACGCGCTCGGTTCGACATATACGCTGGATGGGGAGAGAAAGTTTACAGGAACGTTTGGGGATATCGGTACATCCAGTTTTTATCCGCCGCATCATATGACTATGGGCGAAGGGGGCGCGGTTTACACAAACGATCCGCTTTTACATAAATGTGTCCGCTCTTTTCGTGACTGGGGAAGGGACTGTGTATGTCCTTCCGGGCACGACAATCTGTGTGGGCATCGGTTTGACAGACAGTATGGGGAACTGCCTCTTGGCTATGACCATAAGTATGTGTACTCCCACTTCGGATATAATCTGAAGGCAACGGATATGCAGGCGGCCATTGGCTGTGCGCAGCTCGAAAAATTCCCGGGGTTTGTGGAGAGAAGAAAGCATAATTTTAAAAGACTGAAGGAAGGTCTGCTGGCGGCAGATGCAGGAGTGCCTGTGGCGGAGCGTCTGATTCTTCCCGAAGCATGTGAGAACTCTGATCCGAGCTGGTTCGGTTTTCTGCTCACCTGTAAGGATGGGACAGACCGAAATAAGGTTGTGAGATATCTGGAGGAACACGGCGTACAGACGAGAATGCTGTTTGCCGGCAACTTGACGAAGCATCCATGTTTTGATGAGATGCGGGCAGGCGGAGAAGGATACCGTGTGGTGGGAGAACTTGCGAATACGGACCGCATTATGGCGGATACCTTTTGGGTCGGCGTTTATCCGGGGATGACTGATGAGATGATTGATTATATGACAAAAATGCTGGCTGCGGCAGTTCAGTGATTGGGCCGCAGGCAAAGGTGTTGGCGTGGAGGAACATATGCTGGATTTGCGTTTTTATCATGGAAAAAAGGTACTGGTTACCGGTCATACCGGTTTTAAAGGGACGTGGCTGTGTGCGGCGTTGGTGCAGGCCGGGGCGGAAGTGACGGGATATGCATTGGAGCCGCCGACTGTGCCTTCGGTATTTGAGCTGGCGGGCATGGAAAAACGGATGCGCTCCATCATTGGAGATATCAGGGATCTTGCGCATATCAAGGCAGTATTTGAGGAAGTAAAGCCGCAGATTGTGATTCACATGGCTGCGCAGCCGCTTGTGAGGGAGTCTTATAAGAATCCTGTATACACTTATGAGGCGAACGTGATGGGTACGGTACACGTTCTGGAGTGTGTGCGGATGTGCGGGAGTGTACGGTCTTTCGTCAATGTGACAACGGATAAAGTTTATCTGAACAGGGAGTGGGAATGGGGATATCGGGAAAATGATGAATTGAACGGGTTTGATCCCTATTCTAACTCCAAGTCCTGTTCGGAGCTGGTGACGGGCTGCTATAAAAACTCTTTCTTTACAGACAGGGAAGGTGGAAGCGCGCCGGCGGTCTCTACAGTCCGGGCGGGAAATGTGATTGGCGGCGGCGACTTTGCGGCGGACAGGATCGTCCCGGACTGTGTCCGGGCGGCGATGGAAGGCAGAGAAATCATTGTGCGCAATCCCTATTCGGTCAGGCCATACCAGCATGTGCTGGAGGCAGCAGCGGTATATCTGATGATTGCGCAGAAGCAGTATGAGGATGTAAGATACGCGGGAAGTTATAACGTGGGGCCGGATGATATGGACTGCTTTACGACAGGTGAACTGGTTACGCTTTTTTGCGATAAATGGAGAAGCGTTACAGGCAGGAAAGTGATTTGGAAAAATATTTATGACGGCGGTCCACATGAAGCTAATTTCTTGAAATTGGATCATTCCAAGCTAAAGGCCGTTTTTGGCTGGCGCCCGGTATGGAACTTGAACTGCGCGATGGATAAACTGGTGGAGTGGACGGCAGCTTATCAGAAAGAAGAAGATATTTACAGGGTAATGTGCAGGCAGATGGATGATTTTGGCTGTGAAACGTGTTAAGATGAAGTTTAAGGATTTGTAGTCATTTTGCCGATAATAATACTATGAGAAAATTAGAGAAAAAACAAATAGAAAATATGCTGGAGCTGCTGGAACATGCGCATGACGCGGTTAAAAAGGCTCTGGAGACAGGGCACGGGGAAATCGCATTATCACTGTTGGAGCAATGCCAGGACTCCGCGATTCAGGCGGGCGGTATGGTTGAGGCATCTTACGGAGAAGACTTCATCACGGTAGGGATGCTGGAGGAGTACTGCGAGCAGATTTATGAGGCATACGAGCAGGTGCGCCAGAGGCATTCATGTAATGCCAATAAGATATGGAAAAATCTTCGCAAAGCGCTGATCCGCATAGAAAACAGTGTCAAAAACGATATACAGGTGAGGACAACGGCGGTATTTCTGCCGTATAAGGCATCCATGTGGGACAGTTTGGAGAGTGTCTGGAAGGCGGCGGATGAGGATCCAGACTGTGATGCGTATGTCGTGCCGATTCCCTATTTTGATAAAAATCAGGATGGAAGCCTGGGACAAATGCATTATGAGGGGAAGGAATATCCCGGTTATGTCCCGATTACGAGTTGGGAGAAGTACGACATTGCAGCGGAGCACCCGGATATAATTTTTATCCATAATCCGTATGATGAGTTTAACCGTGTGACCACTGTGCCGCCGATGTATTACGCTAAGGAATTAAAAAACTTGACAGATAAATTAATATATATACCTTATTTTATAATGGGAGACATAGATCCGACCGATAAGGAAGCTGTTTCCAGAATAGAGCACTTTTGTGCAGTTCCGGCGGTGGTATACGCGGATAAGATAATCGTGCAGTCAGAAAAATGGCGGCAGATTTATATTGACGTTATGACAGAGACGATGGGGAAAGATACCAGAAAAGTCTGGGAGAAAAAGATTCTGGGGCTGGGATCACCCAAAATTGATAAGGTGTTTTCTGCAAAAAGGAAAGATCAGAATATCCCGGAGGAATGGCGCGGAGTCATTGAAAAGCCGGACGGTACATGGAAAAAAATCATTTTTTATAATACGAGCGTCTCGGCGCTGCTTGAGCACAGTGAGAAGATGTTAAAAAAAATGGAGACTGTTTTTCAGATCTTTCAGGAACAACAGGACGAAGCTGCGCTTCTGTGGCGTCCGCATCCGCTGATTAAGGCGACAATCGAATCCATGCGTCCCCAGTTATGGGCTGCTTATGAAAAGTTAGTGGAGAGATATCGGGCAGAAGGATGGGGGATCTATGACGACACAGCGGACATGGACCGGGCGATAGCCATATCAGATGCGTATTTTGGGGATCCCAGCAGTATTGTGCGGTTGTACAGGGAGACGGGGAAACCTATTTTAATGCAGACGGTGGATGATGAGATGTGAGAGGGAAAAGCCGCGAAGGAAATCAGTATGAGCAGAGAGACAGAGAAAATCAATTTTTTGGCGGGCGTCCAGGTGGGAAATGTGATTTACTTTTCGGCGTGGAATGTCAATGGGTTATTTACTTATAACCCGCGCACGGAGGAGTGCCGCTTTTTAAAGTCATTTCCGGGAGAGGAAAACTGGGGACTGCACAGCGAGGCAGTTCTCTATGGGAATACGATATGGTTTATACCGAGGGCCAGTGAGCGGATTGCCATCGTGGAACTGGATGATCTGCAGATTTCTTATCTGGATCTGCCGGAAATTGGATACCGGCCGAAGGATTGCAATATCCCTCCGCGGAGGATGACAGGATGTCATAAAGAAGGTGACAGATATCTATGGCTGCTTCCTAAGGCATATAAACTGTTCTTGAAAATTGATATGGAGGAACGGCAGATTCTTGACGTGCAGGAGTGGGGAACCGCAGATTTTGCAGATGCAGTGGGAATAAGAGTTCAGGATAAACTGTGGGTTACTATAGGGAGTACCCGTGAGCTCCGGGTCATTGACCTCATATCAGAGAAGCAGACGGTTCAAAAAATGCAGCAAAAAGATGCCTTGTATATGGGGATGCAAAAGGCAGATGGGCGGGTGTACCTGTTTCCACAATATGCAAAAGATGGGGTGCTGATCTTGAATCATACCATGCAGGAAATGGGGATAGTATCTCTGGATGATGACGGACAGTGGTATTACGAATATGGTGCGATTACTGGAGAGGGAGACCTGTTGTTGATTCCGTATTCAGGCAGTCGATGTGTACGCGTGGGTATGGACGGCCACTCCTGTTTGATTAAAGAAATGATTGATTTGGATGTGGGAAAAAGTGCGTATTGTTCAAGCCGTATGGTGGTTGATGACCAGATATGGTTTTTATCCCATGTTACGGAAAATCCGCTCATTTGTTATGACAGACAGCAAGGTGTATTTTCTTATCGGCATATTGAGATGCCGTGTGAGAGATATTACGGAGAAATATTGGACGTGGCAGTTCAGTATGGGCTGGAGTACAGTCCTCTGTATACAAAAAGAGAATTTTCTGAATCACGGTTCGCGTTAAATCAGTTTATCAGCTTTGTGAAACAAATAGAATGTGAAAAGATAATGGAAGCAGACAGGAAGATCGGAGAAGAGATTTACAGAGTGATAGGGAAGGAAGCGCATGAAAAAGCTGGCAATTAGCTTTATGACTTATAACAGGCCGAAGCATATTAGAGAAGATTTACACTGCATAGCCCAGCCTACAAAAGAACATGGGATTGACATTTATATTTTTGACGGAAGTACAGATCAACGTACGGAGCAGGTGGTCGATCAGTATAGGGAAAAAGGATACGATCATATTTATTATTTTCACGTTGACAAGCAGTTATCAAAGAAGGAAAGTGTGCTTCAAAGATGTGAGGATGCATTTCGGATGCCGGACGCCGAATATGTGTGGATGTGCGGAGATAAATTTGTAATAAGGCCGGAACACTATATTAAAATCCTGGAGTATATTGATAAATCATACGACATCATAACTATTTACGGCTTTGACCTAAAAGGAACGAGAAAATTTAACAAAGTAAGCGGATATGCAGATTATGCGATTGTACCGCTCACACTGTGGGGAGCTAATATCATAAAAAAGAAGCTGGTAGAACCGTTTCGCATTGGAGAAGAAATTAATAAAGTACCTTCCTTTGGCATACAGAGTATATATTTGCAGGCAATCGCAAAATGCCAGGACTTTAAAGGTGTTGTGATAGATGCAGGGAATCAGGTTAATATCGGATCACGTTATAAAACGCGAAGCGGGTCACAGGGCTATATGTGGTCTGCCTGGGTGATAAATTGGTATCGGTTTATTGAATCATTGCCGGAAGCTTATGATGATGTCAGGGAAAAATTATATAACAGAATGGATCTGAAGATGCAGTTTTTTTCTCTTAGAAATCTGCTGCGGCAGCGTTCAGAAGGACAGTTTGGCTGGCAAGACTGTTGGAAGGATAGGAAGCTGGCCCAAAAAGTGATAGTTATGCCGTATGTGTTCGTGCTCGGCATATCTCTGCTGCCACAGGATGCAGCGAAACGGCTTTGGCCCGTAGTTGATTATATCAGAGAAACATATGCTTGGATAAAAAACAGCGTGAGGTTAATCGGTGAAAAGCTGCGATGAATTTAAGAAAATTTGCGAAAAGAAAATTGACAGGATAGTACAAAACGCAAAAGGCAGGAACATTTACATCTGGGGCGCAGGCACAGGCGGAAAGATCGTGGAAGAGGTTTGCCGGGAGCATGGAGTCGTTGTTTCTGGGTTTTGCGATAAAAGTGCGGATGAAAAGAAGGAGTATCTGGGGTACCCGGTATACAAACCTTCACAGATGGATCCGAAAGAGGCATATCTGATTATTTCTTTGATGAGTTTTGAGTATGATGTGCTGAATTGGATTCGTGAAATCGGATATACCTGCGAAGACTGTTTCTACATGAATGAAAACGAGTGGTGCAACAAAGAAGATATTGTTTTTAGGGGCTGCAGGGTTGGGCGCTATACATACGGCTACGAGGAACTGCTCCACTATTATCCGATGGCAGTATCAATCGGCAGATACTGCTCGATTAACCCGACGGCACGCATATGGAACAATCATTCGATGGACTGTGTGACCACACATCCCTTTTTAGACTTCCCTTATTTCTATGAGTGGAAGGTATATGAAGAAAGAGAAAAATATGCGTGTCAGTATGGAACACATTTTCACAATGCAGATTTCCAGAATAGTCCTCTAAGAGATAACAGGGCTGTCACTATTGGAAATGATGTGTGGATTGGGGCAAATGTAATACTGCTCCCAGGTGTTACCATCGGAGACGGAGCGGTCATCGCCGCAGGGGCTGTTGTGACAAAGGATGTGGAACCATATGCGGTGGCTGGGGGTGTTCCGGCCAGAATTATTAAGTACCGTTTTTCAGAGGAGAAGATCAGATTACTGGAAGAGATCAGATGGTGGGAATGGCCTGAGGAGGAAATAGAAAGAAACATCGAGTTGTTTTATCAGCCGGAGAAATTCTTTCAGGCGATGGAAAAAGGCAAAGCCGGAGGAGACAAAGAATCGGGGAACGGTTAACGGGGAGGAAAGGGATTCTAATGGTCAGTGTAGTCATGCCTGCATACAATGCAGAAAAATATATTAAGAAAGCAATAGACTCCATACTCGCACAGACATATCAGGATTTTGAGCTGTTGATAATCGAGGACTGTTCCACTGACAGTACGCTGGAAGTGATAGAGAGCTGTCAGGACAGTAGAATCCGGCTGTTCAAAAATGAGGTAAACCGCGGAATCGCGTACAGTACAAATGTAGGACTGCGGGAAAGCAGAGGGGAATATATTGCCCTTTTAGACGATGACGATATGGCGGTGAGAGAAAGGCTGGAAATCCAGAAAACCTATCTGGATGCGCACCCGGAGATAGATGTCCTCGGGGGGCGTTCCGTGATAATTGATGAAAACGATACTTACCTTTGGATAGAAAATGAACCGAGGAAAAATCCAAGATATATAGAAGCGCTTCTGCTGTTCAAACGTGTGGATTTTAGGAACGGAACAACGATGTTCCGCAAAAGCTTTATTGAAAAACACAGTCTCAGCTACCGGGAGGCGTGTTTTGGGATGCAGGACTATCAATTTTTTGTCGAAAGCTCAAAGATTGGCAATATTTCATCGGTAGGGAATATATTGCTGCTCTCTCGGGTACATGGGGAGAACAAAACGGCAGTGGAAAAAGCCCAAAGAGGTGCTGAACGGGCGGAAAAGTATTTTGCGTTACAGAAAGAGTCTCTAAAGGCGAGCGGATATCAACTGCAGGATACTTCCATGCAGCTGATCGGAAAGCTTTTTTCGGAAGAGGGGGCGCTCTGCATCGATTACGAGGAGTATAGGAAGCTGGTAAAGATCCTGGAAGAACTGATGGAACAGGCCCGAGCAATGAATGCCGATTATCTGCGGGAACTGGAGCATTTGTGCAAGACGATCTTAGCTGACCAGGCAGTCAGGATGCGGAACTTTGAGATTGGCATGTTTTTGGGAAATGAAGCAGAGGTATAGGAGAAGGGTATTTTGATAAAAAAGATCGTTATATGGGGAGCGGGAAATCGGGGAAGAGAAGCCTATTATCATTTGAGGGGCAGATATGAGGTGGCTGGTTTTTATGATTCGGATCTGACAAAGGCGGGAAGGGAAATTGTTGATGGGAAACAGGTTTTACCGTATCGGAGACATGAATTTTATATTGTCGTGGCATGTGGGAAATGGATGGAAGTAGTGCGTAACCTGCAGGAAGAGGGACTGGCGGTTCAGGACGATTTTCTTCCATATCACATGCTGGAAAGGAAAAGTCTCCGTCTCCATGACATGATAGAGTGCATGGGTGCAGAGGGTATCAAAAAGTATCTGGATGCGGTAAGAAGAACGAGGCAGGTTGCATTGGTGTACGGAAACTGCCAGACAGAAATTATTGCCAATATGCTTGAGTATAACAAAGATTTTCACAACCGATATGCTCTTTTGCGGGTGCCCCAGATTCATCTTTATACTGATGAAAACCAGATAAAAGAAATTTTTTATCATAACCGGCTGATGGAGAAGATTGACCTGTTTATTTATCAGAACGTTAAGGAAGAAAACCGTTTTCATCCGTTGCTGGGAGCGGCGCGCATTATAGGGCAGATGAAAGCCGGCTGCCAAAAACTGTGTATTCACAATATTTATTTTGACGGTTACTTTATTCAGTATGACGCGGATGAGAACAGGTATTTTGCAAATATGAATCAAAAAGATTTTCCTTACACAGACGGTATTGTACACGAACTGATTGCAGAAGGAAAAAACATAGACGAAATCATTGAAATGATTAATGACACAGACTTCATCCCGTCCAAAACGGTTTTGGAAAAGTGTGAAAAATCCATAGAAAATCTGCGGCAGAGGGAAGAGAAAGTAGATGTGCCGATCGTCGATTATATCGAAAAACACTATAGGGAAGAACAGCTGTTTTATACATATAACCATCCCAAAAATATAGTCATATACGAGTATGTGAAAAGGATATTAAAGGCAGTTGGAATCAGCAGCGTAGATGAATTTACGGAGGAAGAGTTGAATTTAGCATTTGGAACGCTGAGAATCAATAATTTCCCTGTTTTTCCGTGTGTGATCAGTGCACTGGGCTTGAAAAAATATGAAAGAAAGGTCCGCATCTCACATATTTCAACAGGGCTGATTACCATGAATGAATATATCCGGGAATATATTGTCCGATGCTATGGAGTTGGCTAAGCAAAAAGGAAAAGATATGGAAAAACGAGTGATTGTTACGGGTGTGAACGGATTTATAGGGAGCCATATGGCGCAAAAGTGCCTGCAGAGCGGCTGTGAGGTGATCGGGGTCGATATGCAGCCGGTTCCTTCCGTTGGGCCGTTGAAATATTATCAGTTGAATCTATATGAGGATGCGATGGATGACCTGCTCATGCAGTATAAACCATATGCGCTGATTCACTGTGCGGGCATGGCTGATGTCAATTATTCGGTAAAGCATCCTGACAGTGATTTCGCTTCCAATGTGGTTATTTCGAGGAAAATATTGTACTCGCTCAAGAACGCCTCGCCTGCAACGGTATTTGTCTTTTTGTCCAGCGCAGGTGTATATGGAAACCCGGAACAGAATCCCATCACCGAGGAACATGCAAGAAATCCCATCTCCCCGTACGCATTGCACAAGGCGCTTGTGGAAGACATCTGTCAGTATTTCGTGAAGCAGTATGACATGGATATTAGAATCCTGCGTATTTTTTCGGCATATGGAAGCGGTTTGAAAAAGCAGATCTTTTGGGATATGGGACAAAAGATTGCTGCATCTGGAAGACTGGAAATGTTCGGAACGGGAGAGGAAACGAGAGATTTTATTCACATAACGGATCTGGTGAATGCCATTTTACTGGTTCTCAATGCACCGAGAGAAGAGAAAATCGTTTATAACATTGCCAATGGACAGGAGATCCGCATTCGGGAAGTGGCGGAACGGTTTTGTGAAGGGTGCGGAATGCACAAGGACATCATAGCATTTAACAATCAGAAAAGAGAAGGCAACCCGTTAAACTGGTGCGCGGACATCAGCAGACTGATAAAGCTTGGATATAAGCAGGAAACAGGAATTGCGGAGGGCGTGCGGGAATACATAAGCTGGCTGCAGGATTCCCGGATCTTAAAGTGAGGAACTATGAAAAAAAATATATTATTTTTAGCAAATTATGATAAAGGATGGATGGGCGGAGTTTACTATGTCAAAAATCAGATTGCCCAGCTGCTCAGTTATCAGCCTGCCAGGGAAAATCTAACGATATATCTGTATGGAAGCGGAGAGATCGCGGCAGAATACAAAACGTTATTAAAACATAAAAATGTACATTTTATCAAGGCTGAGAATATCAGGAAAAAACTCTTTTACCGGCTCTGTAAATTATACAGGGATGAACTGGATCGGGATATATTAGACGCAGATTTAATGTATTTGGCAGTGCGCTATCGGATTTCCTACATATTTCCCTATTTCCCGAAGGGCAGGATCAACCAGCGTTTTCTTTTGAAGAAGAGTATTTCGTGGATACCTGATTTCCAGCATGTTCATTATCCGCAGTTTTTTTCTAAAAATGAATACCGGGTCAGGGAAAGGGAGTTTTATGAAATCAGCCGGAAACATAACAGGCTGGTACTCAGCAGCCAGGATGCCTGTCGCGATTTTAAGGAGAGATATCATAACGACAGCAAAAGAGTATATGTGATTCCTTTCTGTTCCATGCTGGATAAACGGGATGTAATGAAAAACGGCATACGGCAGATCAAGGAGAAATATGGGATTGAGGGGGATTACTTTATTGTATGTAACCAGTTCTGGGTGCATAAAAACCACATGATTGTTTTTGAGGCGTTAAGCAGGGCGGTTTTGCGTGACAAGCATATAAAGGTCGTCTGTACCGGGAATATGCAGGACTATCGGAGCAGGAAATACATTGCCGAAGTCAGAAACTATATAGCCGCACAGGGCTTGGAGGAGCATCTTTTCCTGCTTGGACTGGTTCCTAAATATGATCAGATCCAGCTGATGAAAGGGGCGGTCGCTGTTATTCAGCCATCTTTGTTTGAAGGATGGGGGACTGTACTGGAAGATGCAAAGACGTTAGGTAAAAAGGCGCTTTTGTCAGATATCGCAGTGCACCACGAGCAGGCGGACCGCTTGTGCACGTTTTTTGACCCGCACAACGCGGAGCAGCTGGCGGAACTGATGCGGCAGACGTTTTCTGAGGCGGGCGTTGAAAAGACTAGATATCATTATTCACTTAAATCTGCCGTAAAGTACGGAAAAATGTTTTATGAAATGATACAGCAATGAGAGAAAAATGTATATAGGAGGGAAAGACAATGAAAAAACTAGTATTATCTGTTTTATCGGCATTAACGGGGGCTGCGGTTGGAGCAGGCATCGTGGGTAAAGCATCGAAAGACAGGCTTGAGGTCGTGCGCACCTACAGGGACAAGCATCTGGCGCTGTATTTGATGATGAACGAGTGGGTGAGAGTAAAACAGGAAGGAAAAAACCTGGCTTCTTATTTTGAGAAAAACGGGATTCAAAAGATCGCCATATACGGCATGAGTTATGCGGGAGAAACGCTGGTGAATGAATTGAAGGGAACTTCGGTTACTGTGTCCTATGGCATTGATAAAAATGCAAGTGAAATGTACAGCGGTGTGCAGACCGTATCCGTGGATGAGGATTTGGAAGAGGTGGATGCCATTGTGGTGACGGCCATTACCTACTATGCGGAGATTGAAGAAAAGCTTTCGGAGAAGGTGGACTGCCCGGTCATTTCGCTGGAAGATATTCTGTGCGAGGTATAAATGTTCGGACGGAAGGAAAGGAGATCACCTGAATGAAGCTGATATTATTTGGAAGTGGATTTTTTGGGCAGAAGGCGTATTCGTTTTTTGGGGAAGAAAATGTTTTCTGTTTCTGCGACAATACGGTGAAAAACGATGAAGTAAAAACAGTATGCGGTAAGGAAGTCATTTCCTTCGAAAAATTGATGGAGATACATCAGGATTATATGATAGTCATCTGCTTGAAGCTGGATTTCTGCCTGCAGGTATGCAGACAGCTTGAACAAGCCGGGGTAGAGGATTTTCTCGTATATGGGATGTTTGAGAAAAGTGAGCAGACGCCGGAGGAACTTGGCAGGTTGTTTGCGGATCAAACGCAGCGCGAGAGACTGTATAAAGAGAGTTACAGATATTTGACGCGTAAGATGAGGGTACAACTTCAGTATCTGAAACGGCATGCAGATATTACGACGCTCAAACCGGCACAGGGTGAGCTGCGTGAGAGACAGTATCAGTTACTGGAGGAGGCAGAGCAGTTCTTTCACTTTTTGGGGGAACTGGAGATGAAACCGTTTCTTGTATATGGAAATCTGATCGGGGCGGTCAGGCACGGCGGATTTGTTCCGTGGGATGACGACCTTGATTTCGGGTTATTCAGAGAGGATTATGAGAAAGTGTTGAAGTTTGCGCAGGAAAAATGTGCAACTTTGACTTATTGCGGGGACTGCTGGTTAGATTGGGACGGGGAGGCGCTTTGGCAAAGCGATCTATTAAAGAAATATCCCAACAAATATATCTTCAACGTGTATCCGAGTTTTATACAGGTTTCTAAATGCACGGAAACCAGACACTATTATGTGATGGATCTCTGGGTTTTCGACTTTTACAAAAACGAGTATAACATTGAGGACTACAGAAAGTGGATAGAGGAAGTAAACGCCGCAGCGGAAAAACTGGAAAACAACAAGGAGAAGGTGGACTTCATAAGGGGAGAATGGAAGAAGAACCCCATGATAAGCATAGAGCGTACAGATAATTTCTTCCCGGGGATAGATAATTTTGGCGGGTACCCGGGCGGCGGCGCCATGAAAGCATTTAAAAGCTGGATTCCGACGGAGGATGTTTTGCCGCTCAGAAAAGTGAAATATGAAAATAAGTCGTTCTGGGCGCCAAATCATATGGAAAGTGTACTCAGGTATGAGTACGGCAACTATATGGAGTTTCCAGAGGATATGGGATTTCTTACCCATGATGAAGGGGGAGCGGAAGCGGAATGACATCGTGCACCGTGGAGAGGACGACGAAAGTGTCTATCATAACGCCCTGCTTAAACAGCGCGGGAACGATAGGCCAGACGATAGAGAGCGTCTTAAACCAGACGTATAAAGATATAGAGTACATAGTGGTGGACGGCGGATCCACCGATGGGACACTGGATATTATCAGAGGGTATCTGCCGCGTTTTCAAGGCAGGATGAAGTATGTCAGCGAGAAGGACAAGGGGATTTATGACGCCATGAATAAAGGTATCAGACTGTCTGGCGGGGAACTGATCGGTATCATTAACAGCGATGATTTTTATGAGCCGAATGCAGTGGAAAGCATAGTCTCACACATGTCCGCCGATAAATATCAGGTTCTCTATGGGTATTGCAGACTGCTTGAGGGCGGCCGCGAGAGAGGCGTTTTAAAGAACAGCCATGAGGACTTAAAAAAACAGATGATACCGCATCCTACCTGTTTTGTTACGAGAAGGGTTTACTGCGACTTTGGCATGTTTCTGACTACGTTTAAAATTGCGGATGATTATGAGCTTATGTGCAGGCTGTACAGGACAGGACAGGTTACGTTTACACAGATCAGAGATGTGATTGCCAATTTCAGGACAGGAGGCGCGTGCAGCAATCTGGCGCTGTCGGAAAAGGAAGCCGCCTTCATTGCCTGCTATCACAGACTGATTTCATTGAGAGAGCTGGCGGGCAGACTGCTTGTGCGCATATGAGCCAGAGAAGACTGGCTCAGGCGTGAAGCTGTGAGGCGAAGCAGCTTTAAGCAGTACAGTACGATTAGGGGAGCAGTGGCATGACGGCTGTTATATTTGGAGCGGGCAATTATTATAGGGAACAGAGAGAGAAGCTGCGTGCACTTTCGGAGGTTGAAATTACTGCGTTCTTGGACAATAACCCGGCCCTGTGGAATCAGCAGATAGACGGTGTCACCGTGATTCCCCCGGATGCCATAAAGACGACAGTCTGCGAAAAAATAGTCATTATGAGTATTTATGGACGCGAGATATATGAACAGCTGACCGGACTTGGGATTGCCAGAGACAGGATTGTCCTTTGGGAACGTTTCTGGGCAGAGCAGGGCCGCGAAAACGGAATGCTGCCGGAGCCGGATCTGGGGCAGGACAGCGCCGGGGGAGATGTGCTGATCCTGTCAACAAGTCTGAATTATAACGGCGGGTCTCTCGCTGCCGTGTATGCGGCAAGAGCGCTTAAACAAAGAGGTATTCAGGTGGTATTGGCGGCGCCGGAGGGGAATGAACAATTTGTAAGAGAGGTTGTTTCACAGGGAGTGACGGTAGTTCTTGACCCGGTACTGCCATATCTGTGTGAAGCTGAGAGGAAATGGATCAGACAGTTCCGGGCTGTGGTGGTAAATACCCTGCAGATGATGGAGTGCGCTTGCGAAATAAGCAGAATGCGGCCGGTGCTCTGGTGGATCCATGAAGCGCCGCTCCTGTATCAGAAAATAACGCAGCGGTATCCGGACAGTCTGGACGGAAATCGGTTTGCAGATATTCGCATTTGTACAGTCAGCAAAAACGCCCGGAAATATTTTAATCAGGTGTACCCGGACAGACGGCCGGAAATACTGCCTTTTGGGATTCCGGATATGGGAAATACATGCGGGGAGACAAAGAATAAAAAAGTGACGTTTGCCTTGATTGGAGCGATTTACCCGTTGAAGGGACAGGAAATTTTCTTAAAGGCGGCTGACCTCATAAGGCGCGGCAGTCAGGCGCAGTTCTGGGTGGTTGGAAAGACGGATGACAAAGCTTATTATGAGAGAATAGAGAGCATGGCGGCGGAAAATGATGCCGTCACGATTTGGGGAGAGCGGACAAGAAAGGAAATCCACCAGATGTTTTCGGAGATTGATGTGATTGTCTGTGCTTCTTATGAAGAAACCGTATCTATCACGGTCACGGAAGCGATGATGTATGGGAAACTCTGCATCACAACCGACAGGACAGGAATAGCCGGTTACATCCAGGACGGGGTGAATGGATTTGTCGTGCCGGCTGATGATGTGGAAACGCTGGCGGAGAGGATGCAGCGAATCATTGCTCATTGCGGCGGGCTGCAGGAAATGCGGACGGCTGCCCGGAAAACTTACGAACAATATTTTTC
>CAJTTT010000038.1:0-3612 GCA_910579285.1 uncultured Lachnospiraceae bacterium | reverse complement strand
GTGAAGCTCTGTCTGGTCTGCAACTATGACCAGATCGTGGAAGGAAAGGCCTGTGCAGACGCCTGCGCGGACTGGATATTTTACCGGGAAAACAAAGGTTATGATTCGGGCGCCTATAAGGACGTGATCTGCAGCTATCTTGGCTGGGAGGAAGTGGGGAAGTACGATGAGCTTCTGCTGGTCAATGACTCCTTTTTCGGATTCTTTTACCCGATAGAGGATACCTTCCGCCTGATGGAAGAGACAGACTGCGATTTCTGGGGGATCACGGGGCAGGAGGCAGGAGAGTACAGGAATCCGACCTATGTGTTTGAGGCACATATACACAGCTATTTTATGGCATTTGATAAAAAAATAATTGCCAGCGAAATATTCCGATATTTTTGGGAGGAGTTGGAATATCCAAGGAATTTTCGGGAGGCCATAGTGCGTTTTGAGCTGGAGATTAATAAGCGGCTTAAAGAGAATGGGTTTAGAGGAAAGTCATACATAGACTTATTTCAGATCCGGCTTAAACGTAATGAAAACCCATGTTATAGCATGTCCAGTGAACTAATTCGCAGGTATGGCATGCCCCTTCTCAAAAAGAAAGCGGTGTTGATCAGAAATACAGGATTTGTACATATGCTGGAGACACTGGAATATTTGAAAGAAGAGGCGTTATATCCGACAGAGTGGATTACCAGATATCTTGAAAATCAGTTTTATGTTGAGGGAATGGGAAAAAATGTCTGCAACAGTCTGGAGATTTTTTACCAAAACCATGCAGATATCTATATATATGGCGCGGGTGTGTGCGGCAGGAACCTGGGTTATTACTTCGCCTACAAGGGCTGGAAGCACAAAGGCCACATCGTGACAGACAAAGGCACGGCGGACATCCCGGTCCTTAGTCTGGAGGAAGCGGAGATTGGGCCGGACACGGGCATCCTCATTTCCGTGCTGGACGGGGCGGTGTCGGCGGAGATTGCGGCCCACATAGGGGAAAGATGCAGCAGGGAGCAGCTCTTTTTTATTTCGGACTGCCCGGCGGTGAGGCTTCCTGAGTGATCGTTTACGGAGAAAGAGAAACGGGAGTTGTGTCTGGCGCTGCCTGTCATGCACCGCTGTATGTGAGACTGTGCGGAGAGGCAGAGCGGAAAGGGAGAAAAAATGAACATAGCGATGATCATTGCCGGGGGAAGTGGAAACCGTATGCATCAGGACATACCGAAACAGTTTCTCACGGTAAACGAAAAACCGGTTATCATTTATACCCTGGAGGCATTCCAGCAGCATCCGGCAATAGATGAGATTGTGGTGGTATGTATTGAAGGCTGGGAGCAGGTACTGTGGGCTTATGTGCGGCAGTTTAACCTGACGAAGGTGAGCGCCATTGTGAAAGGCGGAGACTGCGGACAAAATTCCATTTACCGTGGTCTGGAAGAAATCGGGCGCAATCATGGGGCGGAAGACATTGTGCTGGTTCACGATGCAATAAGGCCAATGGTATCGGCGGAGATCATATCTGACTGTATCAGTAAGACCGTGGAACATGGGTCGGCCATCGCATGCATTCCGTGTGCGGAAGTAATGCTGGTGACGGAAAACCAGAAATCTTCCAATCAGGTGTTTAACCGGGATCATCTGAAGCGGACGCAGACGCCGCAGGGGTTTCGGGCAGGAAAACTCCGGGAACTGCATGAGAGGGCGCTGGCTCAAGGCATCACGGACTCAACGGCTTCCTGCATGCTTGCGATCCAGATGGGTGAGGAGGTTCACTTTTCCAAAGGATCAGAGAAAAACTTAAAGCTGACCACCGTGGAGGATATTGATATCTTTAAAGCATTGCTGCTGGCGAAGCGGGCGGAATGGCTCAAAGAATAAAACAGCTGTGAGGGGATGGTCAGTATGAGGTATTTGGAATGCGGGGTATATCGTGAGAGTATAGAGGCGGCAATCGCACATACCGTAAATTTTCATGTGTTTGAGAATAAGAGCGTATTGGTTTTGGGCGCATCGGGGCTGATCGGTTCCTTTATAACCGACTGCTTTTTATATGCAGATGAGAAAATGGATGCGGGAATTATGATATACGCGGCGGGCCGGAGTAAAGAGCGGCTGCGGAATCGGTTTGGAGATGCATGTGAAGGACGGCTGGCATTCATTGAAGAAGATGTAACGGTCATGGATACAGATACGCCTTTTGACTATATGATCCATGCGGCGGGCTACGGGCATCCGAAGGCATTCCGGGAGACGCCTGTGGAGGTGCTGCTTGCCAATGTGATCGGGACATACCGGGTTCTGAAGATGGCGGAAAGGCATTCCGGCTGCCGTGTTTTATATGTATCATCCGGGGAGGCCCAGGAAGAGGTGGATCATCTGTCAGTGCGGGCCTGCTATCCTATGGGAAAAAGAACGGCGGAGACACTGTGTCTTTCCTATCATCAGGAATACGGGACGGATGTGGTGATTGCCAGACCATGTCATAGCTTCGGAGCCAATGCGGCAGGACATGACAACCGGGCTGCAACGCAGTTTATCGCGGCGGCTGCGCGTGGAGAAACCATTGAGATGTACAGTGCGGGAGAGCAGATGCGGAGTTTTTCCTATGTGGCTGACTGCGCGTCAGGGCTGCTGAGCGTTCTGACAAGCGGGGAAAACGATGTGGTTTACGGGATTTCTTCGGACGAGAGCTGTACGGTGAGAGCTTTCGCAGAGTTTTGTGCCAGACATGGAGGGAGCCGGGTGGAGATGCACCTGCCAACCGGGACTGAGCAGGCGGAAGCTTCACCCATTAAAGAGCAGATTGTGGATAACAGCGCGCTCAAAGCTTTGGGATGGCAGCCGGCCTGCACAATTGAGGAAGGCATTCAGAGATCCATACAGATTCTGCGCGAGACAGGTGCTGACGCGCAGATACAGTAAGAATGAGGGTGAAGATGGAGTCATATTATATCAGAAGTCAGATTGGAGAGATTGCAAAAGGAATAAAGGAGCTGATAGAACAGGGCGTCATCCGCCCGGAGAAAAAGGTGCTGCTGTACGGGCTGGAACGGTATTCCTTTGCCATGCGCACCATCCTGGCAAACCTTGGATATCATGTGGTGGAAGGGTATGTATCGGATGATGGGGAGCTGGTGATGCAGTGCCAGACGGATATCAAGAACTTTGCATGCCGGTTTCTAAACCGCGCCTCGGATGCCATCAGCGTGTGGGGGCTGGAGGAGCGGCTGACGCCCTTTGATGAGAATGCCCGGATCCTGATTGCATCAAAGGATTACCTGGAAATCAGAAAAAGACTGGAAGCGCTGGGATACCGGGAGAATGCCCAGTTTTACCTGGTGTCCGATCTTCAGGATCCGCATCTGGACGCGCTGTTTGCCGGGAAGGAAAGGATGTCCCTTCCTGAAATACAGCAGACGCAGAAGCAGATCCTTGCCTATGTGGATGCCCTTTGCAGGAAACACCGGCTGAGATACTGGGTCTGCGGCGGCACGCTTCTTGGGACAATCCGCCATAAGGGATTTATTCCCTGGGATGATGACATTGATATCTTTCTGCCCTGGAAAGAGTATCAGAAGCTGATAGAGGTATTTGAGGAGACGGAGCATTACAGCATGCTGGGGT
>CAJTTT010000037.1 GCA_910579285.1 uncultured Lachnospiraceae bacterium | reverse complement strand
ACTTACAAAACGGGAGTCTTGGATTACAAATGGGACTCTCGTCTTGCTATTCACCTTCATTCTGTCTTCGCTATAACTCTTATATCGAGCAAAAATAATTTTTTATTGATATTCGATAAATATTTATTGACATTCATATTTCCCCGTGCTATTTTAGACTTACAGAATGCAAATTGGAAAATCAAAGCCAATTAAAAAATGCCAAATACAAAGCGTGCGTCAT
Source organism: uncultured Lachnospiraceae bacterium (assembly GCA_910579285.1). GTDB lineage: Bacteria > Bacillota > Clostridia > Lachnospirales > Lachnospiraceae > UBA3282. Next base: position 23,029 of record CAJTTT010000037.1, on the reverse strand, counting down.
AGAAAGGATACATTTTTATGAAAGACAGACTGACACTTTTCACCAAACTTCTGCTGGATCTGATGTTTTATGCCGGAATCGTTGTGACTGCCACACTTCCCTTGAGCATTAAATTTTATGGAAAATTCAACAGTTACTTTAAAGAAAACTACTACTCTCTCTGCCTGCTTTTCTTCCTCTCCGGCATTTTTGCGGTATTGATTTTGAAACAGCTGCGAAAAATGTTCCGCTCTGTGCTGGACGACGACTGTTTTATCCGGGAAAATGTGGTGAGTCTTGAAAAAATGAGTATTTACAGTTTTTTCATTGCGGTGATTACGGCCTGCCGCCTTTTTCTCTATCTTACACCGGCGGTATTTATCGTGATTCTGGTTTTTGTAATAGCCGGGCTGTTCAGCCGGGTGCTGGCCGGCGTCTTTGACAAAGCCGTTACCTACAAACTGGAAAATGATCTGACCATTTAAGAGAAACACAAAAAGCAGGCTTTCAAGTCTGTTAAACTGGTAGAAAGTGAGATTATCATGGCAATTATCATCAATCTGGATGTAATGATGGCAATGCGTAAAAAAAGCCTGACCGAACTGGCAGGCGAGATTGACATTACCCTTGCGAATCTGTCCATCCTTAAAAATAATAAGGCGAAAGCAATCCGCCTCTCCACCTTAAACGAAATCTGTAAGGCGCTGGACTGCCAGCCTGGAGATCTTTTGCAGTATGTGGAGGACGAGGTAACTTCCACAGGACAAGACAGCTCTGATATGAAAGGAATATAGAACTCTGTTATATCACCCTTCAGAGCTTTGTATAAGCAAAATCACTTACATGAATACAATTCGAAAAGCCGGATTTTTAGATATAACAACAATCAACTTTGCGCAGCCGCGCAGGAAATGGAGGAAATGATGGAATCAACAGCTTACTTACAACCCGCAGAGCAAAGTACGAAAAACCCGGAAACTGAATACACCCGGAGCATGAAACGGCACTTTCCTTCCTTTGGCATAGGATGTCTTCTCTACTCAGCGTTTTATGCTTTCTGCCTCTACAAAAACACTTCGGGGATCACTTACCCTTTTTTCGTCATCGGAACCCTTTGCTGTTTCTTCTTCTCTTCGAAAAAGTTAGGGGTTCCCTTCAAAAAAGACAGCGTATTTTATATCACAGGCATCACTCTGTTAGGTATTTCTAACAGCATGACAAACTCTCTGCCGATCCTTTTTATGAACAAATGCGGCCTTTTTTTGCTCTCGTTCCTTTTAATGCTGCACACCTTTTATAATGATAGGACGTGGAATTTTCCCAAATATGTTACCGCTTTCTTTCACACGATAGGTTCCTGTTTCTGCTGCCTGTTCAGACCTTTGAGCGACATGGTCTCTTATTTTGATGCAGAAAAACAGGAAAAAACAAGAGGAAAAAATTATTTTCTGCCTGCACTCATAGGATTTGCCATAGCTATTCCCCTTCTGCTGTGTATGACTATGCTGCTTGCAGGCGCGGACGCTATCTTTGAAAATATGCTTGTGCGTCTGATAAAAGCCTTAAATATATGGGAAGTGATAAAGATTCTTTTTCTGATTACGATGGTCTTTTTCTCCTCATACGCCCTGTTATCCGCTCTTTGCAGAAAAGATGTAAGTGAGAACACGGAGGAAAAATCCGGGTTTGATCCTGTCATTGCCATTGTTTTTACATCCCTGCTCGGCATTCTTTATCTGTTTTTCAGCGTAGTACAAATTCTGTATCTGTTTATCGGTAAGATGCAGCTTCCAGAGAACTATACCTACGCAGGCTATGCAAGAGAAGGATTTTTTCAGCTTCTGGCTGTCAGTATCATTAATTTCCTGCTTGTGCTCATCTGTCTTTATCTGTTTCGGGAAAGCAGGACATTGCGGGTGATACTTTCCGTGATCTGCGGATGTACTTTTATTATGATTTTCTCCAGCGCCCTGCGGATGATCTTGTATATTGACACATACGCCCTCACCTTTTTACGGTTGTTTGTACTGTGGGCGCTGGCAGTCATCTTCTTCCTGATGGCAGGTGTCACCACATTTATTTTTTACAGGAGATTTCCATTATTCCTGTATGGACTTTCGGTAGTAAGTATCTGTTATATCACACTTTCTTTCTACAGGCCGGACTGCCTGATCGCCCGCTATAATCTGGAGAATGGCGCCGATTACGATTACTTAAGCAGACTTTCCGCAGACGCCGCACCGATTATTTTAGATTCATCCGCCAATCCTTATTTGGTCAGTGTGGACGATATGCTGGAAAAAATGGCAGTTGATAAAAACGGAAACTATAACGATGATTATTACCACGAGCTTTATTGGATAAAAAGCTATTACTGTAAGATGGAATATCGAGCGAGAGGAATGGGAATCCGGAATTTTAATTTTTCACTGTACCAGGCCGGGAAATATCTAAAATAGAATTTTCTGTATCTGATCAAAATAAAAGATATCCCCGACAATTCTGTGTTATATAACAGGCTTATCGGGGATCATTTTATTCACACTTCTTTTTCTTCACACCACAATCTGTATTCTTCCAGTCTTTCAATATATCCGCTAAATTCCGGCACCGTAAAATCCAATTCCCTGTATCTGATTGGATAAATAATTCCCTTGCTGATCAACTGCGCTCTCGTGGTAGATATGGAATTTACGCTTTTTTTGAGGTTCTTTGCCACATTGGCAATTGTACATGGTAACTCTCCACATTGTACCATTGCAAAAATAAATTTCTTATCACTGTCCGCACATCTCTCATATCTGACTTTAAAAAAACCCACATCCAGCAGTTTATAAAACTCTTCTATACTATTTTCCACACAGCTACAATCTATCTCTCTCTCAACCGCATTTTTATAGACTACCTGACACATCTGCTGAATGAAAAACGGATATCCTTTTGTAATCATGACAATTTTATCTATTGCCGCATCTGTATAAGTAATTCCAAACTTCTGCGCAGGTATTTCAATTGCTTTTCTGGACTGTTCATCCGTCAAGGAACCAATTTCCTTATATAAAAATAACCTTTCGGAATAAGATCTTTCGTCCGACAACATCTTATATATTTTAGGCAGTCCGGCGCCAATCACCATAACGGGATATCCTAACTGATTGGTACGGTGTAACGCAGAAATCAGAGATCCCAGCTCTTTTGGCTTCATATATTGAATTTCATCAATAAAAAAACAAATAGGAATGCCCGTTTTATATGCCGCCTCACCAACTGTTGTTAACACATCTGTCAAACCCTGTGTTAAATTGACTGATTGATAAAGTTCTTTTTCCTGCATAGAAAAAGAAAAGGTACTGTCATTCGGATCAAATGAAATAACCAATGCTTTAATTGCATCAAGCGGCTTTTGTATCAGATGTTTGAATTTTTCTTTTGCGCTGACTTTTCTTAAAAATGCCTGCGAACAGGCAGCAATCTGAGAAATAAAATCATTTCTTTCTTCCACTTCAATATGTCTGCAAAAAATATCTTTATCTTCTGCAAATTTTTGCAGACTGTTTATCAAAACGGTTTTACCTACACCCCGTAATCCACTAAAAATAACAGACTGTGTAGGCATATTCATAGAAAGCGCTTCAAACATCTGGCTTACATTCTCTATATCTTCATCACGCCCGGCCAAATAAGTCGGCATTAATCCGGCTCCCGGTCTATATGGATTTATTTTAAATATAAGTATCACCTCCACTTATATTATTCCATAGTATTACGCTTACGTCAATTGTAATACGCATGATTCCGCAAAATAAATCCTATAAGTTGCTATAACTTTCCTCCCGCTTCATCTCCCGGATCACGCTCACCCCAAGTGGAATAGATATCGTCAGCGCAAAGAAATCTGAAACCGCCTGGCATGCTTCCACTCCTGTAAGACCAAAGAAATAGGGCAGAATCCAGATCAGCGGCAGGAAAAAGATCCCCTGCCTGGCGGAGGCCACGATAGATGCCTTCAATCCCTTACCGATGGACTGCAGCATCATATTACACATAATAATCCATGCACTCAAAGGAAATGCGATCACGGAATAACGAAGCGCCGCTGTACCTACCATGATCACGTCAGGATCGTCTTTCCTGAAAACGGTCACAAGCTGGGGCGCAAAGATGAATACCAGAACCGCCATGCCAAGCAGACAGAAAAATGCCACTTTCACGCAGAAATGAAAAGCCTTTAGCACTCTCTCATACCGTTTCGCCCCGTAATTAAAACCGCAAACAGGCTGAAAACCCTGACCAAAACCGATCAGAGCGGAATTTGCAAACATCATTATTCGGGACACGATGGACATGCCTGCTATCGCCCCGTCACCGTATACGCCCGCCGCGTGGTTCAGGCAGATTGTAGCTATACTGGCAAGCCCCTGCCTGAACAGGGATGGGATACCGCCGCGGATCACCTCAGCAAAAAAGTGAAGGCTGGGCTTAAAATTTTGGAAACGGATCTGTATGTTCCCGCCTCTCTTTATCATAATAAGAAGAAAAAAGAAACTCAGATACTGACTTATGGTGGTGGCAAGAGCTGCCCCGGCAACACCCATGCCGCACCAGAAAATCAAAATGGGATCCAGTATGATGTTAATTACCGCACCAGAAACAATGCCGATCATCGCATAAAAAGCGCTTCCCTGAAAACGCATCTGATTATTTAACACCAAGGACGCCGTCATGGCAGGCGCGCCAATCAAAATAATTCTCAGATAAGCCACTGTGTAGGGCTGAATTGTTTCCGTGGAACCGAGCAGATAGGAAAGCGGCTCTATAAAAAACATGCATCCTGCCATAATAACCACACCAGAAAGAAAGGACGTAAAAAATCCGACTGCAGACATTTTTTCCGCCTCTTCCATCTCACCAGCGCCTAATTTTCTGGAAATAAAGTTGCCGGAGCCGTGTCCAAACAAAAATCCTATGGCCTGAATAATCGCCATCAGGGAAAAGACAATACCTACCGCCGCCGTGGACTGGGTATCCAGCTTTCCTACAAAAAAAGTGTCCGCCATATTATAAAATGAGGTCACCAGCATACTTAAGATCGTAGGTACCGCAAGTCTGCATACCAGTTTTTCCACCGGCTCCTCCAGCATATAGTTTCTCTTTTGTTCCGCACTCTCAAATTTCATAGTTTTCTCTTGTCTTTCCTTTATTTCGGTTGAAATACTGTCATTTTCTTTCATTATTACAATATCTCCTATTTTATTCTCTTTTTCACAGATTTGCAAATTTGATGAAGTATGCACTCTTATTTTCATTATATTGGCGATATGCCACAATTATGTTACAAGCTATGACAGCAAAAAATTTTATAGGGATGCGCGATTGTTGCACATGAAAGGTAAATAATTTATGACTTGTCATCAACTTTTATACCAACTATAATAAATTTTGAAAAGACATTTGAAACGAATAATACATCTGTTTTTTCGCATAATAAAAACAGATGGAAACGAAAAGGAGATCATTATGAATACGAAGGCATTGTTTCAATTATCTTACGGGCTTTATGTGGCCGCATCAAAATTTGAGAAAAAAATGAACGGCTGTATCGTTAACACGGTGATGCAGGTGACAAGCAATCCCCTTCAGATTGCGGTGGCAGTCAATAAAGAGAATCTGACCTGCGAGATCATACAGAAATCAAAAATGGTATCTCTGTCTGTGCTCTCTGAGACGGCCCCTTTTACTCTCTTTCAGCATTTTGGTTTCCAGAGCGGACGCGAAACAGATAAATTTGTAGATTATCCTTTTGCCATGACCGGGCAGGAACTTCCTTATCTTACAAAGCATACCACTGCTTTTATCGACTGTAAGGTAACCGACACCGTTGATCTGGGAACCCACATACTTTTTATCTGTTCGGTAAACGACTGCGACGTAATATCTACTGAAAAGGCGATGACCTATTCTTTCTATCACGAGTTTGTAAAACCGAAGTCAGAAGCTTCCACAGCCAAAGGCTGGCGCTGTATCGTATGCGGTTATGTGTATGAAGGAGAAGAACTTCCCTCTGATTTTGTCTGTCCCTGGTGTAAGCACGGCATTGAAGATTTTGAAAAAATAGTCTGATTCTGTTTTGTGCCGCTATCGTCAAAGAACGCCGTATTTACGGGAATGCAACCGCAGCTTTACATGAAAATAGTTAAAAGCAACATGAAATTGATGGTCTTTACATTCCCGCTATCCTACAATATGACCATAGCCAGCACAAAAAAAGAACAGGAGATTAAACTATGAGCTTAGGACAAAACTTACAATTTTTAAGAAAGCGGGATAACATCACGCAGGAGCAGTTGGCGGAAGCATTGGAAGTATCAAGACAGTCTGTCTCTAAATGGGAGTCGGATACAACCTATCCGGAAATGGATAAACTTTTGCAGCTTGCCAGTTTCTTTCACTGTACTTTAGATGATCTGGTACAGAAAGATATCAGTACGCAGTATGTGGAAGACAAATGTAACTACGACCAGTTTATGAATCAATTCAGCAGAAGAATCACAACAGGCGTGGGACTGATTTTAGGCGGAATTACTCTTATGCTGTTCTTAGATACGTTTATTTCTGAAGTACATGGTATTGATATGGAAGAGCTTTCCGGCATTATATTTCTTTTCTTCGTAATAGCGGCCGTAGCGATTTTTATCGTTTCCGGCTTACAGAGAAATTACTTTGAAAAGAAATATCCATACATAGAAAACTTTTATTCCGATGAAGAAAAAGAAGCGTTTCACAAAAAACTGATTCAATTTATCACAACAGGGGTTGTTCTTATTATTTTCGGCATGATTTTAGCAACTACAATTGTTGCTGTCATCTCTCCCGATAACATCATACGGGACAGAATTGATCTTGACATGTTGAGCGGCGCCCTGTTTATGTTCCTTGTAGCCATAGCCGTCATATTGTTTACCTATGCAGGCACACAGGATGGCAAATACAATATTGAGCAATACAATCTAATGCATGACCACAATTCACAGACCTACAAAAACGGTAAAAAAATCAGTATCATCTGCGGCAGCATTATGATGGTGGCTACCATGATCTATCTCGGATTCGGTTTTCTCGGAAATTACTGGCACAGTGCATGGGTGGTCTATCCCATTTTTGGTATTGCCTGCGGTATCGTATCTATGGTCATTAACCGTAATAATGAGGAAAAACAGTAAAAATATACAAAGGTTCCCGCTTTTCATGCAGGAACCTTTATTTGGTTTCTTTTTATTCATTTTTAAATATCTAATCCACAATTCCAAATTCCTGTAGCGCCAGCTGCCAGTATTTTTCGGGAATATCCGGCCAGACTACAGTTCCTTCCGCTTTTGCGCACAACTCTTTTGCGCGTGTCAGACAGGCAAAATTATGGTCACTGCCGGTGCGAAGCGTGTGTATCGTAATTTTAGACCATGCCGGCGCTTTCTCGTTCAGGCCGGAAGTTTCAAAATCCTTCACAACCTTTTCCACATCATAATCCAGCTGAAAAAATGCCGCCTCCCACCCGGATTTTGCTCCGTGAAGCATCATGTATTGTGTTCTCCCATCAAAATACCAGGAAACGCCGACAGCGCCGGGATGCAATATTTTCTTACCATCATACACTTTTTCTTCCTGAAAATGCACATGTCCAGAAACAAGCAGATCTACATCCAGACTCTTCATAAGCTGTATCGTATTTTCTCCTTCCGGCTCCAGTATCTCATTGGAGCGCGTTGGAGAACCGTGACAGTATCGGAAAGGCGGATACCCCTCCTTTTCATAACACCCTTCGATATCCAGACTTTCAAAGAAACGAAAATCCTGTTCTGTCAGATTTTCATAAGTGTAGAGCAGACTGCCGCTGGCGGAAGAATATGTCCAGCGTTCTCCCGGATTTTTCCTGTGATGCAGCATATATTCTTCCCGGTTTCCCCTAATAAAACGACAATTGTAATCACGTTTCATCTCATAGACGATTTTCATCGTTTTCTGCGGATAGGGGCAGTCGCTGATATAATCACCGAGAAACAGAAAGGCATCCGGCTTTTGTTTCAGAGCATGTTCGATACATTTCTCAAGTCCCGCATAATTACTGTGAATATCTCCTATCACAGCTATTCTATAATCAATCATAGATTCTCTTCTCTGCCGTTATCATAATCCTCGGAAACAGGATATTTCTCTTCCTCGGGTATCTCCTCCATTGCATCGTCAATATTTTCGAACTCTTCCTCTCCGTTGCTGATCTTTTCCCGCACTTTGGCAATTTTAGCCACTTTTACATTGTCGTCCAGATTGATCATCTTCACGCCGGAAGTGATTCTGCCGAGAGTCGAGATATCCTCCATGCGAAGCTGAATGATAATTCCTTCCGTGGTGATCATCATAATTTCGTGATCGTCATTGACGGCCTTTACACCAACCACATTACCTGTCTTCTCGGTAATTTTATAACATTTTAAGCCCTTGCCTCCGCGCTTCTGCACAGTAAACTCTTCCAGATAAGTCCGTTTGCCCATACCGTTTTCGGAAACAATGAGCAGAGAATCGCCTTGATGATCCAACTGCATACCTACAATCTCATCCCTGTCGGACAGATTCATACCGATCACGCCCATAGAAGCCCTGCCGGTAGGTCTCACATCTGTTTCCTTGAAACGGATACACATTCCATGCTTTGTGACAAGGAAAATATCTGTCTCCCTGGAAGTTGCCTTCACTTCAATCAGCTCATCATCATCCCGCAGATTGATAGCCGCCAGCCCATTTTTTCTGACATTGCTAAATTCCATGATTGAGGTTTTTTTCACAATACCTCTCTTTGTAACCATGAAGAGGTTTTTATCATCCTCATAATCCTTAATCGGTATCATGGCGGAAATCTTTTCACCCGGATTCAGCTGCAAAATATTGACAATTGCAATACCTCTCGCTGTGCGCCCGGCCTCAGGTATTTCATAAGCTTTCAGACGGTACACTCTTCCATAGTTCGTAAAGAACATGAGGTAATGATGGGTCGTCGTCATCAGAAGATCCTCAATGTAATCTTCCTCGATGGTCTGCATTCCCTTGATACCTTTGCCGCCGCGGTTCTGAGACTTAAAATTATCAACCGTCATACGCTTGATGTAACCAAGGCTCGTCATGGCAATCACAGTGTTGTCTCTCGGAATCAGATCCTCCATATTGATGTCATAGACATCATATCCGATCTTACTCCTTCTGTCGTCACCGTACTTTTCGGCTGTGATAAGCATTTCACCTTTGATTACACCAAGAAGCAGTTTCTCATCCGCAAGAATTGCCTTTAACTCCGCAATTTTCTTAAGCAGCTCCCTGTGTTCATTCTCAAGCTTTTCTCTTTCCAGACCTGTCAGCGCACGCAGACGCATATCCACGATCGCCTGCGCCTGTACTTCAGAAAGCGAAAATCTTTCAATTAACCTCTCTTTTGCAATCTGTGTCGTCTGACTGCTTCTGATAATCTGTATCACTTCATCAATATGATCCAGGGCAATCAGCAGACCTTGTAAAATATGATCTCTCTCCTCAGCCTTATCCAGATCATACTTAGTCCTTCTGGTCACCACATCCTTCTGATGATCCAGATAGTAAGTGAGCATATCCTTAATGTTCATCACCTTGGGCTGGTTATTCACCAGGGCAAGCATGATCACGCCGAAAGAATCCTGAAGCTGCGTATGCTTATAAAGCTGATTTAAAATGACGTTGGCATTGGCATCTTTTCTCAGCTCGATCACGATTCTCATACCTTCCCGGTTTGTCTCATCGCGCAGGTCTGTGATACCGTCAACCTTCTTTAATTTCACAAGTTCGGCAATCTTTAAAATCAGATTTGCCTTATTTACCATATACGGAAGCTCCGTCACAATTATACGGGTTTTTCCATTATCCATCGTTTCAATTTCCGTGACCGCGCGGACTCTCACCTTACCACGCCCTGTACGGTACGCTTCTTCTGCACCTTTTGTTCCCAAAATAACGCCGCCGGTCGGAAAATCGGGAGCTTTCACGATCTGAAGCAGCTCGTCGATGTCCGTTTCTCTGTTCTCGTCAACCTGGTTATCAATAATTTTAACGACAGCATTCGTGATTTCCCGCAGATTGTGGGGAGGAATGTTTGTAGCCATACCAACCGCGATACCTGTCGTGCCGTTCACGAGAAGATTGGGATAACGGCTTGGCAAAACGACAGGTTCTTTTTCCGTGTCGTCAAAGTTCGGCACAAAATCCACGGTATTCTTATTGATATCAGCCAGAAGTTCCATAGAAATTTTGCTCAGACGCGCTTCCGTGTAACGCATGGCCGCAGCGCCGTCACCATCCATAGAACCAAAATTCCCGTGCCCGTCCACCAGAGGATATCTCGTGGACCAGTCCTGCGCCATATTTACCAACGCACCATAAATAGAACTGTCGCCATGAGGATGATATTTACCCATCGTATCACCGACAATACGGGCGCTTTTTCTGTGAGGCTTATCCGGCCCGTTATTGAGTTCAATCATGGAATAAAGGACACGACGCTGTACAGGCTTCAGACCATCCCTCACATCCGGCAGCGCACGGGCAGCAATTACGCTCATGGCATAGTCAATGTAAGAATCTTCCATCTTTTTCTTAAGGTCGACGTCCTCTATCTTATCAAAAATCTTATCATCCATCTTTTTTCTCCATTCTTAACCGCCCAAACCCGAAGATGAGCGTCTTCACACGCTGTCCTTTTTCGATATCCGTCCGTCAGAGCGCGCAAAAATACAAATTATATATCCAGATTCTTAACAAACTTCGCATTTTCTTCAATGAAAATTCTGCGAGGTTCCACTTTATCCCCCATCAGGGTATTAAAAGTGAGATCAACCTCAGACTCCTCCTCTTCATCTATGTTGACACGAAGAAGGATTCTTCTCTCAGGATCCATAGTCGTTTCCCAGAGCTGATCGGCATCCATCTCTCCCAGTCCCTTATAACGCTGGATCTTATTATTCTGGTCACGTCCCACCTCGGCAAGAATGGAATCCAGCTCATCATCACTGTAGGCATACCAGACCTGTCTGTTTTTCTCCAGTTTATACAGAGGAGGCTTTGCCAGATATACATGCCCCTGCTTAATCAGTTCCGGCATAAAACGGTAAATGAAAGTAAGCATCAAAGTAGCGATATGGGCGCCGTCCACGTCCGCATCTGTCATAATGATAATCTTGTCATAGCGCAGTTTCGAGATATCGAAATCTTCATGGATTCCTGTACCGAAAGCTGTGATCATCGCTTTGATCTCCGCATTGGCGTAAATTTTGTCAAGGCGGGCTTTCTCCACATTCAAAATCTTACCACGAAGGGGAAGGATTGCCTGCGTTGCGCGGCTTCTCGCCGTTTTCGCGGAACCACCCGCAGAATCTCCCTCAACAATATAAATTTCACAGTTTTTAGGATCTTTATCGGAACAGTCAGCCAGCTTTCCGGGAAGAGACGTCCCCTCCAGAGCCGTCTTACGGCGTGTCAGATCTCTCGCCTTTCTGGCAGCATCCCTTGCTCTCTGCGCCAAAATAGACTTTTCACAGATAATTTTGGCAACAGAAGGGTTTTGCTCCAAAAAGTAAGTGAGCTGTTCACTTACAATATTATCAACAGCGCCTCTCGCCTCAGAGTTTCCGAGTTTCTGTTTCGTCTGTCCCTCAAACTGAGGATCTTCAATCTTAACGCTGATGATAGCAGTCAATCCCTCTCTGATATCCTCACCCGAAAGGTTAGGTTCACTGTCCTTCAACAGCTTATTGTTTCTTGCATAATCGTTAAATGTCTTGGTCAGAGCATTTCTAAAACCAACCAGATGGGTACCACCCTCCGGCGTATTGATATTATTTACGAAGGTATAAACGCTCTCATTGTAGGAATCGTTGTGCTGAAGCGCAACTTCCACATAGACGCCGTTTTTCATCCCTTCAAAATACATGATCTGATCATACAAAAATTCTTTACTTCTGTTCAGGTATGTAACAAATTCCTTGATACCACCTTCATAGTGAAATGTTTTTTCCTGCTTCTGATCATCCCTGTCATCTTCTAAAATAATTTTTAACCCTTTTGTCAGGAAAGCCGTCTCGCGCAGTCTCGTCTTTAATGTATCATACTCAAATACCGTTTCTTCAAAAATGGTGCCGTCAGGTTTAAACTGCACTCTGGTGCCTGTCTTGTCAGGATCACAGTCCCCGATTACTTTCAATTTATTGCAGGCATTTCCTTTTTCATAACGCTGGTGATATATTTTACCTTCATGGCAGATATCTACTTCCAGCCAGTCGGAGAGCGCATTTACCACAGAAGCTCCCACGCCATGTAAGCCGCCGGATACCTTATATCCGCCGCCGCCGAATTTTCCACCTGCATGAAGAACCGTAAATACCACTTCAACAGCAGGAATACCCGCTTTGTGGTTGATGCCCACAGGAATACCGCGGCCGTTGTCTTCTACTGTGACGGAATTGTCTTGATTTACCGTCACATGAATTTCCGAACAAAATCCTGCAAGCGCTTCATCCACGGAATTATCAACGATCTCATACACAAGATGATGAAGACCTCTCAGAGAAGTGCTCCCGATATACATACCAGGTCTTTTTCTGACTGCTTCCAGACCTTCCAGAATCTGTATCTGATCTGCCCCATATTCACTGTTGTTCAACCCTTCAAAATTGTCTTCCATATTTCCCCTCCATTTTGGAATCCAAAACCCTTACATTTCAAAATTACTCTGCGATACTCCCGTTTTCAATCTTAAAAACTTTATCAATTTCAAATCTGTTATTTACAAACTCATCTAAGCCCGTACAGGTAATGATCGTCTGTATATCTCCGATCGTACTTAACAGATAATTTTGTCTGTTGCTGTCAAGTTCTGACAACACATCATCGAGAAGCAGGACAGGATTGTCTTTTGTTATTTTTTTGACAAGTTCTATCTCAGACAGCTTTAGAGAGAGCGCTGCAGTTCTCTGCTGCCCCTGGGAACCAAATCTTCTGATATCAACATCCCCCACCATAAAAGAAAAATCATCCCTGTGAGGTCCTACCGTTGTCTGCTTTAACTTGATATCTCTCTCCTGGCAGGCAGAAAGTGATTTTTCATAATCTTCTATCAAAACATCAGGTTCATACTGAATGATCAGCTCTTCCCTGTTTCCCGATAATTTTTTATGAATATCAAAAATAATTTCATTTAACTGCTCTACAAAAAGCTTTCTTCTCTCAATGATCTTACTTCCAAAAGAAACAAGCTGGGAATCCCAGATATTCAGAGTTTCTTTTAAGGATGGGTTAAAATACATATCTTTCAGCAGTTTATTTCTCTGATTGACAATCTTATTATAATGATTCAGATTATAGATATAAAAGGAGTCAAGCTGACACAGCTCCATATCTACAAACCTTCTTCTCTCAGAAGGACCATTCTTGATAATGGAAAGATCCTCCGGGGAAAAAAATACCACATTTAACAACCCAAGAAGTTCTGACGCCTTTTTTATTTTTTGTCCGTCAATGGCAATTCCCTTCGTCTTATTTTTACGAAGATGCATGTCTACCCTGATTTCCACCTCTTCTTTTTCAAGATAAGTACGAATATGCGCTTCCTCTTTCTTGAAATTCACAATATCCTTATCTTTACTTCCCTTATGAGATTTTGTGGTAGCTGACAAAAAAATCGCTTCTAAAATATTCGTCTTTCCCTGGGCATTATCACCATATAAAATATTCGTTCCCTTACTGAAATCAATATGTAGAGAATCGTAATTTCTAAAGTCCGCCAATTCCAACGATTTGATGATCATTCGTTCATTACCTTAATTTGTTGTCCATTATATTCGATTACATCACCCGGATGTATTTTTTTGCCGCGCTGTACTTCCACTTCACCGTTTACTTTTACAAATCCTTCCTGGATCTCTATTTTCGCATCCACGCCAGACTCTGCCAGACCCGCCAGTTTCAAAGCCTGCCCGAGCTTGATAAAATCATCTCTGATTTTTATTGTTTCCATATTTTCCCATCCTATACACATATCTTGGCGTTCTGTCCTATGGCAGAACGTCTTTAGATATACTTCTCACATTGTTATTCGACGTTTATAAAATTCACAGGAAGAATCATATAAATATAACTCTCTTTTTCGTCCTTGATAAAACAGGGCGCTTTCGGATTTACCATATAGAGAAGGATTTCCTCATCTTCGATTACGCGCAGCGCATCAATCAGGAACTTGGGATTGAAACCAATCTTCAGATCCTTTCCTTCTTTTTCGATATCAATCTCTTCATCCATACTTCCCACGGTAGAATTCATCTTAAGCTGCATGGAAGTATCTTTCACATCAATAATGACAGGCTTCTTATCACCCTCTTTTACAAGAAGGGTCGCTCTGTCGATACAGTCGAGAAGCTCCCGCTTATTCATCCTGATTTTTGTCTCATAATCGCTGGAAAGCATCTGATCAATCTTAAAATACTCTCCTTCAATCAGCCTGGAAACCACAACTGTATCGTTAAACTCAAACAAAATGTGCTTATCCGTAAAGAAAATATGTACGTCCTTATCCATATCCCCGGACAAAATTTTGCTGACCTCGCTCAAAGTCTTTCCGGGAACTACTACTTTCTTACTTCCATAAGAATTTTTAAGGGCTATTTTTCTGATAGAAATACGGTGGCCGTCCAAGGAAACTACCTTCAGCATGTCATTGTTAATCTCAAACAGCTCACCCGTCATCAATTTGTTATTTTCATTATCCGCGATGGAAAAAATAGTCTGTCTGATCACTTCCTTCAAAGTAAACTGGGAAATGATGACCGAATCATTTTTTTCGATCTCAGGAAGATAAGAAAAATCCTCACCCGATTTTCCAATAATATTGAATTTTGCCTTCTCGCAGGTAATGGTCGTCTTGAAAGAAGGATCAGTCTCTATTGTGATATCGTTATCAGGAAGTTTTCTAACAATCTCAAGAAAAATTTTAGCATCGAGGGCGATCATTCCTTTCTCTAAAATTTCTCCTTCAATGACGGTCTCAATGCCAAGCTCCATGTCATTGGCAGTCAGTTTGATATCACCGCTTGTGGTATCTACCAGAATACATTCCAGAATGGACATGGTCGTTTTATTGGGGACAGCCTTTGACACTGTCTGTACGCCGGTTAATAAATTTGATTTTGTACATATAATTTTCATCTGTGAATAACTTCCTTTCCTGCTTGTGGGTGGTTTGAAGTTCCGCCTTAGGTTAATAAATTAATAACTATTCAGTAGTAATCATAATAACAGATGTAGATATGTGAATAACCTCAATTATTCCGATTCTCAAAAGGATTTTCCAAAAAACAAAGTCGTTGATAATTCAGAATTACCTGATGATAAATCATAAGTTATAGACAATCCTTTTTTCTCCATTTAAATGACGTTAATGTCATATTAGAATCATCCACATACGACTGACATCTGATACAGAAAACAATGTGTATAAAAACTACGGTATAATTTTCTTTCTGATGATATCTACTTTATTTTTAAGTTCTTCGTTGGTTTCCATCTCTTTCGTGATCGTCTTTATGCCGTGTAAAACTGTTGTATGATCCTTTTTGCCGATGGATTTAGCTATGCTCTGTAAGGAATTTTGTGTCATTTCCCTGCAAAAATACATGACAATCTGTCTCGGCTGTACAAGTTCAGCCGTTCTCTTTTTAGAAGCAATGTCTTCGGAACTGACGCCAAAGTGTTCTGCAACTACTTCTATAATAAGGGAGGGAGTGATTTCTTTCTGTTTATTCGGATAAATCACATCTTTCAGCGCTTCTTCCGCATAGGCCAGATTGATATCTACTTTATTTAATTTAGAGAAAGCCATGATTTTATTTAAGGCTCCTTCCAGCTCCCTGATGTTGGATTTTACATTTTCTGCAATATAAGATAAGATTTCATCATCAATTTCTTTATTATAGTTTTCAGCGTTTTTCTGCAAAATTGCCATTCTTGTTTCATAATCCGGCGGCTGGATATCTGCGATCAATCCCCATTCAAACCTGGAACGCAGTCTTTCTTCCAGAGTTTCCATATCTTTTGGAGGCTTGTCTGAGGATAAAATAAGCTGTTTGCCCGCAGAATGAAGCGTATTAAAAGTATGGAAAAATTCTTCCTGGGTGCTTTCCTTTCCGATGATAAACTGGATATCATCAATCATAAGGATATCAACCGTTCTGTATTTTTCCCTCATATTGTTCATTTTTAAGGCGTCGCCGCTTCTGATACAGCTGATCACTTCGTTTGTAAAGTTCTCTGAAGTGACATATAAAACTTTCATCCCGGGATTTTTCTCCAAAATAAAATGTCCGATGGCGTGCATCAGGTGTGTTTTTCCAAGACCTGCTCCTCCATAAATATAGAGAGGATTGTATACTTCTCCCGGTGATTCCGCAGCAGCAAGAGCCGCAGAGTGTGCCAATTTATTGTTGCTGCCGACAACAAAGGTGTCAAATTTATACTTAGGATTCAGATTTGCATTTTCATAATTCATGTGATTGGAAGGTTTCGCCGCTGTTTCTGTGTTGTTTTCATTTTTCATGGCTTCTTTTTCCAATACGAAAGAAATATCATAAGTATGGTCCATCATTTCTGAGATGATGACCTTAAAAAAGTTTTTATATTTAGAAGAAATATAATTGAGTGCATGGGACTGATCCGAAGGGATCATAATGATCACTGTATTTTCCTCTACATCATAAAAACGAAGAGGTTTAATCCAGGTATCATAGGAAACATCAGTCAGCTCATATTCTTTTCTGATTGTTTCTTTGATTTCATCCCATTTTTCTTTGATAGAATCCATAATATCTGTAACCTCATTGTTTTTTGATATAAAATGTATCTGGTCATAATTTCAGTTCCATTTACGCCACGTCAAAATTGTCCTACCATATATAATAATACAAACATCAAAAAAATTCAAATGATAAGTTATCCACGCGAAAAACACGTTGGAAAAAGATTTGTGGATAAGAGGGAGGAAGGTTAACATATGATATTTTGATAAAAAGTATATGTGAATAATTATCAGATAGGGTATAAACCATTTTCACATGGATAAAATATAAGTTTAGACTATTTTTCAACAATGAAGGTAAAAGTTATCCACATATTTATCAACATATTGTGGATTAGTTATGTAAAGCCAAAAAAATAAAAAAGTCAAAAATATCCGCGGTTTTACTTGACGTTTTCCTATTAATTATATATAATCAACATGTTGTTTTCCAAAATGTGATAACATTAGGTTTACCTTATAAAATCAGTAAGGTTTTGAGAAGGAGGTGCAATGGGATGAAAATGACGTTTCAGCCTAAAAAAAGGCATAGAGCTAAGGTTCACGGATTCAGGAAAAGAATGAGTACCAAGGGTGGAAGAAAAGTCTTAGCTGCAAGACGTGCAAAAGGAAGAAAGAGATTATCAGCATAGGCCGCATTTATGTGGCCTATTTTTCTAACTACTCAGAGCAGTGATCCTGTGTGTTGAGCTGCTTAAGTTTGGAGAGGTAGAATAAAGTGCTATTTTCTGAATCTTTAAAAAAGAATACTGATTTCCGGAATGTTTATGAAAATGGCAGGAGTTATGCTGACAAGTATTTGGTGATGTATGTATTGGAAAACAACAAAGGCATAAACAGACTGGGAATATCCGCCAGCAAGAAAGTGGGTAACAGTGTAGTGAGACACCGCTTTGCCAGACTGGTGAGAGAGAGTTACCGGCTACATGAAAATATATTTAATAGTGGTTTAGATATAGTAGTCGTTGCAAGAAAAAGTGCGGCCTCGGTTGGTTTTTTTGAGATCGAAAGCGCATTGTTACATCTTTCAAAGCTTCATCGTATCATTAAAATTTATTTTTATGATGAAGAGAGTTAGAATTTATGATGAAAAAAGTTATGATCTGTTTTATCAAATTCTATAGAAAATATATTTCTCCCATGAAAAGCACGAAATGTCCATATATACCTACCTGTTCTGAATATGGACTGGAGGCTGTTGAAAAATATGGCGCCTTTAAAGGAGGGCTTCTTGCTTTGTGGAGAATATGCAGATGTAATCCTTTTTCAAAAGGTGGTTATGATCCTGTTCCATAAAGACAGGAGGAAGTGATTTTTTGTAAGGAGGTAAGATATTTTGTCAGATATTTTGTTGACCCAGAATACAGGTAAAATTTTAGGACCTGTAGCTAAATTACTGGGTTATATTATGGAAGGCATCTTTTTTGTGATAGATAAGATCGGCATTCCTAACATTGGGCTTGCTATCATTTTGTTTACGATTGTTATCTATCTGTTGTTGACGCCTCTCACGATCAGACAGCAGAAGTTTTCAAAGTTACAGGTAAAAATGAATCCTGAGCTGCAGGCGATTCAGAAAAAATACAAAAACAAAAAAGATAACGATTCTATGATGGCTATGAATATGGAGACGCAGGCAGTGTATGCGAAATATGGCGTGTCTCCTTCGGGAAGCTGTGTGCAGCTTTTGATTCAGATGCCTATTTTATTAGCTCTTTATCGTGTGATCGGCAACATACCTGCCTATGTCGGAAAGGTAAAAGAAGCCTTTTTCCCGCTGGTAGATAATCTGATCAAAGAGCCGGGAAGTATTGAATTTCTCAAAGGCTTTAAAAATTTCGGTATGTACGAAAAGCAGTTTGCCAATGAAAATTTTGTCGGCGGCGTTACTTCCTATGTACAGAATACCTTTGTGGATGTATTGAATACGGCTTCCAGTGCAGAGTGGACAAGTTTGAAAGAACATTTTTCCAATCTTTCTGGAGATATTGATCATACTTTGTCTTTGCTTGATCAGTATAATAATTTTTTGGGACTGAGTATGTCAAACTCACCTGCCTTTACATTCGGTGAAGCGAGAGCTGATGGTTCTGTGATTATGATGATTGCCGCTTTTGTAATTCCTGTTCTGGCTGCAGTGACACAGTGGATCAATGTGAAGCTTATGCCGCAGCAGGAAACAAATACGGATAATGAGCAGCAAAATACCATGATGCAGTCCATGAAAACCATGAATACGATCATGCCTATTATGTCGGCGGTATTCTGTTATACGCTGCCTGCAGGTATGGGACTTTACTGGGTAGCTGGTGCAGTGGTGAGAAGTATTCAGCAGATTCTGATTAACAAACATATTGATAAGATGGATCTGGATGAAATCGTTAAGAAAAATGAGGATAAGGCCAAAAAGAAAATGGAAAAGGCCGGACAGAAAGCGGAGAAGATGGCGTCTTATGCGAGTATGAACACAAAAAATGCCGGTATGGCGTCGAAGGCTTCCGTATCCTCTCAGATGAGCCAGGAAGAGAAGGATGAGCTTGTCAGAAAATCAACGGAATATTACAGCAGAAACGCCAAACCCGGCAGTATGATGTCGAAGGCGAATATGGTAAGAGAGTATAACGAGAAAAAGAATAAGTAAAATAGGGGGTAAGAAAATGGACTATATTGAAATATCCGCAAAAACTGTTGATGATGCGATCACAGATGCATGTCAGAAATTTACAGTAACCAGTGATAAACTGGAATATGAAGTAGTTGATGAAGGAAAAACAGGATTGCTTGGTATTGGTGCAAGACCCGCTGTTATTAAAGTGAGAGTAAAATCTTCCGTAGAAGATAAGGCAAAGGATTTTCTTAAGGATGTTTTTGCGGCGATGGATCTTACGGTTGTGGCGAATGTCAGCTACAACGAAGAAGAAAACGCGATGGATATTGAACTTTCCGGCGATGAAATGGGTATTCTGATCGGTAAGAGAGGACAGACCCTGGATTCTTTACAGTATCTCGTATCTCTTGTAGTCAATAAGGATACAGAAAATTATGTCAGAGTTAAGGTGGATACGGAAAACTACCGTAAGAGAAGAAAGGAAACACTGGAAAATCTGGCAAAGAATATTTCTTATAAGGTAAAAAGAACCAAGAGACCTGTTTCTCTGGAGCCTATGAATCCTTATGAGAGAAGAATCATTCATTCCGCTCTTCAGAATGATAAGTATGTGACAACTTACAGTGAAGGCGATGAGCCTTTCCGTCATGTGGTTGTGGTACTGAAAAAGTATGAGCGAAGTGAAAAAAGATACGATAAGGGTTACGAGAAGAGTTACTATAATAAAGAGGATGAATAAAGAAAAAAATGTATGGAAACCGGCGGGTATGTTTACCTGCCGGTTTTTATGTATGGCGGCATATTTCATACATAGTGGATTTTTTGCGGCGTATGTAGTAAAATTGAATAACTGTAGAAAAGTGCAGAGTCTTATATAGATTTGAAAAAATGACTTTGAAATGAGGAAATAAGATTGAAAATTAAAATTTTCAATCGCGAGATTTGTGTCTGCACGTTGCTTGACACAAACTCGATATGCGCAAAAAGCAGCGCAGAAATGAGGAAATTATGAGAACAGATACGATTGCTGCCATTGCCACTGCTTTGTCTGATTCGGGAATCGGGATCATAAGGGTGAGCGGGGATGAAGCAATTCCGATTGTCAACAAAATATACCGTAATAAGAAAAATAAAGAAGTTCTTTTTATGTATGATTCTCATACCATCCATTACGGATTTATCGTAGAAAAGGATGGAAGCCCGATAGATGAAGTCATGGTTTCCGTTATGAGGGCGCCTCACAGTTATACGATGGAAGATACAGTGGAAATTAACTGTCACGGCGGCGCTCTTATGATGAAAAAAATTCTGATGACGGCGATAGAGGCGGGAGCCAGACTGGCAGAGCCTGGAGAATTTACGAAGCGTGCTTTTTTGAACGGGAGAATTGATCTTTCCAGGGCGGAAGCGGTTATGGATGTGATTCATGCAAAAAATCAGTTTGCCCTCAAGTCTTCCATGAAACAGCTCAGAGGTTCTGTATTTGAAAAAATAAAGGAGCTTCGCGAAAAGATTTTATATGAGATTGCTTTTATTGAGTCTGCTTTGGATGATCCGGAGCATATCAGTCTGGAAGGGTATACAGAAAAATTATCAGATCAGGTTAGTTTTGTGATAAAAGAGTTGAAGAAGCTTCTCAATTCTGCAGATGACGGAAAAATGTTGAAAGAGGGTATCTGCACGGTTATTGTTGGAAAACCGAATGTTGGAAAATCTTCTTTGTTAAATCTTATGGTGGGACAGGACCGGGCAATCGTTACAGATATAGCCGGGACCACGAGAGATACACTGGAAGAAACCATTTATCTGGGAGATATCACTTTAAATATCATAGATACTGCGGGCATTAGAAATACGGAAGATATGGTAGAAAAAATAGGCGTAGAGAAAGCTAAGACGATTTCTGAAGATGCGGATCTGATTTTATATGTGATGGATTCTTCTGTCCCTCTCGATGAGAATGATGCAGATATTATGAGAATGATAAAAGATAAGAAAACGATTCTGCTTTTAAATAAATCGGATCTGGATGAAGTGGTTGATCTGACGGCGGTCAATGAACTGTTTTCTAACGTTTCCGAAAAAAGCAGCAGGGTGTACATGATGTCTGAAAATCTGGATGAAGAAGAACTGCAGGACGGAAATGATACGATTGTTATGGTGAAAATTTCTGCCAAAGAAAACGATGGTATGGACAAGCTCGTTCATCTGATCAAAAAAATGTTTTTTCACGGTCAGATTTCTTATAATGATGAAATCTGTATCACCAGTTCACGCCATAAAGAGGCTCTCTTGGAAGCGCTTGAAAGTATGAATCAGGTTTGCGGCAGTCTGGAAAACCAGATGCCGGAAGATTTTTATTCCATTGATCTGATGAGCGCATATGCTTCTCTCGGAAAGATTATCGGGGAGGAAGTGGGCGATGATCTGGTGAATGAGATCTTTTTAAAATTTTGTATGGGAAAGTGAATTTGAATGGATAGATGAGGTAATGAAAATGTCGGAATTAAGAGAAACATACGATGTCTGTGTGGTCGGTGCGGGACATGCGGGATGCGAAGCTGCTTTGGCCTGTGCAAGGCTTGGATTTGAAACTGTAATTTTTACGGTGAGCGTTGACAGTATTGCCCTTATGCCCTGTAATCCGAATATCGGTGGAACTTCCAAGGGACATCTCGTGAGAGAAATTGATGCGCTTGGCGGAGAAATGGGAAAAAATATAGATAAGACATTTATCCAGTCTAAGATGTTAAACAAATCCAAGGGTCCGGCGGTGCATTCTTTGAGGGCACAGGCGGATAAAGCGGAGTATTCCCGTGCGATGCGTAAGGTGTTGGAAAGTCAGGATCATTTGACGATCAAACAGGCAGAAGTTTGTGAACTTCTGGTGGAGGAAGCGCAGGAGACTTCTTCTGATTCCGTAAACCGTAGAATAGTGGGACTGAAAACTTTTACAGGAACTGTTTATGAATGTAAGACTGTTATTTTATGTACAGGCACTTATCTGAAGGCAAGATGTCTTTGTGGAGAGGCTATCACTTACACAGGACCAAACGGCCTGCAGGCGGCCAATCATTTGACGGATTCTCTTTTAGAACTTGGAATTGAAATGCGTCGGTTTAAGACCGGCACGCCGGCCAGAATGGATAGGCGTTCTCTTGATTTGGATCGGATGGAAGAACAGTTTGGTGATGAGAAAGTCATTCCCTTTTCTTTTTCTACAAACCCGGATGAGGTACAGATTGATCAGGTTTCCTGTTATCTTACTTATACAAATGAACAGACCCATGATATTATCAGGGCGAATCTTGACAGATCTCCTATCTATGCAGGAGTGATAGAAGGGACGGGTCCCAGATACTGCCCTTCCATTGAAGATAAAGTAGTTAAGTTTTCGGATAAAGACAGACATCAGGTTTTTATTGAACCTGAAGGACTTCATACTAACGAAATGTATGTGAGCGGTATGTCATCTTCTCTTCCCGAGGATGTACAGCTTGCAATGTACCGCACGGTACCCGGAATGGAAC
>CAJTTT010000036.1 GCA_910579285.1 uncultured Lachnospiraceae bacterium | reverse complement strand
GCATAAAATCAACGGAGAAGTGTCGGATTCCATGCAGCTTACGACTGAGGTGGCGCGAAAGCTGTCCGATGCGGTGCAGGAGATAGGCGTTACCTTAAAGCTCATCAGCGACATTTCCTCCTCCACCAATCTGCTGGCGCTGAATGCATCCATTGAGGCTGCGAGAGCGGGCGAGGCAGGAAAAGGGTTTGCGGTGGTTGCTACCGAGGTGGGCACCCTTGCACACAGCACACAGGAATCGCTTAAAGTGGTGCAGTCCGTGATTGAGCGGGTACAGAATAACGTGACGGAGATCACAGCGCAGGTGGAAGAGAACTCGTCCAAGCTTGGCACGCAGAATGCGTATTTTGACAATGTATTTAAGAGTATGCGGGATATGACAGAGCTTCTCAACGAATCAGTCAGCGCGGTGCAGACGATGGGTGACACATATGCAAAGCAGGCGGAGGTAATTGAGAGAACCGTAACCATCAATCAGGATATTGCGGAGAGCATCCGAAAGGAGAATGAACAGTTCCATTCCATCAACAGCATGGCGGAAGGCAATGCCGGAGACACGGCGGAGGTGACCAAACAGGCCGGCGTCATTAATGAGATGGTAGATGAAATGAGCAGGATTTTGAACCGGGAGGCGTAAAGGAACCGTCATTTGATATGCATAAGAAAACTCCTTCCAAGACATACTATGGGAAACAATGGTAAGTCATGGAAGGAGTTTTTGTGTTGGATAATAAGGAAAAGATGACAACCTCCCTGCAGGAAAGCATGGCATATATGAAGGCGCATATGTCGCCGGATGTAAGTTTTGACGTGGTCTACCGCGTGATAGACGTGGGCGGCAGACAGGCGTGCATCTATTTTATAGACGGTTTCTGCAAGGATGAGCTGATGATGAAGATCCTGCAGTATTTTATCGGCCTGACGCCGGACAAGATGCCGGAGAGCGCCTATGAGATGGCGAAGAAGGCCACGCCCTATGTGGAGGTGGATCTCAAGGATAAGTGGGACGATATCATCTACAATATTCTGTCAGGTGTGTTTGCGCTCTTTATTGATGGGTATGACAGATGTGTGCTGATCGATTCCAGAACCTATCCTGCCAGAAGTGTTTCGGAGCCGGACAAGGATAAAACCCTGCGCGGCAGTAAAGATGGTTTTGTGGAGACGGTGGTCTTTAACACGGCTCTGATCAGAAGACGAATCCGCAGCACTGAGCTTCGCATGGAAATGATGAACGCCGGGAAAAGTTCCCAGACAGACATCGTGCTCTGCTATATGGACAACCGGGTGGATCACGCGTTTTTGGAGAAGGTAAAAAAGCGGATTCAGAATATCAAAGTGGATGCGCTTACCATGAACCAGGAGAGTCTTGCGGAGTGCCTCTATCAGCGGAAATGGTTTAACCCTTTTCCCAAATTCAAATTTACGGAGAGGCCGGATGTGGCGGCGGCCCAGGTGCTCGAGGGAGATATTGTGATTTTGGTGGACAATTCCCCCTCGGCCATGATTGTGCCGACTTCGATCTTTGATATCGTGGAGGAGGCGGACGACTATTATTTCCCGCCCATTACGGGGACATACCTGCGTCTGACGCGGTTTATCATTTCGATCCTCACCTATATTATGACGCCCACGTTTCTTCTGCTGATGGAAAATCCCCAGTGGGTTCCAGAGAGTTTTCAGTTTATCATGCTGCAGGAGGAATCAAACATTCCGCTGATTGCGCAGTTTCTCATACTGGAGCTGGCCATTGATGGATTGAAGCTGGCGGCGGTCAACACGCCGAATATGCTGAGCACCCCCTTAAGTGTGATGGCGGCTTTGGTGCTTGGCGAGTTTTCTGTCAACAGCGGCTGGTTCAATTCGGAGGTGATGCTTTACATGGCGTTCGTGGCCATCGCCAACTACACCCAGCAGAACTATGAGCTTGGCTACGCCCTAAAATTTATGCGGATTATCAATCTTATTTTGACAGCGATTTTTGGCATTTACGGTTATGTGGGAGCGGTTCTGCTCTTCCTGCTGTCCATTGCCTTCAACAAGACATTGTCGGATAAAAGCTATATCTATCCCTTGCTGCCTTTTAACTTCAGACAGTTGACGAAACGTCTCCTGCGGCTTCGCCTCCCAGAGGCAAAACAATAAAACTCGAAGATTAAAATTGGCTTATTATTAAGTGTTAAATGGCTAATTAAATAGCTAAAATGTGATGCTGAATTTTGTGCGCATTTCATAAAATAAAAAAAGAAAATTTGTTTTACTTGTTATTTTTTGGCTGCGATAGTAAAATGAGAGGCAATAAGAATGTGTTTGTGTCTGTCGCAGCCAAATAATTTGTTAGTCAAATATGAGCTAAAATTAGCTTTGCATGCGGCTGGCCGGCGGATACGATTCAGATGGCGGAGGAGAACGAGAAAATGGGATATGAAATACATGCCGGGAAGGGATGGGTGAACAGGGGAAATCTGTATCGAATGAAGGAACTGATGAGACGGGCTGAAAAAGGAGACCGTATGACATTGGCATTTCTGGGTGGTTCCATTACCCAGGGATCGGTCTCTTCGCAGTATACAAACTGCTATGCTTATCTTGTTTATGACTGGTTTGTAAGGCGGTTTCCCAGAACGGCATTTACTTATGTGAATGCGGGAGTGGGAGGCACGACATCCCAGTTTGGCGCAGCCAGAGTGGAGGAAGATGTGCTGGCTTTCAAGCCGGATTTTGTTATGATCGAATTTTCGGTCAATGATGAGAATACAGATTTTTACCGGGAAACCTATGAAGGGCTGGTGCGGAACGTGTACGGAAACGCACTGGAGCCGGCAGTCTTATTGGTACATAATATGTTTTACGACTCGGGCGCAAGCGCGGAAGAGAAGCACAGGGAGATCGGGACGCACTATCATCTGCCAAGTGTCAGCATGAAGCCGTCCATCTACGCACAGATAGAGGCAGGGGTGATTGACAGGCGGGAGCTTACGCCGGATGACCTGCATCCCAATTCGGAGGGGCACGCCCTGCTGGCGGAGGTCATTACAGATTGTCTGGATCAGATCTATATGCAGAGGCGGGAGGTGGAGGAACCCTTTTCCATACCGGAACCGTTGACGATAAATGCATATGAGCATGTGAGACGTTTTCAGAACCATAACAGCGCCCCGGCCTGTGAAGGGTTTTTGGCGGACGGCGCACTGAAAAAGTATGTGAACGATATGTTCCGCCGCGGCTGGACGGCCAAAGATCAGGGGGCAAAAATATGCTTTGAGGTGGAAGGAACGGAGATCGCCGTACAATACCGCAAGTCGGTAAAACATCCCGCGCCTGTGGCAATTGCGGTGGTGGACGGGGATGAGGAGAGGGCGGTCACGCTGGATGCCAATTTTGAGGAGACCTGGGGAGACAGTCTCCATATGGACACGCTGGCGTATCATATGGCCCCTGGTCTGCATAAAGTAGAAATACGGATCACACAGACCCATGAAAACGATGCGGTGCCTTTTTATCTGGTGTCGGTCATTACAGCGTAAAAATGTAGTATATCTTAAGGTTCGTGCAGAAGAATGACTGAGAAGAGGATTCTCAGCAAGAAAAAGTGGAGGGATACCTATGTTTCGAAAAGACTTTGTATGGGGCGTAGCAAGCAGCGCCTATCAGGTGGAAGGGAAAGACCCGGCGGACGGCGCGGGGAAATCGGTCTGGGACACATTTACGGAGGAAGGCGGTATCGAGGATCACACGGACGCATGTGTTTCCTGCGACCATATGCACCGCTATAAAGACGACTATAAAATGATGCGTCTGCTTGGCGTGAAGGCATACCGCTTTTCCTTAAACTGGGCGAGACTGCTGCCGGAGGGAACGGGGCGCGTGAATGAAAAAGGCGTTGCCCTTTACCGGGATATGATTCTGGAGATGAAAAAGAACGGCATTACGCCTTATATTACGATGTACCACTGGGAGCTGCCGCAGGCGCTGCAGGATCGCGGCGGCTGGCTCAACGAGGAGATCATTGAGTGGTTTGGCGAGTATGCGAAGGTGGTGGCGGAGAACTTTTCGGATCTGTGTGAGTATTTTATCACGCTCAATGAGCCTCAGTGTTTCGTTGGATTGGGACATCTGCACGGCATCCATGCGCCGGGTAAAAAGCTGCCGCTAAAGGACACCTTTCAGATTACCCACAATGCACTGCGCGCTCACGGGCAGGCGGTCATCAATCTGAGGAAATATGCGAAACAGCCTGTTCAGATCGGCTATGCGCCCACCTGCGGAATGGCCTATCCGGCGAGCAATGCCCCGGCGGATGTCGAGGCGGCCAGAAGAGTGCTTTTTTCCTTCTACAATCCGATAGAAAACTGGACATGGAATGTGGCATGGTTTTCTGATCCCGTGTTTTTGGGAAAATACCCGGAGGAAGGGCTTGACAGATTCAAGGACTATCTGCCGGAGATTACGAAGGAAGATATGGAGCTGATTGCCCAGCCGTTAGACTTTATGGGTCAGAATATTTACAATGGATATGTGGTGCGCGCGGGTGCGGACGGGGAGCCTGCGTTTGTGGAAAGACCGGCCGGATTTCCCAAAACCGCAGCGGGCTGGCCGGTGACGCCGGAATGCCTCTACTGGGGTGTGAAATTTCTGTATGAGAGATATCAGAAGCCGCTGTACATCACGGAGAACGGTATGTCCTGCCACGATATCGTGTCGGGGGACGGCAGGGTGCATGATCCTAACCGCATTACCTTTTTGGACAAATATCTCTCGGCGCTCCAGTGTGCAGCCGATGACGGCGCGGACGTGAGAGGATATTTTGAATGGACATTCCTGGATAATTTTGAGTGGAGCAAGGGGTATACGGAACGGTTCGGCCTGGTGTATGTGGATTTTCAGACACAGAAGCGGATTGCTAAGGATTCCGCATACTGGTATCAGAAAGTGATGGAGACAAACGGGGAGGTGTTGTCAGTGAATCAGAAGGAAAAACCGATTTTATTTTTAAATCCTGTGTTCAAGCAGATGATCTGGGGCGGCGAGCGTCTGGGAACAGACTGGCCCTACCAGATTCCGGGGGAAGGCACGGGAGAGTGCTGGGCGGTGAGCGCCCACCCGAACGGGGACTGTACGGTCAAAGAAGGCGTTTATGCCGGAAAAACCCTGTCCCAGCTCTGGCAGGAGGAGCCGGAACTTTTCGGAAGCACAGGACTTGACCGTTTCCCGCTTCTCACAAAGATTATTGACGCCAGGACGGATCTGAGCATTCAGGTGCATCCCGATGACGCTTATGCGGGAACGCATGAAAACGGCTCCCTCGGAAAGACAGAGTGCTGGTATATTCTCGACTGCGAGACGGATTCCACTCTCGTGATCGGCCACAAGGCGAAGGATAAGGAAGAGCTGACTGCCATGATTAAAGAGGGCAGGTGGGGTGAGTTTATCAGAGAGCTGCCGGTAAAGAAGGGAGACTTTATCCAGATTGACCCGGGTACGGTGCACGCCATCAAGGGCGGTATTATGCTTCTGGAAACCCAGCAGAATTCAGATATTACATACCGGGTTTACGATTATGACAGGCTGACTGACGGGAAACCCAGACAGCTTCATGTGGAGCAGAGCATTGATGTGATCACGGTTCCGGCAAAGCCTGCCGCAGAGTGTGTCAAGGCGGCGGCAGACCTGCCGAAAGACCAGAAGAATTTATTGATTTCCTGTCCTTATTATAAGGTGTGGAAGATTGATGTGGCGAAGCAGATTTCCTTCTCCCAGGAGCACCCCTTCCTGATTATGAGCGTGACGGCGGGTGAAGGCCTGATTAACGGGCAGATGATACAGAAGGGTGACCACTTTATCCTGCCCTGCGGTTATGGCGAAGTGGAGCTGCAAGGAGAGATGGAGCTGATTGCGGCTTCTGTCTGACCGGCGGATGTGAGCGTTCCTTCTCACACGCCGCGCTCCGCCATAATCAGTTTGATTTCATCCGGGTTGATGCCCACCATCGCCTCCCCCAGATCTTCCGAGAGTCTTGCGATCAGGGCGGCATCGCGATAGTGGGCGACGGCCTGCACGATAGCGGCCGCCCGTTTGGCGGGATTGCCGGATTTAAAGATGCCCGAACCGACAAAGACGCCCTCTGCGCCAAGCTGCATCATCAGTGCCGCGTCTGCAGGCGTTGCAACGCCTCCTGCTGCAAAGTTTACAACGGGGAGTTTTCCATTTTCATGGACAAAAACAGCCAGATCATAGGGAACCTGCAGCTGTTTGGCAGCCTCAGACAGTTCGTCCTTACTCATGGAGGAGAACTGTCTGATCTGCGCATTCATTCTGCGCATATGCCGGACTGCCTGCATGACATCCCCGGTTCCCGCTTCGCCCTTTGTGCGGATCATGGAGGCGCCCTCGTTTATTCTTCGGAGGGCTTCCCCCAGATCTCTTGCACCGCAGACGAACGGAACCTTAAATTCTGTTTTATCGATATGATAGACATCGTCTGCCGGGGACAAGACTTCCGACTCGTCGATATAATCAATCTCGATCGCCTGCAGGATCTGGGCCTCCACAAAGTGGCCGATCCGGCATTTGGCCATGACGGGTATACTCACAGCATCCTGTATGCTTCGGATCATTTTCGGATCGCTCATGCGCGATACGCCGCCGGCGGCCCGGATGTCTGCCGGAACCCGCTCCAATGCCATGACGGCGCCTGCGCCTGCCTCCTCGGCAATTTTAGCCTGTTCCGGCGTAGTGACGTCCATGATGACACCGCCTTTTAACATCTGTGAAAGTTCTTTGTTCCATTCATTCGCTGTCTGTTTCATGTTTTCCTCCATTCTCATTCTCTGCATAACTTTTTTGACTGCTTAAACGTTTCTGTTGTTCTTGTGTTTTGTCTGTAACTATGTTACAGTAAATCTGGTTATAGAAAAATATTCAAAATGAGAATTGTTTATATGTCAGAAGAGGAACGGAAAGGATGTTGACTTATAATTTTGCTAAGGCGCAGGGGCCTTTGTACGAATACATATATCAGTGCATAAAGGAGGACATTTTGGCGGGGAATCTGCAGCAGGGAGAAAAGCTGCCTTCCAAGAGGACTTTCGCAAAAAATAACGGTATTAGTACCATTACCATTCAAAACGCCTATGACCAGTTGATCAGCGAAGGGTATATTTACACTATTCCGCAAAAGGGATATTATGTGGCGAAACTTGAAGGCATGAAGAAGGTGCAGAGAGAGGGCAGTATTTCCCTGAACATTCACATCCCGGAGGAAAGACCCTGCTATGCGGTGGATTTGTCGGATAACAGGATGAACCCTGAGCTGTTCCCCTTTTCCATATGGGCGAAAATTCTGCGGAGCGTCATCTCCAATAAGAGCGGTGAGCTGATGGAGGCATCCCCGGCCGGAGGCATCGGGGAACTGCGGACGGCAATTGCGGAGCATCTGAAGTCTTTTAGAGGAATGCTTGTCGATCCAGATCAGATTGTGATCGGCGCGGGAACGGAGTATTTGTATGGTCTGATTGTGCAGCTTTTGGGAAACGGGAAGCAGTATTGTGTGGAAAATCCGGGATATCGAAAGATTGTGCAGGTGTACAGGCAGTATCAGATCTCGTGCAAGTATGCGGATATGGATGAAATGGGAATGACCTTTGAGGGACTTAAGGAAACCGGGGCGGATATCGCGCATATCAGCCCGAACCATCATTTCCCGACAGGGATCACCATGCCTGCCGGAAGAAGATACGAAATTCTGGCATGGGCAAATGAGAGAGAGGGGCGTTATATCATCGAGGATGATTATGACAGTGAGTTTCGGCTAAACGGGAAACCGATCCCGACCCTGTTCAGTATGGACGCCTGTGAAAAGGTAATTTATATGAATACATTTTCCAAATCCCTCACCCCCACCATTCGAATCAGCTATATGATTCTGCCGGTTCATCTGATCAACCGTTTTTACAGGGAATTGTCCTTTTATGCCTGCACGGTTTCCAACTTTGAGCAGTATACGCTGGCCGCCTTTATCAGACAGGGATATTTTGAAAAACATATCAATCGGATGCGCCTGTACTACAGCAGACAGAGAAACCGAATGATTGAGACGATTAAGAAGAGCAGACTGAACGATGTGTGCGAGATTATTGAGAATGACTCCGGCCTGCATTTTCTGATTCAGATCGAAACCGAAAAGGCGGACGGGGAGATCCTTGATGCATTGAGGGATCAGGGAATCCGTTTGCATGCGCTGTCAGAATATTATTTTACGAAAAGCGAAAGGAAGCGTTGTTTTATCATCAATTACTCCAATTTAGATATCGAAAGGGCGGGGAACGCCTGTGATATCTTTTATAAAATATTGGCAGAATAGGGGAAAAGATACGGCCGTAGGGGCAGTCTACTTTGCGTAGATTGCCCTTTTTCTTATCATTGTGCTACAATCCGGGTATGAGAGGTGGCTTATGGACAACATCAGATTCGGTAAATTCATACGGGAATCCAGACAGGCAAAGGGGCTTACGCAGAAGCAGCTTGCGGAGCAGATCCATGTATCCGACAAGGCTGTTTCCAAGTGGGAAAATGGAGCCGGGTTTCCGGATATTAAAATATTGGAGCCGCTGGCACAGTGTCTGGGTGTGAGTCTCCTGGAACTGATGCAGAGTGAAAGAATGGCGGAACCAGAGATTGACAGGGAAGAGGCGGAACAGATTGTGGCGGAAACCATATCCCAGTCCAAACAGGCGCAGGAGCGGGGGAGACAGATGTGGAAAGTGAAGCTGCTTCTGGGAGCCTGTGCCTGCGGGGTTCTCTATCTTGTCTGTGTGGGTATCGGTTATCTGGCGGGGCAGGAGGAAGGGCGGGCCCTGGAAAAGCTGTCTGCGTTTTCAGATAGTCCCTGGTACGAAAACCCGGTATTTTTCTATGTGTGGGCAGGCGCGCTCGTGATCTTTTGCGGGGCTGGAGCGGTGTATCTTCTCTGGAAGAACGAGAGCATCCGGGAAGTGAAGATCGGCCGGCATAAGGTGAAGAGCCTTTTGACCATCCTGATGGATATGCTGGTGGTGTTTCTGCTCCACACTTATCTGTCCAATATCGCCAACAATGAAAAACAGCTTGCCATGCTGCCGGAGGCAATCCCGGTAAACGCTTATGTCAGCACGGCGGACGGGAGTAGACAGTCGGGCATTTTCATAAAAGACAGTCTTGTGCAGGGGCTTCTGGACTCGGCATATGTTGACCGGCTGAAAATGGATGTGCGCCTCAAAGCAGGGATTGATCAGGTCATTCCTGGAGAGTGGCATACGCTGAATTTGTTTTTGGATGGGGTAAACGGCATTGAGGCGGTGGGCGGCATTGAGGAGAGCGATGTGGTGTGGAATGCGGGTGCGGATGCCTCGATTTTACAGGGATCCGAGGCAAAATGTATCGTTTCCAAAGAGCTTTTTGAAAGGAAGGGATGGAAGCTGGGAGACCAGGTGACGCTCTGCCAGTGGTACTACTACCGTAAGGATGAGCGTTACGCAGAACTTTTTGCGGGTCCTTTACAGACGGTAGAGTACGAGATTGCCGGATATGTAGATATGCGGGGCAGGTGGGATGATCAGTTCGCGGTGCCGCCGGACGTGATTGTACCCTTTCATGCGGTCAGAAATACTTATGCCGAAGAGGGGATTCCCTTCTTTGCAAGTTCAGCAGCTTTTCAGGTTTCGGACGCGCTTTCACTGAATGCCTTCAAACAGGAGATGAAAGATCTGGGATTCCGAAGTGCTGCGCCAACGGAATTGGATCAATCGGTAAACGGTGTGGCATTAAATGTGAATGACGCCGCCTTTATCAGCACGGCGGAGCATCTGCGGCAGGTGATCGACACGGTGCGCGCATTCTTTCCCTTTCTCCTTATTTTGATTGTGGGGGTGGGATATCTGATTACGCTTCTGCTTTTACAGAGCAGGAAAAAGGAAATGGCGCTGCTTCGTTCGATTGGGTTGAACAGGTACCAATGTTTCCGGGTCTTTTTCGTGGATCAGCTGACCTTAGTCATTACGGGAGTTGTGGCGGGAAGTGTGCTTTCGGTGCTGATCCAGGGAAATTACGGTGGAAGTTCCGCGCTGGCAGGCGGACTGGTGGGCATCTGTTATATGGCTGGTAACAGTCTGGCGCTGTGGAAGCTGTTGGATGTGAGTGTGATGGAAGCGTTGTTTGTGGAAGGATGAAATGGAGGTAAAAATGGAGATACTGCGTGCGGAACATGTGTCTTACAGCTATCAGAGCAAGTACCAGAAGGTGGAGGCGGTGAAGGATGTAAGCTGTGTCTTTGAGAAGGGAAAATTCTATGCGATTGTGGGCGAGTCGGGCAGTGGCAAGAGCACCTTTCTTTCTCTTCTGGCCGGGTTAGACCAGCCCTGTGAGGGAACGATCTATGTGGAGGGGGAGCCGCTATGCGATATGGACAGGGACGCTTACCGTCTGAACCGGGCGGCGGTGGTGTATCAGGCGTTTCACCTGTTTCCGCTATTGACGGCGCAGGAGAATGTGATGCTGCCGTTGGAATGTAAGAAAATGCGGAAAAAGGAGGCTGCCAGACAGGCCAGACAGCTTTTGGAGCGGGTGGGACTGGAATCCAGGATATGCAGGCAGTTTCCGAAGATGATGAGCGGCGGGGAACAGCAGCGGGTGGCGATTGCCCGGGCGGTGGCCGCAGGCGGGGAGATCATTCTGGCTGATGAACCGACGGGCAATCTGGATTCGGGAAATGAGGAGAATGTGGTTGCGCTCTTAAAGGAGCTTGCCCATGAGGACGGCTATACGGTGATCGTCATTACTCATAACCAAAGAGTGGCGGATGAGACGGATCATGTCTTTCGTATGAAGGATGGAAGCATGGAGCAGATACGCTAGCAACGCGGAAAGTTGAAATGCGGGATGAGGAAGGAGTTTGGTATGCTGCTTTTTAAGAATAGTATGCGTCAGCTTTTTCGTATGAAGGGGAGAGCCGCCCTGTTTTTGCTGCTGCTTATTTTTGCATCGGGGCTTTGCAGTATCGGCAGGGAGTTTCTGGTTACGAATCAGGCTAAAATGGAAGCCTACGAGGATTCCTTTATGACTATCGGAACGGTGGAGCAGAAGGCAGATCAGGTGGAAGAGCGGCGGATCTGGGATGCGGAAATCAAGGACTACCGCATTTACAATAGTTCGGTTTATGATTCCTATGTGCCTTTGTCCGTGCTGGACTTCGAGGGTGCAGATTATCTGTCCGGGCCGGAGCGAAGATGTTTTTACGGCTCTTACATGCCGGAGTATGAGATGTACGGTTTGGGCATGAGCCTCAGCGAGATCGTGGAGGGATCGCCGGTGGAAGATGCAGTGCCCGACCATCCGATTGCCTTTCAGGTAACCAGGGTGCTTGCCGGACAGGGAGGAATCAGGGATGGACATGTCATTTCTTTCTGCGATCACTATAATCCGAAGCCGGAGAAACTGTATGCGGATAAGACTTATGTGATGTCTGTTGCTTATAGACCGGGACATGAGGATCAGCAGGAGTTTGAGGGGGATGATGTTACAGAGTACATCCCTTACACGGTTCTGGAATCCGATCAGGTTGATATAGACGGCAACAAAGTGCCGGATGACGTGGAAGAAGGACATTTTTGCGATGAGGTGACAGAAGGGTTTTATGAATCGGACAAAGGCAGGCGCTGGCTGAATGTAATTGCCTCATGGGATTATCTGCGGCATACATTCCCGGTAACGGGCACAGACGACATTAATCTGCTGATGCCTTTCTACAATGGCAATGCATATATCAGCCAGGGCAGGGAGTTTACGGCAAAGGAGTATGCGAACGGGGACAGGGTATGTCTTGTGTCGGAACTGTTTGCCCGGCGTGCCGGGCTTGCAATCGGGGATGAACTGCCTCTCGCGTTACAGTATGCAAATTACAGGCGGACTGCAGGACGGGCGTTTGCAACCAACAGTGCGGCGGCATTTTCGCTGATCAATGCCAAAGGGGAGATTTACCCGGTTTTTGAGGAGGGCAATTATGAAATCGTAGGTGTGTACGGCGGACAGGCGGGAATACGGGATGATTATGGAATGGGCTATAATGAGATCATCATTCCCAGCCGTTCCGTGAAGAACAGCGATGCGGATAACATTCTGGAGAGCGGACCAATGGCGGGAAGCAACACTTCTTTCCGCATTGCCAACGGAACCATCGACGAGTATATGGAGAAGTGGAACAAGTTGCAGATTTCTAATGTGGAAATCACTTTTTATGACGGAGGCTATTCAGAACTGGAGGCAAATATCAACAATATGAAGTATATTGCCAGACTGCTGCTTGTTATGGGCGTGATCATGGTACTGATGGTGCTCGGTTATTTTTCCTGGCTGTTTATCTTAAAACAGAAGGAGCGGACGGCGGTGGAGCGGTGCCTGGGTTTTCGGAAGCGGCATAGTTTTGCTTCCCTGTTTTCGGGCA
Source organism: uncultured Lachnospiraceae bacterium (assembly GCA_910579285.1). GTDB lineage: Bacteria > Bacillota > Clostridia > Lachnospirales > Lachnospiraceae > UBA3282. Next base: position 10,907 of record CAJTTT010000036.1, on the reverse strand, counting down.
TTTTCCTGCTGATTCTGGTGGGAAGCGTATGCGGCAGTGTGGCGGGCAGTTACCTGTCGGGAGAGATCGAGGGGAAGATTGAAAGAGAAGATTATTATGATAAAACCTTTGGAAACAGCGTGGCCACGGATATGGGAAAAACGGCGGCAAAGTCTTATGAGCAGGAAGAGCCGTTAAAGACGGCGGCCGAGTGTGCACTGGCAATTGTTGCGGCCGGAACGGTGATCGCGGCTGCTGGAATTTATGTAAACCTACAAAAAGAGCCCATGAAGATGCTGGCGGGAAGAACGGAATAGCATACTGCGGCGCACGGGTCTATTTCTCAAACCCGTGCACCCAGTCTGCTTTCAGAAAATAGATAAGAAAAACAATGGAACTTAAGCTCCATGTCAGCGGATAGGCCCAGAAAATGACGTTGATTACCGGGATCATATGTACAATGGCTGTGATATAGCTCACACGGACAATGCACCAGAAGCAGAGCATGGTGAGCATCGGCACGGCGGCTTTTCCCGCGCCCCGTAAGATTCCCGCGATGCAGTGGGAGAAGGAGAGCAGGAAGTAGAAAAGTGTGACTGTTCTCGCGTGGGTCGTCCCGTAAGCGATCACCTCCGGCGTTCGGTTGAAAGCGGCAATCAGGGCCGGAATGGTCAGGTAGATAATGATACCCACGAGTTCCGCTGTGAGGATGGAGCAGAGGATGCCGAAACGTGCTCCCTTTTTGGCGCGCTCGTACTGTTTTGCACCAAGGTTCTGGCTGATGAAGGTGGTCAGCGCCATAGCAAAACAGGTGATGGGCAGAAAGCCGAAGCCCTCGATCTTGGAGTAGGCGCCGCTGCCGGCGACAGCCATCTTGCCGAATTTGTTGATGTTTGACTGTACCACCACGTTGGCGAGTGCAATGATGGAATTTTGAAATCCCGCGGGCAGTCCGTTGGAGATTACCTCATGGAGTATGGGAAGGTCAAAACGGATGCGCAGTATGGATACCCGGTAGTCATCCGGGCTCTTGCGGACGAGCCGCCAGAGGCATAAAAACGCGCTGATAAACTGGGAAAGGATCGTAGCCAGGGCGGCAGCGCCGACACCGAAACCCAGCACGGCGATAAACAGCAAATCCAGCACAATGTTGATGGCGGATGACACGATCAGATAAATGAGCGGATGGCGGCTGTCCCCGACAGACTGCAAAATGCCCACAAAGACATTGTACATGACAAAGGACAGGGAGCCGAGAAAATAAATGCGGAAATAGACCGTGGATTCCGGCAGCACATCGGCGGGCGTTCCCATCCATATGAGGATGCGGGAAGTCAGGATGGTGCCTGCAACGGTCAAAAAGACGCCGGAAGCCAGTCCGAAAGCAACGGTCGTGTGTACGGCTTTCTGAACTTCCTCTGTTTTCTGTGCGCCGTAATACCGGGCAATCACAACCCCGGCGCCCACAGCGATGCCCTGAAAAAAACCGACCATCAGAAAAATAAGGTTGCCAGAGGAACTGACTGCGGCGAGCGCATTGCTGCCGAGGAAATTTCCCACAATGAGAGAGTCGGCGGTATTGTATAACTGCTGAAAAAGGTTGCCTAAAAAAAGCGGGAACGCAAAGGCGATGAGCTGTTTCCAGATGCAGCCCTCGGTCAGCAGTGTGGTTTTTGCAGTATGTTTTCCAGTGTTCATGTTTCCTCCATGCCAAAACGGCATCACACAGATTTCTGTTATCTTTTTTACATTATAGCACAATCGCTCCGACAGAATAGCTTTCTGCGCACATCTGTCTCTTTTTTTGTATGGAGATGCCTTCTTGTGGCTAAATTATAAGTAAGAGCGGCATATATAAAAGAGATCAGATTTACGGCCGCAGGAGGAAAACAACATGCTGCAGGAAGAATTACTCATATCATTTCTGAAAAAATTCGATGATTCCCCATTCCTTGTCAAAATGAACGGAAAAAAATATCGGATCGGGGAGGGAAAACCTGTTTTTACCGTGAAGCTTCATAAGATGATTCCGCTCACCGCGCTGGCGGCCAGCACATCCATCGCGCTTGGCGAGGCTTATATGGACGGCGTGTTGGAGATTGAAGGGGATTTGTATGAGGCGCTGGATCATTTCCTTGGCCAGGTGGGAAAATTTTCAACGGAGGCGGTGGTTCTAAAAAAACTGATTCCCGAATCCCTGTCAAAAAAACACCAGAGAAGGGATGTTTCCAGCCATTACGATATCGGGAACGATTTTTACAGGTTATGGCTGGATGAGACCATGAGCTATTCCTGCGGGTATTTCCGAAAGGCGGATGATACACTGCATCAGGCACAGGTGAACAAGGCGGCATATATTTTAGAAAAGCTGCATTTGGAAGAAGGAATGGAGATTCTCGATATCGGCTGCGGCTGGGGATACCTGCTGATTGAAGCTGCCCAAAAGTATAAGGTCCGCGGAACGGGAATTACATTGAGCCATGAACAGTGCAAGGCGTTCCGTAAAAGGATTAAGGCGGAGGGGCTGGAGGATGTGCTGACTGTCCGTCTGATGGATTACCGGGATCTGCCGAGAATGAAAAAGCAGTTTGACCGTGTGGTGAGCGTTGGCATGCTGGAACATGTGGGCAGGAAAAATTACCGGGTGTTTATGGAGTGTGTCAATCAGATGTTGAAGGATCAGGGCGTCTGTCTGTTACATTTTATCAGCGCATTAAAGGAGTATCCCGGGGATGCCTGGATTCGGAAGTATATTTTCCCGGGCGGGGTAATTCCAAGCCTGCGTGAGACGGTTTCGCATATGGCGGAGGAAAACTTTCATATCGTGGATGTGGAAAATCTGCGTCTGCATTACAATCAGACACTGCTCTGCTGGCTTGAAAATTATCGGGAACATATCAGTGAAGTAGGCGAAATGTTCGATGAGCGGTTTGTCAGAATGTGGGATCTGTATCTGGCGGCCTGCGCCGCGGTGTTTCATAACGGGATTGTGGACTTACACCAGATTCTTGCCACAAAAGGAGTGAATAATACGCTTCCTGTGGTGAGGTGGTATTAAAGCGTTGAGGGAGAGGGGGATTTTGCTTTGTTGGAGGCAGTGTGTTATGATGGTTTTTAGAAAGAGCAGGCACAGCCGTAGGAAAATCAGTTTGTCTATGAGACGGAAAGAGAGGAATGGGCACGATGAAAAGAGTCTTGTTTATCGGGGGAACAGGAACCATCAGCGCAGCGATTGTAAGGCGCCTGGCAGGAGAGCACAACTGGGAGGTGTGGCTTCTCAACCGTGGCAGCCGTAAAGAAGGAATCCCGGAGGGCGTTCACCAGATTGCCGCGGATATCAAGAGGGAAGAGGATGTTTCAGAAAAACTGAACGATCTGACCTTTGATGTGGTCTGCGAATTTATCGGATTTACAGTGGAGGATGTTGAGCGGGATTACAGACTCTTTAAGGACAGGACCAGGCAGTATATCTTTATAAGCTCTGCCTCGGCTTACCACAAGCCTGCCGCCGGCTATATCATTACGGAGGGGACAGCTCTCGCCAATCCCCACTGGCAGTATTCCAGGGATAAAATTGCGTGTGAGGACTTTTTGATGAGAAAGTACAGGGAAGAAGGATTCCCGGTCACAATCGTAAGGCCGAGCCATACATACGATGAGCGTCATATTCCGCTTGGCGTACATGGGAATAACGGGTTCTGGCAGGTGATCCGCCGGATGATGGATGAAAAGCCGGTTATTATCCAGGGGGATGGCACTTCCCTGTGGACACTCACTTTCAATGAGGACTTTGCAACCGGGTTTGTGGGACTGATGGGAAACCGTCATGCGATTGGGGAGGCGTTTCAGATTACGGGGGATGAGACGCTCACATGGAACCAGATCTATGCAACGATCGCGGATGCGCTCGGCGTAAAACTGCATGCTTGTTATGTGCCGTCCGACTTTCTGGCGGCGGTCGGTGAGCCGTTCGGGTATGATTTCGAGGGCAGTCTGATCGGTGATAAGGCAGTCTCTGTTGTATTCGACAACAGCAAGTTAAAGAGGGTGGTGCCGGATATGAAAACCACCGTGTGTTTTGATCAGGGCGTACAGATCGCGCTGGATTACATTATGGCGCACCCGGAAGAATGCCAGAAAGAAGACCCGGCGTTCGACGGATGGTGCGACAGGGTGATCCGTGCGATGGAAGAGGCAAGACAGTCTGTACTGCAGGGTTAATAGGATCATCATAAAAACAATCCACATACCGCGCTTGGAAAGGCGGCAGTGGATTGTTTTATTTCATGGAAACTGACTGTTCTGAAATAGACGCAGTCTTAAAGTTTGAGGCTGTCTGATTTTGCAAACGGTCCTGCACTTGGCATTTCCCCGTGTGCATTTCCGTAATAATCCTCACGGAAAACAATGGGAGAGCCGTCCGGGTTCTCAAACTTCTGTTCCGGCTCAAAGGCCATGCCAAGCACATCGGTTGTGATGACACGGCACGGTGTTTCCGGCATGTAATCATACAGATTCGTCTTTAAGAAAAAGCCTTCCTCTGTCTCTTCCACATAGACGGAGATGTCATCGGTCTCATTTACGGACGCTTTTTCTTTTGACATGGGCTTGGCGCCGTTAAAATAGACATTGCCTTCTGCCCATATCGGGAGCGGGTTATAATATCTGTCGCTGGGTGCAGACCCCATGCCGCAGTAACCCTCAAACTGCTTCTGGTATTCCTCCAGAGTCGGATATGCATCGTAAGGAACCGTGCCTGCAATCAGATTGCCGTCCGTCCATTCGTCGTCCTTGCGCGCGTCCATCAGCTGTTTCAAAGCGGGACGGAGTTTCTTCTGTATGAAAATATTATTGTAAAACCGCATGTCTCCGTGCAGAATTGTCATAAATCCGGCGATCTCTGTGCGGTGGGGCACATGGTAAGGCGTATAGCGCGGTGAAGTTTTGGTGAGTGCGCCGTTTAGGACGCCGCGTCCCACTGCGGTAAAAGACCCGGCAATCAGATTATGTACCAGAGCGACACCCTGCGTGGCAAGTTTCAATGCGCAGTCTGAGAGGAGTACATTGTGGTCAACCAGTGTCGGCCCGTGGGATACCTCGATGAAAATATCTTCTCCGATCTCGTTCCCCTCTGTGTGGTTGTATGCCTCCGGCAGACAGTTGTCAAAGAACAGATTTCCTGTCACTCTTGTGCCCTGTGCCTGCCAGTCAAGCCACAGGCCGCGGGTACAGCGGTAAATGTGGTTGCGGCGTATGATCACGTCAATGGCTGCATGCATCTTGATGCCTCCGATTTCGGCGCCGCATAAATTCTGCTTATTGTTGATGTGATGGATCTTATTGTCCTCTATGACAGAGAATACGCCGCCAAGATGCCCTACAATTCCCGTCTGCCCACAGTCGTGGATGTCGCATCTTCTGACGGTGTGGGAGCCTATCCGCTCCTTGCTCCATCCCTCTCGCTGTGCCTGACAGATGCAGTCCCTCTCTGTCTGCGTGCCGTCCTTATATTTCCACTTGGACCACTTATTATCGTTTTCCGGCTGTAAGTATTTCCCGAGAGAAATGCCGGAGCACTTCGACTCATAGATTTCACAGTCCTCGATGATCCAGCCCTTGGACCAGTGAGGACCGATCATGCCTTCCTGGTAAGCCGTAGGCGGCGCCCACTGTGTAGCGGCCTGCCTCACGGTGAAACCCGAAAGTGTAATATAATTTACACCTTCCTTTTCCGGGTGGAAACAGGTTCTTCTCACGCTGATTTCCACCGTCTCTTCATTGGGATTCAGTCCCTGGAAATTGGCGTACAGTATTGTCTCGTCCGCAGTTTCATCCTGGACTGTGTACCATACATAGACGGAAAACGCAGGATCCCATGAAGCAGGGCTCTGCTGTGGATTCTGGACTTTTTCAAATTCCGTCACCTCATACATGGATTTGCCGTTTAAGTATACGTCACCCGTGTGGGCTGTCATTGCGGCAACAAACCAGTCGCCGTAAACAAGCGTCGTATAGGGATTATAACTGCCGAACACTTTGTTGGATATTCGCGCTTTCCAGACGGTGCCTTCGCAGGCTTCCCAGTTGGGTACCGATTCTGCCCCGGTAATAATAGCCGCCCGTTCCACCTCGGAACGGTAAATGATCCGCGCGTCCTCCCGGCCGCCGTTTACAGGGCTTACCGACTCCCGGTATATGCCTGGCGCAACGATCACTTCGTCACCGGCCGCCGCCTTCCTGGCCGCTTCCTGAATTTTTTTAAAAGGTTTGTCCCTGCTTCCATCTCCGCCCGCTGATGCCTTCCCATTTACATAGTATTTCATATGATATCCTCCTTGCCACAGAATTGATTTTTCCGTGAAGATAGTAATATCATAGCAAATACAGGGCAAAACGCAAGAACTTGTGGATAAAAAGCGGCATAAACAGATTGTATACAGATGATTTTCAAAATTACATTTTTATTGTATAATAATTGCGGCAATTTCTTTTGTGGGGGAAATCAGTATGAAGAGACAGAGCGGAAGGCACAAGACATTTACATACGGGGCGGCGCTGTTGGTTTTTTTGTGTTTCATGTGTATCTGTATGCCGGTTTTTGCAAGCGCACGAAAGGTTAAGGTGGCGTTTTTTCCGATGAATGGATTTCATGCCTATTCGGAGATCGACGGTTACGGCGGCTTGGATGTGGCCTATCTGGAAGAGCTCAGCATCTATACCGGGTGGGACATTGAATATGTGATGTGTGAAAGTTGGAATGAGGCGCTTGAGATGCTGGAGGCGAAGGAAGTGGATCTGGTCGGGTCTGCGCAGTATTCCGATGAACGGGCAGAAATCTTTGAATTTGCCTCGCTGTCCAGCGGATATACATACGGCTGCCTTTTCGTGGAGAAAGACAGTGTCGTAGATTTTGAGGATTTTGACCGCATGCGGGATATGACGTTCGGAGTTGTGGAAAGCTATGTCCGCAAAGCTGAGTTTCTGGAATATATCGATCGAAACGGCATTCCCGAACCACAGCTTAAGGAGTATGAAACATCACAGGAACTGCAGGCGGCGCTAAAGGGCGGGGAGATTGATGTGGCGGCCCACACGCTGACGGAGGTTGAGGAAGGACAGTGTCTTGTAGGAAAGTTTGCCTATGCGCCATATTATTATATGACATGGAAAGGCAACGAACAGCTCATCTCTGAGCTGAATATAGGGATAGAAGAGCTTTATATGGACAACCCCTCGTTGGAACAGGAGCTGATCAGCGCTTATTATGAAAACAGATGGGAAAACTTCGCGGCTGAGGAACAGCAGTATATAGACAGAGGCGAGCCGGTCAGAATCGGCTTTTATCAGGATACAAAGCCCTTGTCCTATGTCAACGGGCAGGGGGAGTACGACGGCATTTATATTCAGATACTGAAAACGATTGCGGCAAGGAGCGGGATTACGATGGAGCTTTGCCCGCTGGACCGCGGCGATTACTGGAAGGAGCTTTTGGCGGCGGGAGAGATCGACTTTTATGTGGGCGCGAATAATATGCAGCTTGCGCGGGATGAAAACATCCGTCTTACCGGGCCCTTTATGCATTACAATGCCATAATCGTTTCCAAAAAAGATTATGTGCACACGAATGAGAATGCATCGCTTGTGTTGACAAACGGCCGTGCTTATTGGGCGGAAAGCATGAAAAAGGGCGGTGTAAACGGAACGGTTATCTACTGTGACAGCGCAAAAGACTGTCTGCAGATGGTGGGACGGGGAGAAGCGGACGTTACGGTGCTAAACACCATAGAATACAATTATCTGTCGAAAAATGAGCGATTTTCTGATTTGATTGAGTGGGATAATTACCGCTATCAGTCGGGAAGCACGCTGGCGGCATCCAAGGAGGTAGACCCGGTTCTTTTTGAGGTGATCAATAAGTCCCTGCGGCTGATATCGGAGGCGGAGAAGGAAGACATCATCAATCAGTACATGAATATCGCTTATACAGATTATAATCTGACAGACTATTTTTATATGAATAAAGATGTCATTATGATTGCGTGCATTGTGCTGATTTTATTTGGAGGATCTGCTCTTGTGGTGTCCCACACACGCAGGAAAGCGTATCAGATTCTGGCACAGAAAAACGGAGAACTGCAGATTGCCATCAGGGAGGCGGAGAAGGCCAATCTGGCAAAGACGGAATTTCTCTCCCATATGTCGCACGATATACGGACGCCGATCAACGGCATTATGGGTATGTTAAATATTGCGGAGAAGAATCCGAAAGATCTGGAAAGACAGCGGGACTGCAGACAGAAAATTAAAACGTCGGCGGAACATCTTCTGTCGCTGATCAATGATGTGCTGGATATCAACAAGCTGGAGAGCGGGAATGTGGAACTGAAAAAGGAGTCGTTTTCCCTGCCGCAGCTCTTTGCAAACTGTGTCACGATTGTGAGCGGCCAGGCTTTGGCAAAAAAAATTAAGCTGACGACTTCCCTGGAGGAAGAGCAGCTTTCACACACGAATTTTATCGGAAGTCCTCTGCATATCAAGCAGGTTCTGATCAACATTGCAGGTAATGCCATTAAGTACAACAAGCCGGAGGGCAGCGTCCACATGAGCTGCAGTGAACTTTCGGCAGAAAACGGGGTGGCACAGATCTGTTTTACCATTTCCGACACAGGCATGGGTATGAGCAGAGAATATCTGGCACATATTTTTGAGCCTTTCACCCAGGAGTCAAACGGGATGAGTGCGAGGACCAACTATCAGGGAACAGGTCTTGGCATGACAATCACAAAGAAACTGACGGACAATATGGGGGGAACCATCGAAATAGAGAGCGAGCCAGAGAAGGGCAGCGTGTTCACTGTGGTGCTTCCTTTGGAAATAGACGGGCAGGCGGAGGAGGAAAAAGGGGACATTGTATCGGAGGACATACAGATTGCAGGAAAAAGGGCGCTTCTTGTGGAGGACAATGAACTGAATCAGGAGATTGCGCAGTTTATTTTAGAAGATTTCGGCATGCATGTTACCATAGCGAACAACGGGAAAGAAGCGGTGGAAATCTTTGAACAGGCAGAGCCGGAGACTTATCAGATCATTTTTATGGATGTAATGATGCCGGTGATGAACGGGTATGAGGCGGCGAAAGCCATTCGGGCCATGAGCAGGCCGGATGCAGCGCAGATTCCGATTGTGACCATGACGGCCAATGCATTTGCGGAGGATGTGCAGGCGGCGAAAGATGCCGGAATGAACGAACATATTGCGAAGCCGCTGGAGGCGGATGTGATCGCGCGGGTTTTGGCACAGTGGCTTGGGAAGTAAGTCCGCATTACATTTATACATGAGTAGGATTCGTTTAAATTAGGAGAACACGGGATAAGCCACAGGTACCTGGTCTGCAGGTGCCTGTGGCTTGTTTCATGGCATTATTTTGTACAGTCAAATCCCGGATTGAATGCGTAGAAATTCTTCTCATTCAAGCGATCCTGCACGATGCGGAGGGCTTCACCGAAACGGGAGGATTGAAGTAAATTTATCTGTTGATTTTCTGCATCTTTTTGATAATAGATTGCCAATACATGCGGTCCTTCAAGACCCGGATTACCGTAATGGTGGAATCCTCCACAACAAAGAAAATTAAATATGTACTGTAAGGCTTGAAATAGACGCTTAATCCTTCAATAACATATCCCGTAGCTTCATAGCCTTTGGGGAAGGAATCCAGTGCCTTGATTGCCTTCTTGATCTTCTTTGAAAAGTTTTCCGCATATTCCCGATATTTGAAGGTGTCAAGAATATACTTTTTTGTTGATTTAATATCCAAGAGAGCATCTTTGGAAATCACAATTTTGTATTTTTTAGGTTTATCCAGCATTATATTTTGTCAATTTCCTCCCATGCTTCATCAATCGTATAAACATCGCCTTTTTTCAGACTTTCTATTCCTTTGGAGAGTTCGTCATATAATGCGCCTATGGCTGCTTTTTCGGAATATTCAGTTTTTAGAATTTCCTGATTTCTGATTGCCTGTGCTGCAGGTGCCATAGTATCACTTCCTTTCGGCTGTTTTCTATGAATGTTCTTTTTCATTATTATACGGTATTTAGTATTGGCTTATCAACAGATTTTTATTAAATTGTTCTCAAAACTGTGTGGCTAGACTTTCATGTTTTTTTGTTAAATGTTCCAAGTGATTTCGATGTTACCGTCTGCAATGCGAATAACTTTGATAAGCGTATCGACTACCGCCTGTCTGTCCTCGAAAGAGAGCGTTTCCCATGCTTTTACATGGTTGGTTATCTGTTTCAATCTGCCTTCTGTGTCTGTGACATTTGCCGTAACGATTTCTTCCTGCAAGGTTTTCCGCTCTGCGTCCAGTTTTGATACTTTTTCGTCTATGTACTTCATCAGAACGCCGCTTGCCCCGGACACTTTGGAGAGAAGTTCTTCGATTTCTTCCTCAATCTGTGTCAGACGGATTTTTTTCGTCATATTTGTTTGTTCTTCTCCTGTTTCAGATAGACAGGAAAGTTTCTGAAATTCCGACAGTCTTTCCTTGATTGCGTCAAGCATATATTCCTCTAAAACGTCTGCATAAACCGTACAGCTCGCCCCGGTGCAGTTGCTCCCACGGCTTCCCGACTGGCTGCAAACAAAGTAACGTCCCCACTTTGTCTTTGCCTTGCGGATTGTCAGGGCATAACCGCAGTTACCGCATTTTACTTTGCCAACAAGCCATGAATTTTTCGGTTTACAGGTCTTTGTGGACTGTCGGTTGTTCAGACACCGTATGCGGCAGGCTAACCATGTCTTAGAGGGGATAAACCCCTTATGCGGCGCAAGCACAATCTCTTTGTCAGACAAGTCACTTTGCTTTCTTGAAGTGGAAACCGTACCCTTATAGAGATAGCAGGCATTATAGCCCGTAAAATCAC
>CAJTTT010000035.1:6032-26101 GCA_910579285.1 uncultured Lachnospiraceae bacterium | reverse complement strand
TCTACGTTCTTCTCCTGTCAATATAGTCCGTCAGCAGTTTTACCGACCCGTCAATGCCAAGCTTGCTGCTGTTCAGGGAGACGTCGTAATTTCTGCAGTCCCCCCATTTCCCGACACAGAAACTGTTATGGTAACGTCTTCGCTTCGTGTCTTTCTCGCGAATCTTTTTGACAGCCTCACTTTCTGTCAGATGATACAGCCGCATAATGCGCTCGATTCTTTTGTCGCGGTCAGCGAGTATGAATATGGATACCATGCTGTCATACTGTTTCAGGATCGTTTCGCTGCAACGGCCCACAATCACAAAGGACTCCCCGGAATCCGCCTTTTCCCGCAGATAGTCAAACTGCAGATACAAAAGATTTTCCTCCGGCGAACTGCTGTAGCCGCGCACCGTCCTTGAGGACAGCGGATTTTTATGTTTTTCGTCCAGTTCTTTCAAATGATCCATTTTCACATTTTTCTTTGCGGCAATCTCATCGAGAAGATTGTGGTCAAGAAGCTGGATGCCATAATGGTTTGACAGCCTCTCTGCAATTTCGTGGCCGCCGCTTCCATATTCTCTTCCCACGGAAATAATCAGTTGCTTTTCCATCCGTTCCACCTCCCTTTACAGATATCGGAAATAAATCAAAAGCATGGATATCAGAACAACAATTACCGTTGCCGGCATCATTTTCCTACAGTAGAGTCCCCACTTGATCACATAGCCTTCCCTTGACGCGGTAGCAATGCCCACCACATTCGCCGATGCGCCTATGGGCGTGGCGCTTCCGCCGATATCCGTTCCCATTGCCAGTGTCCAGGCAAGCATGGACAGATCAACGCCGTAGGCTGCCGACAGACTTTTGATAATCGGTATCATCGTTGTTGCAAACGGAATATTATCCACAAATGCACTGGAAACCGCGGAAAGCCATATAATGATCGCGACCATGACCATGACGTTTCCGCCGCTGATCCGGCCGATAAACCCTGCCATGATTTCGAGTATTCCTGTCTGCTCCAGCCCGCCGATCACGACAAACAGACCGATAAAAAACAGCAGCGTTTTATAGTCCACCTTTTTTAACAGTTGTATCGCATATTTCCAGGAAGTTACCAGGGTTGCAATGGCCACAAGGATTCCTATGGTGGAGACGGTAAGGCCCGTCTGTGCATGGGTTACTAACAGGACAATCGCTGAGGCAAAGATTGCGCAGCTCACCGCAAAGCCCTTTTTGTCGGTGATTGTGGATTCCGGGCTTGGCAGACTGCTGTAATCCACTGGTTTTGGACCGCCGGCCATAAGTTCCTTGCGGAATAGCAGATAAAAATAGGTCAGCACCGCAATCAGGCAGACGCCGGCAATCACGCCGGTATTTGTCACAAAGTCTGTAAAGGAATAGCCGAGTGAGGTACCGATAATGATATTGGGCGGATCTCCGCACATGGTAGCCGAGCCGCCGAGATTCGCACAAAAAATTTCGGATAAAATCATGGGGATCGGATTGAATTTTAAAAGCTGTGAAAGTTCAATCGTCACAGCAGCCAAAAATAGAATCACGGTGATGCTGTCGATAAACATCGCCAGTATGGTTGATAAAATCATAAAAGTGACAAACAGCGGTATGACCTGGTAGTTTACGAGTCTGGCAATCCGCATACAAAGCCATCTGAAAAAGCCGACGCGCGCCATGCCTTCCACCATAACCATCATGCCGAAAATAAACAGAATTGTCTCCCAGTTGATGCCGGAACTGTTTCCCGACGTCTCACCCGACAGATACCAGAACTCTGTAGTAAAAATGCTTTTGACGTTCAGCGTTTCAATGACCGCCTGCATACTGTGCATTCCCAGACCAAAAACGAAAATGACCGTCAACAGTGCGCAGACAAGCGAAACAATGTGCCTCTCCACAATTTCGGTCACAATAAAAAGAAACATTGCAATAAAAATAATTACTGCAACAACCTGTGCCAACATATATTTACCTTCTTTCTAAAACTGTTATTGTACGGATACGTTTCACTTTTCCACAGATACAGTTTTAGATTCGCTTTTTTCCATCGGACTGATACATATATTCCGTGAGCAGTTCTGTCTGCGTCCGATAGAACAAACAGGTTGTTATATGGTGTGTACAAGAGTTTCCCTGTGATACAGACCAGGATCCGAAGCACTGCAAATAGAGAAACGCATTGGTTTCCCTGTACTGCTGCTGATAGTTTGTCCGCGTCTGCAGATCCGCATTCTGAACTGCGGGCAGTTCCGTTGTACATATGGCATCGTTATTGATATCTGACGGAACGGGAGCGAGACTTGCGGCCGCTTTCCCGGTCATGTCACACACAAACAACTCTTCGGCAGGAATGGTATCCACATACATTCCGGCGAAGAGCAGCGATATGACTAATGCGATGCTGATTATCCTGTTAATCTGGTGTGTCCACTTATCCATCATCTTATGACTCTTTTTATGCCTGGCGCGATCTCGCTTGTTGAATCACATTGTCACAAATTATGTTTCCGAATTTCCTAAAACCGACGGTATTATATCACACTTTCATTTTTAGGGGAAGATTTATTGTTGTGTCAAAAGTACCAGAAAAGTCTTCCCTTTATGAAGGGTTCGTGGTATGATATCAACAAAGTCTATGGACCACCGGCACAGGGAAGCGGATGCAGCCGCCGGGGGATTAAGTGGGCTTTTGTTATGTGTTTTAACAAAGAAATATAGAGAAAAAGGAGCGATGTGTACATGGTAACGAATAAGTCAGACTCCCGCTCTGGCCACAAAGTGAGGAGGAGTCTCAATGGAAGAATATTGAGGAACACCACACTCAATATTCTCGTATTGGTAGCAGTGTGCTGCGTGATTATGGCGCTTTCCATGCAGTCACTGGCGAACAGTATTCTGCTGGACAGTCTGCAGCCTATGGCAAGGCAGTCGGCGAAGACCGTGGAAGCCAACATTCATATGCTGGCCGATCGGATGATGGTGCTTGCCGGGGATTCAAGAATGAGCATAGCGGGCTTTGGGGGAGAGGCAACAGAGACCTCCGGGGCGGATGCGGAGATGGAAGGCTGGAAAGCAGTTCTGACAGAAGCGGCCGAAATTTATGAGTTTCACACGATTGCCCTGTATGATCTGGACGGCGGCCTTGTCCAGGGAATAGACGGCGCGGCCGAGAGTCTGGATGCAGGTTTTCTGGCGCTTTTGCAGGAGACGGATAATCTGACAACGTATACAGGCACGGTCTTCCAGGATAAACTTGGCATCACAATCGGTATGCCGGTGAAAGCGGAAGGCGAGACAGCTTACTATCTGGTGGGCATCTACAAATATGACGCGTTGAACGATGTGCTAAGCAGCATCAATATAGGAAAAAACGGCATGGCTTACATGGTGAACCGGGAGGGAATTGTCACGGGACACCCGGATCAGGAAAAAGTGAAAAGCGGAGTCACGCTGCTTGCGCTTAGCGGCGGCAATGAGGAAGCCATCAAAAGCGTGACCACCGGGGAGACAGGATCCACGGAATTTACCGTGGACGGGCAGCAGATGCTGGCGGCGTTTTCCCCTGTCCGCGGCACACAATGGTCGTTAGTGATTCAGGTGCCCAAGGAGGATTACGATGATCTGATTGATCGTGCGATGATAGTGGCTGGGATATGTACCCTGGTAGTGCTTGTGATTTCCATTCTGCTGATTCTGAAGATGGCCCGATCCATCTCAAGGCCAGTGAAGAATGTGACAAACCGCATGATTTCCCTCGCAGACGGGGATCTGCATACGGAGGTGATCAATTTAAGGTCCGGGGACGAGCTGGAGATTATGACAAGAACGCTGGCGGAGACGGTGGAGAGCCTTAACAGGTACATATCAGATATCCATCAGGTACTCAGCGGAGTTGCAGACGGTGACCTGCAGATTGAACCGCAGGTGGAGTACCAGGGAGACTTTACACAGATCAGAAATAGTCTTGGCAATATCCTGCAGTCCATGAACGAGACCATAACGGGCTTTCGTGCGGCGGCGGCCCGCCTCGCCAGCATGGCGGATGAGCTGAGCGGCCAGTCGGGGCAGCTGCATGAGGCTTCTCTGGAACAAAACCAGGCGACGGAAGCGCTGGTTGATGAGGTGACTCATGTCAAGGAGCAGCTTGCCGGCGTGACAAAGAGCAGCAATCAGACACGGACGATGACGGTGGAAATTACGAGAAAGGTGCAGGAGGCGAACACGCAGATGTCGGCCCTTTCCCATGCGATGGATGATATCAGCGCACATGCCCAGGAGATTACTACCATTGCCAAATCCATTGACGATATTGCGTTCCAGACAAGTATTCTGGCGCTGAACGCTTCCGTGGAGGCAGCCCACGCCGGAAGCGCGGGCAAAGGATTCGCCGTTGTGGCGGAAGAGGTGAAAGATCTGGCAGGAAAAAGTGCGAAGGCGGCCCAGAGCGCAGTGGAAATTGTGGCAAACACCAGAGCCGTTATCCAGACAGGCGTTGAGCTGAATGCGAGCACGGCGGAGTCCCTGCGGTCCATCTATGGCGTTTCCTCTGAGATCAGTACGATCTCAGACCAACTGGTGGCGGCAGTGCAGGGACAGGAGAACGCGCTGACCAGCATGGAGGAGCGGATCGCTGTTATTTCCGACATTGCGGACAGAAACCTGCAGAACGCGGGAGGAACCAGTCAGTCCAGCGGACTTCTGGCAAAGGAGGCCGAGGAACTTCAGGCGCAGGTGAAGAAATTTGCTTTGAAGGAGGAGTATGACATATGAAACGGATGTTGAGCATAGCATTGATTGTGGCGGGTATGATGCTGTTTACAGCCTGCGGGGAACAGACAGGACTTCAGGATGGCTATTATACCGCCCAGGCTTCCGAGTTCAGCCACGGCTGGAAAGAATATATCACGATCATGGTCAAGGGCGGGAGCATTGTTTCTGTGGAGTATAACGCGGAGAACGCCAGCGGCTTTATCAAGAGCTGGGACAATACATATATGCAGAACATGCTGCACAGCAATGGCACTTATCCGAACGAGTACACCCGCTATTATGCAGGGCAGCTTTTGGAGGGACAGGGGGAAACACAGATCGACGCTCTGTCCGGGGCGACTTCCTCGCACGGATCGTTCCAAAAGCTGCAGGCCGCTGTCATCGAGCAGGCAATGCGGGGAGATTCCAGCATTGCCATTGTGGATACGGCTCACTAGGCAGGCGGCTTCGCAGATCGGTGAGAGCGGGGGATCGTTCCTGCAGTTCTTCATAACCAGATGAGCATAAGAAAAGAGTACAGGCAGGATTGATGAATCCACTGTACTCTTTTTTAACATGTTCCATATGGTGAAATGTCTGGCTACGCGATAGCAGCATGGAATCCCTGCTGCGCCGCCTGTTCTTCCTGCTGTGCTGTGTTCAGACCGCTGACATGGAACGTCTGATCTGCATTCGCCTGCGCGCTGACAGAGGAAGGGCCATTTGTTTCAGCCGCTGCCTGCATGACGCCGTCAGCTTCGCCTAACAGAGCGAACTGGAAAGCCATTTCCTGCTGCTGCTGTTTCTGCATCTCTTTCAGTTCAGCCTGCTTTCTTTCCGTATCTACGCCGCGGTATTCGTCCTGCTTGATCTCTCCCTTTAAAATGGCAATGCCATCGGTTGTTTTGGCGACAAGCATTCCCTGCTGGTCTGCGATCTGCATGGAAGCGTCTGCGGAAACCATAGCCTGCATTTCTTTTTCGGTCGGTCTGAATTCGGCGGCCGGATCTGTATCCGCCTCACGCTCCTCGGGCATCGTCTCCGATACGGAAGCGTCTGTTTCTTTGGTTTCATCAGCAGGTTTGGTTTCGCTATCCGTGTCACTGTTCTTTGCCGGATTCATAGCTCCTTTAAAAATAACGGCGCCGTCACTGTTCTGGGTTATGATGGTTCCCGGCTGTGGCGTCTGTCCCTCGTTGGCAGGCTGTGTCTTTTCGGCTGCTGTGTCGGAGGTGGTTTCGGATGACTGGCTGACATCGTTGGCCGCCTTCTCCCTATCCGGGAGCTGCGCCGCCCGAAGCTCGGCTAGCATTTCCTCTCTTTTCTGCGATCGGAGAAGCTCTTCCTGATGCTGTTTCAGCTCGGTATCGAGACTGGACTTTTCGCGTTTGAGCTTCTTCTGCTCATTGGCTTTTTCAATGGCAGAGAGATCTTCCTCAGAAGAGAGCTTCTGTATCTGCTGCTGCACATCCGTGATTTCTGTCTGTAGATTTTTACTTTTCTGATCCTTTAAGTCTGTCGCCGGCATCTGCATGGCAGACATGCTGCCCGCTGATGTGATGCTGCCAATTCCCATAAAATCATCTCCTTCCCCCACTAAAGGATGATGCGTCTTCTGTCTGTTGCTGTATTTATCTATATTTTACACTTTTTCGCGGGCAGGATGCAAGTCCTTTTTGCGAGTGTTTTCACTTTTGACAAGATGGAGGAAAGTGCCGCTTTTCGTGTTTCTTGAAGGTAGGGAGTAAAAAAACAGTATTACTACATACAGGGAAATTAAATTCTTATAAACGATTTGTGAAATTTTTGGGAAGATTAAACTGGAATTATGGAAGAAAGCTGTTATAATGAAGAGTAAAGAATTTATTTTCTGTATAAAAATACGGGGAGTGTAATAGGAGGGAATCGTAATGTACGAAAAACTGAAGAAGTATCGGATTAAGGAGCGCTTGGTGCGGGGATTTGTGATTGCGTCAGGGATTCCGGCGGCGGTGGCGGTAGCAGCGCTGATCACGTTGATTGTTGTGGCATGGGTATACTCGGGCGCATTAAAGGATTATGGATTTGCCCAGGGAGATGTGGGCAAGGCGATGACGCACTTTGCGGAGGCGCGTTCTACGCTCCGCGGATGTATCGGGTACGATGACGAGGCGGCCATTGAGAGTATGCGTGTATCCCACGATGCGAGCGTGGCGGATTTCACCGCAAGCTTTGCCAATCTGGAGAAGTTTATGGTTTCCGATGCGAATAAGGCAGTCTATTCTAATATTTCTTCCAAGCTTCCTACATATTGGGCGCTGGACCAGGAGATCATTGAATTGGGGGGCACGACGGACAGGGCGTTGTGCGAGGAGGCCCAGGCCAGAGCCATGAGCGAGCTGATGCCGCTCTACGATGAGATCAATGACGAGCTGATTTCTATCATGGATATCAAGGTAGAACGCGGAAACAGTGTTTCCACCACGCTGACAATTGTCTGCATCGTGCTTATTGTTGTGATTGCAGCGATTATTCTGACAGCCATTGTAACCTCAATCAGGCTGGGCACAAACATAGCGGAGAACATTTCCGCACCGCTGATCGAATTAAAAGACAGACTTGCCCTGTTTGCTGAGGGCGATCTGTCCACGCCGTTCCCGGAGACACAGGCGGATGACGAAGTGGCTGACATCATCAGCTCGGCGAAAAATATGTCAGAGACGCTTATTTTTGTCATTTATGATCTGGAATATATTCTGGGTGAGATGTCAAATTCCAATTTTGTTGTCCGTTCAAAGGACGGCAGCCGCTACAAGGGGGAATTTTGTCAGATATTCGATTCTCTGAAGCAGCTGCGGGACAATATGATTGATACCCTGCGCTATATCGGGATGTCCTCGGAGCAGGTTTCCGCAGGCTCCTCCAATCTGGCGGATACGTCCCAGAGTCTTGCTGAGGGCGCGACGGAGCAGGCGGGCGCGGTGCAGGAGCTGCACGCAACGATCACCACGATTTCGGAAGCGGCGAGAAGAGCGGCAGACTCGGCGGAGGATGCTTATAAGCAGTCTCAGGAATACGCGGATGTGGCTGACCGCAGCAGCGGCGATATGAAAGAGATGGTGGAGGCAATGTCCCGCATCAGCGAGGCATCCCACAAAATTGGAAATATTATTTCAGAAATTGAAAATATTGCGTCTGAGACAAATATGCTTTCCCTGAATGCGTCCATCGAGGCGGCGCGGGCAGGAGAAGCGGGGCGCGGATTCTCCGTTGTGGCTGACCAGATCAGGCAGCTTGCGGAGCAGAGCAGCAAGTCGGCTGTGGATACCAGGGCGTTGATTGAAGGCACCATGAAAGAGGTTGAGAACGGCAACAAGGTGGCGGAGCGTGCGGTTGCGTCACTGGCGATTGTGGTGGAGGGAATCCGAAAGGTGGCAGAGTCTTCCAAGGAGCTGAGCTCTATTTCCTCAAGCCAGATGGCGACCATGAAAGAGGCGGAGCTGGGCGTTGACCAGATTTCCGATGTGATCCAGACGAATGCGGCAGTGGCTGAGGAGTCTTCGGCTACCAGCGAGGAGCTGTCAGCGCAGGCAGTTTCCCTGGACGAGCTGATTGCCAAGTTCGCATTGCCGGCGAAATAAGCGTCAGAGGGGGAGAAGGTAATAAACATATAAAAGAGAAGGATGGAATGCAGGGCGTGTCCTGTCAGTTCCATCCTTTTCTTTTGCTCTGCGGGCAGTCTGTATCAACCTGTGCCGCCGTTTATTCTGTCCCGGTTTTAGGCCATGCGCTCAAACACCGGCATATAGTCGATAGGCGCGTCCACACGGACTGTTTGTCCGCCTTCAAAGACTTCTCCTGTGGAGGTCAGTTTCCACGTCCCGGCGGGGAGGTAGACGCTGCGGCTCCACTCATTCAGGTGCAGGATTGGCGCCGCGAGGAACCGGCTGCCGAACATATACTGATCTTCCGTTTCCCAGCACTTTTCGTCCTCCGGGAACTCATAGAACATGGCGCGTAAGAGCGGGGAGCCGTTCTCGTGGGCTTCCTCGTACAGCTGCTTGATATAATCGTGCATGGATACGCGGACGTCATAATATTTTTTCATAATGGCGTAGTTGTCCTCACCGTAGCTCCACAGCTCATTGGGCTGGCCGGTGTGGAGATAGCCGCCTCCCCAGTCTCTGTCGTCGAGGGGCGGGATATTGTAAGGGCCTCTGTCGCCGTGCATCCGCAGGACAGGAGAGTATACGGCAAACTGATACCAGCGGATCAGGAGCTGTCTGAAATCCGGGTCGTTCACATCATCGGTCATAAAGCCGCCGATGTCTGTGGTCCACCAGGGTATGCCTGCCAGTCCCATGTTCAGGCCGCACTGGAGCTGGTCGCTGAAGGCTTCAAAGGTGCTTGGAACATCGCCCGACCATACCACGTTGCCGTATTTCTGGGAGCCGGCCCACGCGCAGCGCAGCAGATTGACCACAGGCCCCTTGTTCTCTGCACACATGCCATCGTAGAAAGTACGGCTGTAAAGCTGGGGATAAAGATTGCTGAGCGCCAGCGCGGGGCCGTCAAAGTAGCGGTAATTTTCAAAATCATATACGCCGTAGTCCGGCTCGGAGTTGTCCAGCCAGAAGGCGTCGATGCCGTAGTCGTAATAGTTCTTTTTACAAACGTCCCACACATATTTGCGGGTTTCGGGGTTGAAGGGATCAATTTCCACGCAGTCGCCCTGATAGTCGTAAGTCTGCGCCGCGCCGCGCTCGGTTTTGATGAGCAGGCCGCGCTCCATCATAGGATCAAAGTTTTCGCTCTTTCTATCTACGGAAGGCCATACCGACACAATGACCTTGATGCCCATCCCGTGCAGCTCGTCCACCATAGCTTTCGGGTCAGGCCAGTATTTCTCATCGAATTTCCAGTCTCCCTGCACCGTCCAGTGGAAAAAGTCGATGACAATCTGGTCTATTTTGATGCCTTCTTTCTGATACTGTCTCGCCACGGTCAGGACTTCATCCTGGGTGCGGTAGCGCAGCTTGCACTGCCACAGTCCCATCAGATCCTCGGGGAACATTTCGGCGCGCCCCGTAACGGCGGTATAGTTTTCAAGAATCTGTTTCGGCGTATCTGCCACGGTGATCCAGTAATCCATCTCCTTCGTGGCACGGGCGATCCATTCCGTGTAATTTTTTCCGAAACTCACGCGGCCGACGGCAGGATTGTTCCAGAGAAAACCGTAGCCCAGGGAGGAGACGGCGAAGGGGACGGAAATCTGGGAGTTGCGCTGGGCAAGTTCCAGCACACAGCCTTTCAGATCCAGACAATCCTGCTGGTACTGCCCCATGCCGAAGAGTTTTTCTTTCTTATCGCTCTCGAATTTCACGTTCAGGGCATACTCACTGCCGCCGATCACACCTTTCCACTCCCGGTTTACCAGTTTTAAGCAGCGGCTCTCCCTGGAGAGCGTGCCGTCGTAGTTTCTGAAATATTCCCGCAGGATCAGGCGCTGTCCGCGGTAAAAGGAGATGACGCCCGCGAAATTGACAACAGCCTTAAGCTGTCCGTTTATAATGGAGGCAGTCGGCCGTTTGTCGATGGTGCCGTCGCCAACCCAGTGATCCTCCTCCTCAATGGCAATCTGCGTGCCTGTGTGTTCGACTGTTTCGGTCAACGCCCAGTCGTTTCCTGTGAAATGTGGCGCCATTGCAGCGCGCACCCGGAAGGAATCCTTTCCCCACGGTTCAATACGCAGTGTTTCGCCCATACGGCGGCATACGAGCGCGCCGTTATCTTTTTCAAATGTCATATTCTGCCTCCTTTTCCTTTTTCATTTTCATCTTCATATGTCTTTACTTAAACGATTGAGAAATACAAGTTGTAATAGTATAATATTATTATCGGGACGGGTAATGCTATTAAAATGCTACTTCTTAATGATACTTTTCTATCACAAAACATGGAAGAGGAAAAAGCATGTCTGTCCGCGGCGGCAGACGGGGAGAAGCGGGAGAACGGCCGGAAAGCCGGGGAGGAAAGACCATGACACCGAACAGGGAGACACAGGAAAAGAGGCAGCACAGCACCACATGGATTCCTTACAGTTATTATGAGTGCAGGCTGCCGGAGTGGTTTGTGAATGTGCCCATGCACTGGCACAGCGAGTTTGAGCTGATCTATATTCTGCACGGCAGGGGAGAATTTATATGCGGCAGCCGAAAGCTGGAGGCTGGAGAGGGGGAGCTGCTGCTCATACCGCCCAATATGCTGCACGCGACATATCCGTGCAGGGAGCAGAAGGCGGTTCTTACAGAAAAAGAGCAGGAGGGATGCGGGGGCAGCTTTTCGAAGGCCGGCCTGGTGCCGATGGTGTACGATGCGCTTGTATTCAGCCCTGTCATGCTCGGCGCCGGCAGCGGTGACCGCTGTACGAATGAATGCATCCGGCCGGTGATCAAAGGAAATATCCGCACAAATGTCTGCATCCGCCGGGGCGCAGCGGCTTATGAAGAGCTGAAAGCGCTGGCGGAGCGGATTTTTTCCTGTGTGCGCGACAACTCGGCCCGTTCAGATCTGCTGTTAAAAAGCGAGCTTCTGCGGCTGATCTGGACGCTGGAGGAGAGCGGGGAGATTGTGTTTGAAAAGGGCGGCACGGGGGGTGAGACAGAGGCTGTCCGGCCGGCTCTTGAGTATATGGCACTAAATTTCAGGGAGGACATTACGGTGGAACAGCTGGCTGGGCTGGTACATCTGAGCGAGAGTCACTTTATGAGGTGTTTTCGGAAGGCGGTGGGAATCGGCGCCATCGAACATCTGACCCAGCTTCGGATTCAGGCTGCCTGCGAGGCGCTCAGCGACGGCGCAGAACAGATCGCGGATATTGCTTTTGCCTGCGGGTACAGCAATCTTTCCAACTTTAACAGACAATTTTTAAAAAGAGTGGGCTGTTCCCCGAAAGAGTACAGGAAGCGCAACAGGGAAACGTAAAAAATATAGAATAGGTGTCACATTTTTGCACCTCGGCGTGTGTTATTAGTAAGAGAAGGCGGTGACATGTTGGAGAAAAGGACGGACAGCCCGGACCAGAGTGTGGAAGCGGTTTTTCAGGAATTTGGCAATATGCTATACCGAATTGCCTTTGTGATGATGAAAAACGCCTTTGACGCAGAGGATGTCGTGCAGGATACACTGATTAAATATATGGAGCATAGGGAGAGAGGGAAAACGTTTGAGACGGAGGAACATCGGAAGGCATGGCTGATCCGGGTGGACATCAACCTCTGCAAAAACAGGCTGCGCTTTTATAAAAACCATCCGAAGATCGGGATGGACCAGCTGTCCCGTTACTATGAAGAGAAAGAAGACACAAGACTGATGGACAGCCTTTTACTTTTGCCGTCCAGATACCGGGAAATACTCCTGCTGCATTATGTGGAAGGGTATCAGGGGAAGGAGATTGCGCAGATGCTTGGCATTTCGGAATCTGCTGTCAGAAAACGTCTGGAGAGAGGACGGGGGAAGCTGCGGGATCTGCTGGAGGAGACGGAATGACAGATTTGGGAAAGGAGAGCGGTCTTATGGAAGAAAGAGCGTGGAAAGGGAAGAGCATAGAGGAAGAAGAGCGGCCTGACCCGGCAGAGGACGCGGAGAACCGCCTGCGCGCGGTAGCATACAGGATTGTGCCGGACGAATCGGCAAAGAAGCGCATCATGGAGGGCGTAAAGGCGGGAAAACGAAAGGGGAGGAGACTGACACCAAGGATACCGGCGGCAGTTTTTGCGGCCTGTCTGCTTCTCTCCCTTTTCTGCTTTGCCAGACCCGGGGTGATCGGGGAAGACGTGGTGGTCTATGCGGCCACGGAGGAGCATGGCTGGCAGAAACTTGTGGAGGGAGAACGGATTCTGTTGAAGAAGGAACCCTATCAGACGCTTGAGGAAGGGGAGGAGGCGTTTGAGGACAACGGGAGAAGCACTTACTATCCTTATATATGCACCTTCCGGGTTGAGGTGCCTGAAAACTATGTCTATGACAAACAGATGGTTATCATCAGGGATGATGATATTTTGGAATTTGGCGACAGACTTGAATGGTGGGTGGCGCCGGAGCGGCCGGAAGATGCGGGCAGGATCATGCAGGGTGCGTTCCGGCTCTGGATCGTGGATGAGAACAGAGAACGGCAGGCGGCTCTGGAACTGGAACTGACCAAGGAGGACGGCAAATGTTATGCCGAGCTGAGACGCGTGTGGGAAAGCAAGGCATATAAGAGGAGCCAGCATAAAAAATAGGGCGCAGGGACACGGCAGACAGCTCTGACAGGGGGGAGAAGATTGAAAATTAAAATTTTCAATCGCGAGATTTGTGTCTGCGCATTGCTTGACATAAACTCGGTTATGCGCAAAAAAATGCGCAGAGATGGAGTAAAACATGAAGTTTTTTATGAGGCAGACCGTGAGGAATATTGCACGGCATGGAAAAAAGAGTATCCTGCATTTTCTGATCGGCGTGCTGACCGTTCTGATTCTGGATGTCTACGCCGGGAATATGGACAGCACGGAAAGACAGCTTGCCAATCTCCCGGAGGCGATTACGGTCACGGCAAGGATCAGCACATTAAACGGCTCCCAGAAGGAGGGTATGACCATCAGGGAGGACCGGGTGATGGGCGTGCGCGAATCTGAGTATGTGAAGGACCCGGTTTTTACCGTGCGGCTGAAGTTCGGGTTCGGCGCGTTTACCGTGGAGGAATACAAGGAAAATCTGAACCATTACGGTATGGGTATGAACGCGCCGGAGGGCGTTTCCGGCATGAAGCGGGAGGAGATTACGTTTCTTCCGGGAGTGGATGAGCGTATTCTGGAGACGGCGCAGAAGGCTTGTATTCTGGATGCTGCGCTTATGGAAGAGCGGGGTCTGCATCTCGGGGACGATGTTATGTTAACTCTATTTTACTACCGTTATGCGCTGGAGGGGAGCGAGATATTTATTGAGCCGCTGATTACCGATACCTATCAAATTGTGGGAAGTATGCAGATCGGAGACTTTCGCGGGAACTGGGTGCCGCCGGAGGTTATCTTACCCTTTGACTATATGCGGGAGGCTTACCACAGTCAGGGCATCGAGTTTTTTGCAGACTCCGGTTTTTTTGTGGTGAAGGATCCGTTCCAGTTAAATGCCCTGAAAGCCCAGATGCATGACGAAGTGAAATTTCTGCCGGTTGTTACCCGTGCGAAGTTTCGGTCTGACGGCAATGCGTTGACGATTATGGATGAATCCTTTATCCGTTCCGCGGAGACGCTGTCGAAGAATTTGGCGCTCTTTCGGGGGATGCTTCCGTTCCTTGTGGTGATTGTGATTTTTATTGGGTATCTTTGCAGCTATCTCTCCCTGCAGAGCAGGCGGGAGGAATACGCGCTCATGCGGTCTCTCGGAACGGGGCGGGGCAGGAGTTTTTTCCTGCTCTTTTGGGAGACGGCGTTTGTTGCGGCGGGAGCCTGCCTTTTTGGCAGTCTGGCGGCATGGGTCTTTCTGCATCCGGCGGTCAGCGTGCTTGCCCTGTCGGGAGCGATGTTTTTTCTGGCATTTGTGTCGGGAGCGGCGATGGCGGTTTTGGCGATTCACAGGCTCAGCGTGATGGAGATGCTGACCAAAAAGGATTAGGCAGCATTCTTCGCAATGCCGCAGGGTAAAACTATGGAGGAAAGTATGATGATCAGGAACAGTCTGACCAGACTTGCGCGCACGCCGGTGAAGACGGCCCTCTTTTTCCTGCTGCTGTCTTTTACGGTGGCGCTGGTCTGTGCGGGAGGGAGTCTCTGGAAACTAAACGGGGACAATCTGAGACGGTTTGAGGAGATTTTTGTGACCATCGGTACGGTGGAGCAGACGCCGGAGCGGACACAGCAGGAGGCCGTATGGTATGCGAATGAGGAGGACTTTCGGTATTTTAACCGGGCAGTGTATGGGGAAACCATCTCCAGCGATGTGCTGGACTTTGCGGGGGCCGGATATCTGAGCGGGCCGGAGCAGCGGGCTTACTACGAGGCGCTTCCGTTTGAGTATAAGTTGAAGGAGGACAATGAGGGGATGTCGCAGGCTATGATTATAGAAGCGTCACCCCTGGAAGACTGTGCCCCTGCCGGCCCGGTAAAGATAGAAGTAAAGCGGGTACTGTACAGCACCTACCCGGTGAATGTTTCTCCCATTTATTTGTGTGATCACAATACGCAGCATCCACAGACCCTGTATGCAGATAAAACGTACTTGATGGCTCTGGCAGACGGATGGACCCATGAATGGAAAGAGAAGGGCTCTGCCGCCATTTTTGAATATGTGCCTATGGAGGGACCCGGATCCACACAGACAGACGCGGACGGGAAGCGGCTGCCTACGGATTTGGAAGGAATGTGGATAGAAGAACTGACGCCGGGATTTTATGAGACGGAACGGGGAAAAGCGTGGCTGACCCTATGCCGGGATTTGGAACTGCGGCACTGGTTTCAGAGTTTTCCCGTGACAGCCACGCAGGATCTGAATCTGATCATGGCTTTTTATACGAAGCAGGCTTACCTTTCGCAGGGGGCGTTTTTTTCGAAAGAGGACTATGAGCAGGGAAATAAAGTGTGTCTGATATCGGACCGCTTCGCCAGAAGAAACAAGCTTCAAACAGGGGATTCTCTGCATCTGGCGCTTCGCTATGCCAACTACGCGGCCTCTCCGGGCAGGGGTGGTGGGGAGGCCCGTTTAAACGCGGAGGGCGGCATCTATGAGCCTTTTGAGGAGAGCGATTATACGATCAAAGGGATTTATGAGGTGGGTGTCGGCGGAGACGGGGACTGGGGATATACGCTTGACAGAAATGAAGTGTTTATCCCAAAGGCTTCCATCAAAAACAGTGACGAACAGAACATTGCGCTCCACGGCCCCATGAAGGGCTACACCACCGCCTTTCGGATTCCCAATGGAAATGACAGTATGGAAAACTTCAAAAAGCTGTGGGAGGCGCAGGGGGTGGATCATGTGGAGATCACTTTCTACGACGGCGGCTACAGTAAGCTGGAGGGCGGACTGAAAAATATGCAGACTATGTCCGTGGTTCTTCTGGCGACCGGCGTGGTAAGCGCGGTCTGTATTGTGATTTTTTTCTGCCATCTCTTCATCGCGAAACAAAAGAAATGGACGGCCATCGAGCGGTGCCTTGGTATGACGAAGGGACAGTGCGCCAGATCCCTCCTTGCAGGCGTTCTGGTGATCGCCCTTGCGGGCAGTGTGGCGGGCGGTTTTGCGGGGCAGCTCATTGCAGGCAGCGCGGCGGCGCAGATGACATCCACGGAAACCTTTGATACCCGGTTCAGCAATGGGGAGGTACAGTTTAGCAGGGAGAGAAGCGAGGAGGAAGCCGCAGATGGGAATGCAGAGGGGAGCGGGATGCTGCAATCCGCTTATCTGACGGAGACGGACTGGCGGATTGCGGTTCTTTGCGGCAGTCTGGTTTTTCTGTTTGCTGTGGGGACGGCGCTTTCAGGGATTTACAGAAATCTGAGGGAGGAGCCCCTTGCGCTTCTTTCCGGGGCAGAACGGTGAGTTTTGTCTTTTGCGGAGCAGTCTGGCTGCGGGAAGTGGAAGACAGGATGGAAGTGTCTGGAATGAAGGAGAAGTGAGAGGAAAGTTGGGGTATGATGTTTGAGGTCATGCAGATCGGGCGAGGGATCGCACGGCATAAATGCAGGAGCATTCTCTCCGGGCTGACGGGGGTATTGACGGTGCTTCTTCTGAATGTCTATGCCGGAAATATGGACAGCACGGAAGGACAGCTTAAGCGGCTCCCGGAGGCAGTGCCGGTGCAGGCTAAGGTGAGTAATTTAAACGGGACCCTTGAGGACGGCATGACCATCAGGGAAGACCGGGTGCAGGCCATCCGCGCTTCAAAGCATGTAAAAGATGCGGTGTTCACCGTGCGGCTTCGTCTGGGATTTGGCGCGTTTACAGCCGGGGAGTATGAGGGAAATTTGAATTATTACGGGACAGGCATGAATGCGGTCGGGGGTGTGCCGGGTCTTAAGGAGGAGGAAATCACGTTTCTCCCGGGGGAAGACGCAGATGCACTGGAGACGGCAGAGAAGGTATGTATCATGGACGAGGCTCTGATGGAGCGGGAGGGCCTTCGTCTGGGGGACGAGGTGGAGCTGACACTGTTTTGCTACCGCTATGAGGAGCGGAACTATGAAATTTTTCTGGACAGGCTTGGCACGGATACTTACAGGATTATCGGCGCCATGCGGATTGGGGAATACAGGGGAAACTGGGTGCCTGCGGATGTGGTTTTCCCGCTCGACTGCCTGCGGGAGGCATTCCACAGGCAGGGCATCGAATTTCTGGCGGATTCCGGCGCCTTCGCGGTGAAAGACCCGTTTCGCCTGAACGAGTGCAAGGAGGAGATGCAGAAGATCGGGATGCTCCCAGTGGCTTCGCGGGCAGACTTTTCTTATGACGGCAATGCCTTGACAATCATGGATGAAGGATTTATCCGCTCTGCACAGGCGCTGGAGGAGAACCTGGCGCTTCTTCGGGGAATGTTCCCCCTGGTGGCGGCGGTCGTTGTCTTTATCGGATATATTTGCAGTTATCTTTCCATGCAGGGCAGGCGGGAGGAGTATGCGCTTTTGCGCTCTCTCGGGGCGGGACTGGGGAGGAGCTTCGGTTTGTTTTTTGCAGAGACGGTGGTTGTGGCTGCGTTTGCCGTTCTTTGCGGGGGCGCGGCAGCCGTACTGCTTCTGGATGCGGCCGGGAAGGTTTGTGTGCAGGCAGGCGTGCTGTTTTTACTCGCGTTTCTTGCGGGGACAGCGGCGGCCCTTCTCCCGCTCCACCGGCTCAGTGTGATGGAGCTGCTTGGCAAAAATGAGTAGAGGGGGAACAGGGTGTGGCGGCAGTGAAAAATAGTTTGATCAGACTTGTGCGGACGCCGGTAAAGACAGCGCTCTTTTTCCTGCTTTTGTCTTTTACGGTGGCGCTTGTCTGCCTGGGCGCAAATCTCAGAAAGCTCAGCGCGGACAATATGGCACACTTTGAACAGATTTTCACCACCATCGGCACGGTGGAGCAGAAGCCGGAAAAGACGATGCAGAAGGCGGTGTGGAGAGCGGATCGGAAATCTTACCGATATGTGAGCCAGCCCGTGTACGGGGAGACGGTGCAGCCGGATGTGCTGGACTTCGAGGGCGCAGAGTATCTGAGCGGGCCTGACAGACGGGCCTGTTACATGGCCCAGACGCCGGGACTCAGACTGCGGGATGATGACAGGGGAATGTGGCATTTTATGATTGTGGAGGCTTCCCCGGTGGAGGACTGTGTGCCTGCAGACCCGGTGCAGATGCAACTGAAGCGGGTGCTGTTCAGCTACTATCCGATCTCCTTTGACAAGTTTTACTACTGTGCCCATACGGAGAGGAATCCCGAACCGATGTATGCGGGGAAAACGTATCTCATGGAGCTTGTGCTGGGGCTTCCGCACGACTGGGAGGTGGCCGAGAACCCGATCGCCGGCCGCTTTGAGTACCAGCCAGTGGACGGGCCGTGCTCAACCCAGGCTGATTCCAAGGGACGCCTTCTTCCCAATCATCTGTCACAGAACCCGGTGCAGGAGCTTGTGCCCGGCTTTTATGAGACGGAGGAGGGGAAGGCGTGGCTTGCACTCTGCAGGGAGTACGAACTGAGTTACGACTCTCTCCCGGTGACGGTCACAAACGATTTGAATCTGATTATGGCATTTTATGCCAAAGAAGCTTACATATCGGAGGGGGAAGCCTTTTCGGAGGAGGATTACCGACAGGGGAACCGGGTCTGTCTGGTGCCGGATGACTTCGCTGTGAGGAATAAATTGAAAGTGGGAGACCGTGTTCATCTGGTGCTGCGCTATGCCAATTACGCGGAGTCCGCAAGCAGAGGCGGCGTGCAGGGACGGCTCACCGCGGAGGGAAAGGCTTATGAGCCGTTTGAGGAGGCCGACTGGCAGATCCGGGGGATTTACGACCACACTGTGAGCCCGGGCAGAAGCCTGGGGTATCTGCTTGCGGAAAACGAAATTTTTATCCCTACAGCTTCCATCAAGAACAGCAATGAGAATCACATTGCCCAGTACGGCACGATGAAGGGGTACACCACCGCTTTTCAGATTCCAAACGGCAGTGAGAGCATGGAAACCTATAAAGCGCTCTGGGAGAAACAGGGCATACAGAATGTGGAGATCACCTTTTATGACGGCGGCTATTCCAAACTGGAGGCAGGGCTAAAAAACATGGAACGGATGTCCCTGATTCTGCTCACAATGGGGATTGTCAGTGCGGCCTGCATCGTTGTCTTTTTCTGCCACCTTTTTATCGCGAAGCAGCGAAGGCGCACGGCCATTGAGCGGAGCCTTGGCATGACAAAAGGGCAGTGCGGCAGGTCGCTCCTTGCGGGGATTGTGGTTGTTGCGCTGGCGGGCTGTATTGCGGGAGCTGTCATCGGACAGATTCTTGCGGGAAGTGCGGGGGCGGCGATGATGCGCCCAAAGCCCTATGATACCCGTTACAGCAACGGGGCGCCCCAGGAGGACGAGGAGGGGCGCGTGAAGGAGGAAGCCGTTTATCTGACCGGGCCGGACTGGCGGGTGGCGGCGGCATCCGGCGGCGCAGTCTTCCTCTTTACCTTGTCGGTGTCGATGGCCGGGATATATGTGAATCTGAGACAGGAGCCGCTTGCGCTTCTTTCGGAGTCAGTCTAAATTGTTGTGGAAACAAAAGTACCGCGCAGGCGGTAGAATGGAGGAAAGCATGGAAAAAATCATTGAGGCGGTAAATGTGACTTACATCTACCAGACGAAGTATCAGAAGACGAAGGCGCTCTCGGAGGTGAATTGTTCCTTCGAGCGGGGGAAGGTGTATGCGATCACAGGAAAATCCGGCAGCGGCAAGAGTACTTTTCTCTCCCTCCTTGCGGGTCTTGATGTGCCCACAGAGGGAACGCTTACCGTGGAGGGGGAGGATATGCGGAAGATGAACCGGGACGCGTACCGTCTGAACCGGGCGTCGGTCATTTATCAGGCCTTTCATCTGTTCCCACTGCTGACGGTGATGGAGAATGTCATGTTTCCGATGGAGCTGCAGCATGTCCCGGCGAAGGAGGCCAGGGCGAAGGCACGGGAGTATCTGGCAAAGGTCGGCCTGCCGGAGACGCTCTACAAAAAGATGCCCGGCATGATCAGCGGCGGGGAGCAGCAGAGGGTTGCCATTGCGAGGGCGGTTGCGGCGGGCGGTGAGATTCTTTTAGCTGACGAGCCCACGGGAAATCTGGACAGCCAGAATGAGA
>CAJTTT010000035.1:0-6022 GCA_910579285.1 uncultured Lachnospiraceae bacterium | reverse complement strand
TTGTGGAGCTTCTGTGCAAGCTGGCTCACGAGGACAACTATGCGGTGATCGTGGTGACCCACAACGATGCGGTGGCTGCGGCGGCGGATGTGGTCTATGGCATGACGGACGGGGTATTGTCGGTGGTGAGAGGGTAGAGGGGATATCATGTAAGCAATATAATAAAAGCGTAAAAAGACACTGGAAAAAAGGAACTGCCTGTGATAAAATAAACAAGTTGGGACAAAGAAGTCTAAAAGGATTTCTTTGTCCCTTTCTGCGCGTATAAGCAGAGTCAGAAGGCGACAGGCAATGACAGAGAAAAGGCGGAATCCCTCTGTCTGTGAGGAGGAATGAAAATGGCTGGAATAAAGGAGGCCTGCGGTGTGGTGGGCATGTACGGATCGGAAGGGGAAAATGTGGCGCCGTGGCTCTACTGCGGACTGACGGCATTACAGCACAGAGGACAGGAGGCCTGCGGCATAGCGGTTTCCAGAACCGATAGGGAGCGGGGCAATGTGTGCTTTCACAAGGATCTCGGTCTGGTAAGCGAGGTGTTCACGAAAGAGGTTCTGGAGAAAATGGATGGGAATCTTGGACTTGGCCATGTGCGCTATTCCACGACAGGGGCGTCTGTGGCAGGGAATGCCCAGCCTCTTGTTCTATCCTATATTAAGGGAACGCTTGCGCTTGCCCATAATGGTAATTTGATTAACACGCCGGAACTGAGATGGGAGCTGATCCAGAACGGGGCGGTTTTTCACACCACCACGGATTCAGAAGTGATTGCTTTTCATATCGCGAGGGAACGGGTGCACTCGACGGCGGTGGAGGAGGCGGTATACAGGACGGCCCTGAAAATAAAGGGAGGCTATGCACTGGTTATTATGAGTCCCAGAAAGCTTATCGGGGTGCGGGATCCCTATGGATTGAAGCCGCTTTGTCTGGGAAAACGGGGACAGACGTATGTGCTGGCTTCGGAGTCCTGCGCGCTGGATGCTGTGGAAGCTTCTTTTGTGCGGGATATTCTGCCGGGGGAAGTGGTCACGATTTCCGGCGGGGAGATACGGTCTCAGATGCTGCCGAAGGCGGAGCGGTGCGCCCACTGCAGCTTCGAGTATATTTATTTTGCCAGATTGGACAGTACGATGGACGGCATGCGGGTGTATGACGCCAGAATCCGTGCGGGGGAGCTGCTGGCAGAGTCCTATCCCGTGGAGGCAGATTTAGTGACAGGAGTGCCGGAGTCGGGGCTTCCGGCGGCGCAGGGATACGCGCGGAAAAGCGGGATTCCTTTCAGACAGGTGTTTTATAAGAACGGCTACATAGGCAGAACGTTCATAAAGCCTACCCAGAAGGAGCGGGAAGACGCTGTCCGTATGAAGCTGAGCGTGCTGGAACCGGCGGTAAAAGACAAGCGGATCGTGCTGGTGGATGATTCCATTGTGAGGGGAACCACCATTGCCAAGCTGATTCGTATGTTGAAGGAGGCAGGAGCAGGAGAAGTGCATGTGAGAATCAGCTCGCCGCCTTTTCTATATCCGTGCTATTTTGGCACTGATGTGCCTTCCGATTCCCAGCTTATCGCGGCAAACTACAGTGTGGAGGCGATCCGGGAGATGATCGGGGCGGACTCTCTCGGTTATCTGTGTATAGAAGATCTTTCTGAGATGACGGGAGGTCTGCCGCTGTGCAAGGCGTGCTTTGACGGGGTGTACCCTGTAGATTGCAGCGGCTGCCTGGAAAATCGTCTGTACTGACTGCAAAACCGCTAAAACAGAGCGGCGCCTATGCTCCCCGGCAGTTTCGGGGATAAAATATATCGCTTGCATACTTCTATTGTCTGTGATATCTTTTAGTCTATACAAAGCAAATGCAGGCGGATCAACCGCCTGCAGTCTTAAGATTCTTTCCGGGTTCATCGGAGACAATCCCTTGTATTCTATTTGAAAAAACTGTATAATGGAGGAAAATGTATGACAAAACGGAAAACAGAGAAATGGTTTGCGCATGGAAACTGGTGGAGAAGGCTCCGACATAACCGAAAGTACAAGGATGTACTTTTCAGACATCTTTTTCAGGACAAACGGGATCTGCTGGATCTTTATAATGCTTTAAACGGCAGTACATACCAGAACCCTGAGGAGCTTGAGGTAATCACTATGGAGGACGTGATCTTTATGAAAATGAAGAACGATCTGTCCTTTATGATCGGAAATACCCTGCATCTGTATGAACATCAAAGCACATGGAATTCCAATATGCCCTTGCGGGGATTGTTCTATTTTGCCCAGCAGTTTGAGGGGCTTCTTGCCTCCCGAAGTGAGGACATTTACGGAACGAAACGTGTGGATCTGCCTACACCCGTATATATTGTCTTTTATAACGGTGCCGGTATGCAGACAGACAATTTGATGCTCTACCTTTCGGATTCCTTTTCCACAGGACGGGGAAGCGGCTGTCTGGAATGTACCTGTGAGGTGTTGAACATCAACCGTGGTTATAATCAGGCGCTTATGGAGAAATGCCGCAGGCTGTGGGAGTATTCGGAATTTTCTGCAGAGATAGAGGAGAATATACGAAGCGGAATGCGTAGGGAAGAGGCTGTCCACACAGCTATCGACACCTGCATTGATAAGGGGATACTCAAGGATATCCTGACAAAACAGAAGGCGGAGGTGCTGCATATGATATTAACCGAGTATGATGAGAAAAAGCATTTCAGGACGCTTTTTAAGGAGGGAAAGGAAGAGGGAATAAAAGAGGGCATGGAGAAAGGCATAGAGAAAGGCATAGAGATTGGACTTGGTAAAGGCCGTAATGAAAAGCTCAGGGAGCAAGTACAGAAAAAACGTTCCAAGGGCAAAACGATTCTGGAAATTGCGGAAGAACTGGAAGAAGAAGTTTCTGTTATTGAGCAGATATTCACCGATTTAACGGTGTAACCGCATCGTCTGCTTTTTTCATAGCAGCTCCCGCCTTCTGCACAGACAGAAGGCGGGAGCATGTAAGTTCCTTATTCTTTATAGTTGATCCACTTGAGCTCCATAGGCGCGAGATCAAGATGCATTTTGAGAACGCCGTCCATGTAGAGGTCGGTTTTCTTCTGTTCCTGCGTGTTGTTGATCACGGCAATCATCCCCGTCTTTTCAAAGACAGCGATCTCAGTTTCCACATCGGTGACGTAGTATTTTTTCATCTCCTCTTCTCTGTGGGCTGCATAGTAGATGGCGCGCAGCAGAATGCGGCAGTTCTGCGGGGAGTAGGGCAGTCCCGTGAAGTAGACGCTGCGTCCCTTGCCGTATTCGTTGACCACAAGACGGCTGTACTTACCGTCCATATCAAGAATCTGGTAGTTTTCACCCTGGGCGTAGATGCGGCTCTTTCCTTCGCCGAAATCAATGCTGCCTGTCACATCTTCCAGAATAAAGTGTTCCCTGTTCAGTTCATTGTACTTGTCAGTGCTCATGGAGAAGCCCAGCTCTCTGTCCACGCCGAGAACGTCACTCAACTGGAAGTAGCGTCCCTGATACTGGCAGGCAGTGGGTTCTCCCACACCGATAAAGCCGCCGCCCTCATCCACGAAACGGCGCAGAGCGCAGACCAGTTCGGAATCTTTCCAGACCTCACCGCCGCTGAAAGCGGTGTAAGCATCCCCGGCGTTTATGATAACCCGGATGGCCGGATCAATTCCCTGCTTCATCTCCTCAAAAGTAATGAATTCCACATCGATGGGCATGCCGCTCAGAGCCTCAATCACACCTACATAGGAATAGATTTCGCGGTACCAGAGAGCGTGGTGTACCTGGTTTGCCATCCAGCGGCGCAGATTTCCCCAGCTGTTGAGGACAGCTACTTTAAAGGGGGCGGTGTATGCCTGGGATCCCTGCATGTTGGCATGGATCTGCCGGAACTCCGCCACGACTTGACTGATACGGTCAATAAAGCCGGGCCACTCGTTTGCCAGTTTCAGATAGCCGCCGTAGCCGATTCGGTCCACGGGAGAGCGCAGGATTGCCCGGCGCGCTTTCATCCAGTTGTCTTTTGACTCACCGATGGGATCGCCGCCCTCGGTGAACACATCAGGGAAGAAGTAGGGCAGAAGCCGGCCTTCCGTATAGGTTACGCCCTGTATGTCGGAGATCATGCGCAGGGTGACGCCGTCTCCCACGGATCCTACCACCGCATCCAGTCCGATGTTTTTAAAGTATTTGCCGAAAGGCTCTGTGCCGATCCAGTGGTCGCCTAAAAACATCATGGCTTCCTTGCCGTAACTGTGGACAATATCAACCAGCTCTTTGGCAAGCTTGCTCACCTCGATCTGCTGGAATTCCACAAAGTCTAAGAACTGCTTTGAGGGTCGGCGGAAGATGGAGTTGTGGTAACCTTGGTCCACAATGTATTCCGGGCGGAACGGGTAGCCGGCCCACTTTTCAAACTGCTCCAGAATATAGGGGCTGACGCTGGCGCTGTAGCCGAACCATTCCACGAACTTTTCCCGCTTCTGGTCGTCAAAGGTCAGAGTGAACTGGTGGAAAAAGGTCGTGAAGCGCACCACGTCCACACTGGGATTTTCCTCACACCAGCGGCGCAGCTTCTCCTTCACATAAGCCTGTGTCTTTGGCTGGCGCACATCAAAGGTGAGCTGGTGAGGGGCGTCCTTCCAGTCGTTGGTGATAAAGTTGTACATATGCACGGGATCCCAGATCAGGAAAGCAAGAAAACTTACGGTATATTGATGATAGGGAACGGTGTCGATTACCACTTCGCCCGTGCTCTCATCGTACTGCCAGTGGTCCGTGGAGACAATTTCTCCCGTGGTCCTGTCGATGACTTCCCACCAGCGTTTGGGGTCGTCAATGGTATTCACCTTAAGCTGCTGTGTGTGAAATCCTTTCATCAGGCGGATGCGCAGGGTTTTGTCCCTGGCAGTTACCCGGTCGCTGATCAGGTATTCCTGCTGGATTTCTTCGGGATTTGCCTCAGCCCAGGCATTATCCTTTCTGGTGGTGTAGTAGGTGGCGTAGATTTTCGCGTCCTGGGATAACAGCGCCTCAGGCATGTCCGTCCCGTCACAGTCCCGCAGGGCGTCCGCCCCTAAGAGATTCTTAAGCCGTATGGTTTCCTCCACCATATCCACATCTGTGGGCAGCGTCAGCCGCCCGGTGAGGTTGTTTTCTTGCATGTATGATCCTCCTTTTTTTATTCGAGTCCGCGGAGCGGATCTCACAATCGAACAGCGTTCGATTTGTTGTTCTATAGAAAAGTGCAATCGTGTAAAACATTCAGGGAGAATGCGAAGCATTCTCTGAATCGAGCGTGCCGACGCTCGATTTGTTATTCGGTTAAGTTCAGATAACTTAGAGTTCCTTCGGAAAGCCCGGTTCCCTGCTCTAACAGGGAGATCAGTCCCCGTATGGTGTATTCGCAGTCCTCTGGCGTTGTGGAGAGAAACGTGTTGTTCAGCTTTACGCCGAGAACAATCAGTACAATTTCCGCCAGTGCCTCTGGAAAGTCAAAATGGATTTCACCGGTCAAAATCCCCTGTCTGATGATCTTTGCCAGGTTTGGCTTTAATTCCGAAATCAGATAATTTAAGTATTTCTGGTGCAGGTAAGCGGACTCCTGCAGCGTGATGGTTCTGCTTTTTTCACTGCCCTGTTTTAAGAAAGCGGCCGCCGAACTGCGGCAGGCCTGAAACAGCATGGCCATCCGTGTAAAGGGCGGGATATCCGTCTGGTCAGCCAGCTGCTTTGCCGTCTGTAAGGGCGCTTCATAATTTCTTCTGATCAGCGCGTCTAAAATTGCTTCTTTTGAAGGAAAATAATAATAGATGCTGCCTTTGCCAATGCCCGCTTTGGCGGCGATGTCACTGACCGAGATATTCTGTATGCTCTCATCGATCATAAGCTGCTGGAGCGCATCTAAAATTCTGTCGTATTTCTGGGTGTCTGCCATAGTGAAGCGCCTTTCTTTTTAATAGGAAATTGCGATAGCGTAAAATATTCAAGGAGAATGCGAAGCGTTCTCTGAATCGAGCGTG
>CAJTTT010000034.1:26138-26393 GCA_910579285.1 uncultured Lachnospiraceae bacterium | reverse complement strand
GTTTTTTACTGCGCTGATTATTTGAGAAATATTTGTTATAAGAGAAGTCAATTCATCATCAGAAAGATATAGCGGGGAAAGAGAAAATCCCGTCATATCTTTTTTGATATTGATATTCGGAGAGTGGCAATATTCCTGAAACTGTTTTGCAAACCCAATGAAATATTGCATGAAATACTGCATATAAAGTTCGCCCGAATTTTTCTCGACGATTGTTTCTATATCGCTGCTGAGGTTATGTGCCAACGAATAAGT
>CAJTTT010000034.1:15550-26128 GCA_910579285.1 uncultured Lachnospiraceae bacterium | reverse complement strand
CCTGTAAAATACCGTCGCTTAACATTTTTTTGAGATGCCGGTATAAGGTAGCCTGGGGAATGTCGGTATAAATATCGGCTAACTGTTTCGCAGTTGCTTTCCCCTGTGAATGTATTTCAAGCAGTAACTTACATTTCACCGGATTTGTAATGCACTCCATAAGCCTACCTGTCATCTTTCACCCTCCTGCGTTGATATATGAAAATATTATCATTTTGATACTAAAAAGTCAATCGAGACTTTGATATAGCGCAATGAAAAATATGGAACTCTAAAATCTTCGTCAAAATCGCCTTGTCTGGTGTAGTAGATAGTGAAAGAAAATTTATCACAAAGCGGGTAGAAAAACCGCTTGCAAACGTCTGGTCAGCGAAAGGGATCTACTCATGGAAAACAGGAAACGAAACGGGCAAATCATTATTCGGGTAACAGAGGAAGAACGGGCATTGATGGAAGAAGAAATGCAGCAGATACCGACGCTCAATCTCTCCGCCCACGCTCGGAAAAAGCTCATTGACGGGTACATCATCACGCTTGATTTGCAGGAAGTCAAAGGGCATACGGCGCAGCTTCAGAAAATCGGCGTGAACATCAATCAGATTGCAAAACGAAGAAACGGCATAGCCTGCAAGCTACGCCGTTTCCCGAAAAATTTCTGATACTATCTTATGAGTGCCGCCCTAACGGGAGCGCTTGTTTTTTCTATGTGGCTATTACATTGCATCCATAGAGCCATCGCTCTCATCATCGTCATCGAAAAACTCTTCTACCTTCTTCACACTCCCGAGCACCTTATCCGTGGTCTCTGCCTTCGCAGCCTGAATGCCTTCTTTGAACTCCTCTTTCACGCCGCTCTCTTCCGTCTTTCCGAGGTCAAGATCCACATAGTTCCGATCTGTGTCGCTGTCTTCCAGATCATCATCAAAATTGTCAAAATCCTCGTCATCATCGAAATCATCATCCATCAGTGCGTCTCTGCCCTTCATGTAATAGTACGCACCTGCCGCTACGGCGCCAAGAGCCGCTGTCATCATCAATACCTTACCGAATTTTTTTGCCATCAGTGTTCTCCTTTCACCGTATCAGTTCCTATTTATTATATTAATACTATTTTGTGAAAATGAAAAGAGAATATGTATAAAAAAAGAGAAAACTTTGTTGAAACTGCTTTTTAGGTACAAGATGTTGTGGCCTGAAATTTTCTTGAAACTAGTTTTTCACAGGTCATTGAATCCCGTGCAGTCTTGTGCTATAGTTATAGTCGACCAAAAAGGTCAATTTATGTAGAATCGGGGAAGGTATGAACGAAAAATTTTTTGATTTGAAGAAGGAAAAACAGGACCGCATGATCAATGCCTCTTTGAAGGTATTTTCTATTGGAGGCTATAAGCATGCCAGTACAGACGATATTGTAGGGGAAGCAGGCATCAGCAAAGGTCTCTTATTTCACTATTTCGGGAGCAAACTCGGCCTCTATAGTTTTCTTTATGACTACAGTGTACGTTTTATGAAACTTGAACTGACGGGCGGTGTTTCTTCCACAGAGCGGGATTATTTTGAAATACGCCGTCAGATGGAGTATGCCAAAATGCAGGTTCTCAAGAACTATCCTTACATGCAGCAGTTCCTTGACCGCTGCCGTTTTGAGAACGTGAGTGAGGCTCTTATGGCCATTGAGCGCCAGAAGAATGTTCTGAGCGATATGAAGGCTGTGCTGAAAAATCAGAGCGACCGCTCCCTGTTTAAGAGCGAAGTGGACTATGAAAAGCTGGATCAGATGGTGAATTACACGCTGGAAGGTCTGATGAATGCCCGTTTTCAGGACTCATCGTTCCACCCCGATATGCTTTACGAGGAATCCTGTTCCTATCTGAATATGCTGAAAGCGCTTTCTTACCACGGCTGACAGCGAAACGGTAAAAAGAAAAAAGCGGCGGGGCCGGTTAACCGGCTCCGCCTTTTCATGTCTCTTTATGCCCGGGAACGTTTACTCCCGCTCTGCCGCCCAATTATTTTCTGGATGCGGCATTCTTCTCCTTAATCTTCTTCATCAGCATTTCTTTCACATCCCTGGCCTTATCCTTCATACGGGGATTTGCGGTCTTGGAAGTGACAAGGTTCGTAATCAGGCGGCTCGCCACATCATACTGCTCAAAGCGCATCGCCGTCACGGAAATGAGGAAATCCACCGTGGGCTCATCCATACCACACATAGGGAAACTCTCTGCCTGTCTAGCCGCCAGAAAACCTTCCAGCGCGTTTCTCAAAAACTCATCTTCCTCAGCCTGGCACTGTTTCTTCTTCTCCTCATAGCCTTCCTCTGCGGGATCCAGATGTTCCATCTGTCCTCTCAAAAGCCAGGCCGTCTTCAGGCAGATATAAGCCTTCTCGCTGGCTTTCGTCTGCTTAACGATCGCGTTTGCCAGAGCCATCTTGTAACGCTCCAGCGCCTCATCGTAAGTATAAGTCTCGGCTGTCTCTTTCTGCGGCTTAAAATTGGCCGAAATTGCCTTCTGGATATTTTTCGCCTGCGGAGACGTCAAATACTTGAAAAATCTGCTCAAAGACGCATAGCCGCAGGACGGGCACATAATCACGTCATACTTTAAAAGATCAATCTGCTCATATCTGGGACGCAGATCCAAATCGCTGCCCGCAAGCTTCGCCTTACCGATCTTCACGGTTCTCGCCTTAAATTCTCTGTCACAAAGAGGACAGGTAAAAGATTTATCAAAAAGGAAATCCTGCTCCTGTACCGTGTGCGCAGCCTGGCCACCGCCTTCTCCGCCACCCTCTTCCGCCTTCTTAGGCGACTCATAGAGATCCATACTCTCCAGATTACTCAATCCAAACTGCTCTAACCCCGACAACAGTCCTGCCATTTGTTTTTCCTCCCCGAATTATTTTATATATGTTCCGCAGTGCTCGCTCGGCTCACGGGCTTTCGCCCTATGCATCCATTCGGATAAACACTTCGGTGAGCAAGCTCCCCGCCCTGTTCATCCTCTGTCTGCGCACTGCTCATTGCGTTCGTGTATATTTTACCCTAATTCTCCTGTTTCGGCAAGACGTAGGAGCTCTTAAGAGATACAATTCTGTTAAAAACAAGTCTTTCCGGCATGGAATCCTTGCAATCTACGCTGAAAAATCCCTGTCTGACGAACTGGAAGCTCTCATATGGCTTTGCATCCTTCACCGATGGCTCAATCCGGCACTCCTTTAAAACGGTCAGGGAATTGGGATTCAGGTTTAAGCTCCCGTCCTCATTGTAAACGCCCTTCTCCTCATCAATGATATTTTCATAGAGACGGACTTCCGCTTTTACGGACTCTGCCGCGGATACCCAGTGGATCGTTCCTTTCACCTTGCGGCCATCCGGGCTGTTTCCCCCTCTGGACGCCGGATCATAAGTGCAGTGTACCACCATCACATTTCCTTCTTCGTCCTTCTCGTAGTCCACGCACTTCACAAAGTATGCGCCCATGAGCCGAACCTCATTTCCCGGGAAAAGGCGGAAATATTTCTTCGGCGGCTCCTCCATGAAGTCTTCCCTCTCAATGTAAAGCTCCCTGCTAAAGGGCACTTCCCTGGAACCAAGAGATTCATTTTCTGGATTATTCACAACGGGCAGCCACTCAGTCTCCCCCTCCGGGTAATTGTCTATGACCAGCTTGACAGGATCCGTCACAGCCATAATCCGGGGCCGCTTCATCTTCAGATCCTCTCTGATACAATACTCTAACATAGAATACTCTGCTGAGGAATTGGCCTTTGATACACCGCAAAGTTCCACAAAGAGCCGGATCGACTCCGGGGTGAACCCTCTTCTTCTGAGTGCGGCGATGGACACGAGCCTTGGATCGTCCCAGCCGTCCACGATACCATCCTCCACCAGCTTCTTAATATATCTCTTGCCTGTGACCACATTGGTCAAATACATTTTTGCAAATTCGATCTGTTTCGGCGGGTGCGGATATTCCAGCTCCTCCACCACCCAGTTATAAAGAGGTCTGTGATCCTCAAATTCCAGCGTACAGATAGAATGGGTGATTCCCTCGATCGCATCCTCTATGGGATGTGCATAATCATACATCGGATAAATACACCATTTATCTCCTGTATTCTGGTGGGACAAATGTGCCACACGGTACAGGATCGGATCACGCATGTTGATATTTGGCGAGGACATGTCGATCTTGGCGCGGAGCGTCTTCTCTCCGTCCGCATATTTTCCTTCCTTCATCTCCTCAAAAAGCCGCAGGTTCTCCTCCACACTGCGATTTCTGTTCGGATCATCCTTTCCGGGTTCCGTCAGCGTCCCACGATACTCACGCATCTCATCCGCCGTGAGATCCGACACATAGGCCCTGCCCTTTTTAATCAGCTTAATGGCGCCCTCGTACATCTGCTCAAAATAGTCGGAGGCAAAGAAAAGACGGTCTTCATAATCCGCTCCCAGCCACTTCACATCCGCCTTGATCGACTCCACGAACTCGCTCTTCTCCTTGGTCGGGTTCGTATCGTCAAAACGCATATTGAACTTTCCGCCATACTTGGATGCCAGCCCGTAATTAAGCAATATGCTCTTGGCATGTCCGATATGCAGATAACCGTTCGGTTCAGGCGGAAATCTGGTATGCACGGTGTCATAAACACCCTCTACAAGATCCTTATCTATGATCTGCTCGATAAAGTTTTTGGATTCCACTGCTGCTGCCTCCTCTGTCTCAAAAGGGCAAAACCCCACACTGTGGGATCTTGCCCTGTCCCTAACTCTGTGAAAAATCAGTCTTCCTCATCTTCTACTGCGGCTGCAACTCCCGAAACAACTGCCGATACCACGGAAATCACCACAGGAATAATTACTACTACCAGAAAGCCGCCCAATAACAGAATACCCATAATCAAATTCCTCCTTAGCCGAAGTATGCCATCGACCATACACCAATAATTATACACATTTTTCTCAAAACTGCAAGTTTCTGTGCGTATTATCTTTGATTATTCTCTTTTTCGTAGGAGTGGAAGAAGACGTCCCTCTCCAACATATATATGTCATTCCTGTCTTCGTATCCCACAACCAGATAATCTCCGGGGCAGCCAAGCGTGTATCTGTCTCTGTCCCAGGCAGTAAAGACTTTGACTCTATTGGTCAGTTCCTTCGCAAATACCCGCCTGCCGCCATCGGAAATGCAAAGCTTGGCATGGTCAATCAACTTCATAACCTCCCCCGTGTCCCGGTTGTGAATGGTAGGCTCATAGAGCAGTCCGCTGCGAACGCGCGCCCTGTGCTGCCGGTACGGCTTCTGCGTCAGCTCATAGCTTTTTTCAAAGCGGGAAAAGCGGTTTGGGTACACTTCCCCCCGGACTCCCACCATGATCACCAGATCCTCCTCCACCTGGACATCCAGATCCCCTTCCAGGGTACGCACCGTAATCGGCGTTCCCACCGGCAGCAGATCTGTGGCCATCACATACCCTAACGTCAGCGGCTTTTTGACATAGATGTCCATATCTGAAATACAGGCGTCATAGTCCCCTGCGCTGATGATCTCACAGTTGTCAAAGTAATCATTCAGC
This sequence comes from uncultured Lachnospiraceae bacterium, assembly GCA_910579285.1. Taxonomy (GTDB): domain Bacteria; phylum Bacillota; class Clostridia; order Lachnospirales; family Lachnospiraceae; genus UBA3282. The sequence goes on along the minus strand of CAJTTT010000034.1, from coordinate 20,548 downwards.
CGCTCGCTGAAAAAGGCTTCGGAATGCAGGGTCGGGTATGACTCCTCATAGAGCGCCAGATTGATAAAACCGCCCGCTTTCTCACGGTGTCCGCCTCCAGAACCTACACCCTCCGACAAAAAGCACGCCAGTTCATCGGCCTGTACTTCCTTAACGCAGCTTCTGACAGAAAATTTATAGCCATCGCCGGTCTCATTGTAAACCACGCAGCAGTGCACTTCCGCCACCTGAATCAGAAAATCGCTGATAAGTCCCAGAATATTCGGATCACATGGCTTGGCCTTGATGATCGCATAATAGTAATCGTCATTATAAATGTAGCGGAGCATGGCAGCACCAGCCACCTCCAGCTCCTCAAGGGAAAGGTTGGAGTTGCGAAACAGCGTGACCAGAGATTTATCGCAGGGAATCGCCTCCCGCATATCCTGATCCAGCGGATTATAAAGCTCCGCAAACTGGTTTGTGTCCATAAACAGGCCGTAATAGAGAGCCGTTCCCAGGCGCTCATCCTCCACCGGGTATCCAGCTTCCGTAAGCAGCCGCCAGACCAGCGTGGAGCAGCTTCCCACATAGGGATTGATCTCACCCAGCTCTATATTTTTCGTTTCCATGCGGTGATGGTCGATAACCGCCACCTTCTCCGCCGGCAGCCTCATCACATTGCCGGAGCCGTACTGGCAGTCCACCGTGATCAGAAGCCCTCTGATTGTTCCGTCCGGCTCCTCCTTTAAAAAAGCATCCGCATCCTCTATATAGATAACAGGAATCTCCAGATGCTTCAGCATCAACAGCAGATTGGGTTTTTTTATTTTATTCCTGCCGCCGTAAACCAGACGCGCCTGTTTACCCAGCGAGTCAAAATAGCGGCAGAGCGCATATCCCGCCGCTATGGCATCCGCATCCGGGTTGTCATGGCACTGTATGGTCACAGGATCATATTGAGCAAGTTCTTTTAATATCATGGTGTCACACTATCCCCCGTAATTTCTCCGGCATGAGAACGCTATTTCCTGTCCGGCTCTCCCGCATTCATATCCGTGTACATATCCAGAAGTCCAACCGTCTCCGAGGCCGGTCTGCCGTACATATGACAGCATTCATGGGACACACTCTTAGCCTCATCACTCTCCCCGTCAAAAGTGACGCTCATGCGGTACACGCCATGTTCCGATTCCGCATCCAGGTGCCGCATAATCTCCTCAATCATTTCCTTGTCATTTCCTTCCATAACGCCTGCCCCTTTCATGCTGTACGGCATTTTACCACCACATACCGTACATCGCTCCCATCAGGTTTTCGTAATCCCTGTACACCCTGTCTAAAATGCCATTCCATTCTCTCTCCGACAACTCAAAAAATGCTGTCTTCGCTTTCACGTTCTGCCTGACCCTCCTCTGCAGCGGTGACAGGCCGATATCTCCTCTGACCAGCGCAAACTCCTCATTGTTTACGCTAAACAGCAGCTCATCAAGCTCCAGATCAAAGCTTTCCCCTTTGTTGATATGGGAAAAGTCTCCCGATGCCTCCCAGACCATCTCCAGATCTTCCATCGCGTTCTCTATGGAAAATTCTCCGTCAAAGCTGTTCTTTCTCCCATCACACTCCAGCTCGCAGCCAAGCCTCACTTTCTGCGTCTCCCCGTTCGCTGTATAATCGCACTTAATATCAGACTCCATCAGATAATTGTCAAGTTCCAGGCTCTGCACCGTCTGCCAGACAATTTCCGTCTCCTGCTTCTCCTCCTGCTGTTCCTTGCTTATCGTAAGCATTCCCTGCATTTTCTCTATGCTGCGCTTTTGGCCAAGAAAATGAATATCTCCGTCAACCCTTATCTTGCCGTCACAGAGGAAAAGAGGCTCCTCCAAACGAATGCTCTCGATTCGGTTCGCATCGTTTATCTCCAAAATGAAGCTGATTGCATGCGCGCTGGTAACCACATCATAATAACTCAAAATTCCCATCGCGTCTTCCCTGCCCACCTTGGAGAAATCCACATAGTCATATAAAAACTGTCTGACCAGATCATCGAAATACAGTTCGTCGAAGCTGACCCGGTAAAGGTCTTTTCCCGCTTTCTCCATACTCATGTGTCGTCTGCACTCCGCGATTTCATCGGCATACTCTTTGAGAAAGGCTCTTCCCACGCCCTCCTCATCCCCAAACAGCCACGCATCCGGGAACAGATCAATGGAAAAATCGTCTCCAGACGCCTTCCCGAAAACCTCCGCCCACAGAGAATGGTTATACTGCCTGCATACATTTTCATTCTCAATGTAGACGTCTTTCAGATAAAGCTCTGGAATAGAAAAACACAGTTTCTCCTGGTCCCCATACATCTGCATGCTGGCCAGTTCATAATTCATCACGCTGACGTTCGTGGATGCCGCCATCTCCTTTTTCCGCCTGTCGGTCTCGCAGTCCGTGTCCACGCCAAGTGTGACCTCCCCGAAAACAGTTTCTGTCGTGACATTCAGTCTGCTGTTCAGATGAGCCCCATCCTCCACAAGCATATGTCTGATTTCACCCGCCCCAATCTTCTCCGCAAGCGGATTCTTCATTTCATCCGCCTCCCGCATCAGATTCAGAAAGCCCTTCTTCACCTTATAAGCCGCCGAGTGGGTATAAGCAAAACATCCTGCCAGAACGGCAGTAAAAACCACTGCTGCCACGCACAGAATAATGGTAAGCGCTGTCTTTTTATGGTTCTTCGGCGGCAGGTAAAGCTGCGCCGGCGGCCCAAACGATTTTCTGTCCTGATTTTGCGGTTGTAATCCGAAACGGTCCATACGCAACCCCCTTTTATATGCAAATCCTGCAGTCCCCAGTTCTATATCTATTATGATGTCTCTGTTTTTTTGTCTATTTTTATATCCTATTTATCATCTTACCATATCCGCGTAAAAAAAGAAACGCCCCGGCAAAAACCGGGGCGCACATGATGTTGAAATTATACCAGATCCAGTCTGCATCAGCAGCGATCTTTATCAGATATCTCTCAGCCTGCCGAGGCTGCTTGCAGTCTCGCAATCAAACAAAGTTCGATTTGTTATTTCGCTGCAGCGATCTCTGCCTTCAGAGCCTCTGTCAGTTTCGGAACGATCTTGTTGAGATCGCCGACTACACCGTAATCAGCCACATCGAAGATCGGTGCATCCGCATCCTTGTTGATCGCAACAATGATATCGGACTCTTCCATACCTGCCACATGCTGAATCGCACCAGAAATACCGATTGCGAAATACACATTCGGGCGGACGGTCTTACCAGTCTGGCCTACCTGCAGATCCTTGGGCTTCCAGCCGGAGTCTACAACTGCACGGGAGCAGCTGACGGTACCGCCAAGCACCTCTGCCAGATCCTCAAGAATCTTGAAGTTCTCCGGGCTGCCTACGCCACGGCCGCCGGATACAAGAATCTTAGCGTCCATGATGTCCACTGTCTCAGCAACAGACTTCACAATGTCAAGGATCTCCACATACTTGTTGTCAGGAGTGAATCCGGGATTGAACTCTTCCACATTTGCCTTTGCACCCTTGATGGGCTCAATCTTCTGCATAACGCCCGCACGAACCGTAGCCATCTGAGGACGGTTGTAAGGACATGCAATCGTAGCGATGGTATTTCCGCCGAATGCCGGACGGGTCATCAGCAGCTGGTTATGAAGCTGCTCCTGGCCGGGAACTGCCTGCAGCGGGAAATCGCCGATCTCGAGAACGGTACAGTCAGCCGTCAGGCCGGTAGCCACTCTCGCGGAAACTCTCGGGCCTAAGTCTCTGCCGATAGCCGTAGCGCCTACCAGCATGATCTCGGGCTTATACTGATTGATCACGGATGACAGCGCATGTGCGTAAGGCTCCGTTCTGTAATCTTTTAACTCGGGATCGTCCACAACGATCACCTTGTCCGCGCCATACTCAGCGAGCTGGTCTGCCAGTTCCTTCACCCCGGAGCCGAGCAGAACCGCTGTAACATCTGTATTTAAATCTTTCGCGAGGTCTTTTGCTTTGCCAAGTAACTCAAATGCAATACTGCTGATCTCATTGTCTACCTGCTGCGCAAAGACATATACACCCTTGTATTCTTCTAAATTCATTTTATACCTCTTTCTGCGCACTCGTTTTACGCGTATTCTTTGTTAAACTCACAAACTCGCGCTTACGCGCTTTCTGCCCGATTTCATCGGACGTTTGTTCGTTAACGCTGCAAGAAAACCAAATGCCTGTTTCAAGTCGCAAACGCTTTTTCTGCGACGGCGCTTTGCTTTTCTTTTGCAGCTGTTAGATGACGTGTTTCACTTTCAACTTGTCAACGATGTAGCTTACGGACTCATCGGGATCGAGGGAAACCTTCTCGCCGGCGCCCTTTCTCACCTTGTCGGAAGCCTTCGCGATCTTGGTCGGGGAGCCCTTAAGACCTAAGTTCGCATCGTCAACATCCTTAAGATCCGCTCTGCCCCAAACGGTGATCTCCTGCTTATAAGCATCGAAAATGCCGCCGGGTGTCATATAACGAGGCTCATTCAACTCAGAAAGAGCAGTGATCAGGCAAGGCATTTTAGCCTTAACCACATGATATCTGTCCTCATACTGACGCTCAACAACAACGCTGTCGCCTTCGATCTTGATATCCTGCGCATAAGAAATGACAGGAATGTCAAGATGCTCGGAAATCTGCGGGCCAACCTGCGCGGTATCACCGTCGATTGCCTGACGGCCGGTGATGATCAGATCGTACTCCAGGTTTCTGATCGCGCCTGCAAGTGTGGTAGAAGTTGCCCATGTGTCTGCGCCGCCGAGCACTCTGTCTGTCACAAGGACGCCCTTGTCTGCGCCCATAGCCATAGCCTCACGCAGAACCTCTTCTGCCTTGGGAAGACCCATCGTTACAACCGTTACCTCTGCACCGTACTGATCCTTTAATCTGAGGGCTGCCTCCAGACCTGCTTTATCATCAGGGTTCATAATCGTGAGCATGGCGCCTCTGTCAAGCGTTCCGTCC
>CAJTTT010000034.1:15154-15531 GCA_910579285.1 uncultured Lachnospiraceae bacterium | reverse complement strand
TATCATTTGCCTTTCGCATCTGTTCCTGCAAGCAGGACATCTGCGCAATTCAAATGATAAGCCGTCTTACTTAAGCAGAGCCCCGGAGATAACCATTCTCTGCACTTCGCTTGTGCCTTCGTAGATCTCCGTGATCTTAGCGTCACGCATCATGCGCTCAACATCGTACTCTCTGATATAACCGTAACCGCCGTGCAGCTGAACTGCCTTTGTGGTCACTTCCATAGCCACTTCTGCCGCGTACAGTTTTGCCTTAGCCGCTTCTACAGAGTATACCTTCTGCGTAGCCTTCGCCATAGCAGCCTTGTAAACAAGGAGCTGTGCCGCCTCAACCTTGGTAGCCATGTCAGCAAGCTGGAACTGCGTATTCTGGAATG
>CAJTTT010000034.1:0-15144 GCA_910579285.1 uncultured Lachnospiraceae bacterium | reverse complement strand
GTCCTAACAGATTCTCCTTCGGGATACGGCAGTCCGTAAAGATCAGCTCGTAAGTGGAAGAACCGCGGATACCCATCTTTTTCTCCTTCGTACCGAAGGTGAAACCGGGTGTTCCCTTCTCCACGATAAATGCGGAAATCTCTTTCTGCAGGCGGCCGCGCTTCTCAACCGTGCCTGTAATTGCAAAAATCACATAAACGTCAGCTTCCTTACCGTTGGTGATGAAGCACTTGGAGCCGTTGAGCACCCACTCTTCTCCATCAAGAACAGCCTTGGTCTGCTGTCCCTGTGCGTCGGTACCTGCACCGGGCTCTGTCAGGCCGAATGCGCCCAGCTTCTCACCCTTTGCAAGGGGAACCAGATATTTCTGTTTCTGCTCTTCCGTGCCGTAAGTCATAATCGGATCGCAGCACAGAGAGGTATGTGCAGATACAATAACACCTGTTGTTCCGCATACTTTAGAGAGCTCCTCTACACACATAGCGTATGTAAGCGGATCACAGCCCTGTCCGCCGTACTCCTTGGGAACAGGAATGCCGAGAAAGCCTAACTTTGCCATCTTCTCAACAGTCTCTCTCGGGAAAACCTCTGTCTCGTCCACTTCCTGGGCAAGAGGTTTTACTTCTTTTTCAGCGAACTCTTTGAACAGAGCTCTCGCCATTTCATGTTCTTTGCTTAAAGTAAAATCCATGATTTTTTATTCCTCCATGTTTTATTTTATACTTCTTTTCCATGAGATAATGGGATAAGCAGACTCGAAATGCTTCGCATTTCTCATGCGCGTTGCTCCCTCAAACAGCACAAAGAAACGATTCATGTCTGCAAGCAGCCAGAATCTTTTCTTTGGCTGTTCTCAGTCTGCTTATCTCGACTATTTCGAATAGTCAAAGAAACCAACGCCGGTCTTTCTGCCGAGTTTCTTCTCCTCCACCATCTTCTTAAGAAGAGGCTGGGGCGCATACTTCTCGTCCTTGGTCTCGTTGTAAAGCACTTCCATGATTGCCAGGCAGATGTCCAGACCAATCAGATCGCCAAGGTGCAGCGGGCCCATCGGATGGGACGCACCGAGCTGCATAGCCACATCGATATCCTCTGCGGAAGCGGTGCCTGCATCGAGAACGCCGATTGCCTCGTTGATCATCGGGATCAGGATTCTGTTTACCACGAAGCCGGGAGCTTCCTTTACCTGTACAGGTGTCTTGCCGATCTCAGTTGCAATAGCTGTGATCTTGTCCACCATCTCCTGAGGGGTGTTCTCGCCTCTGATTACCTCAACCAGCTTCATTCTGTCAGCGGGATTGAAGAAGTGCATGCCGATCATAGGTCTGTCAAGGCCCTCACCGATCTTGGTGATGGAAAGGGAAGAGGTGTTGCTTGCAAACATGCACTCTTTCTTCACGATACCCTGCAGCTCTTTGAAGATCGCCTGCTTGATCTCCATCTTCTCCAGAGCAACCTCAACGATCAGATCGCACTCGCCGCAGATATTGTTTAAACCTGTGGTGATCTTGCCCATGATCTCGTCAGCCTTCTCCTGGGTGATCTTCTCCTTGCTTACAAGGAAATTCATATTTTTCTGGATCTTCGCCTTGCCGCCCTCAGCGTACTCTTCCTTAATATCGCAAAGGCAGACCTCATAACCGTCTGTCATGGCGAATGCCTGCGCAATACCGGAACCCATAGTTCCCGCACCGATAATACCTACTTTCATTGTAGTTCCTCCTTATAAATTTAATTTTTTTAGCAATTCTTAAACGGCTCTTTCACCTTCTCCTTGTTCTTGTCAAGGAAGAATGCCATGCCGTACTTCTGATCCTCCGTCTCGAAGCAGTCACCAAAGAGCTTCTCCTCAATCACGATCGCCTCATCCATATTTACCTCAAGGCCGTCGTTGATTGCCTTCTTGCAGTTGCGGACTGCGATAGGCGCGTTCTTTGCAATGCCTGCAGCCATCTTCTCCGCAGCCGCCATCAGCTCTGCCTGGGGATAAACCGCATTTACCAGACCGATTCTGAGAGCTTCATCCGCCTTGATATTTCTCGCCGTGTAGATCATCTGCTTCGCCATGCCAGGACCAACGATTCTCGCCAGTCTCTGCGTGCCGCCAAAACCGGGGGTGATGCCAAGACCCACCTCGGGCTGTCCGAACACCGCATTCTCAGAACAGATTCTGATATCACAGCTCATGGAAATCTCGCAGCCGCCGCCAAGCGCAAAACCGTTAACCGCAGCGATCACAGGGATCGGGAATGTCTCCAGCTTACGGAACACATCGTTGCCCTTCTTGCCGAAAGCCTCGCCCTCCGCCTTGGTGAGCGTGCTCATCTCGCCGATATCTGCGCCTGCCACAAAAGACTTCTCGCCTGCGCCGGTCAGGATCAGACATCTCACTTCATTTTGATCCACGCCGTCAAGGGTTGCGTTCAGTTCGTCCAGAACAGCAGAGTTAAGCGCATTTAACGCCTTCTCGCGGTTGATCGTGATCACACCAACCTGCCCTTTCACTTCATATAATACAAATTCCATTGTATGTATCTCCTTTTTATTTTTGCATTTTTGCAGAACAACGAAACGCTTCACATTGCTACGCACATTGTGCAAACAGTATAACCATAAGCAGACCCTTGGAAAACGTCGGTACTTGGCGAGGTACTTTCGAGCCTAGTACCGCTACGTTTGGAATGGAGCGCAAGCGCGTCTGCGTTGATTATACTGTTTGTACAGTTCCAACAATTTTAGCAGCGTTTCGCCCTGACTTTAGTCCATTTCTACGATGGTAGCGCAGCCCATGCCGCCGCCGATACACAGCGTAGCCAGACCCTTCTTCGCGCCCTTCGCCTGCATCTCGTGAAGCAGGGTTACAAGGATACGCGCGCCGGAAGCGCCTACCGGGTGGCCGAGTGCAATCGCGCCGCCGTTGGGGTTAAGCTGCTTGTCTACGTCGATGCCAAGCTCCTTGCCCACTGCTACGGACTGTGCAGCAAACGCCTCGTTTGCCTCAATGATATCGAAATCTTCAATCTTATAGCCAGCCTTCTCCATAACCTTCTTTGTAGCCGGAACAGGACCGATACCCATAACTTCAGGTCTGCAGCCTGCAAGTGCGCCCGCTACGAAGGTAGCCATAGGCGTAACGCCAAGTTCTTTCGCCTTCTCCTCGCTCATCACCACGATGGCAGCCGCACCGTCGTTGATGCCGGAAGCGTTTCCTGCTGTCACGAAGCCGTCGGGATTGATGGCGCGGAGTTTCTGCAGGCCCTCGATGGTAGATCCCGGTCTCGGTCCCTCGTCAACCTTGAACTCAACCATCTCTTTTTTCTTCTTCACCATAACGGGAACGATCTCTTTGTCGAATGCGCCGCTCTTCTGTGCCGCCTCAGCCTTCGTCTGGCTCTTTAATGCAAACTCATCCAGCTCCTCGCGGGTAAGGCCCCACTCTCTGCAGATATTATCAGCAGTCATAATCATATGATAATTATTGAAAGCATCCCACAGCGCATCGTTCACCATAGTGTCAACCAGCGTGCCGTTGTTCATTCTGTAACCGTAACGTCCCTGCATAACCGCATAAGGAGCCATAGACATGTTCTCCATACCGCCTGCAACAACGATGTCAGCATCGCCCGCCTGAATCATCTGTGCAGCCATGTTCACACAGTTTAAGCCGGAACCGCAGACCACGTTGATGGTAACTGCCGGAACCTCGTTGGGAAGCCCTGCTTTAATGGAGGCCTGGCGAGCCACGTTCTGGCCCTGTCCCGCCTGAATAACACAACCCATGTACACCTGATCCACCTGGTCAGGAGACACTCCTGCCCTGTTCAAAGCCTCTTTAATTACGACTGCTCCAAGATCTGCTGCCGGTGTGGTGCTCAAGCCCCCGCCCATCGTGCCGATTGCCGTACGGCAGGCGCCTGCCAAAACAACTTTTTTTGCCATTTTCTTCTCCTCCATTTTGTGATATTTTTTTAGTGAAAAGCCCTGTATTCAAGGCTTGCCGACGATTGTTATTTTTTTGTCATTGTTCGCCGTTACTATTGTATCATAGGGTTTTCGTTTTTGCAATCCACTTTCCGGCAGACAGGCACCCCTTATTCGATAGAAAGAGATGCCGTCATTCCTGCCGCACAGACTGCCCCGCCTGCGCCTTTTTATATCTCAAACCGATCCATCATTTCTACCATCGTCTCCACCTGCGACTTCTGTTCCGTGCTGACAGCCGCCGTCTCCTCCGAGGTAGCCGAATTGTTGTCGACCGCGGAAGAAACCTGCGTTACATTTACATTCAGTTCCTGCATCCGCTGGGTATCTCTCTTCAGGATCTGTTCGATCTGTCCCATCTTCTCGGTGGCCTCTTTTGCGTCAGACATAACCTGATTCATGTTGGCCTCCGTCTCCTCCGCAATGGCAATACTCTTGTCCATCACCGAAACCGTGGTTTCAATCAGCTCTGTCGTCCTGCCTGCCGCATTCGCTGATTCATTGGCCAGATTTTTCACCTGCTCCGCCACAACGGCAAATCCTTTTCCGGCCTCTCCCGCTCTCGCCGCCTCAATCGCTGCATTCAGGGCCAGCAGATTTGTCTGGGATGCAATGTCTTCAATCGCCTCAATGATCGTACCGATCTGCTCGGAGCACCGGCCGATCTCCTGGATAGACCCCTTTAACTCCTGCAGCTTTTCATTGCCCTTCGCAAGCGTTGCGCCGGCCGATGAAGCCATGCTGGCAGATGCCTCCGCCTCGCGTGCGTTCACTTCCATACTCTTTGTCATGGCGTCAAAGGCAGTCATCAGTTCCGATACCTGGGCTGCCTGCAGCGTGCAGTTTTCAGCCAGATCCTGCGCCGCGAACGCAAGCTGCTCCGAACCGCTGTCAATCTGTCCCGAAACATTGCGGATTGTCCTGAGCGTGTCTCTCATCTTCTCCGCGATCTGCAAAAGCGAATCCTTGATCGACACAAACTCACCTACATAGTCCTGTTTGATCTCAATCCGATAGTTTCCGTTCCCCATCTGTTCCAGCGTCTGGGTAATTTCCTGGATCATACCGAGCAGGTTTCTCTTCATAAAAGCGATGGCCGCCACCATTTTTCCGACCTCGCTCTCATCCGCCTCCATATCAAGCTCCACATGAAATTCTCCGCCTGCAAGCACCGCCATCTGGTCCGACACCTTCAGAATCGGCTCAAGCAGTTCTTTTTCTGAAAATCTGATCGTTCTGATAAACTCTTTCACAAGATACAAAAACGACAGCGCAAACAGAATCTCAAACAGATACTGGAAAATTTTCAGTCCGGTCTGCCTGCTCTCTTTCCTGTCCAGAATTTCCCGGATTGTCTCATCCGTCTGCTCGTTGATCTGGTCTACAGAATTTCCGTACTGTGCACTGAACACACATGCCTGCGCCGCCTCGAGGTCGCCTGCCTGCACATGGGCAATCGCCTGCTCCTCCAGCGGTACAAGCTCATTGGACATGGCGGCGATCTGGTTTAAGCTCGTCCATTCCGACTCCTTGAGTCCGCAGCCCTCCAACGCGGCAATCGCCTGCTCCCTGTTTTTGTCCTCGTTCAGCTCTTTCATATAACCGTCATAATATCTCTGATCCCCCGTGACAGCATAGGACTGTATATCGTAAGTCAGCGTCTTGGAAGCAGTCCTGTACTGGTTCAAAGCCACAGCTGTGTTCACCTGTGCACTGAATATATTGGACATGCAGATATTAAAAAAGATAAATCCGAGCAGCAGAACCCCTCCCACTGCCACCGAAACCAGCGCCTGATGCACCAGCGCTTTCAACTGCGCTGCCTGACTTCTTTTTTCTAATGCTCCGTTTTCCCTTTTCCCCATAATTCTTCTCCTATAACCCGTCTTCAGTTACCAAAAGCATATGTATATAATAAATAGCTTTATAATAAAGTATATCTGAATTTTTACTTACTTTCAACAATTTATTTTACTGTTCCGGGTTATTTTTCGTGCATTTTGCTAACATCCTTACAGAACAGGCGTTTTTATTTTCTCCCTGTACGCATCCGCCGCCGGATCTGTCATAGGTACAACCCTCCTCCACTCTCTGGTATCCCCCACTTTCTCCACCTCACACCGATTACGGCAGAGAAACTTGGAAAGCGCATAGCAGTCCACCCAGATCTCATTGCTGCCCTCCTTCTGGGATTCGTCAAAGATAAGCTGCAGGCCCCAGTGCAGATGCACGGTCTTGATATTGTTCACATTTTCCTTCGTGCTGTAACCCGTATGCCCCATATAACCGATCACATCCCCAGCCGTCACAACGCTGCCCTCCTTCAGTCCTTCCGCGTAAGGATAATTCTGGCGCAGGTGGGCATAATAATAGTAGCGTTTCCCATCGAAGCTTCGGATGCCGATACGCCATCCGCCGTACTGGTTCCAGCCAAGCGCCTCCACATAGCCGGATTCCACTGCGATGATCGGCGTGCCGATCAGCCCCATCATGTCATGGCCCAGATGAGGTCTGGCATAGCCGTAGCTGCGTGAAGACCCGAAATCATCATAGTGGCTGTAGTCAAATCCTTTGGCTATGGGTGAAAAGGCTTTCAGTCCGTAGACGGGCCGGCCATCCAGTGTAAACTCCCCCGTCATGCCGCCGAGCACCGCCGTGTAGGCCTCCAGATAATAATCGTAATACTCCATGCCCTCTGTCAGTTCGTCCATCGTTGTGTCGCCGCTTTTCAGCTTTTCCGCCGTCTCCTGGATTTTGCGGACACTGCTCTTGTCAAACGTTCCGCCAGTCTTTGCCGCCACATAGGAAAGAAGCTCGATCCAGTTCAGGTGGACCTCATCCCTGTAGGTTTCCACATCCAGGTCATAGGCCGCTGCAAGGGCCTCGTCGGTCACATGGAACTCCACCCACTTGATATAGTTTCCGTCGGCTGTCACCTCCACCGCCTGCCCCTTTGTCTGCTCACCGCCGATTCCCTGCCAGACGGGTGTCTGCCATTTCCCGGTCAGTTCCCCTGCAATGCAGACGCAGCCGAGGACAAGCAGCAAAAGCGCCCCGATCCTCACGGCCGTCCCTCTGCATCCCCACCCCCTGTTATATTCCCCGTTCTGTTTCATTAAGCCTCCGCCGCCGCGCTTTACCAGTTCTTTTCATTCTAATATATGTATGTTAAAATCCTGTTATGTCAGGAGCCTGCTGACGGAATTGCGGCAAAAGGCAAAGATCACATTGTCCCCCGCCGCATATCTTGTTATGATAGAAATAGATTGCATTGCACTTGCAGGAGGATCTGCCTATGACTGAAAAAATCCGAAACGCGCTGGACGGAAAAGAGATGTACGCCTTCAGCGCCGCAACAGCCCTGCTCCTGTTTCTGGCTGCCTTTCTTCTGGCTTCGCCGGATGAGCTCCTGCGCGGCATGGTTACCATTGTGCTTACCAGGGACGCCCTTGTGACAGATTATTTCGAGCTGGCCGGCTTCGGCGCGGCTTTCTTCAATGCCGGGCTGGTAATGAGTATGGCCATCCTTCTGATCCGCCTGCAGAAAATTCCCTTCACAGGCCTCACAATGGCTGTCCTCTTTATCAACGCAGGGTTTGCCCTTTTCGGCAAAAATCCCATAAATGTCCTCCCCATGCTGCTGGGAACATGGCTCTATGCGAAATTCCACCGCTCGGGCATGAACCGCTATATCTACACAGCCCTTTTCGGCTCCTGTCTGGCCCCTATGGTAACGGAGCTTGTTTACCTTCTGCCGTTCTCTTTTGCGGCCAATCTGGGAATTGCCATCGCTGTTGGCATTTTTTCCGGCTTTGTTCTGCCGCCGCTCTCCGTACATACCGCCTCCATGCACATGGGCTACAATCTTTTTAACATGGGATTTGCCGGAGGTCTTTTCGCCTTTGTGATGATGTGTGTCCTGCAGTCCTTCAGCCTGGAAAGCAGCAGCGTATTTATCTGGAGCTACGGAAGGCCTCTCTGGCTGCTCATCGGACTTTACCTGTACTTTGCGGCCGCCCTGCTTTTCGGTCTGTTCCTGAACAAAAACTGCCTGCGCTCCCTCCTCAAACTGATGCGGCATCCCGGCCGCGCGGTAGCGGACTTTGTACTGATGGACGGCGTGCCTGCCACACTGGTTAACATGGGAATCATCGGCCTGCTGTGCACCACCTATATCCTGCTGATCGGCGGCGATCTGTCCGGCCCCGTTGTGGGCGCGGTTCTGACCGCCTTCGGCTTTGCCGCTTTCGGCGTCCACGCGAGAAATTACCTGCCGGTACTGGCGGGTGTCCTTCTCTCCACCTTTGTGACGCACATGCAGCCCACCACACCGGGCATCCAGATGGGTGCCGTATCTGCTGTCGGTCTGGCTCCCGTTGCAGGACAGTTCGGCATTCGAGCCGGAATCATCGCCGGTATGCTGCACGCCGCAGTGACGGTATGCTCGTCCTCCCTCTACGGCGGACTGAATTTGTACAACAACGGTTTTTCCACCGGCCTGGTTGCCATCGTGCTGGTACCGGCTCTCGAAAGTTTTATCAAAGGATATCAGACCAAAAAGGAACAAAAAAGAAAGCGCTGATTTTGCGCGGAATGGAGATTACCATGACACATGAAGAAAAAAAGACCGCTAAAATCGTTGAGGAGCTGACCATGTTTTTCTTTGCGCTGGAGGCATCTTATATCGACACCCGGATCGAGCGGAAAAAGCAGCATGTCACAATCCGTCTGGAAGCGGATTTCCATCCATCCTTTGCCGAAAAACTCGCCCATCTGGATCACTATCTGAACGGCCAGAAGAACGATGGTATGGGCGATATCTACTGGGAGCTGGCCGGCAGCGGCGATCCCGGCGAAAGCAGCCAGCTTCTCTTAGTCGGCATGATGATAGACCGCGCCGACATCGAACTGGGCGCAGACCGTGTAACACTCACGCTGCACCGGCAGACATGACTTTTCGGCAAAAGCAATGGCAGGGTAGATCGCTCTGCCCTGCCGTAGTCTGTTCCTGTGTAACTGTTTCTCAATTCTCAGGCTCAATCAGCCCGTAGGTATTTCCCTTTCTCTTATAAACCACGTTCACCTGATCCGTCTCTGCGTTACAGAATACGAAAAAGCTATGGCCGAGAAGCTCCATCTGCACGCAGGCATCCTCCGGATACATGGGCTTGATGTCAAACTTCTTCGTGCGGATAATCTGCACTTCCTCCTCATCCATGTAATCCTTCTCGATAAACTCCTGCCGGAAAAAGCCCGACCCCTGTTTCTTATCTACCAGCTTGTTTTTATACTTTTTAAGCTGTCTCTCGATAATCTCCTCAACCAGATCAATCGACACATACATATCGCTGCTGACCTGCTCGGAACGGATGATATTCCCCTTCACAGGAATCGTCACTTCGATCTTCTGGCGATCCTTCTCCACGCTGAGCGTAACATGCACTTCTGTATCCTCGGTAAAAAACTTCTCCAGCTTACCGATCTTGTCCTCCACCGCTGCCCGTAATCCCTCTGTTACCTCGATATTTTTTCCGACAATATTAAACTTCATCTCACTCATCCCCTTCCAATTGGAGTAATAAGCTGCAATGTTCAAGCTTTGTGAACAGTATAGCATATCTGCCTCCTTTATTGCAACAATTTGCTCCCAATTATAGGAAATTCACAAAACGTACGTTCCTTCGGTTTCCATAAATGAAATGATCGACCCGGTCAAAAAGTTGTGGATACTGTGGATAAATCCGTGTATAACACCATTTTATGCCTAACCCCTGCGTTTTTTATGTGTATAACCCGCCTTCCGCTTATATTTGTCATTCTTTATTTCCCTATATCTTTGTGCAATGTAGATAAAACCGGGGTTCTGCCATCCCTCAAAATGACATGCTCATAACCGCACTGACAAAGGCGCTGTGCCCTTCCTGCCGCCGCAAAATAGAAACGGGAGGCGGTTCTTGTCTGAACCGTCTCCCTATATTGCCTGCTTTCTGTTTCTGTGCCGCTCCTCTTATTACAGGATTCTTCTGATAGAAAGAATGGAACGGTAGGTTGCGCTGGATACAATGATACCCGTTTTGGATGTGGATGCGTGCACGATCTGACCGTTGCCCGCATAAATTCCCACATGACCCGAATAACAGATGATATCGCCGGGCTGTGCATTTTCCAAACCGTTAACTGCCGCGCCTACGCTTCTGTCCGCCGCTGAAGAGTGGGGCAGATTGACGCCAAAGTTCTTATATACACTCATAACAAAACCGGAACAGTCCGCACCGTTTGTCAGACTGGTGCCGCCGTACACATAGGGATTACCCACAAACTGCTTTGCAAACTGTACCACATCGGCTCCCGTACTTCCGGTCGGGTTCGCGTATGTCTTGCCGCCCTCCTCGGTCTTGCCGCCGGATGCTGCATTTTCTGACGTTTTCTTTCTGGCCGCAGCCTGCGCTGCCTTTCTCGCCTCTTCCTCCTTGGCAAGTCTCGCCTTCTCCTCGGCTACCGACTCAGCCTTCACAAACTCTGTGGAAAGGGTAACGTAATCCATCGAAACGTAACCGTCACCTTCCTCGATATTAACCTTAACCCAGCCGTCCATTTCCTCTGTGACGATCAGTTCATCCTCATTTGGAACAAGACCGAGAACCGTCTCATCCAGACCGGGTTTCTCACGCACCTTCAGCGTCGTGGTCGTAACGGTTGCAATACGGGTTCCCACTTCCTTCGCATAATCAACGGCTGCGTCACCTGTCACGCAATACTCGCCCTTCACATATCCCTCAACGGAACCGGAGCTGATCTTATACCAGCCGTCCTCCTCCTCGATAAAGCTGCCGACGGATTTGTTGTAAAGCTTACCGACAATCTCACCGTCTTCGCTCGGAATGTCACGCACATTTACATAATCATTTACTTTCGCGATAACCAGATTCTTAAAGCTTTCCTCTTCCTCAGACAGGCCGCTTCCCGCCGCCGCCTTCAGATCCCTGGTGTAGCCCTCGCTGACTACAATCGTATCTTCTATCTTTTTTTCGGGAGCCTTGCTCACCTTATCGGAAGTGCTGGCAAGATCGGAGAACCCGCCAAGCTGAATGCTGCCTACGCTGATGCCTTCATTCTCTACATCGGAAGCATTCTCCCTGTTGTATTCTTCCTGCTCCGCCGCCTCTTTATCGGATTCTTCCTTCAAAGCAGACAGCGCAGTGGACTTATCCCCATCCTGCAGAGAAAACTCTATGCCGGCCGAAGGCAGAACGCTTCCCACATTTCCCGTGGCTTCCGCCTCAAGTCCCGTACTGGTAAATCCAACTACTGCAGCCAGTGCACATGCTGTCCATTTAAGTCTGTTTTTGTTCATAAAAAACACCTCATTTGTTACAGAATTGTTACATCTGGCTCTAATATAGCATTGAATTAACGCTTTGTCAACCACATCATCTACCATCAAAGCGCAAACTGATACGCAAGTTATTGTGTTTTTCTCTCAAAAAGCCCGGTTTTTCGGTGTTTAAGGCGAAATATTTCAGTCAAATCATGGCACAATTTACCTATTACAGCTTCGTAATATTTTTGTAACAGTGTGAGAAGTACTTCTAAAGCTCAGCAGCAAAAGCTGCTTCGATAAGAAGCACCAAGTCTCACACAGATAAAGGTCATAAACGCAGGTACTGCGCCGCCGACGCTACCGCGCACGCTCCATCGGACACCGCAGTTACGATCTGGCGGAGCGCCTTTGTGCGGATATCCCCCGCGGCAAAAATACCCGGAACGCTGGTTGCGCAGTCCTCCCCTGCAAGGAGATAGCCGCGCTCATCGCAGGCCACCGTCCCGCGGTAGATCTCTGTATTGGGACGCATGCCAACCGCAAGAAAGACGCCCTCCACCGCAAGTTCCCGCTCTGTGTCCTCCCCGTTTTGCCGGATGCTTATTCCCTCCACCAGATCGGTCCCCTTGATTCTCTGCAGGGTACTGTTCCAGATAATTTCTGCATTTTCACAGGAAAACAGTTTTTCCTGTAAACTTTTTGCCGCCCGCAGACTGTCCCGCCTGTGGATCAGATACACCTTGTTACAGAATCGTGACAGATAGACGGCGTCCTCCACCGCCACATCGCCTCCGCCAACGACCGCCACATCTCTCTTCTTAAAGAAAGCGCCGTCACAGGTCGCACAGTAAGACACACCCTGCCCTCTGTACTCCTCCTCTCCCGGCACGCCAAGCTTCGCATGCTCCGCACCGCCTGCAAGGATCAGCGTCCGCGCCTCATAGGACGCGCCGTCTGCCGTTTCCACGATCTTTCTCTCTCCCTCGTCCCTGACCGCCGTAACCCTGCCGCTCTTAAATACCGCGCCAAGCCCGTCTGCATGACTGCGGAACTTCTGCCCGAGCTCGAAGCCGTTGATTCCCGGCATTCCCAGATAATTATCCACCTCATAAGTATCCACCACCTGGCCGCCGCCCATCGGCGTCTGTTCTATCACAATTAAATCCAGGCCCGCACGCCTGCCGTAGACTGCCGCCGACAAGCCCGCCGGCCCCGCTCCAACAATAATAAGATCATACATAACTGCCGCACTCCTTTCCTCCTGCTAAAAGTTCATACCCCGCATGCAGAGTTTCCCTTTGAGTGACATTCCCTGTCTTTTGTAGTATACTCCTTTTGTTATCTTATTTATTTAGAAAAGTAAAAATTTGAAAAGAATGGATTGTAATATGATGAAAAAACAGAATGACACGCCCACGGTAAACCAATATAGAAATACATCTGCCGCCGCTGCGAATCCCATTCCACGGTCCGCCCTCGTCACAGGTGCTTCCCGGGGCATCGGCCGCGCCATCGCCGAGGCTCTGGCAGAAGAAGGCTACCGTCTGTATCTCACCTGCCGAAACTCCGAAAAGGAGCTGACAGACCTGTCATATCATCTGTCAGAAACCTATCACATCGCATGCACGCCCATAATTGCGGATATGGGAGACATGCATGCCGTCGATCAGGTATTTCAGCAGATAGATAATCTGACTCTTCTGGTCAACAACGCCGGCGTCTCCCATATCGGCCTGCTTCACGAGATGACAGCGGAAGAATGGCATTCACTTATGAACGTCAATCTGAACGCGCTGTTCTATACTTGCCGCCTGGCCATCCCCATAATGTTAAGACGCCACGCCGGACAGATCATCAATATTTCCTCCGTCTGGGGAAATGTGGGCGCCTCCCTGGAAGTGGCCTACTCTGCCTCCAAAGGCGGCGTGAACGCTTTCACGAAAGCGCTTGCCAGGGAACTGGCTCCAAGCGGCATTCAGGTCAATGCCATCGCCTGCGGCGTCATCGACACAGACATGAACCGCTGCTTTTCTGAGGAAGAGCGTTGTGCTTTGCAGGATGAAATACCTGCTGACCGATTTGGTCAAGCATCGGAAGTCGCTTCCCTTCTGCTCGCTATTGTCAACGCGCCCACTTATCTGACCGGCCAGGTCATCACCCTGGACGGGGGGTGGCAAACGTGAGAAACGCGAAAAGTGCTTCTAATGACGTCCAGCCATAGGACGGGCCGCCAAGAAGTGCTAAGTTTCGCGTGAGAGAATGCCTGAAACACGGCATTCTCCGCCGCTTTATCCCTGCAGTTTCCTCATCTGGGCAAAGTAGCTGATCACCAGCACCACATCCGCGCCGAGCCATGCCGCGATCTCCGCGAAGAAAATTCCTGTTTCCCCAAGAAGCATGGGGAGAACAATCACCGACAAGGTACGCATCACAAATTCCGCTATGCCGGACAGCATCGGCAGAATGGTATTTCCCATGCCCTGCAGTGCTGATCTGGTCACATGCAGTACATAGAGAACCGGCAGACAGACACTCATAACCGCCAGATAGAAGTAGGCGATCCGCATGGTCTGCTCCACCACTTCCGGCGTCCCGGAAATAAACAGTCCCAAAAGATATTTTCCGAAAAGAAGCATACAGCCCGCGATAATTGCGGATGTTGCCAAGGCAATCCCCATAGCCGCCCGCATGCCGCTCCGAATCCGATCATTTCTGCCTGCTCCCAGGTTCTGCCCCACATAGGTCACCATCGCGTAGCCGTATGAAGTACCCGCGATTTCCAGCAGTCCGTAGAGCTTATTTGTCGCCGTAAATCCCGCAATAAAAATCACACCATACCCGTTCACCACAAACTGTACGATCATGCCGCCGATGGCGATAATACCATTCTGGAAGGCCATAGGCAGGCCAAGCATAAACAGTCTGGCGGAAAGCTCTCTCCGTAAATGGAAATCCGTCCGTGCAAGTTTCAGAAAGGCAATCCTTTTAATATGGTAGAAACAGAACGCGCCAGAGACCGCCTGCGCGATCAGCGTAGCCGCCGCCGCACCCGCAATTCCCCAGCCAAACCCCAGTACAAAGAGGTAATCGAGCACAATATTTGTCACGGAAGCGACGATCATGGCATTTAACGGCGTCCTGCTGTCTCCCAGGGCGCGCAGAATACACGCCAGCAGATTATACAGCATCACAATGGGCACACCCGCAAACATAATCCGCAGATAGAGAAGCGTGTAGGAGATGATCTCCTGGGGCGTCTGTAAAAGCATCAGCACGGGCCTGGCAAAAAGCTGTCCTGCCGCTGCCAGTACAACGGCGGAAACCATAGAAAGCACCGCCGCGCTTCCCACGCTCCTCTTCAGATCTTCCGTCCGCCCTGCACCGAACTCCTGCGCCATCCTGATGCCGAATCCCTGCGTCAGGCCCTGTATCACCCCTAACATCAGCCAGTTCAGCCAATCCGAGGCGCCAAGCGCCGCCAGCGCGCTTACCCCGAGATATTTTCCAACCACCATAGTATCTACTACGGTGTATAACTGCTGAAAAACATTGCCCGCCACAAGGGAAAGGGAAAAGCCAAGAATCAGCTTTCCCGGTTTCCCGGTAGTCATATTTTTTACATGTACCGCCATTGTCAGATATACCTCTTAAATCCCTTCCCCATAATCTCACTGCTCTTGGTCACCATGAGAAAAGCCTCCGGATCTACGCTTTGAATATGCCGCTCCAATAATACAGCCTGCTTGGGATCCATAACTGTCAGTATCACCACCCGGTCTTTGTGGGTGTAAGCTCCCTCCGCCTTGTAAACCGTTGCGCTCCGATGCAAATCCTTCATAATG
>CAJTTT010000033.1 GCA_910579285.1 uncultured Lachnospiraceae bacterium | reverse complement strand
CATCTTTTACTGTGATGCAGGGTGCCCATACCAGAAAGGAGCCTGTGAGGTCAACCATGAACTGATCCGGCGTATCCTTCCCAAAGGGACAAGCTTTGATAACCTGACTCAGAAGGATATCTTCCTGATGATGGACCACATCAACTCGTACAAAAGAAAAAAGCTGAACAACCGTAGCCCTTACGACGCGTTCAGCTTTTATTACGGAGAAGACCTGCTAAAGAAACTGGGATGTGCATCGGTAGCCGCCGGGGACATCATCCTAAAGCCGAAACTTCTCAAAAAGTAACAGTTAAATCTGCATAGACCGCCAGAGAAAAGCAACCTGATCCCATCAAAAAAGGGATGGATTCTCCGAATACAAAAATTTCGAGCGGGAATTGATCTCTGGTTTTTGTACGCATATTTCCTGCTAAACGCATTATAACATATCAAGGTACAGATGAAAATCCGGGAATTTCGCTTACAAAAGGGGATTTTCATTTACAAAATGAGAATCTCGTTTACAAAAGTAGATTTTTACTTACAAAACGGGAGTCTTGGATTACAAATGGGACTCTCGTCTTGCTATTCACCATTCGCCTTACTCTCCACCCTTGCAAGTTGGTTTTATCATACACTCGTCAATTATATCATCTATTTGTCAAATATACTTGACATCCATTTCCCGGCGTGCTATCCTCCTCTTAGAAACCGACAAGGAAGCCTTTCTGATAAAACACCAGCGAAAGGAGATGTGTATCTATTTGTGAAAAATCTAAAGATGAAACTGGCCCGCATGGAAAAAGATATGTCCCAGACCGAACTGGCCAAGCGGGTCGGCGTCACCAGACAGACCATAGGCATGGTAGAATCAGGCGATTACAACCCGACCTTAAATCTGTGTATTCAGATCTGCAGGGAACTTGACAAAACATTAAACGATTTATTCTGGGAGGACAAGGATAATGAAATGGTTTAGTAAGAAAAGTACGTTAGATGAAATGCAGGAGCTGAAACTTTTAAAAATAGAGAGCAGAGGTTTCTGGATCGGCTTTACCGGCCTCTTTCTGGTCATTGCCGTACAGGCTCTTTTTTGCGGACAGGAAAACATGAATCATATGCTGGCCGGTGAATTTATCATCTTTTTATGCATGGGTATCTATCTGATCGCCGAATGCCTCCGCAACGGCATCTGGGACAGACACCTGCAGGCGACACCCAAAGTTAATATCGGCTTAAGTCTGCTTGCCGCACTGATAACCGCTCTGGTTAATGCCCTGACATCCTACCGCAATCACCAGGATGCATCCGCTGCGCTTATCGTCTTTGCGGTTTGTTTCCTCCTATTCGGCGCCGGGATTTCCGCCGCGCTCTGCGCCTGTTCCGCTCTTTACCATAGAAAGCGGAAACGTTTGGAAGAAGAAACCGATGATGGCGACAACCGGGAGTAAAAGCGCAGCTCTTATAATCAGGCAAAAGGCTCACCTTTGCCAGCAGCCAGACAACCATATGAAATAAATCAAAAAATACAGGAGAAAAGAAATGCATACAAACAACTATAAAAAAGATTTCTCAAACATCGGCATCCGAATGCTCATCAGCACGGCAGTCATATTACTGATCCAGACTTATGCCCAGGCATTTGCACTCAGGCTCTTTCCGCAATGGCAGGACAATATTACAATCCTTCTGGCTGTAACGATGACGCCGCTCTACCTGCTCGGCTTCCCGTTTTCCTTTGTACTGATGCGGAATAAGGATGTGCCCTCCATCGAAAAGCGCTCCATGACAGCCGGGCAGCTTGTGGTTTCCTTTCTGATCTGCTACGGCATAATGATTGTCGGAAATCTGATCGGCCTCGGCCTCACCGCAGGTATTGGTCTGCTCAAAGGCTCCCCTGTGCAAAACGCACTGCTCAATGCTATCGCCGGCGGTTCGCTCTGGGTCACCGCCATCTTCACCGTGCTGTGCGCCCCGGTTTTTGAGGAGCTGTTGTTTCGCAAACTGATCTGCGATAAGGTGATCAAGTACGGGGAAGGCATCGCGGTCATGCTTTCCGGCCTGATCTTCGGCCTGTTCCACATGAACTTTAACCAGTTCTTTTACGCCTTCTTTCTTGGCTGCTTTTTCGCCTTTCTCTATGTAAAGACCGGCTGCCTCAAATATACGATTCTGCTGCATATGATAATCAACTTTTTTGGCACTGTTCTGGGCAGCATCATCCTGTCCCTGGACCAGACAAAGCCATATGCCCTCATTATCTCCGTAGTCTACTCCCTTTGCGTCTACGGCATGGCAATCACGGGCATTGTGCTTCTAATCCGAAAACGCCGCATGATGACGCTTCGGTCCGGGGAAATTGTCATAGAGAAAGGGCAGCGTTTCAAAACCATGATTCTGAATGTGGGAATGTCTCTCTTCTGTCTCGCCATGCTGATAATTATGTTTGTGCAGGCATTGGCCTGACCGGCCTGCGTTTCCTGCACTCTGTCCGGGCGGGAATCCTTCCCATGACGGAAAGACTATGGCGATATCGTTATTTTCTCCTGTCCGGCAGCAAAGAAACAGACGCCGCCATACACACCTGCCTCATATAGTTTACTGAGTATTTCAAGCATCCGCTGGTTGAGCCTGTGATACAATACGGGCTGATCCCAGCGGATGCCCTGCAGATACTCCCGCTGTCTGCCATTCAGACAGCTTATGATTTCCTCTGCGATGGTTTCTGCTCCGTTTTGACTATATTGGTCATCTGCCAACTTTCCAAAAGGGCAGGATACATAGCTGTACGTTTCTCCATACTTCTCGCACTTTCTATGTAACAGTTCTGTCAGTTTTCCATCCCGCCTGGGATCGTATATTGATTCTTTCCATAAAATGCTGCGCATCTGCGCCGTTTCTTTCCGTTGCGACGTCATCGTCACATCTGCTGTGTTTGTCAGATTATTTTGACCTTTACAGTCAACCATCACTTTCCTCATACTGCGCCTGCCGTAGGCATCCTGCTCCTGCACAAACTGTTCCTGCGGCGCAAACAGTTCCGCCGACGGCTCCTTTCGCAGAAGCACGCGGCTTTCAAACAGATACGCCATCATAATCCGCTGCACTTTCGCCCGGGGCGCCGGATAATCCAGACGGTCAACCACCTGATCCAGCGTGTAACCGAGATCTGTCAAATGTCTGACCGCGCCGCCGCAGGCTGCTTCTGTCACAAATCCCGACAAAGCGCTCTGGAAATAATTCGTCTCATCCATCCTGTCAAATCTCCTGCTTACAGATATCCGAAAGACAGCATCTGTCACAGTAAGGCTTCGTCCTCGCCGTACACACCTCTCTGCCATGCAGGACAAAGCGGTGGCACAAATCGTTTCCCTCCTCGGGCGGCACGATCTTCCACAACGCCATCTCCACCTTTTTAGGCTCCTTGATGCCGTCCACCAGCCCGATGCGGTTGCACAGTCTGATACAGTGGGTGTCCGTGACGATGGCAGGCTTTCCGAATACGTCCCCCATAATCAGATTGGCGCTCTTTCTGCCTACGCCGGGCAGGGCAAGCAGGGCATCGAAATCATCCGGCACGCTTCCCCCATAGACCTCTTTGATCTGCTTCATGCAGGCGCTGATATCCCGCGCCTTGCTCCTGCCCAGCCCACAGGGATGGACAATCGCCTCGATCTCCTCCACCGGCGCAGCCGCCAGCGCGTCCACATCCGGGAATTTCTCATACAGCTTCTCCACCACCACATTGACCCTGGCATCCGTGCACTGGGCCGCCAGCCGCACGCTGACTAACAGCTTCCATGCCTCGTTGTACTCCAGGGAACACCCCGCATCGGGATATGCCTGTTTCAATCTCTCAATGACTGTAAGAGCCAGTTCCTTCTTCCTCATTGGTTACCTCCACCTGACACATTTTCATTGCCTCCAGCGCATTGCGGTGGCTCTCCGGCGTAACCCCTGCGCAGCAGTCTGCATTGACCCTGACGGTCACTTCCGGCAGAAATGCCTTGATTACAAGCGCGTTGGAGATGACGCATATATCGGTGCAAAGCCCGATCAGTGTGACGCTCTCCAGATCCGCCATTTCTTTCAGATACGCCGCCAGCTCCACGGATCCAAAGGCCGGCTTATCGAAAATCTTTGCCTCCTCTGCGCACGCCTGACTCACTTCCGGCCGGATCTGCCAGCCTCCCGTATCTTTGAGACAGTGGGGCACAGGAAGTCTCTTTCCCTCCTGGGTCTGTAAATACCCTTCTGCGTGGGTGTCTCTCGTATAGACCACCTCACCCTCAAAATCACGGATTCTGGCCGCCACATTCTCCACAATGGCCTCCGCCTCCTTCGTTCCGAGCGCGCCGTCGATAAAATCGTTCTGCATATCTATCACAGCCAAAACATGTTTCGCCATATACCCTTCCTCCCTTTTCCTCTCTTTTCCGTTTCTACATTCCCCTGTCTCCCAGCAAAGCTTTGTATCCCATCCGGGACAGGCAGATCTCATATGCTTTCCTGTTCGCGCCTTCGCCTGATCATCCACACTGCCGCCAGACTCACCGCCATGTAACCGATGATGGCCGCCACCGCCCACTTTCTCTCTAACGAAATACCGCCCCGGGAATCTTCAGGCCGCACCAGATTCTTTTCCTCAGGATATCTGTCCGAACTGAGACAGCCATCTTGCCACCCCGTCCTCATCATTGGAGCCGATCACGTCAGTGGCATGGGCTTTTAACTCCGGCACCGCGTTGGCCACGGCATAGCATGCATCGGAAATTTCAAACATAGGAATGTCGTTGACGGCGTCCCCAAAGGACACCACCCTGTCGCAATGCCATATCTCCTTTAATTTTTGTATGGCCTCCGCCTTGGACACCTTTTTCGGCATGATTTCCAGAAAATACTCGGGCCGGTACAGCTCCTGCTGCAGCGTACAGCGGTACCTTTCGTCCCCGGAGAAAATTTCATACAGCGGAAGCAGTTCCTCCCTGCCCGCCACATAGGACACCCGTTCCACGCCATCCACATAGGCATAGACAAGGGGATTCGCCCCATTCTCCTGCAGAACGCTACTCACATATCCCGCTTCCTCCTCCGTGAAGGATAAAGAGGAAATCACCTCGCCCGTGGCAGGGTGGATAATCAGCGCGCCGTTGTAGGCAATGACCGGAATGGTCGCTGATAACCCTTTTGCCACCACCGAGGCGGACACGAGAGAACGGGCCGTTGCATAAGTAAACTGCATGCCCCTTGCAACCAGCCCGTTGATTGTTTCCATACTATATTGACTTATTTGGTCACTGCTATTTAACAGCGTACCGTCCAGATCTGTCACATAAAGTGTACTCATACAAACCATCCATATCAGCGCAGCCTGTCACAATCACAGCCTCTGTAACAGGCCTGCACCAAACAGCAATTTAAAAAGCAGCGCCGCATCCATCCCTACAGCTTCAGCTTGGAAAGAAGATCTCCAAGACTGGTGGAAACCGACTCCCCGGATGTGTACTCCTGCGGTTCTCTGTCCTCTTCCACGTCCTCCATGACCTCTTCCAGCGCTTTCATGCTGAGGCTCACCTTATTGTCATTGGTGTTCAAAATTTTAACCTTGACCTTCTGCCCTTCCTTCAAAACCTCGCTGGGCTTCTTGATCCTTCTCTGGCTGATCTGGGAAATATGCACAAGGCCGCTGATACCGTTGCCCAGATTCACAAATGCGCCGTAGGGCATCAGGCTCTCTACTACTCCCTCCATAACGGTCCCCGGCGCCATCATGGAAATCCGATGCCTGCGCTCCTCCGCCTCTTTCTCGCGGGCCACTGCCTTGCCGGAGAGTACCACTTTCTTTTTCTCCTGATCTACCGTAATTACTTTGACTTCAATCTCCCTGCCGACCCAGGACTCCACATCCTCCACATAATCGGTAGAAAGCTGGGAAGCCGGAATAAACGCTCTCATCCCCTCCAGATAGGCCACCACGCCGCTGTTCACACTCTCCTTGATGCGGACTTTGACAATGGTTTCCTGCTCCAGCATGGCCTGCAGCTTATCCCATGCAAGGACATCGTTCGCCTCCTTTTTGGAGAGTTCGATGTTGCCCTCCCCGTCATCCATCTTAATCACAGTCGCCTCAATCTCATCCCCCACGGCAATCTTTCCCGCCGCAAGAAAATCCGGGTCATTGCTTAAGTTCTCAGCCTTAATGATCCCCTGGGCATAATATTTCAAGTCAAGGATGACCTCCTCCTCGTTCACGTCAATCACCGTGCCCTTGATGATATCGCCCTCATTGATCTTGCGAAAAGAAGCTTCCAGTTCTCTCTCGTAGTCTTTCATGGTCTCCGTGGTTCCGATTTCCGGCTCCACTGGCGTAACGCCTTCCTTCACTTCCCTATCCATCTTTTCATCCTCCACAATTTGATACTTCTATACCTAAGCATCCTCCTGCTTTACTCTGAAAAATCCAAGCGCCGCACCCAGAAGCAGGGAGATACCTCCGAACCGATAACATACGCTCACCCGCAAAAACAGATTTTGAAGCTGTCGGGGCATCAGATGCGGAACCGTCGAAGAATCAAAACTGCCCTGCACTCTCATCATATGCTCCGACAGACACCAAAGATACGTTAACTCCACTGCCGTCCATACCGCCAGAGCCGCAAACACCGACAGTATGACCGCTGTCACCCGAAACACCATGCGGGCAGTCTTTACCGTCCGCTCCGGCCTGCCCTCCCATACACGGATTCCGGCAAAGGCCTGGACTGCTTTCGCAGCTCCCCAGCCAAACAATGCCTGCCCAAACGGCTGCAGCACATAACGCAGAAGATAGAGCGGCGCCATCTGAAAATTCTTCCAACTGTACTGTCTGGCAAACGGCTGCAGGATCTCAACCGCCGCCAGCAGCACACAGGCGGCTGCCATCACCGCCACTGACCTGCCCCTCTGCTGTTTTCTGTTCTCTCTCTTTTTTGGGCCGTAAATCAGATCGTTTACGTCCACTTCCAACACATTTGCAAGTTCCACCAGAAGCGCGATATTCGGCTCACTCTTTCCGTTTTCGTAATTGCTGATCGTCTGCCTCGTGCAAAACAGGCGCTCTGCCAGTTCGTCCTGCGTCAGATTCTTTTCTTTCCTGCACTTTTTTATGTTTTTTCCTACCTCTGCCATGCTGGTTCCCTCCAGTCAGTTCTCTTCCTTTTTTACTGTCTAACCTTGAATGAAACATAGCAGTTTTCTTTTAAAAAGTCACGCAAAGAATCTTTGCACACGGCCCGTTTACTGAGCCGGATCCTTTTTCCCCAAAATACCATCAATAAATTTCTTGATGTCTTCCTCGGGCATGGTCTTAAGCAGATATCCTCTGGGCTTTAACGACATCACCTTCTTGACGCTCTCCGCGTCTCCTCTGCCCGTCAGAAAAACGACCGGAATATCCGCAATATCCTCATCAGAGCGAATCATCTCCAGCGTCTGTCTGCCGTCGCACACCGGCATCTCATAATCCAGCAGAATCAGATCCGGCCTGTTGACCGTAATTTTCTTGATCGCCGCGATACTGGAATTGCTCTCCAGTATATCATAGTCGTTCCCCAGAAGACGGATGATATTGCTTCTCATAAAGTCGGAATCATCCACCACCAGAATCTGCTTTTTCCGCATTTCCCCGTCCAGATACTTTTTGATCTGACCGATTGCATTCTGCGCATTTATCGGTGATACAATCTTCCCCTGCATGGAATCCGCGGTGGTCACGCTGAACGCAAGGTACCCCGCTCCCGTATCAAACAGCAGACTGCAGGAAGGGTGTACCCGCTCAAAAGAGCTTACCAGCTGCTCCTGTGTGAGCAGGGATTCACTCTCCAGCTCAAAGGTCTGCATATCCGGGAAGCACTCTCTGATTTTCTCTAAGAGCTGTCTCGATAAATAGCGGGTGATATTTATTACCATATCATCCACTTTCAGATACTGTGTGCCCATCAGTTCGCTGATCACTTTGAGAAGCAGCGTCTCCTCATAAGATATGACAGTCTCCCATTTCTCTTTCTTTTTCCCCTTATATACAAAGCGGCAGCAGATAACCTTTCCGATGTCCTCTCCGCCGTACTGTCTGCTGATGGCCTTCGCCTTCAACTGGAATACGTCCGAAATAAGCTGGACGATGGTCTGCTCCAGTGCATCAATCTCCTCCTCATGGGGAATATTCTTCCACTGGCTCATTTTTTTCCCGCCGATTGCCAGATCTTCCGTCTGCGTATGCGCAATCAGCCAGCCAATGCTGACGCCGAGAAAATGGCGCATAGATTCCTCCGAATAATTCATCTCCTCCAGCTCCGCCTCCAGGGAAACCAGCGTGTTATTCTGAAAATCATCATGCAGACGTTTATGTACCTCAAACTCGCTGTAATCAATAGACCTCATATAGGCCTCTTCATGCTGGAAGTGCTCAATGGTATGATTCTTTAAGAACTTGATGCCCTCCTTACATACCCACTCCCGTTTGTCTTCGTTCTCGCTGAGTGTCAACAGCTTATTCAAGGTAGAAAAAAGCTGCTTATGCTCCTTGTCGATGAAGTCTACACCCAGCTCGTACCTCTTGTTCCATACGATAGCCTTCACGTCATCCTCCTTCGCTCAGGCGTTGCGGCGCCTTTGCCAAATCGATTTATTTTCTTGCCTCTCTGCAAGAATAGCGTTTCAACCATTAACGTATATTGTACACCAACTCAGACGTCTGTGCAAACATTTATATGACCTATTTTCCACAATCTGTCCCCGATCTTCTCTCATCCGTTTCCCCGCTATTATCGCCGGATCTGTTTTTTCTTTCTGCACGCTTCGCCCGCTCCCGAAAGGACCTCCGCCCTCCAAAAAGCCAAAGCCCTCTGTATCGTTTTGCACACAATACAGAGGGCCTTTTACCAGTTTTGCTGCCTGGATCCCCGCAGATCAGGCCTTTCAGTTCTCTCCCATCTTTACAAGCTTTGCTGCCTGGATCCCCGCGGATCAGGCCTTTCAGGTCTCTCCCATCTTTACAAGCTTTGCTGCCTAGATCCCCGCGGATCAGGCCTTTCAGGTCTCTCCCATCTTTACAAGCTTTGCTGCCTGATCCGCTGCAATGCATGCGTCCAGGATTTCCTGAATATCCCCGTTCATCACCTTGTCAAGCTTATAGATGGTCAGGTTGATGCGGTGGTCTGTGACACGCCCCTGGGGGAAATTGTAGGTTCTGATCTTCTCGGAGCGGTCGCCTGTGCCGATCTGGCTTCTGCGAAGCTCCGCCTCCGCATCATGCCGCTGCTGCTGCTCGATGTCATAGAGCTTTGCCTTGAGCAAGGCAAACGCCTTGGCCTTATTCTGAATCTGGGATTTCTCGGTCTGGCTGTAAACCACAATCCCTGTGGGATAGTGGGTCAGACGCACCGCGGAATCCGTGGTGTTGACACACTGGCCGCCGTTACCGGATGCCCTCATCACATCAATCCGTATATCTTTGTCCTCAATGACAATATCAATATCGTCATCCACCTCCGGCATCACCGCCACGCTGATGGTGGAAGTATGGATGCGCCCGCCAGACTCCGTCTCCGGCACGCGCTGTACCCGGTGCACGCCGCTCTCGTATTTCATAACCGAGTATGCGCCCTGTCCTGTCACCATGAAGGTCACGCTCTTCATGCCGCCAATACCGATTTCCTCCACTTCCATCGTCTCTACCTTCCAGCGGCGTCCCTCCGCATAGTGCACATACATGCGGTAAATCTCCGCCGCAAAGAGAGCCGCCTCGTCGCCGCCCGCACCCGCGCGGATTTCTACAATCACATTCTTGTCATCGTTGGGATCCTTCGGCAAAAGGAGGATTTTCAACTCATGCTCCAGCTCCTCCACGCGTTTCTTCGCCTCCGCAAGCTCCTCTTTTAACATTTCCCTCATATCATCGTCGGATTCCTCATCCAGCATGGCGAGGCTGTCCTCAATATCCTGCCTGCATTTCTTATACTCTTTGTAAGCATTGACTACCGGAGTCAGATCACTCTGTTCCTTCATCAACGCCCGGAACCGCTCCTGGTTATCCGCCACGGTCGGCTCGCTCAGCTCATTCATAATCTCCTCAAACTTTCTGAGCAGATCCTCCAATTTATCAAACATAACTACCTCCTCCTAAAACCAGCTCCCGTACACCACCCGGTCAAGTCCGGCAAAATCCTTCACAACTTCAATTTCCCGGAAACCCGCTCTCTCCATAATTCCGCACACATCCTCCGCCTGTTCACACCCGATCTCAAAAAACAACATACCGCCGCCGCATAAATACTTCCCGGCTTCCTCCGCTATTCTGCGGTAAAATGAAAGACCGTCCGCTCCGCCGTCCAGCGCCATCATCGGCTCATGCTCCCGCACTTCCGGCATCAGTGTATGAATAACATCTGTTTTTATATAAGGAGGGTTTGATACGATCATATCAAACGGCTCTCCCAGACAGTTCGTTCCCTTGTCAGACTTCCCGTCATCTGCCGCAGTCCGCTCATCTGTCTCTTTCTCCGTCTCCGATGCAAGCGCACTGAAAAGATCTCCCTGCAGAAACCGGGCTTTCATCTCCGGCCGCGCCGCCCGCAGTCTCTCATAGTTCTCTTCCGCTGCCGCAAGCGCCCGCTCCGACAGATCCACGCCTGTTCCCTCGCAGTCGTTGGAATAATGCAGAAGACTTAACAAAATGCACCCCGAACCAGTGCACAGGTCCAGAATCCGCATCCCGTCGTGAAGCTGTTTCATCACTTCCTCCACAAGCACTTCCGTATCCTGCCTCGGCACCAGCACATTATTGTTGACTATAAAGGTCAATCCCATAAAGTCCTGTTCGCCCGTCAGATGCTGCAGAGGCACATGGGATTCCCGTCTTCTGATCAGTCCAAGGTATCTCTCACAGGCTTCCGCCGAAACCTCCCTGTCTCCGTGCACGAGCAGCGCATTGCGGTCCGTCCCGCACACAAACTCCAGAAGAAGCCTCGCGTCCAGCTCCGCCTCCTCAATTCCGGCCTTTTTCAGATGTTCCGTCCCCTCGGTATAGATCTCCCGGTATGAGTATGTTCGGTTTTGATTCATCTTTTCCGGCTCCTACCCTTCCATCCAGCTCTCGTCCACCTCATAGCCAAACGTCTCCTTGAGATACCCTTTCCAGTCAAAGACCGCCTCCACCGCGGCAATGGCCACTTCCACCATACTCTCGTCCGGCTCTCTCGTGGTCAGTCCCTGCAGCCACATGCCGGGCGCGGAAATGATCCGCACAAGGATATTGTTGCTCTTTCCGGCAAGCCGTATGATCTCGTAGGAAATTCCCGCAATGACAGGAAT
This sequence comes from uncultured Lachnospiraceae bacterium, assembly GCA_910579285.1. Classification (GTDB taxonomy): domain Bacteria; phylum Bacillota; class Clostridia; order Lachnospirales; family Lachnospiraceae; genus UBA3282. The sequence continues at coordinate 19,538 of CAJTTT010000033.1, read as the reverse complement.
CAGCGCCACCCGGATCAGAATACGGTAACCAGGGTTCTCCACACGGATAAAGAAAAACAGGACTACGCTGACAAACATGACAAACAGCAGAAAGCTTGTGCCACAGCGCCTGTGCTGCTTGGAACAGCGCATGACCTCCTTCACCGTAAGGGGCGCGCCCTTCTCAATACAGTTGATGCACTTGTGCTCCGCGCCGTGGTACATATAAACCCGCCTGATATCCTTCATCAGGGAAATCGCCAGCACATAGGCCACAAAAATCAAAATTCGCAGCGCACCCTCCAGAATTGCCATAAAGGAAGCGCTTCTGATATATTCCTCAAACAGTGAGGTGACAAAATAAGGCAGTACCATAAAAATCCCAATTGCCAGCGCCAGCGAAAACAGCATCACAATGCCGCTGAAAACCTTCTCCGCCTTATCCTTGAAAATCCGATTGAAAACTTTATCCGCCGCCGTCTCCTTCGCCTCCTCATCCTCATAAAAGGACGCCGAAAAATTCAGACAGCGCATCCCCAGAACCAGCGAATCAATGAACTGAAATACACCTCTGACAAAAGGGATATCCAACAGACGGCTGCCATGAATCACGCTATGGTAGTGCTCCACCTCCACCTCGATCTCCCCGTCGGGCTTTCTCACAGCCACCGCATACTGATCCTTATTCTTCATCATAATGCCTTCCAGAACCGCCTGACCGCCAATTCCAGAGTATCTTAATTTCTTTTTTGCCATATTATTCGCCTTTCAATCAGGCAGAGTGTATCCCGCTCCGCCCGCCGCACGACCCGTCCGCTGCCTTCACAGCTCATCTCCGACTGCGGTCATACGCATAATATCAGAAAAGGTTGAGATAGACTCAACCTTTTTTGTACCCTGCATTTATTTGTTTTCCACACCGTATTTCCGATTGAACTTATCAATACGGCCGCGAGCCTGTGCCGTCTTCTGCTGTCCTGTGTAGAACGAATGGCACTTGGAGCAAACCTCCACATGGATCTCGGGCTTGGTAGAGCCTGTCACAAATGTGTTGCCACAGTTACATGTTACCGTTGCCTGATAATACTCAGGATGGATTCCTTCTCTCATCGCTATATTATACTCCTTTCTCAGCCTGCGCATTTACGCCCTGCGCGTAAATCTGCCGTTGAAAGCATACGTTTCTTTCAACCCTACTTCAAGTTTAAAGCAAAGCCCTGTCAGAGACAGGCTGCCCCGCAAATGTTCTGCCGCTGGCTTCACAGTCACACAGCTTTTATATTCTAGCATAGGATTTTCGGCTATGCAAGCCTTTTTTCCATATTATTTAGATGAACTTGTTTTTTTTGACCATATTCACAAATTCCTGGTTATTTCTGGTCTTTGCAAACATATCCAGCACCCGCTCTACCGCCTCATCGGCTTTCAGGCCGTTCAATGCCTTTCGGATGATGTTGATTGCTTCCAGCTCGTCAGGATTTAAGAGCAGATCCTCTCTTCTGGTGCTGGATTTCGGAATGTCAATTGCCGGGAACACTCTCTTTTCGGAAAGCTTTCTGTCAAGCACCATCTCCATATTGCCCGTGCCTTTGAACTCCTCGTAAATGACATCGTCCATCTTGCTTCCCGTCTCCACAAGCGCGGTGGCAAGTATGGTCAGACTGCCGCCCTCACGCATATTGCGGGCAGCGCCGAAGATCCTCTTTGGCATATGTAATGCCGCCGGATCAAGACCGCCGGACAATGTGCGCCCGCTGGGGGGAACCACCAGGTTGTATGCCCTGGTCAGACGGGTAATGCTGTCCAGGAGGATGACCACATCCCTGCCGTGCTCCACCAGCCTTTTCGCGCGCTCAATCACCATCTCCGACACTCTCTTATGATGCTCCGGCAGTTCATCAAACGTGGAATAAATCACCTCCACATTCGGCCCTTCGATCGCTTCTTTGATATCTGTCACTTCCTCGGGACGCTCGTCAATCAGCAGGATGATCAGATGCGCGTCCGGCGCGGTTCTCGTGAGAGACTTCGCCACTGCCTTTAATAAGGTTGTTTTACCGGCTTTCGGCGGCGATACAATCATACCTCTCTGCCCCTTACCGACCGGGCTGATCAGATCCATAATACGCATAGCCACTGAGGTTCCCGTGGTTTCCAGTTTCAGCCTTTCATTGGGGAAAATGGGCGTCAGGTTTTCAAAACTTGTTCTGTGCATGGCCACCTCCGGCGGATAGCCGTTGATGGACTTCACATACAAAAGCGCGCTAAACTTTTCATTCTGTGTTTTTATCCTGGTATTGCCCTCCAGAATATCTCCCGTCTTCAGACCGAAGCGGCGGATCTGGCTGGGCGCCACATAAACGTCATGTTCACCGGGCAGATAGTTCTCACAGCGGATAAATCCGAAGCCATCGCTCATCACTTCCAAAATACCGCTGGCTGTGATGCCGCTGTCAAGCTCCGCAGGGAACTTTTCCTCCTCCCCGGTCTCCGTTTTTCTCACAGGCGGGGCCGGCGGCGCCACCGATTTGACAGCCACTTCCTTCCCTGCCGCTTTGTCCTTCTCATCTTCCTTCAGCATCGCTTCCACGATCTGCGCTTTCTTCATAGTCGAAGTGCCTTTGATCCCTCTCGCCTTCGCGATCTCCTTTAAGTCTGTAAGCCCCAGCGATTCATACTTTTCTCTCATAAATTCCTCCCACGTTATCTATTATTCTCATTGCGCAAGTCCACAATTATTTCTCTGCAACAAATCATATCTCTCACTCATATGGAAACTGCTCTTTCGTCTAGGGATTTCGTGCCTGAAACGACGTAGAAAATGTTTTTTATGCTTGTATTGATCTATTATACACTATCTTTTCTAAAATAGAAAGTCTTTTTTTCTGAAATAAAAGACAGATGGATATTGCAGAGACATTTCATATATTATAAGATAGAATAGTCGCAAAAAAAATCCGAATACAGCATAATGAAAATGAGGTACTGATATGACAACCAATGAAAAAGCCCTTATATTACACGAAAAATGGCAGGGTAAGCTGGAAACCGTCTCCAAAACCCCCGTCAAAACCCGCGAGGATCTCTCCCTCGCCTACACGCCCGGTGTGGCGGAGCCGTGTAAGGTGATTGCCGAGGACAAAGAGGCCGCTTACACCTACACCTGGAAATCCAACACCGTGGCCGTGGTATCTGACGGCAGTGCAGTCTTAGGGCTTGGCAATATCGGCCCCCACGCGGCCATGCCCGTGATGGAAGGCAAGGCGGTATTATTTAAGGAATTTGGCGGCGTCAACGCCGTGCCGATCTGTCTGGATACCCAGGATACGGAGGAGATCATCAAGGCCGTAACCTATCTTGCGCCGGGCTTCGGCGGCATCAATCTGGAGGACATCAGCGCCCCCCGCTGTTTTGAAATCGAGGAGCGTCTGAAAGAGATTCTGGACATCCCCGTTTTCCACGATGACCAGCACGGCACCGCCATCGTGGTTCTCGCCGGCATCATCAACGGCCTGAAAGTGACAGGCAAACAGAAAGAGGACTGCAAAGTGGTCGTAAACGGCGCCGGAAGCGCGGGCGTGGCCATCACCAAGCTTCTTCTGACCTACGGTTTCCCCAATGTCATCATGTGCGATAAAGCAGGCATTATCAACAAGGACACCGAAGGGCTCAACTGGATGCAGCAGAAAATGACGGAAGTGACCAATCCCGATGGCTTAAGCGGCTCGCTGGCGGATGCCCTGAAAGGCGCGGACATTTTTGTGGGTGTTTCCGCCCCCAATATCGTAACACCCGATATGGTATCTTCCATGAACCGGGATTCCATTCTCTTTGCTATGGCTAACCCCGTGCCGGAAATTATGCCGGATGCCGCCAAAGCTGCAGGTGCGCGGGTTGTGGGCACCGGGCGCTCCGATTTCCCCAACCAGGTCAACAATGTGGTCGCATTCCCCGGCATCTTCAAGGGCGCACTGGAGGGACGCGCGGTACAGATCACGGAGGAAATGAAGCTGGCAGCGGCGAAAGCCATCGCCGCTCTTGTCCCCGATGACCAGTTAAGCGAGGACAACATCATGCCCGAGGCTTTTGACCCGAAGGTGGCAGAAGTGGTGGCAGAAGCGGTAAAGTCGCATATTTAAGACAACCAGACAACCGATAAACAAGGAGACATTATGGCACAGGATCCCTTAACCCTCTATAAACTGATTACCCTCTACATGCTGGACCGGGTCTCTTTTCCGCTCACCAAGGCACAGATCGGGGATTTTATTCTGGGGCGCGATTATACAAACTTTCTGACATTACAGCAGGTGATTGCGGAGCTGATTGATGCGGAACTGATCCGGGCAAAATCCCTGCGCAATCGGACTTATCTGGAAATTACAGAGGAGGGCCAGAACACGCTCTCCTATTTCGGCAACCGCATAAACGACTCCATCAAAGAGGACATCTTAGCCTTTTTTGCCGATCACGAGATGGACATGCGGAGCGAATCCGCCGTCCGCGCGGACTATTATAAGTCCACCTCCGGCGAATTTGAAGCCCGCCTTCTCGTAAAAGAAAAGGACGTGACAGTGGTGGATATCACCCTGTCCGTCCCTGATGAAGACACTGCCGCTGCCATCTGCGCCAACTGGCAGAAGAAAAACCAGAGCATTTACCAGTATCTGGTTTCCCAATTATTTTAACCGCTATCCTTATTAACGCTTCTTAATCACTTCACTCCAGCTGGAAATGCCGATCACCCGCAGTGCAAAATCCGTGTACTTGGCCGATTCCGGGGTATCCACATACTTATATGCCTCATATATGGATTTCCTGCCGCCGCCCAGCGTGCAGATGCCCAGATCCAGTCCCTGCGCCACCTCTGAGGGCGCGTCTGTCTCTCTGGAAAAGAGCATACTGTCCACATACTGGTTCGCCTCGATGATCTTGTATGCATAGACAAAAGACGCCGACTGCAGTTCCTGTCCCTGCGAGGAAGTATACCCCATCTCGCTCAAGATCAGATGTCTCACCTCTCCGTCGTCCGTCAGCATCTCCGGCTTTTGCAGATAATCCGTCAGCACATGCAGATTCTTCATCGTGATCACCGGCGTGTTCTCATTTTCCTGCACATACTTGCTGTTGCTCTGCCACGCCTTCGCGCTGGTCAGCGGGTAATTGTAAGGATGCTGCGCCAGCCCCCAGTCAATATTTCCCTCCGCCTTCAGATTTCTGTTAAACTCATCCAGAATTTCCTTGGAACCGTACCCGTTTTTGGAATAGAGGCTCTTACCCCACTGCTGATCCAGGGATATGTATACTCTGGCATTGCCGTTAATACTCAGCAGCGCGTTATAGAAGATGCGGAAAGCCCTCGCGTACTCGTCCACATAGGCGGGTGTGCTCATATGCTCAATATGATTCCACTCGCTTCTGGCATTGATTTCGTTGCCGATCACCCAGTTCATTACCTTGCCATGCCCTGAGCCGGAATAACGGCTGGCCAGGAACGACGCGACCGCCGCAATCGTCTCCGTCCCGCTCCCATCCGCGGCATTGAAAGCAAAGTAGGGCGCATGTCCGCCGGAACGCGCCTTGGGATGAATCAGCTCCGGGTGCGCGGAAATATCGTTTAAGACAATCGCCGTTGTGGTGATTCCCCTGTTGGTAAGGTTTGTGAAAATATAGTCGTACTCTGCGATAATCTGCCCGTTAAAAGCATAGTTCCTTCCATTATAAGTATAGTAAACCGTAGGATAAAAATCGTTGCTTGTCTGCCCCAGAATCCGGCTTAAGGGAATATTATAGGCAGCATGCTTCACGCCCAGGTCATCCAGCTCCGCGCTCTGCAGCTTCTCCGGGTCCACCAGAAGCCCCTTCTTGGAGGATGTGTTTTCAAAAGACGGCTTGTATTTCGCTATGACCTCCGGGTTCGTGATGTAATGGGGCTTTGTGATCGCCAAAAAACTCCCGTTCTTTTTCACCGCCACCACAAATTTGGAGAAAAGTCTGGAACTTGCGGTATTATAGTTGAGATTGACTGAAAAAGTCAACTCCACATCCTTCTGGTCTTCTATCAGATACTCCGTGCCCTCCAGCGATGACTGGTAGGCCTTCTCCTCAAACAGATAGTAATACCCGTCATCACTGACAGCCAGATCCTCCGCCTTCATGGTCACGTCAATTTTCCCGGTCTCCGCATTGATCAAGCAGCTTTCGATCGTGGCAAAGTCTGCCGCGTTCTCAGCCGTGACCTCCACTTCCTTCGGCCTGTTCTTGATCCCCTTTATCATATAGCGTGCGGCGTCCACCAGCGCCTGGGTCGTGTCCTTTCCGGCATTCTGCCTGACGCTGTCCTTTCTGTGCTGGGTCTTGCTGTACTCGGCCAGCTTCATCGCCTCCATATGTACCATAGCTTCCACTGCCGCACTCTCAGCGGCAAGCATGTCCATATGCTGCTGTATATAAAAGCCCCCGAAACCACTGACGCCCGCCAGCACGACAAAACAGACAGCCACAATGATCCACCGTTTCTTCCTGTCCCCGGCTTTTCTTTCCTGTGCCCGCTTCTCCCTCTGCCTTGCCTTCTTTTCTTTGATTTTCCGTTTATTTTCCGCCACCTTCGCCTTATCGATGGAGCGTTTCTTTTTCTTCTTCCCGTTCTCTTTTACGGCGTCCTTTGCGGGAGCCTTCTCATCGTCTGTTCTGTCGGTTGTCCCCATGTATTATCTTTTTTCCTTTTTCCTGGCGCACCTGATCTGTCCGCCATATTTCGCTCATTGTACTATATTACACGATTATGTGGAAAAAGTCCAATACCTTTCCTTACAGCCAGCCCGCCTTTAGTCAAATAAGATCTCATCCACCGTCACAAACTCATACCCCTGTTTCTGCAGAATGTCCACAATTTCAAGGGCTGCCGTCACACTGGACTTATATTCGTCGTGCATCAAAATGACAGCATTTTCCTCCGCCTTTTTTGTGACCTCGCTGACAATCCCTCTCACATCGCTGCTGCACCAGTCCATAGGATCAATCGTCCAGAGTACAGGAATCATCATAAGCTCTGTCTCAAAGCTTTTGTCCCAGCTCCCGTAGGGCGGCCGCACATACTGCGGCTCTTCCCCTGTCATTCCTTGCAGCAGCTCGTTTGTTTTGATCAACTCCTCCTTAAAAGTCTCCCGGTTGCTCTCTCCCAGCTGTATGTGGCTGTAAGTGTGGTTGCCAACCAGATGCCCCTCCTCCTGCATCCGCACAATCAGCTCTGGATAAGTTTCCGCCTGTTTCCCCATCACAAAAAAGCTGGCTTTGGCTCCCCGTTCCTTCAGTCCGTCCAAAAGCTGCTCCGTATAGTACGGATGCGGCCCGTCATCAAAGGTAAGCGCTATTTTCGGGCGGTCCACATCTTCCTTTTCATTCATAACTCCCGTTATGCATTCAGTCGATTCCATAGAATCCATGCGGTCTGACAAAAATCCCAAACCACTCAGCATCACGGCGGCTGTCAATATAATAACACTTGCAATTTTTCTGTTTTTTCTATTCATCCCGGAAAGCACCCACAATATACTTTTCTCTATCATGTATATGCCGGCGCTCCCTGCCAGATTCTGCTTCCGTTCTATCCGGGAAGTCTGATCTGAAAAGCTTTTGTATACCCCTCTCCGAAATTCTGCCGTAACAGCAGCTTTCCGCCGTGCATCTCCACAATCTTTTTGGCGATGCCAAGTCCCAGGCCGCTGCCGCCATTCGAGGAGCGTGCCTTGTCCCCTCTTGTAAACGGTTCAAAAATATGCGCTGCAAAGGCCGGATCTATCGGTTCTCCGTCATCCGCCACCGTAAGCTCATAGTCCCGCAGGCGTACGAGCACCCTGCCCTCTTCCTTTCCGTAACGCTGCGCATTGGTGAGCAGATTGGCCAACGCCCGTCCAAGCTGCAGCCTGTCCATCTCAAAGGGAACCCTCTCCTCCGGGATTTCCAGAATCAATTCCATCTTTCTTTCCTCAAAATCTGCGTAGGTGAGAGCCGCCATCTCCCTCGTAAGCTCCGCCAGATCCCCCTGTTCCCAGTCCAGAGTAAATCCTTCACTCTCCAGCTTGACATAGGTAAATAGAAGCGTGAGCAGCTCATCCATCCGCATGGCTTTCGCATATATGGCGTCCAGGTAGGACTGTCTGTCCTTTTCTGCCACAACACCCTCGGAAAGCGCCCTGCTGTACCCGCAGATCGTGGTGATCGGCGTCTTGATATCGTGGGCAATATCTGAGAGCATCAGGTTACGCCTCTCATCTCTGGCACGTTTCTGAGCTTCCTCCTGCGCAAGCAGTTCTTTAAACTGCTCCGACACGATCCGGGAATAGCAGAAAGCCCCCACCAGATAGGGAAGTACCCTGATCAGCAGAAGACCGATGATGCCCCCTATGATGATAATGCGCAGCGCCACGCCCCACGCGCCGCTGTAAAGAGGCGAAGTAACCTGTACACTCATGCTGCCCATTGTCTGCCCAATCTGCCGCTGCGCCCACTCGCTGATTCCTGATGGCAGAAAACCGCACAGAAAATATAATAACATATGTAATAGCCAGCCAAGCATATTACTGTTTCCCGTAATCTCGATCTGCTGAGTTTCCAGAAACATAATCGCCGCCGGATAAACAGCTACCCTGTAAATGAAGTTGACAGCCTCCCCGCTCAGGTAAATCCAAAATAGAATCGCCAGAAAACGATATACCAGAAACCTTTTTACACTCTTTTTCATCTAAAGCCGCGCCTCACTCTTTTTCCATGCGGTATCCGAGCCCTCTGATCGTCCGAATATATTCCATGCCGTTATGGTCAAGCTTCGCACGCAGCTTCGAGATGCACACCATCACATTGTTGTCAGAAACCATGTATGCCTCCTCCCAGCCTGCCTCAAAAATCTGCTGCTTGGTAAACACTCTGCCCGGATTTTCCATAAAAAGCTTCATAATCCGAAATTCCACCGAAGTCAGCTCAATCCGCTCTCCATCCCGGTACAGAAGGCAGGAATCCGGCTCCAGCCGCAGATTTCCCACCTGTAACGCCGCACTCTGCCCCGCCTGGCTCTCCCCGGCCCCCAGCGCATAAAACCTTCTCAGATTGGATTTCACCCGCGCCACGGCCTCCAGCGGGACAAAAGGCTTCGTGATATAATCGTCTGCCCCCAGATCCAGACCCAGAATTTTGTCGGAGTCGCTGCCTTTGGCCGAAATCATAATCACAGGAAGATTGTTTTCCTCCCGGACATTTCGTAACACCCGATATCCATCCATTTCAGGCATCATTATGTCCAAAAGCGCCAGATCAATCCGCTCCTCCTTTATGCGTCTGACAGCCTCCGCGCCATCCGCCGCTTCCACGATCTCATATCCCTCTTTTTCCAGATACAGGCGGAGCACCTCCCGGATTTCCGCCTCGTCATCTGCCACCAATATTCTGTAAGTCATTTCAACCCCCATGTCTAAACTGCCAGCTGCGCTGATATCCATCTCCACTCCCACGTTTCCGACTGCATTCGAAGCACATTGGGTTCAGGCAGTCACCACTGCTGTCCGTCGTCATATCCGCCATACTGCCCATTCGCATCATACTGGCCGTTTCCATCGTATTGGACATTCACAGTTGCGTCCGCCCGATAAATAACACCCGTATCCCTAATATTGCAGTACAGGGCCGCAAACGTCAGGTTTCGATAGGGCTGAACATAAAGAACCTCTGCAATTCCGGCCGTGATTGTCCCCAGAATATGCCATAAAATAAAGGACAGCTCCAGCACAAAGGTCTTCCATTTATTTCCTTCCATCATGTCACGACTCATCTGCAGCGCCGCCTTATACTCTATATCAGGGTTCTCCGCCAGGATATAAGGCACCATGTAATACTCATACATTTTTATGATACCCGGTATGATAAGCAGAAGCGACCAGAGCGTAATATACAGATCTCTGTAAAACATCACCTTGACAACGTTTTTATAGGAATGGTCAAATCCATAGGTAACTTCTTTCACCAGCGCCGTGTCTTCCAGACTTTTCATCATAAAGCGCTTGCCGCCCACACTCAGCGGATTGATGAGAAAAATGTCGGCGATCAGTATCAGTGCAAAAATCACCAAAAAGATGATAAGAAAAACAGCCGCTATTATAAATCCAATCACCACATCCTGCATAAAACTGGTCTCAACCGTTTCGGTTTCAACCTCTCCGCCGCCATACTTCTGTACCGTCATGGTATCCGAGTCGGACGATGTCTTTATGTTAATGAAACTTTTCTTTCCAATCCATTCATTCCCGTATTCATCCGATTCCTCTACGCGCGCCGCCGTGCTGTTATTATAGACGGTTTTGTGAAAACTGATGCCGCCCGTCTCACAGCCCAACACCATAAGTATCACGGAAACCAGCACAATCTTCCAATAATTCCGATGCAGGGCTGCTTTGGCCCTTTCCTTTAGTTCTCTCCGTGTCCACATGTACAATTCCCTCCTTGTATCCGCCATCCCGATACTGGGATGCCGCCCCGGTTACAATATTAGAATAACACCCCATTCTTAATAGAAAAGAGGTGCAACCTTAACGGAACCTTAAACCGCACCTCTCTCCTAATCCTCCCCTAACCCCATATATTTCAGATAAAGCCTCTCAAACTGATCTGTCTTCGCCAAATTAATGCTTTCCACGAGAGCTATTTTTGCTTCCAGTCTGGCCGCATCCAGTCGGTTTCCACACAGATCCCGTCCCAGCTCATAAGCTCCGGCAAGAGACGTATTTCCCACAGCCTGTACCCTTTCACGCATATCGGCGGGCAGAAGGCCGATGGCTGATGCCGCCTCCACATCCAGAAAATAGCCAAAACCGCCTGCCAGCAGGACCTGATCTATTTCGGGACGTCCCATCTCATTCCATAAAATCTCCACACCCGCGCGAATGGCTGCCTTCGCCATCTGTAATGCCCGAATGTCCTCCTGTTTAAAATAACACATGGTTTTTCTGGGGTTTCCTGCCACTTTACCTTCCTTTTCATCCTCTATCCGCACGCCTTGCGTAAAATACGGCTCCGCCAAAAGCCCTGTCTCATCCAATACTCCGCTTCGCAGAAGCTTTGCTGTAAGAGCAATCCTGTCTGTGCCAATCATGGCTCCGTCCCCCTCAAAGGCCGGTCCCGCCGCCGTAGCAGTCACAATCATACGCTGCCCGTCAGTAATCGCCATCTCCCCATTGGTGCCAAGATCAACAAACAGCACAGCCGGCCTCCCTGCAGACGCTTCCCTTCCAGCCGCCTCATCGCCGGCCTGCTTTTCCCCTGTTCCCTTCTCCGGCTTGTCCTCAGCCTCCCTGAGCCCTGCCGAAAACAGGCCAAGCTCATAAAGTCCAGCCACGATGTCCCCCCCGACAAAGGCGCTGATACATGGTGCAATGTAAACCGGGAAATCAAGAAATACCTCGCTGCCTAACCCCCGCAGACCTTCTGCCAGATGATCCATTCCTGCAAAAAGGCTGACCGCAGATATTTTCTGCACGCCCGTCTCTACCGGCAAAAAAGGCGCTCTTCCAAGACATGCCACGTCATATCCGAGCAGCAGATGCTCCATCGTTGTGTTTCCGGCGATACACATACAGACAATCCTGCCGTAAACAGGCTCCCGGATTCCATTCCCCAGATCATTTGGCATCCCGCTCTGCCGGCCTGCCGTCATGTCTTCTGAAAGATCCTCGCTCCGCAGACAGGCGGCAAACTGTTCCACTCCCCTAAAAATCACTTCACAGACAAGCCTGCGCAGCTCCTCCCCATTTCCTTCAACTGATGCCTGGATCCGTGCCAGCACATCCGTGCCGTATCTGCGCTGGGGATTTATTTCGCAGTAGGTATCTGCCGCTTCCCCCGTCTCCGCATCCCGCAGCTGCATGGCAATGGTGGTTGTTCCCAAGTCAACCGCAATAATATAACGCTTGATTTTTTTTGATTTTCTTTTGTCTCTCCCGTTGGATTCCATAGCAGATGATTTTTGATTTTCAGACAAGCATTTTTCTTGACCATTTAAGTCAACACTTTGTGACAGACTGTTTACTTCCGTGACAATGGGTACCTCTGTTTCCTCCCCTCCGACAATTCTGATCGTACAATCCGTCTTCGGTCTGGTCACACATGCCAGCCGGTAACCCTGCCGCAGCTCCTCCGGCTCCAGGCGGCTTCTCTCTATGCCAGCAGGGAATGGCGCGCCTTTTAGGAACTGAACAACACATCGTCCGCAGTCACCTCTTCCGCCGCAAAAGCTGCCATCCATCAACCCATGCTTTAGCAAAACCGGCATCAGTGTCAATGCTGACTCTTGTGTCAGTATCACTTTTTCGACTGACTCTCCTCCATTGGGGCCATTCGGTTTTTCGTCATCTATAACAATTGTAATTTTAATTGAATCAGACAAACTGATTTTTCTCCTCATCATAATGATAATCAATTTCCGCCAGCTTTCGGACGATCTCATTTCGGTCTGTATCCAGATCTTCACAGAGCTGATCCAGGCCAGAATAAAAATCGCGGAGCTTCAAGTTTACATAACTCAATAACATTGCAGGATCTTTCGGTATCATATTTATCCGCCTTTCCCGTTTTTTTGTCTGCCTTCTATCTCATCCAATATCCGTTTCGCATGCCGCTCTGCTATTTCAATTCCATCTCCACACGGTATGTCTTTCCATCGCTGACCACTTTGGCCATACTGCCGCAGATCAATGGCATGGCCGGGGGCAGATGGCCGATATCGAGATCCATCAGCACTGGCACATGATAAGAATACAGCATCTCGCAGACTGCCTGACAACTGTCTATGCCAAACTCCTCCACTCCCATGCCGAGCCGGGATCTGCCGATCAGAAACCCTTTGCAGTATTTGAACCACCCCGCATGTTCCATCTGCCACATGGCACGGCGTATGCCCATCAAGTTCAGATCACAGGCTTCCAAAAACCAAATGATCCCCTCTTCCCTGTACTGCTCCGCGAACTCTGTTACCTTGTCATACCTGGTGCCAAGCAAATTGACCAGACAGTCCATGCAGCCACCCAGAAGACGGCCCGTGAAATGGATATCCACATGTTCTTCCGGCCTTTTCTCTTCGGTATGAGACACCGCCTTTTCTGAAACCGCGGGCTTCACGTCTTCTGCCCTGTGCGCCTCGTCTGTTCCCGCCATCCGCCGCAGACTCTCCGCATTGGTTCTGCCATCGGGCAGATAATATTTAATAACAGATGTTTCAGTCAAATTGTAGGGCTCATAAGGATGCTCTTCGTCTTTCAAAGATTCCCGCTCCCATTTATCGTAGCCCTGCATCACCAGTTTCTCTCCCCGAAGAAGCTGCATCGCATCATTCAGTGACGGGTGTAATGGTTCCATCCCAAAAGCAGCCGCGCATGGACCGTACACAGACGCTGTATCACACAGCGTCGTCAGAAGAAAGGTAAAGTTCGTATTATCCGAATATCCCAGATACCACTTAGGGTCTGCCTTTCTGATCTTCTCAAAATCCACATAATCCAGAATTTCACACATCAGCTCACCGCCCCCGCAGGAAATGAGACAGTCGTTATTTTTATCACAGTAATAATCCGTCAGCTCCTCCCCGCATTTCTTCGGCATATTGCTGATTCCCACGCCCTCCTCCACATAGCAGTTCGGACCAAGCTCCAAGTGAAAGCCCTGCTCCCGCCATCTTCTCTGGGCGTTTAAAAAACCGCTTTTGTACGGCTCTGTCGCACAGCCGAAGGAAGGCGCCACAAACCCGATTGTCCCGTTCTCCTGTAAAAATGCCGGATATTTCATTTCTTTTTCCTCCATTTCCAAATTTCACAACGCGAGACAGCGCTTTTGTTCTTCACTAAATGTAGAATTAATTTTTCAGAAAAGCGCCGACTTATCCACCGTTTTTGCTCAGTTTTCCTCTTTTTTGAGTCATTTTATGCTAAATTCTGTTTTAACTCTATGCTCCCCGCCCGCATTTACCAGCCTTTTCCATACACCAGCCGTCCCATATTGACTATTATAGTCATTTTCGTGCGCTCCTACCTATTCTACCATACCACACTTGCCCCTTTCCCGCCAGTCCAAACCAGCCGCATCCCTAACCGTGTTTCCGCATAGAAAAACAGTCTGGCGGCCGTCTTCTTTTCTGCCTCCAGACTGTTTTCTTCTAAGCTTCCTCTTTGCTGTCTTCTATTGTTATTTCCTTTTACCGCATGTTTCGTCTCTCTTACCTTCTGTGCCGCCGTTTCTATTCCGCCAATCTGCCTTGCGTGCTTTTATCGTTACATCCGCTATTTTATACCCATATCACTTCTTCCGCGCTGCCAGCATTCCATCCTCAACCGTAATCAGAATGGTATCTTTCGCATTCACCTGATCCGAAAGAATCAATTTCGCTGACAGGGTTTCCACATATTTCTGGATATACCGCTTCAACGGCCTCGCGCCGTAAATCGGATCATATGCGTTATCAATAACAAATGTTTCCGCCTCTGGTGTGAGTTCAATAGACAGCTCCCGGTCCGCCAGTCTTCTGTTGAGATCCTCCACAATCAGACGGATGATGCCGCCGATATTTTCCTTGGTCAGAGGCTTAAACAGGATCGTCTCATCCAGTCTGTTCAAAAACTCGGGCCGGAAATGGTTTCTCAAGTCTCCCATGACCAGTTTCTCTGCCTCTTCTGTGATCGCCCCCTGTGCGTCAATGCCGTCCAGCAGATACTCTGCGCCGATATTCGAGGTCATAATCAGAATCGTATTCTTGAAATCCACCGTCCGTCCCTGGGAATCCGTGATCCGCCCGTCATCCAGTACTTGCAAAAGCACGTTAAAAACGTCGGGATGCGCTTTCTCAATCTCATCAAAGAGAACCACCGAATACGGCTTTCTTCTCACCGCCTCCGTCAACTGGCCGCCCTCCTCATAGCCCACATATCCGGGAGGCGCCCCGATCAGCCTGGAGACAGCATATTTCTCCATATATTCACTCATGTCGATACGGACCATGTTTGTCTCATCGTCAAAGAGGGATGCCGCCAGCGCCTTGGCCAGTTCTGTCTTGCCCACTCCCGTCGGGCCAAGGAACAGGAACGAACCGATGGGTTTTGTGGGATCCTTGATTCCCGCCTTGGAGCGAATAATAGCATCTGTTACCTTTGTCACTCCCTCGTCCTGTCCGATCACCCGTTTGTGCAGCTCCTCGTCCAGATGCAAGGTCTTGTTGCGCTCACTTTCTGTCAGTTTGGACACCGGGATACCCGTCCAGCGGGAAATGATTTTCGCAATCTCCTCATCAGATACACTCTGATGTACCAGAGAAAGTTCTTCTGCGCTGACCTTTTCCTCCTCTATCTCCAACTGCTGCTTTAAGGCAGGCAGCTTACCGTAGCTTAATTCCGCCGCCTTCTCATAATCGCCGTCCCTCTGGGCAATCTGGATCTGGCTGTTTACCTCATCAATTTCCTCCCGGATCTTCGAAAGCTTCTCCACGGAAGCCTTCTCGTTCTCCCACTGCGCCATACGGTTTTGCAGCTCTTCTTTCATCTCCGCCAGCTCTCTTTGCAGATGGGAAAGCCGCTCACGGCTTAAGTTGTCGTCCTCCTTCTTCAGCGCCGTCTCCTCGATTTCGAGCTGCATCACCCTGCGGCGCAGTTCATCAAGCTCTGTCGGCATGGAGTCCAGCTCCGTTTTAATCAGCGCACATGCCTCATCCACCAGATCAATGGCCTTGTCCGGCAGAAAGCGGTCAGAAATGTAACGGTTTGACAACACCGCCGCACTTACCAGCGCATTGTCCATGATCTTCACGCCGTGGTAGACCTCATAGCGTTCTTTCAGTCCGCGGAGAATGGATATGGTGTCCTCCACCGTCGGCTCCTCCACCATAACCGGCTGGAAACGCCGCTCTAACGCCGCATCCTTCTCAATATACTGGCGGTACTCGTCCAGCGTCGTCGCACCGATGCAGTGCAGCTCGCCCCTCGCCAGCATAGGCTTTAACATGTTGCCGGCATCCATAGCGCCATCGGTCTTTCCGGCGCCCACGATGGTGTGAAGCTCGTCAATGAACAGAATGATCTGCCCGTCACTGTTCTTCACATCATCCAAAACCGCTTTCAGACGCTCCTCAAACTCACCGCGGTACTTCGCGCCTGCCACTAACGCACCCATGTCCAGTGAAAAAATCTTCTTATCTTTAAGACCTTCCGGCACGTCCCCTCTCACAATCCGCTGCGCCAGCCCTTCCGCCACCGCTGTTTTGCCCACGCCCGGCTCACCGATCAGTACGGGATTGTTCTTCGTCTTTCTTGACAAAATCCGAATCACATTGCGGATCTCCGTGTCCCTGCCGATCACCGGGTCAAGCTTCTGGTCTCTCGCCTTCTCCACCAGATCCTGCCCGTATTTTTCCAGCGTATCGTAAGTGGCTTCCGGGTTATCCGAAGTCACCCGCTGGTTTCCCCGCACCGTGGAAAGCGCCTGTAAAAACCGCTCTCTCGTGATGCCAAATTCCCGGAAAATCTCCTTGATTTCCTTATTTGGATGTTTCAGCATGGCGAGAAACAGATGCTCCACCGACACATACTCATCTCCCAGAGCCCTGGCTTCATCCTCTGCGCCGATCAAAACCTTGTTCAGATCCTGCCCAACGTAAATCTGCCCGCCCTGTACCTTTGTGCGCCTGGCAAGTCCCTGCTCCACGCGGTTCGTAAAGTATTCCTTCTGTATCTCCATCTTCTCAACCAGTTTGAGAATCAGGCTGTCATCAATGGTAAGCAGACTGTATAACAGGTGTTCTTGTTCGATCTCCTGGTTGCCGTACTCGTAGGCAAGCTTTTCACACCGTTCTACCGACTGTATTGACTTTTGCGTAAATTTTGTCAGATTCATAATTACCTCCTCAGAACATGCGGCGGCGTTTTCCTAAAAATATGCCTGGACGCATGATTTAAATCTGTTCTACTTACACTATCACAATACAACTTATTGTTAGCACTGTCAAGAGGTGAGTGCTAATTATTTCTTATTTTTTATAGCTGCTATTTTTTTAGTACAAATCCCTCTCCTTCATAAGTCCGCACCGGGTTTCCCCTGACAATGCGGTTATGCTCCCGCCATGCGGCATTTACCTGTTTCGCTTCCTGCTCCTTTTTCAGATCCGCAAGTTTCTCCTGCAGCTTCTCCATTGCTCGCTGCTTATTTAAGAACTGGCTCCTCTCTTCGGTGGACTGCGCCACAAGTCCTGTCGGCATATGGATAATCCGCACACCTGTTTCCACCTTGTTTACATTCTGACCGCCTTTCCCTCCACAGTGGAACTTTTCAATACGGTATTCTTTCCCGGACGCGATCTCTCCCTGCTCCGGGATGATGCTCACATCCACATACCAGTTCTTCCTCTTGTGATTCGGACGGAAGGGACTTTTACATATCCACAACACCGTCCCCTCAAGACTGCTCAGATCCTGCGCCGTCCGAAAGCGGATGGAATCTAAGCAGCCTTTCTCATACCCCTTTGTCTCGGATATCACTTCTAAATCCTCATATTCTCTTTTTAATGCCGCAAACAGCTTTGCCACCGCGAGCTGACACTCGGACGGCCCCTGTCCTGCACTGATCTGTACTATCATAAATTTCTGTCTCCTCTACTTTCTGCTCCCTGCCTTGAAATTATAGACAGGTTTCAATATCTCAGTTACATCTACGGTATCTTTGATCTGCTCTGTGATCTCCGTTATGGGACGATATGCAAAAGGCGCTTCGTCCAAAGTGTCGACACTGACACAACTGCTGTAAATGCCTTTCATTTCCTTTTTAAATTCCGATACCGTATACTGATTCTTTACATCTTCGCGCTTTAGCTTTCTGCCGGAGCCATGCGGCGCAGAATAATTCCATGCTGCATTGCCTTTTCCAATGCCTAAGATGATCCCGTCCCGCATATTTGCCGGAATGACTACTGGTTCTCCCTTTTTCGCGGAGATAGTGCCTTTGCGGAGTATGCCGGAATCATCCAGATAGTTGTGCGGCACAGAAAACTGCTCTGCCGCTTTCCATTTCATGCCTTTCAGAATCTCTCTGACAATAATCTGTCTGTTCCACTCGGCGTATCGCTGGATAATCTGCACATCTTCCAGATAGGCCGCTTTATTCTCTCCTTCCAGATAGCTCATGTAATAAGGAACTTCTCTTCCCTGCTCTTTTAAGCAAGTATCGGCAAGTTTCGTGTAATACTCCGCCGCTTCCTCTCCTAAATGCCTGCTCCCTGTATGCACAACAAGATACAGACTGCCATCATCCCCTTTATCAAGTTCTATGAAATGATTGCCGCCGCCAAGCGTGCCAAGACTCCTGTCTGCTTTCTGCCTGTTGATATGGCAAAGACAGTGGAGTCCTTCATAAGAAAAATCCTCCGCCATGTGATGGGGTTCTTTGCGAATATTGAAACCAGAGGGTATATTTTCCCGGATCACCCTGTCTAGCTTCTGGAACTCCGCGTTACTCTTATTCAGTTTTACACAGGTCATGCCACAGCCGATATCCACACCTAAAAGCTGCGGAATCACCTTATCCGCAATGGTCATGGAAAGTCCGATCGGCGCGATCCTGCCTGGATGGATGTCCGGCATCATGCAGATCGTACTGCCGTCTGCGGTTTCGTTATCACATATCATTTTTACCTGTGCCAGAGCGTAGTCTTCTACATCATCTGTAAAAATCTTCGCTTCGGCGTAAATGCCTTTTACTGTTTTCATAATTTCATTTTTCCTCTTCTTAAAAATGGGCGCAAAAAAAGCACCCCAAAGGTGCTATGTCACAATTCTTCTCTATGCGGTCTGTATCCAATGGAAAATTTCTAAAAATTGATATCAAAACTTTCTATTGGCATAATAAAATAGGCCTATCTGTAAGACGTACGGAGTGACATACCTTTGATTGTCAGTTGCATTATTCTGTTCTGGATTGATGTATTTTTCTGCATGGTAAGCCCTCCTTTTCTTTCTGGATGAATGGTTTATTTGTTCAACGGTTACATGCTAGCACAAGTAATTGAAATAATCAAGTCTTTCGTTCACTGATTTTTATAGACATACATTATGGCTATTGCTGCTAATGCTCTGGAAAGAAATACCTTTTTATCTCATCAGCCGTTTTTTTCCCATCTAAATCACTAGTATCTATTTTACCTTCAAACATTGACTCCAGCTTAGACTCTATACGAATAATATTTATATCTGCCATATCTACTACCACCCTTTCCCTTTTCCCGTTTCCACTATCACGAACATATGCAAAAAGTATCAACAAACTTCTCTATCAAATTCTATAATACAATTTCAATTTTAACCTTGTTTTTAACTTATAACAATACCTTTTATCCATTATACCCTTTATAACTTAAAACAAGGAGTATTCCATTCAGAACACTCCCTGCTAAAACATCATTTTTATAACAATCCAATCAAGAAATTTTCTATTATTTCACTACTCATAGTTTCTTCAAAAGTATAGCCTTATCTGCATCAGATACCTTC